>NZ_CP035534.1:1200000-1800000 GCF_009068765.1 Sulfurimonas hydrogeniphila
ATTCTTCAGGATCACCTTTACAAAGTTTTGCCGTATACTCCAATGTATATGGTTCTAAAGATTTTTTATACTCTTCAAAAGAAATTTCCCAGTGTTTTAAAGTACCGGCAGTGTTTTTCATAGTATCACCGGCTTTATAACCATATGGTTCTAACGCAGGACCTTCTAATTCTGAGACAACCTTACTCATCTCTTTATTGTAAATTTCCATCTCTTTTGCATCATATTTTCCGGCACTGCCGTCAGGTCTTACCGGAGTAACAGATTTTTCACCTGCACGTCTGAAACCGTATCCGATATTTACAGGACCTGCTGCAAAGATAATATTTTTCTTGATGAAATCCCAGTCAATGGCTTCTGGATGGTTGTACACAATCTCACGAGCAAGATAGTTCCATAATGCAAGGTCAGTGTTTGGTCTAAAAATAATGTTAAAGTCACCCAAATCGCAGGTACGGTGTGTATAGGTCTGAATATTGACCACTTTTACACGTTCAGGGTCTGAAAGTTTTCTGTCTGTTACACGAGACCATAAAATCGGGTGCATTTCCGCCATGTTTGAACCCCAGGTTACGATTGTATCTGTCAATTCAATATCATCATAACAACCTGATGGCTCATCTATACCGAATGTCTGGTAAAAACCGACAACAGCAGATGCCATACAGTGACGGGCATTCGGGTCAATCGCATTGGATCTGAATCCGCCTTTCATCATTTTTTGGGCAGCATATCCTTCCATAATTGTATACTGTCCAGAAGCAAATACAGCTACCCCTTCAGGACCTTTTTCTTTGAGTGCTTTTCTGATGTTTTTTTCCATCTCATCATACGCTCGTTTCCATGAAACCGGTGCGAATTTCCCTTTTTTGTCAAATTCGCCTTTGTCATTTACACGAAGAAGCGGCTGTGTCAGTCTGTCCGCACCATACATGATTTTCGCATTAAAGTAACCTTTAATACAGTTAAGACCACGATTAACCGGCGCAGCAGGATCCCCTTTGACCGCAACAATTTTTCTATCTTTACCATCTCCCGTAGTTGCGAGCATAATCCCGCAACCGGTACCACAGAAACGACAAGCTGCCTTGTCCCATCTCCAATTATTTTCAGCTTTCGCTGCTGCTGCATTCAGTTCTGCTGGTACAGTCATACCAATAGCTGCTGCTGCAGAAGCTGCCGCTGAACTTTTAAGAAATTCTCTTCTTGAAAGTGACATATTTTCTCCTCACTATTTTTAAAAGTAGTTAAACACTTTACAATGTTCTCAACATATTTACTAACGTTTTTATAATAGCATTGAAAAAATTATAAATGATTGATTTAAATCAAGAATTTAAGAAAAGCAAAAGACATTGATATACATGAGTATATTTGTAACATAAATAAAAAATATTATTTGGAGTTATATTTTGCTATTGTATCTCCAAACTTTACTTTGTCATTTTCTTTGACTAAAAGTTTTAGCATATCTTCTTCGGCCAATATGACAATGGTAGAGCCCATTTCAAAACAGCCAAAATCTTCACCTTTGTCAAGATAAAGGTTTTCAAACTCATACACCTGTTCCTCTTGTACATCTGCATTTGTCTGTATACGCGTCTCAAAACTTATTTTCATAACGCCGACATTCAATGCACTCACAAGGATAATGTAAAAATATTTTCCTTCTTGTGTCTTACACAGCAGCACAACTCTCTCATTTTCTATAAAAAGATTCAAACGTTTTTTCAACGAAGGGATATTAACAGGATAAAATTTTCCCGGAATGTGTACAGCTTTAAGTACCTGCAGATTCATCGGAATATGATACCGATGATAGTCTTTTGGAGAAAGATAAAAATTTACAAATTCTCCGTTATGCACATAATCTTTTTCTGCCTGTGTAAAATTTTTTCCAAGCAAATTATCAGTTTTATAGCGCATGCCTTTGATTTGTAAAGCATAATCGTCAATAAGTCTGCCGCACTCCGTAATCAAAGAATCACAGGGTGCAATAAAATCTTCTGCATTCAAAGAAAATTTTCTTGGCTCTTTGAGTCTTCTTGTAAAGAGCGCGTTCAGACTCTTATAGGTACCCGGGTCATGGAATTCACTCATATCGAGTCCCATCAGTTTTACATAGGAATAGTTTACAATTTTTTGAAACCAGTGCGGAAATTCTTTATTTGCAAATTTACCGAACAGCTGGGATACGGCTGATGTGATATGTCTCTTATTCATTTATTTTCCTTTTGGCAATTTCTTCTATTAAAACTGTGGCATACGAACCTTTAGGGAGTGTGAAGTTCATTTCATACTGTGCTTCGTGTTTGTTGAAACGCCCTTCTATCTCCGTTGGAAAGACCCAGGCATAGCGCCTGGCCCCGTCAGCATTGATTTCATCATCATAGTCTTTTTCAATGTCTCCTGCAATTTCTGTGGCATGGCGTACTTTTTTCCCGCACAAAAGTCCTGTAACAGAGATGTCGCGTGCATTAAATCTTTCTAAATCTTCTTTTGCGCCTTCAAAGTCAAAAAGTCTTCCGTGCGGATAGTGTTCCATAACATCACCGCTGATAAGTTTAAAAGGATGCTTCTGCTCTTTCATCTTTTTGACTTCTTCGTTTGGCATGTTTAACAAACTCTCGATCTCTTCAGCCTTAAAACTGTTCACAAGCGTATTGATCTCAAGTCTTCTAGAGAGCCAAAGATTAAACAGATGACTCTGATAAGCATTTATAAGGAGACGTTTGACTCTGGGATTACGCTCTCTTGCCTCTCCTTTTGCCAACTTTTCTCCCAGAATATGGTTATCTCCGTCATTTCCGAATCTTTGATACCCGAAAAAATTCGGCAACCCGAATTTTTCTATATTTTTTAATGCTTCATCAATTTTTTCAGCACTTGTAGGATTGACCTTTTTCAGCTTAATATAAAAACGATTGCCTTTTAGATGCCCTATTCTCAACTTGTTGTTATGGTATGTTTTTGAAAGAATTTTTATTCCGTCAAAATTGAAATTTTCCAAAGCCTCTTCATGTTTTTTATGCAAAGAGATATACTGCACTGTCATCGCATTTTTATCCTTAAGCCCGGCATAGCCTATTTCTTTGTTTTTTATACCCAGATAACGGGCAATTTGTCCTATCATTTCATTTGTAGAGAGGTTCTTCTTTCTTACCTGCAGTATTAAATGCTCCCCTTCTCCCGAAAATTCATATAAAGGTATCTCCTCAACTACAAAATCACGGGGAGTCTGTTTAAAGTGAAAATCAATACTTGCATGTGCAAGTGAATAAAATCTGTCCATATTTCTCTGTTCCTTAAAAATGATGTGCTTTACATCTGTTTGTATATTTGTTTCTTACAGCTTTTGCAAAAACTGTCAGTTTTGTTCTGGTTTGTCTGGCATACATTTTGATTTTTTTGAGATCCCTTGCATCAAAAGCAATCAGCATTTCATACTCTTCCCCGCTACATGCAATATGCTTAGGTATTTTTTTTATAAACTGCACGCCTGTTTTGTTCAGTGATGCAATTTTACCCAAATCACTGCATAAACCATCCGATATATCCATACCCGCTTTTAAAACATTTATACTTTTGGTGACAAAATCATTTCTTAATCTGATATGAACAAATTTTGATTTTCTGTGGATTTTCCCCAGGTTTTGCAGTTTTTTCAAATCTTTTGCCGAGCGCCCAAGCTCCCCGGTAAAAGCAAAAAGATAATTTTCTCTGACTCTGGTGCGCAAGAGTGGCTTTTTTGTTTTGGAAATAACGGTTACAGTGATATCAAGCTTTGTATTGCTGATTGTATCACCGCCGATAATTTCTATATTGTACTGCTTTGCGACTGATTTAAATCCGTCAGCCAAATCTTTCATTTCTGCTTTTGTCATATTCTTTGGCATTGCAACACTTAACAGTGCATATTTCGGCACAGCATTCATTGCAACCGCATCAGAAATATTTACAAGCATTGCTTTTTGGGCAATTTGGAAACAACTCATCCAGCTGCGTTTAAAATGCACGTTTTCAAAAAATGCATCTTTGGAATAGACAATATTGTCAATCAATGCACCGTCGTCACCAATGTGTTTACTGTTAAATTGTGATATAAAATAATTTTCTAAATTCAATAAGACTTCTTTTTATTAAGCATATATTAATTACTGCCGATATAGAATATAACGCCATTATAACATTATTAGGAAAAACATACTATGAAATATTCTATTAAAAGAATTTTTGAACACTTAAAATTTTATCTGCTTTTTATCTTCTTTTTGGCGTCTTTGGCTGTTTTGCTTACATTTGAAGAACAACTCTCTTTTGATAAAGTCAATAATTTGAACAATCAAAAAAAGATTATTCAAACACTCACACACTTGGATACGGACGATATAGAACTGGCACTTATACAGTTTAACGGAAAAAGCACACAGCTGCATCAAGAAATCGACAAACTGAAAATGCTTTATAAATACAACATTACAGACAGATATATACTGAGAAATGAGAAAGAGTATTTTGATGACTTACAAAGACTTTCTGTACTAACTGACAAATTTAACAATGCGGCACATAAATATTATGTCGGATCAAAAAATAAAAAACTTGCAAAAGAAGCAAAAGCAGAATTAGACAGATCACTGAATGAAATAATACAGCAGATAGATACTATGCTGTTTAAAAGTCTAACCTATAATCAGCAAAAATTTGATATTATAAAAATCCTGGTAATTATCACTTTCTTTCTTATTTTATTTGCAACATTTTGGTACAGAAAAATGCTGACGGCCATTTTACAGGATATTGAGTACCTGTTTCAGGTTGATAAAACTAAAAGCGATTATGAAATTTTTTCACTCGAGGCTGACGCTATTGCACTGAGGATGAACAGAAAAACTGTTGTTCAGAACAACCCCAGCATGCTTGATCCTGTAACAGAAATAAACAACTACAAAGGTCTTGTAAACTCTTATGGAGCAAAAAAAGGACTCAAAGACAGCAACTTTACAGCTGTTACTGTTCTTGAGGTGGATAATTTTTCAAAATCCAACAGAGCCTTTACCCAGGAAGTCACACAGGCAATACTGCGTAAAGTTGCTTACACTGTTTCTTTGCATGAGCAACCCATAGATGTCATCGCGAGAACAGACTACAATCAATTTACAGTCGTTCTTTCACGCTCATCGAAAGAACAGCTTTTCAAAGATATGGAAATAATACGAGAGAGTATTTCTGAACTCAAATTTAATGCACCTGGTCACGGTCCTATACATATAACTGTAACAGGCGGATTTGTCATCAAACCGAACAACACTTCACTTGAAGAGGCAATAAAACAGGCAAAGGAAATTTTAGAATATGCAAAAACAACAGGGAACAATAGAATTTTCCAACTAAGAGACTTAGCCCAAAGAGAGATGTAAAGAGTCACATGTCTCAAATAGTAACAAACACAAACTTCACAAAAACAAATACTGCATTTAACCTAGCCTAAGACTATTCACGCTATAATCAGCATTATTTTAGTTCTTTATTGAAGGATGGGTTAATGAGTATTCCTATTTATACTTACGATGCGATTATAGTTGGTGCAGGCCTTGCAGGATGTGCAGCAGCAAGAGAATTGCAAAATGCAGGAAAAAAAGTTGCTGTTATAACAAAGGTACATCCTTTGAGAAGTCACTCCGGTGCAGCTCAAGGTGGAATCAACGCAGCATTTAGTGATGAAGACAGTGTTGAACTTCATGAATTTGACACTGTAAAAGGATCTGACTATCTGGCAGACCAGGACGCCGTAGAATTTATGTGTAAAAATGCACCTGAAACAATCAGATGGGCAGAGAGAATGGGTGCTGCTTTTAGCAGAAAACCTGACGGTAAAATTGCACAGCGCCCTTTTGGAGGACAATCATCACCTCGTGCATGTTTTGCAAAAGACAGAACAGGGTTAACACTTTTACAAACAGTATATGAACAGGCGTATCGTGTCGGTGTAAAATTTTGGGATGAATGGTATGCAGCTGATATCATCTATAAAGACGGCAAAGTATCAGGTGTCGTTGCCTATAATATTCGTGATATGCAAATGGCTGTTTTTAATGCAAAAACTGTCATGTTTGCAACAGGCGGGTATGCCCGTGCCTATAAAATCAACTCAAATGCCCATGCAAATACAGGTGACGGACTCTCAATTGTAGCCCGTCACGGTCTTCCTCTTGAAGATATGGAATTTGTTCAGTTTCACCCATCAGGACTTTCCGGAAACGGTGTTTTAATTTCTGAAGCAGCTCGTGGTGAGGGTGGCCGTCTTTATAACTCCAAAGGCGAACGATTTATGGAGAAATATGCTCCAAACGCTCTTGAACTTGCATCACGTGATGTTGTTGCGCGTGCAATTTTAAATGAGATCAGAGAAGGCCGTGGTGTCGGACCGAGAAAAGATGCTGTATATCTTGACGTAACACATCTTGGGAAAGAACTTATTATGAATAAACTTCCTGAACTTCGTGAACTTGCGATGACATTTTTAGGCCTTGATATGATAAAAGAGCCTATTTTGATTTCTGCTACGGCACACTACTCTATGGGTGGTATTCCTGTAGATATTGACGGACATGCCCGTAAAAACAATGAAGAATTTATAGAAGGTTTTTATGCCGCAGGTGAGTGCTCTTGTGTATCAGTACACGGTGCAAACCGCCTGGGTGCAAATTCTGTGCTTGAAGCCCTTCTCTTTGGTCGTTTTGTCGGTAAAACAATGGTACGGGATGTAGATACTATTGAACTTCGCAAAGCAAGTGAAGAGGATGCGGCGACAGCACTCAAAGAAATTGAATTTTTACTCAATAATAACGGAAATGAAAGCGTGCCTGTCCTAAGAGAAGAGCTGCAACAGTGTATGACTGCAAATGCAGGTGCATTTAGAAGCAAAGAGACTTTGCAAATCGCAATTGACACAGTAAAAGAACTTCGTAAAAGATTTAAAAATGTACGTATAAAAGACAAGTCAAAAGTATTTAACACAGAGCTGCAGGAAGCTTTGGAGTTCGGGCATATGCTTGATTACTCTTTGTTTATTGTTGAGAGTGCTATTGCCAGAGAAGAGAGTCGCGGTGCACACTACAGAGAAGATTTTGAAAAACGTGATGATGAAAACTTTCTAAAACACACTATGGCATATATGGATGAGAATGGGAACATTACATTGGATTATATGGATGTTGTTCTTGGCAAACATGAACTCAAAGAAAGAAATTACTAAGGATAACTTATGAGTACAGAACATAAAATAACTACGCAAAAAGTAAACTTCAAAGTATTTCGCTTTAATGCTGATGAAGACTACCTTCCATATTATGAAAATTACGATATGGAAGTGACTTCTGAAGAAGTTGTATTGGATATACTAAACAGAATAAAATGGGATCATGACGGAAGTTTTTCATACAGAAGAAGCTGCCGTCACGGTATCTGCGGAACCTGTGCCATAAAAGTAAACGGAAGATCGACCCTTGCCTGTAAAGAGAGCATGAATGATATGGTAGAGCTTTTCGGCAATGAGCTTGTTATTGAACCACTGAGTAAAAAAAGAGCTGTCAAAGACATGATTATAGACAAAGGTGACTTCTGGGAAAAACACGCTGCTGTCACACCATACCTTGTTGCAGATATTGATGAAAATCCGGAGTCTGAAAACCTTGTATCACCTGAAGATGCCGAAAAACTTGACGAAGCAGATCTTTGTATCCAATGCGGTGCCTGTCACTATGCCTGTCCTGCCGTTGAAATCAATGAAGATTTCTTCGGTCCTGCCGCTTTTGCAGCAGCATATCGCTTCAGTGCCGATGTACGGGACAACTCAACATCAAGACTCGCAGATGTCAATGAAGAGAAACAGGGTGTCTGGGACTGTGTAAAATGTTTTGAATGTGCCGAAGCCTGTCCAAAAGAGATTAATCCTATTGGTAAAATTACAAAACTGCACCAAATGGCTTTCCAGGAAGGTATTGCCAAAAACAATGTTGCAGTTCGTCATGCCGTCGGCTTTAAAAAGTCAATTATGAAAAACGGTGTACTTGATGAAGGTGGACTTGTCCTCTACTCTGAAGGTCCGGCAATTGTTAAACATATACCTGTTGCATTTAAAATGTTTACAAAAGGTAAAATTGTTCCGCCGTGGGGTATCACAAAATCCCAAAATCTTGATGAGATTCAAAAACTTGTAAAATCTTCATCAACTGTAAAGTTTTAGGAGTGTAGCTAAAAGCTACTTTTTTACTAATAGTAAAAAACTTTAGTGATTGAATATTTATTGGACTTTGTTCAATAAATGTGAGAATGTAAGGAAATATAAATGGAAAAACTAAAATACGCACTTTTTACAGGATGTACTGCAAAACAAAGTACTCCTGAACAAATGATGTCAACTATGGCAGTTGCTGAAAAACTGGGAATAGAACTTGTGGAACTGACTGAGGCTTCATGTTGTGGCGCATCCCATCTTCAAGACTATGATGACTTTTTATCTTTGGTTTTAAATGCCAGAAACATTGCCTATGCTGAAAAACACGGGCTTACAATGGTTACTATCTGTAATACCTGTCAGCTCAATACTGCAATGACAAAGCACAGACTTGACAACAACGAAGAGCTCAAAGCAAAAGTCAATGAAAAACTTGCAGAAGTAGGTCTCGAGTATAAAGGTACTTCTGATGTTACACACTTTTTATATGCAATTATTGATGATTTTGGACTTGATAAACTCAAAGAGATGGTTGTTACACCGCTAAGTCAGTTTAATATTGCACCATTTTACGGTTGCCATAATATCCGCCCTTCAGAATTGCAAAACGAAACACATAAAACTGCTGAAAACCCTTATAATCCTACTTCACTTGATGACTTAATCATTGCCTGTGGCGGGGAGACTGTCGATTATGATGAAAAAAACAAATGCTGTGGTTTTCATGTTGAATTGCAGGCACCCCATACTGCAGCAGTTTTAACAGGAAATGCTATTGCCGGTGCGATGGATGGCAATGCCGACTGGATGGTAACACCATGTCCGCTTTGTCACCTTAAACTTGATACGCAGACTGCACATGCAAGTGAAGCGATCGGTCGTGAAGTAGAACTTCCTGTACTGCATATGCAGCAAATGGTTGGACTTGCACTTGGTTGTACTCCGGCTGAACTTGGTCTCAACCATCACTTGGCAAAAGTAGACTTTGTTTAAAAAAATTTCCTAAACTGCCTGGTTTAGGAAATTTACATTACATTGTATCACCGATATGCATTGCAGTCTCAGAATCCCATCGTGCTACATGTAAAACAATCCAGTGTTTGAATTCCTCTTCCAAAAAAGTCTGTATTGCCTGAGGGTCTTTGTTTTCATTCCACTCTTCTAACAAATCTTTTATTTTTCCTCTCATTGTGTCATGTTCGCTCTTATGCATTTGCATTGCATAAAAGTTACTCTCTTCCATCATATCTTCTTCTGTTGTGAAGTGGTCCTCAACATCAAACAAAACAACCTGAAAAAGTTCATCTATTTTTTTAATATCTTTGGCAAGTACCGCATCGTGAAAATTATTAATTATTTCTATCTCTTCTTCATGCAAAATATTCATCATTGCATTTGATACCTGTTGTACATCTTTTGATTCTATTAACATTTTAATCCCTTTTACTTTTATAAAAAAATATTATAACATTAGAGTATTCTTGTCAGATTGATTTACATCAACTTTTTTCTATTGTACTCTCAGACTTGTGCTATAATTTTGAAAAAAAAGTACAGGTCTTATATGTCAGATTCAATAGAAATAATATCATGGAATGTTAACGGAATACGTGCTGTAGCTAACAAAGAAGCGCTTAAATGGATAGATGAAAGAAGCACAGATATTTTATGCCTGCAAGAGATAAAAGCACAAAAAGAGCAAATTCCAGACAATCTGTTTGAAAAAGAGTTCACAGAAGTTGTCATTAATTCCGGAGAACGAAAAGGGTACAGCGGAACAGCCACTTTTAGTATGCTAAAGAGTGATTATACCTCACCATGTAATGACATTGATACAAAGCATGAAGGACGTATCATTGAGACACATTATGGAGATATCGTTCTTTTTAATGTTTATTTTCCAAACGGTCAGAAGGATGAAGAGCGTCTTGCCTATAAGATGAAATTTTATGATGATTTTTTAGCCTATTGTGAAAAGCTCAAAGATGAGGGAAAAAGTATTATTGTATGTGGAGATGTAAATACCGCACACCGTGAAATAGATTTGAAAAATCCAAAAGCAAATGCCAAGACATCCGGTTTTCTCCCAATAGAAAGAGAATGGATAGACAAATTTTTAGATCATGGATATATAGATACATTCAGATATGTCCATGGAGACAAAACAGACGCATACAGCTGGTGGTCCTACCGTTCCAATGCAAGAGTAAAAAATGTCGGCTGGCGCATTGATTATTTTTTCATATCTGAAGATTTGGCGGAAAATCTTGAAGATGCTTTTATTTTGGATTATATAGAAGGTTCAGACCACTGTCCTGTAGGCATTAAAATTGTTTTTTAATCATTGATCAGACTTCTGAAACTTTTAACTGATATACATTGAGTGTGTGTTTTTTATTTATATCTTCAAAAGTCTGACTGGGAGACAGGCCGACTATATTATGAAAGACTTTGTTTAAATGTGCATTGTCGTTATATATGTACTGGGTGTCATTGAATTTCTTTCCATCAGAAATATATTCCATAAAAATCTGATAAAACTTACAGACAAAAATAAATTTTTTGGGAGAAAGACCAATGAATTTTTTAAACTGACGCTCTATAGTACGCCGGCTGCAGGCAAACTCCTGTGCCAACTCTTCTACAGTCACTTCATAATTATACTCTTCAATTCTCTCCAAAATATCCTCTATAAATTCTCTAGAATTATTTTGGTCATTATACATTTGTAAAAAAGCATCATCCAGATAACAAATATCCTGCTCCATACTTTTATGCATATAGAGTTTGGAAAAGTATTTATTGATCACTGTGGTTTCAAGAGGAAGATAGTGGTTATAAAGAGAAGCAGCATCTTTTTTAAATAACTTATAGAAACCTATTGGCAAAAGTTCAGCGAGTATCATAACAGCAGGTTCAACCTGCGGAATGTTTTCTAAGTCCAAAATGCTTTTTTGGGATTTAGCCGTTTTTATACTTGCAAAATAACCTTTCGGAATCTGATATTTTTTATTATTAAGAAGTGAGTAGCCGGTAATACCTCTGTTAAAAACTATAAAGTTCCCGCCATTTGGCAGAAAAAGCATATCAGAGAGTAAAGTAAAATCATATATAACAACATAGCACTTAATTATGCTGCTGAGTTTGATATCTGGTAAAAATACTTCATACTTCATATATCACCAATTGGATTTTATTTAACCCATTGTATCAGAAGTAGGAAGGTTTTTACTTGTACTTATACGACATAATAATTATTATTAAACAATAATTTATATATTCTTTACTTTGATTTAGGTCTAAATGCCTTTATAACATCCTCGTTTGTTTCTATAAACGGACCTTCAATAAGATCTATACAATAGGGAACGGCAGGAAAAACCGCATCAAGACACTCTCTGATTGATTTTGGTTTTCCCGGTAAATTAATAATTAAACTTTTACCTCTGATTCCTGCTGTTTGACGAGAAAGTATAGCTGTTGGAACATACTGCAAACTTACCTGACGCATCAGTTCACCAAAACCCGGCATCATCTTCTCACATACATTTTCAGTCGCTTCGGGTGTCACATCACGAAGTGCCGGACCTGTTCCGCCGGTTGTCACAACCAGGCAGCATCCTGCATCATCACACAACTCTTTCATTGTTGCTTCAAGCACATCCTGCTCATCGGGAATACATCTGTAAACTATTTCAAATTCACTTTTTAAATACTCTTTCATCGTGTCTTGAATAGCCACTCCGCTTATATCCTCATAAATTCCTTTACTTGCTCTGTCACTTGCAGTTATTACACCTATTTTTATTTCACTCATATTTTTTTCCTTTTTATTTTAATAATCAATATTCACTCTTTTATTTCACGGAGCTAGTATATAAATGCCTAAAGCGTAGAGGCTCAGACCAACGGGAGGATTTGCCCTCGGAGTTTTAGGCATTTATATACGGTAAAATTTCATGAAACCTGCAAAAAGTGATTTGCCTCTTTTATGTATGTAACCGTTGCCACATCCAGAAAAAATTCTTTGGCACTCTTCGTATCAACTATCTGGTCTTTTCCACCTAAATAGACTTCAATTGTTACCCCTTTACCTGCCAGTGTATATAATTTCTGTATATCCCATTCATAGTTTAAAAGTTCATCCAGCTCTTCCAATACTGTCACACTGCGTTCTACTTCTTTTCTCTCATATGGCAAAAAACAGGCATTTATAAACTGTTGCAAATAGACGTTTTCATTTTTCCTGTATGCCATCAGCTGCAGTTTCTTAAACTTTTCATTTTTACTTTGAAAAAAAGCCGGTGAAAAAAGCTGTAAAGTATCTACTCTTTTCCCCTCTTCCAAAGCTTTACATGTAAACTCAAAAGCTTTTATCGCTCCGTAACTGAAACCGCTTACGGTAAAATCACTTTTATACATGTAAGGGTCAAAAAAGTATTTTTCATTTTTTAAAGAAAATCCGCTAAAAAACTTCATTTAAATACTCTTTTACTTCGGTTTTACTAATACTTTCACGTTCCAAAAGAACATATTCGATTTTTTCAAGCACTTTCAAAAGAGATTCAAGTAATACACGGCTCTCTTCGTAAAGCCTTTTAAGCAGGAGTTCCTGCTCTTTTTCATCCGGCAGTAATGACGAGCACATACCATACTCTTCACACATTTTTTTCACAAGTTTTTTTGCTTCATCCAGATCATCTTTGGCACTGCTTGCATGCTCATTGTACTTTATGTCACAGGCAGCTATTCCGGCTAAAAGCATTTTCACCCGAGATTCAAGTTCCTGTTTTATAAACGGCTCATCCGTAGCAGGTGTCAGCTTTTCGTTTGAAAGCATCAGTTTTTCAAAAGCTATATCATAATAGGTTGCCAGCACTACCTTTCCGGCCTGATAGGTTGCCCGGAATGCTTTTTGTCTTTCATTGAGCATTTGAAGTTTTTTCTTTCCAAACATCACTTTGTCTTTTACCTGCTCAAAATGTTCCAAAGTAACATGAAAATCATTCTGTCTCAAAGCCAACAAAGCCGCCTCATTCACAAGTGCTGCCAGTGCGGCACCGTTAAATCCCACAGTCATATTTGCTATTGTTTTGACATCCAGCTCGTGCGGTACTTTTTCCAGATACTTCATCAAAATCGCTTCACGTTCTCGTTTGGTCGGAAGTTCTACAAAAATCCGTCTGTCAAAACGTCCTGCACGCAGCAGTGCCGAGTCTAAAACATCTATTTTGTTAGTCGCAGCAATAACAATCACTCCGCTTGAGCCTTCAAATCCGTCCATTTCAGTCAAAAGCTGATTCAGAGTTGCTTCTCTTTCATCATTTCTGTTGCCGTCTCTCTTTTTTCCTACGGCGTCGATTTCATCTATAAATATAATAGAAGGTGCATTTTTTTTCGCTGCTGCAAAAAGTTCATGCACACGTTTAGCCCCCATACCGACATAAATCTGCACAAATGATGCCCCGCTCTGATAATAAAAAGGCACACCCGCTTCATGCGCAACCGCTTTTGCTATCATCGTTTTTCCAACACCGGGAGGTCCTATTAAAAGCACTCCTTTTGGCATACGCGCACCAAAACTTTTGTATCGCTTTGGATTTTTCATGAAATCTATAATCTCTTCAAGTTCCACTTTAACATCGCTGATACCGCCTATATCATCAAAACTCACATCACTTTTTATCGCTTCAATGTGAGTATTTCCCTCAGAAGAAGAAAGATTTGTATCATTTTTGAGTTCATTTGCAGTAAAAATTTCTCTGAATGATTTTTTTTGCCATTTTCTAAAAGCTAAAGAACCAAGTCCCAAAACCAGTATAAACAGTAACAGATAAAGCAATATATTTGATTCATTGTCAACTTCCACTTTATAATCAGCAAACATATTAGGTGTTACCTGTGAAAAAGGGATTTTATAATATCCTTTTTTTGTTTTTAGGTAAACATATTGTTTCGTAGCAACAACCTTTTCAACATTATGGTTTTGCAACAGTTCTTTGGCCTGTTTCAGGGTTATGGCATCAGCATTGTCCCGAAGCAGAGCAAATAAAATTAATATTATAATAATAAAGGCCGATACATAAATCGCAATTCTGTTTGTTTTAGATTCTGGCATAATTGAAGTCCTTTTTTACTTCATAGTTGGTAACAGTAATCCAGTTTCCAACCAGATCTTCTTGAGACTCTACAACAATTTTATTAAAATGCTGATCAAGCCCGTGATAGAATCCTTCTTTACAAGACTCTATCAGCACCTCAAGCTCTCCCCTGTAAGCCTTTCTGAAATCAAAATTTTTCTGTTGAATCAACTCTTGCAATTCGTGCAGTCTCTCTTTTGCTGTTTTGCCGTTTACCTCCGGCTTCATAGTGGCAGAAGGTGTGCCATCACGCTTTGAATAGGTAAAAGCATGAATGTGTGTCAAAGGCAAATCTCTTGCATTTTGCATAGCTTCTCGCCATAAATCTTCACTCTCCCCCGGATGCCCTGTTATAAAATCTGTGCCTATTGCGTATCCCTTTTCTGCCAGAAGTTCAAACAATGCTTTATCCTGCTTGTAAACATTTCTTCTGTTCATCAGTTTTAACATTTTTGGCGAGGTGTGTTGCAAAGCAATGTGCATATGCTTTTCCATCCACGGCTCATCCAAAATCTCTTTAAATTCATCTGTAATCTGAACAGGTTCAACACTGCCAAGACGTATGCGTCTGACACCACGAATTTGAGACATTTTTTTCATAAGTTTTGCCAAAGATGTTTTTGTATCCTGCCCGTAACTGCCGACATTCGTACCGGTTAGGATAAATTCGCCGAAACCGTTCAGGGCAAGTCTTGCGACCTGCTCTAAAATTCTATTTTCATCCATACTTCTGGCATCACCTCGTACATAGGGAATGATACAGTAAGAACAGCGAAAATTACATCCCTCCTGTATTTTTATAAAAGCTCTGCTTTTGCCTACAAACTCATCCACAACCATATCGTCTATATGGTTCAGATCACCCGGTTCGTAAAAGGGTTTTTCTTTTGCCAAAAGTGCATCTATCTTCTGCTTTTCACTCTGACCGAAAACTCCGTGGATACGGTTCTCTTTTAAAAGAGACTCTCCCTTGGTATGGGCACCGCAACCGGTTAGAAAAAGCTTTGCACCATTGTTGTTTTTTTCTACCTGTGAAATATAGGAACGCACATGGGTATCGGCACCATTGGTAACCGTGCAGGAGTTTATAACGATGACATCGGCTTCTGCTTCATTTTGGGTTATTTCATACTCTTTTAATGAACTCATCATAACCTGAGAATCATAAAGATTTGTTCGGCAGCCAAATGTTTTAAAATATACTTTTTTTGCCCCGCGGACATTTTTTTTACTCTGCATTAGACTATTTCTCCGTTATGTGCACTCGGTGATTCACTCTGCATAGATACATGTAACTTCTGTGTAGGATACGCTATCGTAATATCATCCGCTTCCCTGAATGCATCCAAAATTTCCGTTGAAATGACACTTCTGAGTGTTAAAGTAGCATAGGCATTGGTAAGATACCAGGCTTCTATGTCTATACCGTTTGACTCTATAAAAGAGTAGATTCTTGGTTCTACGTTGGTGTTTTTCAAATTATAATGCTGTCTGAGTTTGTTAAGCTGTTTTCTTGTAATATCCGTATAACCCTTAGAAAATTTCTTAGTAATTTCTTTGACTATATGCATAGCTTTCTTATGGTTGGAGTCAAAGGTAATCGTAATCTTTACACCATCCCAAACCGTCTTGAGCGAATTATGTGTATAGTTTGCAATCATCTGGGTAAAAATATAGTTGTTCGGTATAAATATAATACGGCCTGCTCTTCTGTTGTGCATGATAGATGTCAAAGTTATATCTTCCAAAATCGTCATACGAAGGAGCGAAATATCTAAAACATCGCCGACATATTTCATCCCTCCCATATCTACACGGATTCTGTCCCCTACATGTATACTTCCGCCAAAGACGATAACAAGCCAGCCCAGCATCGACATGAACCAGTCTTTCATCGCAATGGCTATACCTGCTGAAGCAAATCCAAGGATTGTTACAAGATAGGAAGCGTTTTCAATATAGTTAAAAAACAGAATCAAAATTATAATGATGAAATTTGTAAATGTGATGATTTTGTTTGCCATATAAAAACGTTCGTTATCTGTAATATATTTCTTGACAACCAGCTTTAAAAGAAAAAATATAAAAAATACGAACAGTATTGCCATGCCTATTTTTATCAGTCTGTAAACCTGTTTTTCAATGCCTTTGTTGATGTTTATCTCTGCAATATCCAGGCGTTTTTGATAGACATTCATTGTTACATTCATAGTATCAAGTGCCTGTTCAAACATCTCAAGCTGTGCAAGTTTGTTTCTGTATATCTGAGCATATTTTTTGTTTTTTGGCTGCAGCTGCAGAATTTTTTTATAAATCTTTTTCTCTTGTTTTAATTTGCTGATCAAATCTATCAGACTTTCTCTTTTTTTCTTGTACTCTTCAAGATTAGCATTGAGTGTTTTTATCATAGACAGACCGGTAAGAATATCAAAAGGATTGTTTATTTCCGGTACTTTGTCGATATTTGGCGGCGTTATCAGTTCTGAAAACGGTGCAGAACTGTTGGTGCCTTTTAATTTTTCAATCTGTGAAGCCAAAATATTTTCTTTTGATATCAAGGCGATGAGTTCATCTTTGTCGGCATCTGTTTTAGCATGTTTTGCAAGATACCTGATTCTTTTTTTAATGGCATCAAGATTATGCTTCACATCCATAGATGTCAGGTAGGAAGAATAACTTTTCATCCACATGTTTTCATCAGATATATCCGACTCAATGGTGTTTATCTGCTGTTCATATGCTTTTGTCTGTTCAAATGCAAGTGCTTCTTCTTTTGTTGTATCTGTGGCATTTTGTTCAACAGAAATATCTGCCTGCAACAAAGAAGCAAAAAGTATACTAACAGTAAAAATGAAAGACTTTAACAGCATCAGTTGTTTCCAAATGTACGAAGAACACTGAGAATCAACTCTTTATCAACTTTATCTGTAATTTTTACGCCACCAATGCCTACGGGGATGATAAACGTTACAGAAGCATCCAGACTTTTTTTATCCAGGAAGAATGTTTCATAAAAACTGTTGACATCTTCGATGGTATAAGAAGTCGGCAAATCATACTTTTGCAAAAGCTCTTTTACCCTCTGTGCCTCCTGTGGCGTCATCAGGTTCATAGCCACAGCAACTTCGTTCGCCATCACCATACCGATGGCTACTGCTTCACCATGCAAATATGTTTTGTACTTTGTTTCGTTTTCAATGACATGTCCAAATGTATGCCCGTAATTCAGAGCAGCTCTCAGTCCATGCTCTTTTTCGTCTTTGGCGACAACATCTGCTTTTGTCTGTACAGCCTGTTTGATGGCTTCTTGCAAAACTTCTTTATCGTGCAGATCGGCTGTTTCTAAAAATTCAAAGAAATTTCTGTTAAAGGTTACTGCCATTTTGATAATCTCGGCAACACCGGCTCCAAATTCCCGCTTGGGAAGTGTCGATAAAAAATGAGGGTCAATATAGACAGCTTTGGGCTGATGAAAAGCACCTATTAGATTTTTTCCATACTTGTTATTTATACCTGTTTTTCCGCCTACACTGGCATCTACCTGAGAAAGCAGTGTTGTAGGTACCTGCACAAAATCAATCCCACGCTGGTATATACTTGCCGTATATCCTGTCATATCTCCTATAACGCCGCCTCCAAAAGCAATAAGCATTGATTTTCTGTTAAAACGGTGGTTAAACAAAGACTCCAATATCAAATCAACAGAATCCTGGTTTTTATACTCTTCTCCGTCAGGTACTGTAATAATATAAAGTTCTTTTGCTGATATTTTTGAAAGGAAGTATGCCAGATGAAGTCCGGCCACTTTCGGGTTGGTAATAATAGCTACTTTTTTATCAAAATGAACTTTTTTAATCGTATCTATAGTAATGTCATATGAGTTGTCAACTGTTTGTTTTAAAGGGATGTTTACCTGCATTGTCTATCCAAAATTATAATATGCTAGATAATACTTAACTTTTACTAAAAAAGGAATAAATTAACGCTGTTTATAGCTGTACAGGTATAAAAATTTGATGAAAATCATCCAGTTTAAAATAGAGTTTTTCACTGTCAGTTGAAAAAAGAGCATAAATATGGCGTGTTGTGAGTTTGTTTGTAAAAGGAATAATCTGTATAAAATTTTCTTTGTGCTTCAGGAGCCGAATCGGGTTTTCATTTTCTTTGAAGACTTTGATTGACTTGGAAAAAATCGTTGAAAGATTATAAAAATGCTCAATGACCTGTTCTTTTTCATCCTGGTGCTCGTTGATATAATTATAAAGTTCTATATTGAAATTCAGCTGCTCGGCTATATCAAAAATCGTAGCAGATATTTTTTCCAGGTCTCTGTTGTCTGAGAGTATCAAAGCGACATCTTTCACCTTGGAAAAAGATTTTTCTGAGAGTTTCAGTACCGGTACATGTACATCATACAAACATTTTCTCACATGATAATCGGCAAACATTTCTCTTGATACAATCACCAGTCCGACATGATACGACTTTACGTCATGCAAAAATGCAGATCGCAGATTAATACTGTCATAATCTATCTCGACAACAATATCCAGATCTCTTAAATCCTTGATTTTTTCAATAATATCAATATCTGAAGGGTTTACAATTTTTATAACAAGGTCATGTTTGAATTTTTCATGTATATACATTGCATGGTGCACAAGCCCAAGAATATTTGAGTGATTTACAATATTCATATCTATATATAAAAGAATATTTGTTCCAAAAGGCTCAGGGAACTGTCCGAGTTCACGCTTGATCGCTTTGTATACAGAACGCAGAACTGCCGGCTCACCAACAAGCAAAAGAGTGTCATTTGGCTGTATCATGCGTCTGCGCGAAGGCATAATGAGCTTTCTGTTTCTGTATATGGCAACTATACGCCAATTCTTCTGCTCAATCACTCCAATATGCCGATAAACAAAAGAACTGCCAAAAGGCACAAGCACTTCCATTATTTCGCCCTCGCCTATACCGACATTCTGTGCTATAACCGGAACATTTGGCAGGTAATCCAACAAACGGGAGGCCAAAATCTCGTTTGCATTGATGAGTACAACATTCGGATCTTCATTGGTCATATTCCACTGATTTAAGACAACAACCCGCAACTGCTTTTTGACAACACGAATATTTTTAATCGTATTTTCCACTTCAGTCTGATTATCCATCGCTATAACAACCTGGATAAATTCCATTTTTAGCAAATTTGCCAGTTTGTAAAAACTCGTAGGATCAAACTCGTAAAATTTAAACCGTGCAGGGCTTGCATCTTTGAATTTTTTCTCTTTTGTCTGTACTATATAGTATATATTTTCACTCGTATATGTCTCTGCGACCCGTTGAATAAAGTGTTGTCCTATCGGTCCGCTGCTTATTATCAGTATTTTTTTCATTTGAGATCTTTTTTAATAAGTTTCACACCCATTTCAACATGATGTGTGTAGGGAAACTGGTCAAAAAGCGCCATGTCTGTCACCTGATGTGTTTGGCACAATATTTCCAAATCATCCAGGAGAGTCAGCGGATTACATGAAATATAGACTATATGATCATACCTTGAGACAAATTTGCATGAGTATTCGCCCATTCCGCTTCGTGGAGGATCTACAAAAACAGAGTTGATATTGTAGCTGTTGATATCAATATCTTTCATTCTTCTGTACTCTCTTACGCCGTCAAGTGCTCCGACAAAATCCTCAACACTCATACGGACAAATTCTATGTTCTCTACCTGGTTTAAAACCATATTTTCTTTTGCCGCATTGATGGAGGATTTGGATATTTCTGTTGCCAGTACTTTGTTGAATTTTTTTGCAAAAGGTATAGTAAAGTTTCCTGCCCCGCAGTAAAGCTCAAGCAGATCATTTTTCGTATCTGAAAACCTGTCGCTTGCCCAGACAATCATCTGTTCGTTTACTCTCGGATTTGGCTGGGTAAAACTGTTTTCAATATGTTTAAACTTATAGACATCCTTGTTTACATGTAAAGTTTCCGTGACATAATCCTGTCCGACCACAACTTTTTGTTTGCGCGACCTGCCTATGATATATATATTCAAATCTTCTGCTATTTCTGTTGCTTTTTTCTGCCATGCTTCATCCAAAGCCCTGTGATACAATAGTGAAACTACTATTTCTCCCGAGCTTGCACTTAAAAAATCTGCACCGAAAAGCTTAAAGCCTATCTCATGTTTTTGTATGGCTGAGAGCAGTTTTGGCATCAATTCAGCGATATATTCATTGACCTGGGGGCATTCCTCTATCAGAACAACCCCTTTTTTGTCAATATGGTTCATCGCATAGGATATCTCATCGCCAGAGTGCCATATTTTGAACTCGCTTCGTGCACGATAATGTTCATCCAGGGATTTATACACAGAAATATCTCCGTCAAAGTAAGGAGAAAATCTTTCTTTGTTTATCTGTACTTTTTCATTGAGTTGCACTTCATACCCATCTTCATAGACTCTGCAGGCACCACATTCGCCAAAATATTTACAATCCAATTTTACATCCTTAGAAAATATTTATTTTACGGAGGCAATCAAATTGCCTATCAGTAAATTCCAGCCGTCAATCAATACAAAAACAAGTATTTTGAAAGGCAGAGAGATCATAACAGGAGGCAGCATCATCATACCCATAGACATCAAAATAGAGGCCACGACCATATCTATGACCAAAAAAGGCAAAAAGAGCAAAAAGCCTATCTCAAAAGCGGTTTTTAATTCACTGATGATAAAGGCAGGAATAACAATTGAGAGAGGAACATCTGCCACAGTTTTCGGATTTTCCATTTTTCGTATACGCAAAAAGAGCGCCAGATCTTTTTCTCTGGTATTTCTAATCATAAAATTTTTAAAAGGCAGAGTAGTTTTGGTAAAAGCCTCTTCATACCCTATATCCTTGGCTATGTAAGGCTTGATACCCTGCTCATAGGCTTTTGTTCCTATGGGTTCCATCACAAAAAAAGTCAAAATCATTGCAAGCATGACAAGAAGCTGCGTCGGAGGAACCTGTTGGGTACCGAGTGCCTGACGTAAAAACCCGAACACAATGACAAATCGTGTAAATGTTGTCATTACAAGTACCATCGAAGGAGCTAAAAAAAGCAAGGTAAGAACAACGAGTACATTAAGAGAAGAAACAAGCTGTTGCGGTGTATCAGGAGCAGAAAGGCTGAGATTCATTGTAGGCACAACAGGCGATTCTGCCCCAAAACCCAAAGCACTCAATGCCAAAAGTAAAAAAAGAACTCTTATCATTTTTTCTCGACTGTTTTATCTAAAATAGAATTGTTGATATTTTGCGCTTCTTCACTTTTTTTGCCATAAAAATGCAATTCAACTCTTCTGTTTTTTTCTCTTCCTGTGGCTGTTGCATTGGTCGCTATGGGCTGATACTGTGCAAAACCTGTTGCACTCAAACGTGCAGGATCAACACCGTCTAAAATCAACTCATGCAAAACCGCCAGCGCTCTTGCAGTTGAGAGTTCCCAATTGTCCTTATAAGGACTGTTCGGTCCGGGATCTCTGTCATCAGTATGTCCCTGTACATCCACAAGCATATCATTTGGCAACTCTTGAATAATAAGCGTAATCCGCTTCAAAAACAACAAAGCGTCCTGGTTTTCTATCGTTGCACTGCCTGGTTTGAACAACAGTGTTGCCGGCAGTTTTATAACAAAACCGTCCTGAGCCTCTTTTACGGTAATCGCAGGAGACTGTGTTTTTTCCATCATCTCATTCGCATCAGTTGCAGCCTGCTGTACTCTGTTGACCACTTCACTCGTTTCGTCCTGAGAGTCTATAGGCGTGGCTTCAAGCATTCTTTTTTTTGAAATTTCTGTTTGCGTACCGCCCTCAAGAACACTCATCGCCCCTGAGAGTGAACCGATCGCTTCTGAAATCTTTTTTGCATCCATACTTGACATGGAAAGCAGCAAAACGAAAAAACACAGAAGCAGAGACATTAAGTCTCCAAACGCCGCGAGCCATGCAGGGAGGCACTCCTCGCATTCAGGACACTTTTTTTTACCCATCAGTGCTGTCCGTTATTCAAACTGACTGACACGGTCAGCAGGAGCCAGATAGGCAAGCAGTTTTGCTTCAAGCACTCTAGGCGCATCACCGGACTGAATAGACATGATACCCTCAAGGATCATCTCTTTAAGCATAGTCTCTTCATCATTTCTGATAGTCAGGATATTGTAAATCGGTGTTCCGAATATATTACCTATCATTGCACCGTACATGGTTGTAAGCAAAGCAACTGCCATTGATGGACCAATTGCAGAAGGATCTGCCATATTTAAAAGCATGGCAACAAGTCCGATGAGCGTTCCGATCATACCCATCGCACCGGCAAGCCCTGCCCACTGGTTAAATATAGAAGCATGAATCTTATGGCGGGTACTTGTCTGTTCCATGTCAATTTCAAGCAAATCACGAATCGTATCAGGTTCACTGCCGTCAATTGCCATGGAGAGCCCTTTTTTCAAGAATTCGTTCTCTTCATTGTTGACATCACTTTCCAATGCCAAAATACCGTCTTTTCTTGCCTTGGTTGCAAACTCTACCAGTTTTTTGATAAGCTCACCCACATCCTCTTCGGCAGGTTTGATAGCTTTCATAAAAACTTTGGTAAATTTTTTCATTTGCGCCGGTTTAAAGGAGATCATCAAAGCCCCGATACTACCGCCGACAACAATTAAAACAGAAGGAATATCGATATATGCACCGACACCAACACCCATTGTCATGGCCCCGAGCAAAAGAGCCATAATCAAAACAATACCAATGACCGTACCTAAATCCATCCAAAAACCTTATGAAAAATTTATAATTACATTATAATAGCACAATTATTATAAAGAGTAAATTTTATTGACTATCTTTGCGATGAGTAATATAATCAGCCATGCAAGTATCATTGTAATGACCGTATGGCTGAAAAAATGATCGCCGATAACCATTTTATACAGCCCCATACTCCACCCGATTGTCAAAGCAACTGCAGAGGCAATGATTTTGTTTCTCCGTTTGTGAAATAAAAATATCAGGCTCAAAAGCGCAAATCCGCCGCTTGCATGTCCGGCAGGCCAGCATTTGCTTTTGTGATGATGCAGTTTAAATTCGTGAGTATAATTTTGCCAGACTGCCGTTCTGGGATACACTCCGCCATATCTTACTTCATCTTTGGGACAGGGCATATTTGTCTCTCCTTTTATAGAACTTGCAATAAGCGGCACAAATATAGCAGAAAGTATGACAATAATCATGCCTCTTTTGTAGTCATTGACCAGTTTTGTTTTTCTAAAAAAGATAAGTGCAAGCAACAGACTCACAGCAAAGGCAATGAGAAGTTTTTTAATACCGTCGTAAAATATAAACTTGTAAGGCTGCTCACCCCAAAAAAGAACCCATTTATGCGTCGTAAAATCAAAAAACTGATCTTGCAGGCGCAAATCTACATCGCTTATCCCGAAAAAAATGATGCTAAAAAGCAGAAGTATAAAAGTAACAACGAGTTGCTGGTTAATGTTCATCTTTTAAAATATCCAGCTTTTTGTTATACTCTTTTGTATGCACATCAAATATGCCCAGTAATGTATGAAAAAGATCATCTTGTGTATATTTTTCATCTTTACGTTTTCGCAAGGCATCTTCATCCACTTTTTTTGCCATATTTTTTCCAAACCACATCAACGCACCGATATGCACCTGCGCATCAGGAGCCATAAAGTAAGGAAGTCCGTGCAGATAGACACCGCCCTCGCCCAGACTCTCTCCGTGGTCGCTCATATATATCATAGCTGTATCGTATTTATTCTCATATTTTTTTAAAAAATTTATCGTCTTGTCTAAAAAATAATCGGTATACAAAATAGCATTGTCATAGGCATTTGTTATCTCTTGCTGTGTGCAGTTTTCCAACTGGTTTGTTTTACATGTAGGCGTAAACTTCTCGAACGCTTTTGGGTAACGTTTATAATAGGCAGGGCCGTGATTTCCCATCTGATGCAGCACAATTAAAATATTTTTTCCTTTGTTCTTTTGTATAAATTTGTCAAGTCCGACGAGCATACCGACATCTCGGCACTCTCCGTCTGCGCACACAGTGTTGTTTTTGGGAATTTTATAATCTTCATACGGCACACGCAGTGCTACGCCTTTGGAGTCAGAGTTATTGTCTCGCCAAAGAATCGCTACATCATTTGTATGCTTTAACACATCCAGCACATTTTCTGTGCTGATGCCTTTTTTGTAGCTGTAGTCTGATTTGCCGTATTTCGCAAACATACACGGCACAGATGCAGCAGTAGAAGTGCCACAGGAGTAAAAATTTGGAAAATCCACGATGTCATCCTGCGCAAGCAGAGGGTTTGTCTCTCTTTTATAGCCGTTGAGACTAAAATGATCCGCTCGCGCTGCTTCACCCACAACCATAATAACAAGTTTTTTGCGATTGTCGTCATTGACTATTTTGGCATCAAGTCCTATCGGTTTGACAACAAGCGGACCGCTGTTAAATGTCAGATTGATATACTTTCCGATGGAATACATCCAGTATGCCGGATTTATCGAATAGCGCAGGGGCTTATGCTCTCTGACAAAAGATGTATAAAATTTGCTAAACAAAAAGAATGACGCGACAATAACCGCCAAAGAGAGCCCTATGAGTTTTAAACGTGCGAAAAATTCCTGCTTAAAAGGTCTATACGCAATTTTTGCCTTATATACGAAATAAGAAGGCAAAAGACCTAAAAAGACAAAATACAGCACCTGTTTGAGCGTGACCAGATCCAGTGATTCGTGCATATTTGTCTGCAGGGTATTTCGAATCATACTTGCATCAATCACCACATGATAACTGTTCATAAAATAGTTTGTCAGTGATGAAACCAGCAAAAGTGTAATCAAAATCGGTTTGAGTGTGTATTTATAACAAACCAGACTCAGTAGAAATATCATAAAAAAGACTAGAATAACCGCAAGGGAAATCAAAAAGCCTATATTGTGCCAGTTCAGCGGATAGACCTGCAAGACATTGTGAAAAAAGCTGTAATTATCAAATAGAATAAAAAATATGCTGACATAGATGATGAGTTGTGTTTGTGTAATTTTTTTCAAGGGGAAAATCTTCTTTAGTATAAAATATCTTATTACATGTAAGCAAACATAAATAAGTTTGAAATTATACACTTTATAATTAAATAATGGTAACATTACACTTTAAAGTAACTTGTTGGGACCCGTACTTTAGTGCCAATGCATCAAGTTAAGAAAAAAGTTCGATATTCTTTTGGAACCTAGGTTTTAACCTAGGCCTTAGTTTTGAAAGGCACAAAGCCCGCACTGAAGTACGGGTTCCGAAAAAGCCGCTTAACTTAATGGCATTGAGGTTAAAACCCAGGTTACTAAAACATAACTGAGTTTTGATACATAAAAAACAGATAAAGAGCAGACATGAAAAATGAGAAAATAAGCATAATAATTTTGGCAGCCGGCAAAGGCAGCCGTATGAAATCATCGCAAGCAAAGGTTTTACATTCAATCAGCGGAAAACCTATGCTCTACCATATTATAAAAGAGTCCCGTAAAATTTCTGATGATATTACCGTAGTGGTTGCCCATCAAAAAGAAGCGGTTATTGAAACAATGCAAAATTATTTTGAAAACATTCGCTTTGTCGAACAAGACGCTCAAAATTTTCCAGGAACCGGCGGAGCCATGATGCAGGTAGAACCAAAATATGACAAGGTGTTGGTTCTTAACGGAGATATGCCACTCATTACAGCCGATGCACTCAAAGGCTTTTTGGAACTTGAAGCAGATATCATCATGAGTATTTTTGATCTTGAAAACCCTGACGGATACGGTCGCGTCATTATACGAAACAATCATGTTGAATACATTGTAGAACAAAAAGACGCTGATGAAGCAGAACTCAATGTCACAACCGTCAATGCCGGAGTCTATGCCTTTTCAAAAGTAATTTTGGAGCGATATATTCCTGATTTAAGCAATGACAATGCGCAACAGGAATACTATCTTACCGATATTATAGCCATGGCAAATGAGGATGAGTCCAGCATTGTTCCTCTGCTTGTTGATGAAGAACAGTTTAAGGGGGTCAATTCCAAAAAAGACCTCGCAGATGCCGAAGAGATCATGCAAAACAGAATTCGCACAAAATGGATGAACGCAGGTGTGACGATGCAGCTTCCTGCAACGATTTATATAGAAGAAGATGTTGTTTTTGAGGGAGAGTGCATCGTAGAAAACGGCTGTCGCATTACCGGAAAAAGCAAAATCATCAACTCCCATATAAAAGCTGGCAGCGTTGTAGAAGAGAGTATAATGAAAAACTCCGACTGTGGACCGATGGCGCATTTAAGACCGCTTTCAAACATAGAAAACACCCACATCGGGAATTTTGTAGAAGTAAAAAAATCAACCCTCAAAGGGGTAAAAGCCGGACATTTGAGTTATTTGGGCGATGCTGAGATAGACGAAGGCACAAACGTAGGTGCGGGAACCATTACATGTAACTATGACGGCGTGAAAAAATACAAAACAGTCATCGGCAAGAATGTCTTCATCGGCAGCGACTCCCATCTTGTAGCCCCAATAACCATAGAAGATGACGTGATGATAGCGGCAGGAACGACAGTAACAAGCGGCAAAATTAAAAGCGGTAATCTGGTTCTCAGCCGGACAAAAATGCGCCTTGTAAAAGATTTTTATTATAAGTTTTTTGGGAAGAAATAGACATTTGCATAAAAAACTTCACTTATTTCAATTTCTTTATTTTGTAAGTAAAAAATTTTGTTAGAATGCCACATGAATAAAAAACAAATTGCTATTTTAAGTATCGGAAATACATTACACAAAGATGAAGGTATCGCTTTATATGCGAGTAAATATCTGGAGTCCAACTACACTTTTCAACCCAGGGTGGATATTATTCACGGCGGAGTTGAAGGAAAAAACTGCTCAATATATTTATGGAATATCAAGAAATAATTGTCCTTGATGTCATCGGAATTGAGGATGCTCCAGGTTCAATGTATCAGTTCCCTATGGAGACCTTTCGCAGTTTCAGCACAAATGAAGATGATGACGAAACCGGAGTACTCGGGTGTCTTAATTTGCTTGAGAGGCAAGGAGAAACTTTACCAAAAGTCACGCTTCTTGCGATTATTCCCCAGAATATTGAGCCAGGAAGAGGTTTAAGCAGTTCGCTTCTCAAACCCTTTGATGCTTATGTCTTAATGATAATAAAATCTCTTGAAGACAAAGGTATCAACTGTGAAGAAAAAACCGAAAAACAAACACTGGAAAATATAGCAGCTGATCTCACCAGTTAGACAAAACATTGCAGTCACTTCATTTTCACACCATTGAACCTGTTATATTTGCTGATTCAAAAGTGCTTATACTCGGTTCATTTCCCAGTATAAAATCTTTTGAAGAGGGATTTTACTATGCCCATCCACGGAACCAGTTCTGGCCTATATTGGCTGCGATTTACAAAGAACCTGTTCAGACAAAAGAAGAAAAAACTGCCCTGTGCAAAAAACACAAGATAGCCCTTTTTGACAGTGCTGCAAGTCTGCAAAGAGATGCAAACAATTCCAGTGATACCAACCTGAAAAATATCACAGTCAATGATTTTGAAAAACTTTTAGCAGAATATCCAAACATCAAAACCATATTGTTTACAGGCAAAAAAGCACAACAGATTTTTGACAAAGAGTACAAACATCTGAAAATCAAAAAACTCCTGCTCCCCTCAACCTCCCCCGCCTATGCCAGTATGAAATTTGAAGAAAAACTTGCGAAATACAAAGAGGCTTTGCCTCATCCCTTTCAGTAACATTTTGCGTGTTATGTGATATATATGACAAATAACATACAAAATGAGCTGTTATTTATAAATACAGCATAAAACATATACTTTATTTTCAATAATGGTATTGTATTTTTTCAAATTAACTAAGAAAATAATATTTTGGTATATTTTTCAATAAATATCAAAAATTAACAATCATATAAAGTGTATGTTATTTGTTAATTTAAGTGTTTTTGGAATATACTGTTTGTTGATAAATAGTTATATGCCTATTGTATTGTAGGTAAATTTAAAACTATCAAATGAGGATTTAGAAATGAATAAAAGTAAATTAGCTCTCCTAGTGTTAGCAGTATCTGTAATGTTTTTCAGTGGATGTAGTACTGTTCCATTAGAACCAAAAGAAATGTCTGAAAGTGCCAAATCTTTCAACACTCCTCCTGAAGGAAAAGCGGGGCTATATGTTTATCGAGATTCAATATTTGGAACTGCCTTAAAGAAAGATATTTGGATTGATAATAAATGTCTAGGTGAGTCTGCAATAAAAGTTTTCTTTTATCAAAATATCGAAGGCAACAAGGAACATAAACTTTCAACTGAGTCAGAATTTTCAGCTAATAACCTTTTTATTGAAACAAAAAGTGGTAAAAACTACTATATTCGACAGTATATCAAAATGGGTGTTTTTGTTGGAGGGGCAGGTCTTGAAGTTGTAGAAGAAAAAGAAGCGCAGGAAGCTATTAAAAAATTAGACATGGCAAAAAAAGGAATCTGTAGTAAAGAACATCCTGACGATTAAAAGCACAACATATAACAAAACAGAGTAACCAATAAATTACCTAGCGGCAATTTATTGGCTATCTTCAGTCGTTAGTCTACAAGATTAGCTATTATTTACAAATAAATATTTTGGAGTAAAGAATGACAAATATAAAATCATTAGGATTAAAAGTTATAGCAACTGCTATATTGGGATTAAGTTTAATTGGTTGTGGTGGTGGTGGAGGAGGAGATGGATTATCAAATGAAAGTACACCAACTGATACTACACCTGCAACTTATACAGGTACTTTTGTAGATTCACCTGTACAAGGATTACAATATTCTACAGCTACATTATCAGGTATTACCGATAATCAAGGACGATTTAATTATAAGGATGGTGAAACAGTTACTTTTAAAATTGGTAATT
Source organism: Sulfurimonas hydrogeniphila (assembly GCF_009068765.1). Lineage (NCBI taxonomy): Bacteria > Pseudomonadati > Campylobacterota > Epsilonproteobacteria > Campylobacterales > Sulfurimonadaceae > Sulfurimonas > Sulfurimonas hydrogeniphila. Next base: position 1,229,431 of record NZ_CP035534.1, read on the forward strand.
TAGTTTTGGGTAGTGCAATAGGAGGAAATGTGATAACACCACTTACTTTTAATGGAGAAAGTGATTTAAATAATATTGGTGTAAAGGCTACAAATATAGCAAGGATTTTACAATCACTTGATGAAAATCCATCAAACAGTGGATTGATAAAAATACCATCTTCATTAAAGAATTTAAATCTGTCAAATATTGATTTAGAATCTGAAGCAGATTTAAATACTATCCTGCAAAAAGCTCAAGATATTACAACAAAAGCTTATGTTTTAAAAGATTCAGCAACTGCTAAAGCAGATATGAAGAAATATATTGGATTATATAATAAATATGAAATAATTACTGCTGGTTATTACTCAGGCATAGGAGTAAGATATTATTTACTAACAATGCCAAGTGATGGAAATATAGTATTAGATAGTACAAGTGCAAAAGCATATTTATATGACACTGATTTAAATATTATAGATTTAAGCAATAATGGTGGCTATTCATGGGGAGCTATAGTGGACTCAAGCAGTGTATCCTTGTCAGCTGGAACTTATATTGTCAAAGTAGATTATACTTCAAATGGTGGTGAAATTATTTTGAACTCTAATGTATTATTCGACCAAAGCAAACTAACACCAATTTCAGCCGGAACATATTCAGGCATAGGAGTAAGATATTATTTACTAACAATGCCAAGTGATGGAAATATAGTATTAGATAGTACAAGTGCAAAAGCATATTTATATGACACTGATTTAAATATTATAGATTTAAGCAATAATGGTGGCTATTCATGGGGAGCTATAGTGGACTCAAGCAGTGTATCCTTGTCAGCTGGAACTTATATTGTCAAAGTAGATTATACTTCAAATGGTGGTGAAATTATTTTGAACTCTAATGTATTATTCGACCAAAGCAAACTAACACCAATTTCAGCCGGAACATATTCAGGCATAGGAGTAAGATATTATTTACTAACAATGCCAAGTGATGGAAATATAGTATTAGATAGTACAAGTGCAAAAGCATATTTATATGACACTGATTTAAATATTATAGATTTAAGCAATAATGGTGGCTATTCATGGGGAGCTATAGCGGACTCAAGAAGTGTATCCTTGTCAGCTGGAACTTATATTGTTAAAGTAGATTATACTTCAGATGGTGGTGAAATTATTTTGAACTCTAGTGTATTAAATTAAAAAAAGGAAACAAAAATGTACAAAATAGAAATGAATTTGTTCAGTCCAAGATGGGGACATGAAGATAGATATAAAATTACAATTAATGAGAATGAAGTTGAAATTAATATGAGCCAGAGGATAGCACGGTATAAATATATTAATGGAAAATTTGAAAATACTTCAAAAGAGAGTTTAGAAAGCATAATGAGAAATGACAATATTCCAATACCGGAAAATCTTGATTATTTTTTCTTTCAATTAATTACTTCAATAATTGAGAATGAAATTACAGAAGAAGATGCACAATTAGAATTGAAAGAGCTTGAAAATTGGATTAATTGTCATACAAAATCATGTCAATTTCCAAATACGGACTATTGGAAAAGCAAAGCTTAAAGCAAAACATAGGTTTAAAGACTAACAAAACAGAGTAGCCAATAAATTACCTAGCGGCAATTTATGGTTATCTTCAGTCGTTATCCGCTCACTGCGCCCCCGTTATATCAGTAGATGAAAGAGGTATTTTGAAAAACATATCAAAACAATTAGATGAAAAAGATATTGAAAAACAAATATTATTAAAACAGATTGAAATAGATAAAAATAAAATTCAAGAATTTCAAACATTAATAAGTAATTCTAAAAATACTTTAATTGAAACCATTATTGAAATATTAAGTTTTAAATTAATTAATTTTACAAAGAAATATATTCAGATTAACAAACAATATACTATTGAAATATCTAAAATTGAACATGAATTAAATAGCCTAAGTTATAAATTACAAAATATTAAAAATGATATTCAACACCTGGAAGAAGAGTTTGAACAGAAAATTTTATTATATAAAAATGAATTAACTAAATTTCAAAATAATTTAGTTAATTTATCTAAATATCAATATATCAATAATTATACTCAAATAGAAATACTTCAAAAGTTAAATGCTATTATAAAAAATAAAGAAAAATTTATGTTTCATGATAAAATCAAAGATTACATTTTAGAGATAATAAATTTCTATAATAATCCACAAAAATGGATAGATGACTCTAATAGATTATTTATTCAAAATGAAAAACTCAATGAAAAAGCTTTTTTTGATACAATAGAATCAAATCCACTTACAAATAAACAACAAGATGCAGTTTTAGTTAATGAAAATAATAATCTGATTTTAGCAGGAGCTGGCAGTGGTAAAACAAGTGTTATTGTAGCAAAAGTTAGTTATTTACTTAAAAAGAATATTTTAAATCCTAATGAAATATTGATTTTAGCATTTAATAAAAATGCACAAGAAGAACTTGAAGAGAGATTTAAACAAAAAAATATACATGTTCAAATAAAAACATTCCACTCTTTTGGTTTAAGTGTCATTGCAAAAGCATTATCTCAAAAACCTGATTTATGCCCTATGACAGAATCTCCTATAAACATGACCAAATTTATTAAAGATACTATTAGAGAGCTTATGGCTTCAATGGGAACTTTTTTTGAAAGTTTTTTAGATTTTATAGCATATTTTAGTATTCCATACAAAAGTGAAGAAGAGTTTAATAGTCGTGGTGAATATTATGAATATCAAAAAAACTATGATATGAAAACATTAAAACATAAAGTTGAAATTAAAAGTGAACAAGGAGAAGAATCTCTCACAACCTTAAAAGAAGAAACAGTTAAAAGCTATCAAGAGTTAATAATAGCTAACTTTTTTACATTAAATGGAATACGATACTTATATGAAGAACCTTATAAATATAAAACTTATACCGTAGAAAAAAGACAATATAAACCTGATTTTTATCTACCTGATTATGATATTTATATTGAACATTATGGTATTGATAGAGATGGGAAAACTGCACCTTACATTAATAACCAAGAATATTTGGAATCTATGAAATGGAAAAGAAGTTTACACAAAGAAAAGGAAACAATTTGTATTGAAACTTTTAGCTATGAATACACAGAAAATACTTTAATGACTAACCTAAAAGAAAAACTACTTCGATATGATATTGTTTTTAGGAAATTAACAAGAGAAGAACTAAATGAATTATTGAAAGATCCTATTGAAAATAATAAATTTGTTAAACTTTTTACTACATTTTTAAATCATTATAAATCAAATATGCATTCATTAGATGATTTAAAACTCAAAGCAAAAGATTCAGAAAGAACAACACTATTTTTAAAACTTTTTGAATTTATTTTTAATGAATATAAGAAATTTCAAGAAAGAAATAATTGTATTGATTTTGATGATATGATAGTAAAAGCTTTAGAAAGTATTGAAAATGAAAAATATAAGCATGGTTTTAAACATATTTTCATTGATGAATTTCAAGATATTTCAACAACGAGAGCAAGATTGATACAAAAATTATTACCTATTAACAATACATCTATAACAGCAGTTGGCGATGATTGGCAATCGATAAATAGATTTGCAGGAAGTAATATAAAAATTATTCAAGAATTTAATAAAATATTTGGTATCACTGAAGTTATAGCACTTGATTATACTTTTAGATTTAATAATATTGTTTCGAATGTTGCCTCAAATTTTATCCAAAAAAATCCACACCAAATACAAAAAGAGATAAAAACAATAAAACAACAAAATCAAAATAAGTTTAGTTTATTGCTATATTGGACAACCGGTAATGATAAAAATGATTTGAAGAATATTTTAGATCTTATTTATAAAAAAGAACAAAAGAAAAACAAAATGATTATGGTATTAGCAAGATATAATTTTTTATTTAAAGATTTAAAAGACTTAAAAGAAAAATATCAAAATTTTAATATTATTTTTTCTACCGTTCATAGTTCAAAAGGTAATGAAGCTGATTATGTCATTATTTTAAATATAAATAATGGTAAATTTGGATTTCCTTCAAAAATAGAAGATGATCCAATTTTAAATATTGTTGTGCCTGAAGGTGATGATTTTGAAGATGCAGAAGAGCGAAGATTATTTTATGTTGCACTTACAAGAACTAAAGGAACTATATTTTTATTAAGCAATATGTATGAGCAATCTATTTTTATAAAAGAATTAATCGATGAAAATCAAGATGAAATATTTTTTTTAAATGACCCAAAAATCCAACTGATGCATTGTCCAGAATGCAAAACTGGTTTTTTGAAAAAACATACAAAAAATAATAATAAAGATAAACATTTTTATGGCTGTAGTAATTTTCCAAGATGTAAATATACAGAAAATATACATTATTGTCCAAAATGCAATAGTGAAGTTTTTAAAGATAAGGAAGCAAAAATAGCAAATTGTTTAAACAAAGATTGTGATTTTCAAGCTGAATTATGTATTAAATGTAGTGGATATATGATTGAGAGAAATGGTAGATATGGTGATTTTTTAGGTTGTGAAAATTATCCAAATTGTGATTATACTCAAAAAATCAATAAAAATAATCATATTGCTTTGGATATGATATAACAAATCAGAACCTGAACGTGCCACCCACCTTTTGTCGTATTCCGCTACGCTGCATACAACAAAAGGCAGGAGTCCCACATCAAAGTGTCTTCCAGAAAATCGCAAACGAATTTTTTTGAAATACACATTAATGGAGCTCAGCTTCGCCATTATCATAAAATCACTCTCTAAGACTTGACAATTTCAGTGTTATTACAATATAATTACATATCAAATATATTTGGAGTTATAAAATGACAATGCTTACAAAAATAGGAAACTCACAAGGTGTAAGAATCCCCAAGCCAATCATTGCTCAAGCACAACTTGAAAACAAACAGCTTGATTTTGAAGTTGTTAAAGATGGTTTGTTGATCAAACCTATAGAAATAAAGAATAGAGAAAAATGGCAAGAAAATATTCAAGAAGTTTTGCTAAAAAACAGAAACATTCAAGATGAAGCAATATTAAATGATATGCTAAATGACAGTGATTTAGAAGATTACGAATGGTAAAAAATATTAAAAGATTTGATATAGTTTTAGTTAAACTAAATCCAACAGTAGGCTCAGAAATACAAAAAACAAGACCGTGTATTATTATATCTCCAGATGAAATGAGTATGCTAAAAACGGTTATTGTAGCACCTATGACGAGCAAAGGTTTTGATTTTATATTTAGACCAAAGATAAAATTTGAAGCTAAAAATGGTTTAGTATTGTTAGATCAAATAAGAACTATTGATAAGTCAAGAATAGTTAAAATATTAGGAAGAGTAGACACTAAAACACAAAAGGTTATAGCACAACTTTTAGTAGAAATGTTTGACTATTAAAAGAATGATAACAAATCAGAGAAGTTCAATTTTGTGTGAAGTATGAATGAGTCTATCCATCATAGCACAGGTTAGTTTATGAAGTAAAAGAACTTGATAAAATAGTAAGAGTTTTAAGAATGTGGTCATACTATGAAGAATGAGATACAAAAAAAGCTCATCAAATAAGCAAAGATACATCCCCCTTATATATTAATCTCCACTTTTAGAGTATAAGATGACAAAGATATAACAAAAACGAGGAGACTAATAATTTTTCTAGCGGAGAATTATCGCTCACGACTGCCGTTATATCATTACTTTTATCTTTAAAGGAAGGTCTGGAGATGTTGTCTTGATTTTTAGGGGCATTATACTTGAAAACTTCCAGTGAAGTTAAAGTTCAGAATTTAAGTACTTTTTACTTGAGTTTTGATACAATAGAGAAAATTAAGTCTAAAGGGTAAAAAATGCAACTTCAATTAAATATAAATGATTTTAAAGCAAATATTTTTTTAGAACTTTTAGATGTATTTAAAAAAGATAATTTAATCAAAGACTATAAAATCATTACCACTTACAATGATGATGAAAAACAGATTTTAAATGACTTAAAAGAATTAAAAATCGACTTAAAAAATGCTTATAAAACAAAAAAAATATTCAACTTAATGATATCTAACGCTATTGCAAGTAGTAGAACAAGAGCTTTATAGAAAAGCATATAAAAAACTTTCTAAACAATATAGGCATCTTGAACATGATATAGATGATTTTTTAAACTCTATAAATTCAAAAGAAGATTTAGGTGTAGAACTAAAATCAAATATTTTTAAAGTAAGAGTAAAAAATAGTGATAAGAACAAAGGAAAAAGTACAGGATATAGACTCATAACTTATTTGGCTATTATCGACAATGAACTGCACCTTCTTTATATATACGATAAAAGTAAATTAGAAAATTTAACAGAAAAAGAAATTGACAATCTAATACTTCAACAAATTAAATAATAAAGATATAACAAACAAGAGTGCTGAAGTTATTAAACTCGATAATTCAAATGATGAAATCATCAAGAATTTTTAAATGTTAAAAAACTAAAGAAAAAATTTCCTAAAATCACACAATTGTCTTAATTGGATATAATTGCAATAAATAATGCAGGAAAAAATATTTAATGAATTTTTTATCAAAAGAAGCTCCGCTTCAAAGCTCTATATCTTCGATGAAGGCTGTTTTGTCTGATGTCGGATGCGAAACAGTTTTTCAAGAACACAAAAATCCCCTCACTCACTGTTATTCGGTGAATCTCAGCTCAAAAGAAGCACCCGGACATATCTATTCCAACGGTAAAGGTGTACTCAGCGATGCTTCTGTGGCAAGTGCTTTGGGTGAGTATATTGAGCGTCTGCAGACAAACAACTTTTTTATAGATTTTCATTTGCCAAAGAGAAAATATTATCCTGATGAAGTTGTTTTTTCTTTTGATGAAGCGTATCTCAGCGATGAACTTATGGCAGTGTACAACCCTGAGAACAATCTCTCAGCTGAAGATTTGGTGGATTTCAACAGCGACTATGAAGACAAAATTGTCGCACTTCCTTTTGTCAAACAATCCACACAGGAGCGTGTTGCCATTCCGCTTAATATTTTAAGCAATCTTTATGTGAGCAACGGTTTGGCGACGGGAAACACCCCTTTGGAGGCAAAGGTGCAGGCTCTGAGTGAGATTTTTGAACGCTATGCAAAAATCGCTATCATTAAAAACGGCTATGCCCTGCCGAAATTTCCTGATGAAGTTGTGAAAAATTTTCCAAAAGTCTATGAAGATGTACAGGCATTGCAAAAACTCGGCTATAAGGTCGAAGTGTTGGATGCTTCTTTGGGCGGACAGTTTCCCGTCACTGCCATTTCATTGATAGATCCTAAGAATGCTACACTTTTTGTCTCTTTTGGAGCACATCCTATTCTTGAAGTCTCACTTGAACGCACAATGACCGAGCTTATGCAGGGACGTTCTCTTGAAAATCTTGACAGTTTTGAAGTGCCTACTTTTGACATGAGCCTTGTCTCAGACAGTTTTAACCTTGAATCACACTTTATAGACTCCAACGGCAAACTCGGATTTCTTTTTTTGAGTGCCAAAAAGAGTTTTGGGTATGTGCCTTTTGCATATCAAGGCAACACAACGCAGGAAGAATACGATTATTTGACGGGTATTTTACAAAAAATGGACAAAGAGTTTTACATCAGAGAATATGATTACCTCGATTTTTACTCCTGTCAAATCATTGTTCCCGGTATTTCAGAAGTTTATCCCATAGAGGATTTGATATATAACAACAAAAACAACGGCAAACTTATCCGTGATATGGTACTCAATTTTACAAAATATGACCCGCAGGAAATTATGCTTGAGATTGAATCATTGGAAGACTCACTCAATATGGAAAAATACATCGGTGTCATCTTTGTGAAAAATTTTACAATGGCTGAATTTAAAGCACAGATTTTATTGCGTCTGGGGGAGTATGACGAGGCACTGGAGTTGTTGGAATACGGGACAAACAAACTCGGTCATCTCGTAGTAGAACTTGCTCGAATGCAGGAGATGCAACTTGATTATGAAGAGTACAAAGAAGCTTTGTATGAGGTGTTTTCCAAAGAAAAAGTAGTAAAATCTTTGGGTATTCTCAATAATACAGACTTTTTAATAGAAACAACGCTGCATAAAGACTACACTAATATGCTTTCCCTATATGACAAACTTGAGAGAAAAAAATGCACAATGAAATAGACCTGATACTCAAACCTGAATTTACACAGCAGATACAAAACGGTTATCCTCTGCTTATGAAAGAGTATTTTGAAGATTGGCATAAACTCGAAGAAGAAGGCAGTCTGCTTCACTTGTATGACAAAAAAAAGAGATTCATTGCAAAAGGCTACTACGGATTACAGAACAAAGGGCATGGCTGGGTTCTTTCACAAAAAGAAGATGAAACCATAGACAGCGAATTTTTCAAAAGAAAAATCAAAGAGGCACTCTCCTACAGAAAAGATTTCTTTGCCGACACGCAAACAACTGCCTTTCGGGTTTTTAACGGTGAGGGCGATGGCATCGGCGGCTTGAGTATTGATTATTTTGAAGGCTATTATCTCTTTACATGGTACAGCATCGGTATTTATACATTCAAAGAGAGTATACTCGAAGCTTTTAAACAGAGTATCGACTTTAAAGGAATCTATCAGAAAAAACGCTTTAATACAAAAGGCATGTATCTCGATGACAAAAGTGACTTTGTATCTGGACAAAAAGCACCACAGCCTTTACATGTAAAGGAAAACGGGGCAAATTTTGCCGTTTATTTGGATGATGGGGCAATGGTGGGAGTTTTTTTGGACCAGAGAGAGGTCAGAAAAGCCATTCGTGACAAATATGCAAAAGGAAAAACCGTTTTAAATACTTTTTCCTACACGGGCGCTTTTTCAGTATTTGCAGCCCTTGGCGGTGCAAAAAGCACGACAAGCGTTGACTTGGCAAAACGAAGTTTACCAAAAACGCAAGAACAGTTTTCCATCAACAACATTGATTTGAAAAATCAGAATATCATTGTTGAAGATGTCATTTTATACTTTAAATATGCCGTGAGAAAAAAACTGCTTTTTGATATGGTTGTCGTTGATCCACCGAGTTTTGCACGTTCAAAAAAACATACATTCAGCGCTAACAGAGACTATGTAAAGCTGCTCAAAGAGGTCATACAAATAACAAATAAAGGCGGTATTATCGTAGCTTCCACCAATGCTGCCAATTTCAGTATGATGACTTTTGGCAGATTCATAGATAAAGCTTTCAAAGATGTAAAAATAAAATACAAAGTGCTAAAACGCTACTCTCTTCCAAAAGATTTTCGCGTGGCAGAAAAATTTCAAGAGGGTAATTACCTCAAAGTCGTTTTTATAAAAAAACTTTAGTTTGTCTCAAGAATAAAATATCCGAGATAGTTTTTTATCGGTTTATGCGCATTTACCCAACTTGAAATACCGCCTTCGAGATTGACAACATTGTTAAAACCCAAATCTTTGAGGGTTTTTGCAGCCATCAGACCTCTAGCCCCTTTGAGACAATAACAGACTATTTGATGATCACTTAAATCAACAAGTTTGTCATCAACGGCGAATTCCAATTTCCCCCGAGGAATGGTAAAAACAGTTTTAGCAGGGATGACACCGCTTGCAAACTCGTCAGATTCCCGCACATCAATCAAAACCATATTTTCCAAGTCAATCTCTTCAACCTGAATTTGCTTTATCTCTTTCTTTGCCGCAGTCAGCAGTTCTTTTAAATGCCCCTTGATAAGGTCAATATCACACCTTTCGTAATACTTTTTCATCTGTTCGTTATGGTTCATGAAAGCTCCTTTACATGTATTGCATACTAAAGTATACAACCAAACAGCTTAATCATTAAGTTCCTTTAGTATTTCTAAGTATTTTTAGATAAAATACTAGAAAATATAATGAAGAGATTTTGAATGAATATTCCAACAAATTTAATCAAAGATAAAAAAATTCTCCTTGGTGTAACCGGCTCTATTGCTGTGTACAAAACACTCGAACTCGTCAGGGAATTCATTAAAGCCGGAGCAGAGGTAAAGGTTGTTATGAGTGAGAGTGCAAAAAAATTTATAACTCCGCTCACTTTTGAAACCCTCACTTCAAATCAGGTCCTTGATGACACAAACGAGTCCTGGGCAAATGAGCATAACCACATTAAAATCACCCAATGGGCAGACATCATGGTCATTGCTCCTGCAACGGCAAACACCATCGCCAAACTTGCCAATGCCATTGCAGACAATATGCTGCTGCAATGCGCGCTTGCTTTTAGCGGTATGAAAATTTTGGCACCCTCGGCAAATACAAATATGCTCCAAAATCCAATCACTCAGGCAAATTTGAAGATGCTCGGCATTGCAAACTATACTATTTTAGAGACGCAGACAAAAGAGTTGGCCTGCAAGACCGTCGGTGACGGTGCTATGGCCGACCCTTTGGATATTTTTTATCAAACCAGCCGTGAACTTTTAAAAGAGGAGTTTTGGGAACACAGACGGGTGATAGTAACCGGCGGAGGCACGATAGAAAAAATAGATGAAGTGCGCTACATCTCAAACTTTTCAAGCGGAAAAATGGCATCGGCTTTGGCAACGGCACTCTATTTAAAAGGGGCAGATGTTAATCTCATCGCCACAAAATTTGACCGTGACCTGCCTGTCAATATGCATAAAATAGACGTAGAAGACACACAGGAGATGCTTGAGTATCTTGTCGATTCCATACGCATTGCAAAAAAAGGCAAGCTTTCAAAAGCGACACTCATACGTGACGAGCATATTCATCTTATCCAAAAAAAGCCTTATCTCTTTATGGCAGCGGCGGTGAGTGACTATGTTCCTGAATTTCCTCAAAATACCAAACTTAAAAAAGAGGATTTGGGTGAAAAGTGGGAGTTGCATCTCAAAAAAAATATTGATATTTTAAGTACCATCGACAAAGAAGGCATTACAGTCATAGGTTTTAAAGCAGAAATGGACAAAGAAAAAGCCGAAAAAAATGCAAAAAAGATGTTACAGGAGAAAAAACTTGACGCGGTCTGTCTCAATGTTTTACAAAATGCCTCAAGCTTTGGCAGTGACGAAAATGAAATAGACTTTATTACACCACAAAAAAATGTGCACATACCAAAAGCGGACAAATTGCATGTATCTTTTGAAATAATCAAAAATGCAAAAGAGCTGCAAGAATAGATGATGAACAAGGCCAGACATATAGCCATCATAATGGACGGAAATGGACGATGGGCAGAGCAACAGGGCAAAAAAAGAGTCAAAGGGCATGAAGCAGGTGCAAAAGTCGTCAAAGCAATCACAACCTATTGTTCAAATGATGAAGATATAGAACGCCTGACACTTTATGCCTTTTCAACGGAAAACTGGAAAAGACCACGTCTCGAAGTTGAGTTTTTAATGAAACTTTTGGAAAAATATCTCAAAGACGAATTGCCCTCTTACTTACAGAACAATGTCAGATTTGAAGCTATCGGTGACATTCGTGCTTTTTCAAAATCACTGCAAAAAACCATACAGACGGTAGAAGAAAAAACGGCGCATTGTGACGGATTGGTGCAGAGTCTCGCCCTGAACTACGGTGCACAGGATGAGATTCTTCGTGCTATAAATTCTTTAAAAAAACAGGATGAGAACATCACACTGGAGATGCTTAACAATGCACTTGACTGCAAAGTAGCCGTAGATATACTCATTCGTACCGGAGGAGACAAGCGGCTTTCAAACTTTCTGCTTTGGCAGTCGGCATATGCAGAGCTTTTTTTTACAGATACGCTCTGGCCGGACTTTACATGTAAAGAATTAGAAAAAATTCTACAAAAATTTACAAAAATTGAAAGACGATTTGGTGGTTTAAAATGATGGAACTTGGCATAGCTTTTATACTCGGTATACTTTTTGGTTCTTTTTTAAATGTTGTCATTCTTCGCATACCAAAGGGAGAAAGCGTTGTTTTTGATGCGTCACACTGCCCTGCATGCAATGAAAAGCTCAAACCCTGGCATAACATTCCGCTTTTTTCATGGATTTTTCTAGCAGGAAAATGTGCCTACTGCAAATCACATATTTCTGTGCAGTACCCGCTTATAGAACTTCTCTCAGGTTTTATTTTTGTCATTCTTGCCAATAAATTCGGACTGAATCTACCGGCATTTTTCATAGCTTTGAGTTTTTTGATGCTTTTAGCGCTTTCGGTTATAGATTTCAGATACAAAATGGTACCCGATTCACTCAACCTCTTGGCTATTTTCTTTGCCATACTCGGCGCATGGAGTATTCAAGGTTTTGTTCTTAACCTGGAAAACGCCCTCCTTTTTGCCGGTGGTTTTACACTCCTGCGTTTTACTCTTTCTTATTACTTAACATCATCTGTATTTAGAGCCGGACTAAAAACGAAAACATCCTGGAACAGGCACTATGACAGAACACCTTTTATAGAAGCTATGGGAGAAGGCGACATTATGGTAGCGGCTGCAATGGGCGCACTTTTGGGAGTCAAACTTGGTCTTGTTGCCATTTTTCTCTCAGCCCTCTTGGCTTTGCCGGTTATGCTCTTGCTTCTTAACAAATCAAAAGAGGAACAACGCGTCCCCTTTGTGCCTTTTTTGGCACTTGCAACTTTCATAGTCTATGTGTATGATTCTCAAATACTCAGATACATCGAGGCAAACTACTAATGCTGAGATTAAAAAAATATATACTGAGTAACTTTTCTGCTCTTTTTATGTCCATATTTTTGCCATTGTTTGTCATAGCATCGGTAATATTTTTAATTAAACTCTCTACCTATACGGCTGTTATTCAACTGACTATTTTGGAAATGGGCAAACTGTATCTTTTCATACTGCCTGAAATTCTTTTTTATACGCTGCCTATTACATTTTTTGTCGCAGCAACACTTTCTTTGTTTAAACTCTCAAATGACAATGAAATAATCGTTATTTTTTCACTTGGCATTGCACCGGGTTTTATCATCAGAACCTTTTTCAAACCTGCTTTCATATTAAGTCTGCTGCTGGCATTTAACTTCCTGGTTGTTGCACCCCATACGACTACTTTGTCAAAAAACTTCCTCTCCTATAAAAAGAGTGAAGCAAAATTCAATCTTGCAGCAAGTGAATTTGGAAACAGTTTTGGGGACTGGCTTTTATACATCGGAGCAAAAAACGAAGACGGTACCTTTTCCAAGGTATTTTTGTTTAACAAAAAACAGGAAGAAGAGATACTCATTGCTGCAAAAAAAGCCAAAGTTATTAACGATTCGGGAATTTTACGTCTTCAGTTAATGGATGGAGAAGGTTACAGTTATTCAAAAGAAAAATTTTCTCAGATAAATTTCCAAGAGATGCTTATCAACGATACGCTCAAAGCAGACTTGACCACCTATGAACAACCCTTGCAGTACTGGCTCTCAAAAGAGAATGCCGGGAGAAAAAAACATATCTTCATTAAAGATACCTTGCTGAGTCTCTTTCCGATGATAACACTTTTTTTAATCGCAAGCATCGGTATAGTTCAGGTAAGACATCAGAAGTCTAAAGTCTATTTATATCTCTTTGTAAGCATAGTTTTATTTTATGGAATGACAATAGGTTTGGAAAAAATGTTTCAATACTATACGATTCCTGTTGTTGCACTTTCATGGCTGATAATAACATATGCCATCTATAGAAAAACCATCGTCAATAAGTTTTAATTCACATGAGAGCAGCATTGCATTTAGCCTATAACGGCACTCATTTTTTTGGTTCTCAAACACAAAAAGAGACATCTGATACAGTCCTTGGTGAGCTTGAAAATGTTTTGAAAAAACTGGGAATTGAGCAGAAAGTCGTGGCAAGCGGGCGAACTGACAAAGGCGTCCATGCTACTATGCAGGTCTGTCATATAGATTTACCGCCCTACTGGGATGATATGGAAAAACTCAAAAAAGTTCTCAATAAAATGCTCTGTGATGCTTTACATGTAAAAAGAATCATACATGTAAAGGATGATTTTCATGCACGATACAGTGCAAAAAAAAGAAGCTACCGTTACATCATTAAAACAAAACAGAAAAATCCTTTTGAAAGTGATTTTGTTACTTTTTTAGAGGATGTAAACCTGCAACAGATACAGCAAAACATCGCTCTTTTTGTCGGAGAGCATGATTTCAGACAGTTTATGAAAACAGGCAGTGACGTAAAATCTACTACAAGAATTATATACAGAGCTTTTGCCTATCAGTACAAAGGCTACATTGTTTTATACTTTGAGGCCAACGGATTTTTGCGCAGCCAGATCAGACTGATGGTCGGTGCACTTTTGACACTCCCTAAAGATGCAATACAAGCACAGCTCAACTGCACCCAAAAGTACAAAATCAAACCGGCACCTCCAAACGGGCTTTATCTTGCAAAAATCAAATACTAGACTTCCTTCGGTTTCACGCTCCAGATAAATACAAGCGGTATAAACAGCAGAGTCAAAAAGGTACCTACAATCAAACCGCCAATTGCTACCGTTCCAAGCGGTGCCAAACGCTCCAACCCAATGGCAGATCCAAGCGCGACAGGCAGCATACCGGCAGAAGTTGCAAACGCTGTCATAAGAACAGGCCGCGTTCGTATCTTGATACTCTCAACCATTGCTTCAAAAGTACTGTATCCTTCTTTCATCTTTTCGAGTGCAAAATGGATTAGAAGGATCGCATTGTTGACGATAATACCACTCAAGAGGATAAATCCCATCATTGCCGGCATAGAGGTATGGTAGTGCATAAGAAGCATCATCCACGAAGCCCCTATAATGGTAAGCGGTATCGAAAAGACTATCATCATTGAAATTTTTACAGAGTTGAACATGGCGATGAGGGTAAAAAGTATCAATATAACTGCAAAACCAATGGCCCCTACCATTCTTCCTGCAGAGTTTTTAAACTGTTTTATATCTCCCGTCTGCTCCATTGTCACACCATCGGGCAATACTTTACCCGCAAAGGCTTTATCAAAGTTTGCCATTATATGAGAAATTGCCGCCTTTTCCCGAAAACCGTACACATTCAGAGTATATTGCAATCCTTCTCTTGTAATCAGAGACGGCTCCTGCACCATTGTGATCTTTACCATATCACGCAAAGGTATTTTTCCTCTTTTTGTCGTAACAAGATAGTCTTTAATTTCTTCAATACTTTCTCTCTTTTTCTTGTCTACCCATACTCTTATGCCAAAATCCGCACTGTTTTGCAGATAAAATGAAGCTGCTTTTGCCCCGCGTACAAAGAGTTGGAGTTGTTTGGCTATCTCTTCGTTGCTTAAACCGTAATAGGCGGCTTTTTTCTCGTCTATACTGAATTCATAAACTCTTTTGCTCGCAAGCCAGGTTCTTGAAACACTGACGACCCCGCCTGTATGTTGCATTGCATCCGCAACAATGTCACCGGCCTTTTGCAGTTTTGTCACATCATCGCTGTAGAGTGTTACATCAATATTTGCACGAAGACTCGCAATCGCTGTTGCACCATAATCTACAACATCCACACTGTTTACATTTTTTATTTTATTCAGTGCTTCACGCAGTTTGCGTTCTATCTGCCAGATACTCTCTTTTCTTTTGTATCTGTCTACATAGGTTGCCGATATGCTGATGTGGTCTATAGAACTGCCGCTTCCTATACTCATAACACCCGCTTCACTTCCAATGGCACTTGAGAGATACAAAAGTTCTCCCTGTTTTGTTATGATTTTGTTTGCCTCTTCTACTACTTTTTTACTCGCTTCTATAGGCAGATTCGGATCCACTGTGATGCTGATTCTTACTCCTCCTGTATCCATAGGCGGCATCAGTTCCTGTCCGACAGTTGGCATAACACCTTTGACACTTGTAAAAAAGAGCAGAAAAAGTACCGCCACATACAACAATGCAATGCTTTTTTTCTTTGCACCCAAAGAGACGGCACGCACAAAAAAATCGGCGATTGCACTGCTGAATCCTCCTGTGATTTTTTCAAAAAAAGCTTCGCTCTTTAAAACAAAAGGAGATTTGATGGTAAGAATTTTCAGTGACAGCAAAGGAACTGCCGTTATAGATATAACATATGAAGCTGCCAGTGCCAAAAGCAGTGTTGCTACAAGCGGTTGGAAAATTGTCTGCGGATATCCTCCTACAAAAAGCATAGGAGAGAGGGCTATCATCGTTGTGATCGTTCCACTCAAATCTGCAAACATAATCTCTTTGGTTCCGTTATAGACAGCTTTGTGTATCTCATCATGGAGTTCTCTGTAATGCCTTTCAATGTTTTCCATCACGACTACAGCATCATCCAAAAGAAGTCCCAGTGCCAATATAATGGCGGTAAGCGTGACAACATTAAACTCTATATCCATAATCCACATAAGGGCTATAGTGGTAGCATAAACAAGTGGAATGGTAACCAAAACAACCAAAACCTGACGAAAAGATGCCAAAAAGAAAAAAACAACAAGCGTCGACATAATGATGGCATCGCGCAAAGATTCAAACATATTGTTTGTACTTTGCACTATAGTGTCTTTTTGCGTATCGGTAATTACAAAAGAGAGATTTTTATATTTGTTTTGCAGTTTTTGTATCTCTTTCTCTACTCGTGCGATTGTTCTTATTACATCAGCATTACCGGTTCTCTGTACAGCAATGGCGATAGCATTTTTTGAATTTCCATAGTATTCGGCACTGTTGTCATAATGTCCAAAATAGATTTTTGCGATATCTTGCAGTTGTATCTCTTTGGTAATACTGACTTTTTTCAGCTTGGCTACAGTATCACGTTTTCCATGGGCCCGCAAAAGATATCTTTTGTCTTTTCCTGTAATAAATCCAATAGCAAAGTCATTATCATTTGCCCGTAATTTGGCAACAACCAGGGCTATATCAAGATTGTAGCGCTCAAGTTTTTCTTTATCGACGATAACCTCTATCTCTTTTTCATAGCCGCCAAATACATCCACATTGGCAACACCCTGTACTTTAATAAGCTTATGCTTTATCTGTGTTTGCACAATTTGCCTGATATCTTCCAAAGAGGCATTTCCCTCTTTTGCACTGACTGCATATGTCACTATCGGGGCAGTTGCTTCTGTTATTTTTATAATCTGGGGATTTAAAATGGATGCAGGCAGTTTGGCCCTGATTTTATCAAGCGCATTGGAGACATCACTTGTAGCACTGTCAATATTTTTTGTATACTCAAACTCGGCAGAAATCACACTCACTTCATCAATGGTTGTTGAGTAAACTCTTCTTATTTTGTCCAGTGTATACAGCTCCTCTTCCACAGGAATGGAAACATTCGCCGCCAAACCTTTCGCTGATTCTCCCGGTTCTACAATTACCACAGCTACAGTTGGATAATTGGAATCCGGAAAAAGTTTTCTGTCTATTTTGTTGTACCCGACAAGGCCCAAAAATAAAAACAGTGCCAAAAATGAAATAATAAAATAGGGTCTTGAAAGTAAAAAATCCACTATGGAAAAACTATTTTTCATGCGTCTGCGCCTTGTCGATTATTATCTTTCCATAGGCTGGAAGCATAGAAAGTTTTGCTTCAGAACCCAGAGCCACTCTATACTTTGGACATGGAGATATGACAGCCGCTCTGTTGTCTTCCAAAAGCAGGTCAACGGCAAGTTTTGAAAATTTGCCTTCTTTGTATTGCATTACATATACACCCTCTTGTGTATGCAAAAGTGCATTTAAAGGAACACTGCATCCCTTTGCATTTGCAATTTCAACGTTGATATGAACAAAAGATTTGTTTGCAAAATCTATGCGTTTTTGCAGTGTGACTTCGGCAACGAGCAGAGCATTTTTTGCATCATCATAAATCTTGCTGACTCTTCCTATCAAGCTTTTTTGCAGGTAAACCTTTTGTCCTTTGGCTATTGGTATCTGATTTTGGGAAAAAGAAAAAGTCAGCTTTTGCTTCTGTGTATTGAGTGTGACAACAGGTTTTCCTGCCGGAGCGATGGACCCTTCATCCAGGAGTTTAGAGCCGATAACACCGTCAAAAGGGGCTACAAGATTCAGGTAATTCAACTGTACCTTTGTTTGTGTTATTTTTGCCTCCGTCGATTTGACAGCTGAACGTTTTGTCTGATACTTTGCATTCGAAGCATCAAGTATCTCTTTGGAAACAGCTTCGATTGCATAAAGCTTTTTATTTCTTTGCAAAATATCCTGAGCATTTTTTAAATCAAGCATAAATGCTTTTTTCTGTGCTTTGAGTGATGCAAGATTTGCTAAAATATCCTTATCATCAAGCGTCACCAAAAGTTCCCCTTTTTTTACTTTGTCATTTTCATGCACATATATTTTTTTGATATTTGCTGTAAATTTTGAAGCGATATCTGCCTGCTTCAAAGAAAACACCTCTGCCAGAAATTCTCTTTTACGAGAAACATTTTTTTCCTTTGCTACAGTAGTCTCCACACTTTTACTATACTCTTTTGCTGCAGGCAAAGCAGCCACATGCTCTTTTTGTTTTTTCAAAAAAATTCCTGCGCCTGCTATTACAATAACACCAAAAACAATCAATACAGTTTTTTTCATCTACTTCACTTCCTTTTCTAAAAGATATTCTTTATAGTATTTCGCCTTTTGATACCCGTATTTTGCTTCTGTCATTTGGGCATAGACCAGCTCTTTTTTTGCCTGTGTATCCAACAAATCCACAAGAGAAAGCGCATTGTTTTCATACTTGATTTGTTGGGCTTTTTCTATCTCCTGCAAAAGTTCATACTGACTTTGCAAAGCTGTATAGTCTGCCTGTGCGATTTCTATTTTGGAATTTGCAATTTTTAAATTTTTTTCCAACTCCAACCGTGTTATGCTTTTGTCTATTTTTGACTGCATCAGAGCAATCTTTTCTTTGGCTACATCTGCACTTTTTGCTCCGAAATCATAAAGGTTCCACTGCAGGTGCAAACCTATCTGCCATACATTTTCACTGTTAAAGTCATTTTTGTTTAAATATGTCACACCTGTCTGAGCAAAAGTATTTGTCGTTGCATTGGGTCCCATACTGTAGCCGTAATATGCACTGAAATCCACCTTTGGATAGTACAGTGCCTCTGCGGTACGAACTCTTTTTTGTGCTATATTGCTTTTTAGTGCAGCAATTTTTAATCGGCTTAAGCTTTTAAGGTCCGGTTCGCCCTCTTGCAATCCCTCAAAAGTGACACTGACCTCTTCTGCTTTGTCAAATTTGTCCGAGGCAATCATTTGCGAAAGAGAAGCTTTTAAAATTGCTATATTTGAGGTTATCTTATTTTTATTTGCCACTGCTTCCACATAGGCATTTTTTGCCTCCAGCATGTCAAGTTTTGATTTTCCTCCAAGCTTATATGCTTTTTGTATATACATGTAAAGACTCTTTTTTGCCTCTATATACTTTTTTTGTGCTTTGAGCTGCTCCTGCAGTGATAAAAGAGAGAGATAAATATTTTCTACATTGTAAATGAGCTCTGCTTTTGCAAGTTTTATTTTAAAAAGACTGTTTTTATATGCCAAATCCGATATTTTATAGCTGTTTTGTTTGGCAAATCCGTCAAAAAGCGTCACATTGTAAGAGATACCCGTA
This sequence comes from Sulfurimonas hydrogeniphila, assembly GCF_009068765.1. Classification (NCBI taxonomy): domain Bacteria; kingdom Pseudomonadati; phylum Campylobacterota; class Epsilonproteobacteria; order Campylobacterales; family Sulfurimonadaceae; genus Sulfurimonas; species Sulfurimonas hydrogeniphila. Next base: position 1,249,087 of record NZ_CP035534.1, read on the forward strand.
GAGACCAAATCATTTGTTGTTGGCATCTCATAGGCACCTGTTGGAGAAGAAACGATTTGCATTGGTGTTAACGGCACCAGTGTTCGTGCATTGTTGTAATGGTCATAATTGAGTGTAGCATCAAATCGACCAAGGTTCTGTGCCTGCTTTATACGCCTGCTTTTTTGTGAAACCTCTTTATCCAAAAAGATTTTTTTCAAAGAGTTATTGTGCTGTAATGCCTCATCTATTGTCTCCTGCAGACTCATCGCTTGCAGCGAAAGAGGCAAAAGAAAACCTAAAACCAGTTTTTGTATCATGTTCATCCAGACCTTGTAAAAAATATAGCTAATTCTAACACTTTCGTATTAACTCATTGTTAAGAGGACATAATTCTGTATTGACTCTTTTTATGATATGATATAACTGATTTTTATATATGAAGGATATTTCATGCAAAAATACAGATGTACCGTATGTGATTATATTTATGATCCTGAAGCGGGTGATGAAGAGAATGGCATACCTGCAGGCACACCCTTCGAAAATTTGCCTGAGGATTGGGTATGTCCGGAATGCGGCGAACCCAAAGATGTTTTTGAACCTTTGGAAGATGAATAATCTCCTTGTTACAAATATCTATGCAGCACATAACAGGAATGATGCATCCAATGTCATAAAATTGCCAAAAAGAAATTGAATTTCAAGAGTAAATTTATGCTTTTCTTGCTACACTTATAAAAATTATAAATATTTCAAAAGAGAAAACAAATGTTTGAAAATGTAAAAATGCCAGAAGGCTTGAATCCTGAAGTCCTGGAACACCTGATGAATCCGAAAAATTACGGAAAACTGGATGATGCCGACGGAGTGGGTGTGGCTCTGGATGAAAAAACAAAAGAGTATGTCATCTTTTATACAAAACTTGATGACAACATCATAAAAGATGTAAAATTTGCAACGAACGGATGTCAGGATACCGTAGTTATCGGATCGATGTTTACGCAGATGATAAAAGAGAATGATTTGGACTACGCAAATACTGCTGTCGAAAAAATACATGAAAAACTGGGAAAACTCTCAGCACAGCAACTTATCTGTGCAGAGATTGTTTTTAGTGCCTTTTTGGCATCACTTCAAAATTTTAAAAACAGAAAGAACGGCGCAGATGAAGAACTGCATCTGTTTAAAATGAAAGAGAGTTGCGAGACGGCACCTGTGCAGAAGGATAAAGAAAATGAATAAAAGATACCAAAAAAAACATGAACTCTGGCTTGCTGTACTTTTTGCCTCATTTGCCATAAACGATGAAACAATCAAGTCCCGTTTGTATGATTTTTCACAAATTGCCTTTCGGCATATGAAATGGCTTGGCGAAGAGGCTTTGGAAACAGGAGAGGATTATAATTATGACAGAGATATGCTCTTGTATAAGCGTAATACAGTTTTTGAAGTCATTACAACTCTCAAAGAACAAATAGAAGAGACTCAGCCATTTTATCCACAAAACATTTTAGGTGAACGCATCAAAACGGATGACGCCTATCTCTTAGAGTATCTTTCTCAAATTTTAAAAGATGAGAAAAACAATCAAGAGGTTACCGCATTTAATATGCAGCGTAAATGGGGAGACAAAAACCTTTCTCAGGAGCAAATTGACGCATTGACACTCTTTTTGTTTGAAGAGTCGTACAAAGAGTATGAGCTTATCTTAGTCTATGCCTACATGCAGGCACGAACCAGAAACGTACTGCATTTTAATGTTTTTCAAGATTTGGTTGACGAGTCACACTTTCATCTCAAATCATTTGGCAACATGATGGCAAAATTAGGCATTTTAGCACTTCCGAGAGAATTGCACACTATGACCTATGTCGTCAAAGATTTGGAAGAGTTTGTCAAAGACGGCATTGCCGAAGAAGAGGCTGCAAAAATTATGTGCAAAGAGTTAAGCGATGCTATCAAAGATGAAGAGCTTGCCAGGTTTTTTGATTTTATCAATTATCAGGAGAGTTATCATATTGAGTTGATGAAAAAACTTTTATAAGTTCTTTTATCTTGAAAGACGCAAAGCCCGCACTGAAGTCATAAGTATCTACACAACTCAAAAAAGCAAAGAAAGCGGAATAGATATTGCATAAGATTTTAAAAAACAAGAGAGTTTATGCAATGGAAGAGCGTTTAAAAAAAAAGATATATGAGACTGGTAAAAAGTCATATGAATCATAAACAACACAGTACCAATGGATTAAACCTGCTACAAAAGACTGAAGGATTTTCACAAGCACAAAGTGCTTGGAGATTTTACAATAATGAGCATGTAGATATAGAGTCACTCAATGAGCCAATGCTTACAAGAGGGATTAAAACTATTAATAAAAGCAGTGATGAATATATACTTGTAGCCCATGACTGGTCACTCATAAATTATAAAAACCATACGGCAAAAACAGATTGTATACGAAAACGCAGAAGCAATGTAAATAATGCTTCATCAAGAGGATATGAGTTGCAAAGTTCCCTTGCAATTGAGAGCAGCAGCGGCAAACCAATCCTTCCCTTGGTACAGAACCTAAAGACACAAGATAAAGTGCTCTCAAGCTATAATCCTACAATGAAGAGTCATCTTACCCATCTCGGTGAATTAACACAAAGAATAGCTTATATCAATCAATCCCTCAACATACAAAAGAAAATTGTACATGTAATTGACAGAGAAGCAGACAGTGCGGGGTTTTTCAGAGGACTGCAAAAAGAGGATTTATATATAGTACGAGCATTAGACAATGTCAAAGTCAGGTATGAAGATGAAGATATTACCCAAAAAGAGTTGTCCAAAAAAATGGATAAAGGCAAATATGTAAAAACTATACAGTATCAAAATAAAAAAGTAAAAATTTATGTTAATACGGTAGATATACTTATAACAAGAGACAGCTATCAAAAGACAGATACGCCACAAGGTAAAACAATAAAACAAAAAGTAAAAGGCAAGCCAATAAAAAACAGATTTATAGTCCAAAGACTCATAGATGAGAAGAACAATACAGTTGCTACCTGGCTTCTGTTAAGCAATCTTCCAAAAGATGTTGATATAACAAGGATAGGATTGTGGTATTATTACAGATGGAATATAGAAACGTATTTTAAACTGTTAAAAAGCTCAGGGTTTAATTTGGAAAAATGGCAGCAAGAGAGTGCACAGGCTATATTTAAACGCTTGTTTGTTGCCTCTTATGCCTGTTTGCTTGTATGGGAAATTGAACATACAAATAGTAAAAACATGCTGGCAATTAGAAAGTTTTTAGTTCGATTAAGCGGGAGATTGGTAGCAAGAAAGAAGATATCTACCTCTCCGGCTCTGTTAGCAGGTTTATGGAACTTCTTCTCTGCTATGGATATGCTTGAACTTTATGATATTGAAGAACTCCATAGCATTAAAAAAGAACTCAATGACTTTATGCAGATGGAGTTTTAAGTTGTGTAGATACTTATGACTGAAGTACGGGTTCCGAATTTGGGTGCCGACTGTTTTTTTTTGCTTTCATGCCACTCTTGCCCGTACTGAAGCACGGATTCCGAAGAACTGCACACTCTCTTGGAATCGGTACTTCAGTGCCGACTGTTGCTATTTCCTTGTCACTCTTGAGGCACTAAAATACCAATTCAGAAAAAACTCCTTTTTGCCCAGAGTATCCCCAGGTATTCATGAACTGCTATACTTGAAATATAAAAATAAACAGGTTTGGGAACCTGCAGATACCCTCTGAACTCACTTTTGTAATAATTTGTCGGTGCAGCTATGGGATACATACCGAGTGAGCGAAAAAGCAGCATAGCCCGTGGCATATGTGTGGCAGAGGTTACCAGTACAAAAGGCTTATCTGTGACAAGTGTTTTGGTGAAAATTGCTTCTTCTTTTGTATCGGCCGGTTTGCCGTTTATAATCATATCTTTATATGCCACACCCAAAGCATGTGCCAGTTTTGCATTCATCGCTGCATTTGTTGTATTTGTATCTCCCTCGTATCCTGTAAAAATCAATTTTGATTCCGGCATCTTTTTATGTATGAGTATTCCTTCTAAAACTCTTTTTGTGCCGGTACTGCTGATTTGGGAAGAGAGTGGCTGAGCAGGATCCGTATTATGTCCGTTGCCGAGTACATGTATATATTTAACCTGCTGTTTATAATCAAATTTTGGGTACTGGTTTTCCAGATTCTGTACCAAAAAGTTTGCAAAAGGCGGATAGGAAAAAAGTAACAGTAAAAACAGGCCCGAAAAAAACAGTATTTTTGCAAAACGAATCTTCTTTACATGTAACATGTAAAGCCCGACTGCCAACAGTGTAACAATCAAGCCAAGCGGTTCTACAAAAAATGTTAGAAATTTTTTCAGATACAAACCTGCACTCATGTGATAACTTCATTGATTTTATTTGTAACACGCGGATCCCAAAACAGTTCCGTATGCGAAAGTCCTTTGAACTCTTCATAATGCACTAAATTTTTTATATGCTTTTTTAAATTTCTGGAATTTTGCAAAGGAATAAGTTCATCATCCCGACTCACAAACAAATAAGTATCGGCTTTTACATTTTCAATATAGTGCATCGTTTTGAATTTATACCGTAAAAGCTTTGCCATATAAGAAATTTTAGAATATTTTTGGCGTAAAAGCTGTCCTATGGAGTCAAAGGCCCCTATCAAAAAGAGTGCTGATACTTTATGTTTTGAAGCAACATACGCAGCAACACTTGAACCTAAAGAGTAGCCCAAAAGATAAAAATCACCATAGTTTTTCTGCACCAACTCTGCAATTTTCAGACTGTCTTGCAAAATATTTTTCTCATTTGCCACACCTTCGCTTTTACCGTAACCACGATAGTTAAAGACTACTATTCGTGACTTTGGATAAACCTGGGATAGCCTGTTAAGAAGGGCCACACCGTCATGACTCCGACCTACAAACATAAGCAGGGTATTTTTCGGATTTTTCGGCTCATACACAGCACCCTCAAGTTCTATACCGTCATCCATTTTCGCACTTAAAAGGGAGCAGTCTTGGCACAAACGCCTCTCTTTTATATATGTAGGACGAAAAATCATAAAATATTGCCATTGATAAAAAGCAAACAGTAATATTAAAAAAGTGAAAATTAAAAAAGCTATATAAATCATGAAAAGAATTATAGTATAATTCGCCTAATAAGTGCCAGAGGATAATAAATGCAAGTATTTGGAAAATTTTCAACAAACTTTGATATGGACTATTTAGTCGAACAGTATATGTATATCAATGAGAACGAAGAGGAAAAAATCACCGTTGATGATTTAGAAAACATGCTTAAGAAAAAACGCAAAACTGTCGCAGGAACTGTTTTTTTGTATAACCCTGAAGTCAGTCCGGTCGGTTATAAAATGAGCCGTTTTTTGCAAGAAGAAGGATTTGACAAGTATGATGAATTTGTCCCTCTGAATGAAAGTCCAAAAGACTATGTTTTAAACGCAGGCTTTAAAGAACACTACAAAGGCAAACTTGTCCAGATCAGATATCTGTTTAATTATAACAGGGAAAACATCGAACCTACTCCTATTTTAGAAGAGTTTGATGCTGACCTGGACAAAATCACCTCTTCTCAGCTTACACGATATGACAAGCAGCTGAACTATATTGATATACCGAACATCAGACTCAGCGGAAAATTTGTCTTTTTCGGCATAGGAAACAAATACGACAGACACCACAAATCCATCATCGCCTATGCAAGAGCACTCTCTTTACATGTAAACAAACTCGATAAAAACGTGGTCTTTATGTATGACAACAATTATGACCTGGACGAGTGTATAGAGAGAGCCTACTATCTTTCTCCTTTTGCCGGCGGAAAAGCAAGAGAGGTCCGTGCCAATGCAGTCAAAGCAATTTTCAAAACGCTCCCGCCGCAACGCGTAAAAATCTAATCTCTCTGATTATCTCTTTTTAGCCCAACGCGCAAAAAACCTTGCCGGGCTGATTCTCTCACTGATGTTTTTTCCGTGCAGTATATGTTCTGTCAGTATTTTTGCCAGATACGGTGCCAAGACAAAACCGTATCCGCCGCTTCCGTTTATCATAAAAAGATTTGGATAATAGACATACTCTGAATAATCAGGCTTTTTCGTATGCAAAGAGCCTTTACATGTAAGCAGTGTTTCGCTTGAAAGTACCAAAGAACCAATCATCGGCAGATAATCAAAAGAACCCGAACGCAGTCCCGTATAATCTTTTATGACTTTCACATTTTCCAACTGCATAGTTTGTGAAGCTTTTTTCAACAGCTCTGCTCTGCCCTGCTCAGCGTTATACGCTTCTTGATTTTTTTCGGGATGATAATGCACATTATGTGTGGCACCTATGGCTATTTTTCCATTCTTTGAAGGGGAGATAGAGACATGCTGATGCACAGAACAGCAGTTTTGCGTTGTTGTTGTGACATCTATGCGATGTCCCCAAACACCACGGAGTTTGATGTATGGCTCTTTAATGAGCATATCATATGCTCCTGTTGCCAACACAACATTTTTGGCGCTGTAACTTTCATTGATTACCCAATACTCATCATCAAACACCAGTGTCTCTGTTTTTTCTTGAACAAATGTCGCTCCGCAGGACATATCACTGCATACTTTTTGGGCATCGACGACACCGGCATCTATAGAAACACTCTCTCTTTTTTTGCCTCTGCACTCAATTGCGAGTATAAATCAAGCGGAATGTTTTGCAGTGGCAGCGGTGCACTTTGTTTATATATATCCAAGCCTGCATCATCCGCTTCCTCTTTTGCAATGTGAACAAGCTGTGCTTTTGTGAAGGTTAAAGGGAAATTTTTATCGTAAAAATCATAAGAGTAGACAAAGGCTTCTTGAAGCAGCTCTTTAAGCTCGCCGGCTTTGGAAAATTTTGGAGATATAAAAGCACCTGCAGCACCGCTTCCTCCACTTGCTATGCCTTCTTTGTCCAAAAGAAGCACACGCTTACCCTCTTTTATAAATTCATACGCCACAGAACAGCCGTTTATGCCGGCTCCGATAATGGCTATATCATACATGTAAATCCATCTAAAAGCTTATATTTTGCAGTCTCTTGAAAAACTTTCTCTGGGATTTCTCCTTTTTTTATCAGAGTATTTTCTTTGTAAAGCATTTAAGAAAGTCTTTCATTAACATAGACAGGGTTGCTTCTTGTGTCCAAAACTGCATAAATATAGATTGTTTTGTTATCATATTTATAATAAATTGCATATGGGAAACGTTTTGATAAAAGACGGTAGTAATTTTCAATTTTGATATGAACTCCGCAATATATTCGCAATGATTCTATATCTGAAAAAATTGTATTTAAAAAGTACTGTCCCAATCCCTGTGATTGGCACTCATAAAAGTCAGCACCACTAGAAATATCAATCTTCGCGGAAGTTAATATTTGTATATTCATTTATGAGAATTTTTTTAATAAATCTTGTTTAGCATCATCAAAGTTCTCAAATACTACTTCGCCACTTACAATTTGCTTTTCTCTTTCATGTAATACAGCTTTGTGCCACTGTGGTGTCAGAGATTCATCATTTATGTTTTTGCTCATATCTTCCCAAAGCTCTTCCATTGCCATAAACTTTTGCGATGTTGTCATAGTATTGAGATTTAATATTGACATTTTAACTTCCTTGTTCTTGGTTCTCTATTTTATCATACAATTGTTTTACTTTTCACATAGACAGTAGGTATATGCTTTGCACACCAAGTTCGACTACAAAAAGTTTTTAATATAATGAATTATATACTTACTTCTTTAATGTCGGCAATCTTCAGAATACTTTTATAGATGGATGCGACCAATGCTTTACGGTTGTTTTTCAGCTTTTCATCTTCTGCATTGACCATAACATTGTCAAAAAATGCATCCAATTCAGGTTTAAGCCCAAGGAGTGCATCCAACTCTTCTTCATAGCTTTCATAAGTTTTTGATATCACTTCTTTGTATCTTTTGTATAGTATTTTTTCAGCTTCTTCTTCAAACAGGCTTTCATCTACATGTAAATCAGCATTTAGGTCAATATCTTTCGTGATATTTGCCACACGTTTAAAAGTAGATGAGACTTCATCAAAACCTTCCGAATTGACCAAAGTATTGAGTGCTTCTATTTTTCTACCGAGTGCCAGGAGTTCTCTCTCACCGGAAGCCAAAACCGCTTCAATAATAGACGGATTGACTTTGTAATATCTTCTGATGCGCTCTATAATGAAATTTTCAAGTTTTTCCAAATCAATTGCATCATAATTTGCGGACAACTCTTTTAAAGTCTTAACAATGTCAAATTCAAAACCGTACTCATTGACAATACGGATAATGCCGTTGACTGCACGACGCAAGGCAAAAGGGTCTCGAGAACCTGTCGGGATTTCATTGACAGAAAAAAGTCCAAGCAGTGTATCAAGCTTGATGCTCATCGCCACTATGGCACTCAAAGGCGCAGAAGGGAGTTCGCTCTCTTCACCCTCAGGCAGATACTGCTCTTTTACAGCCAAGGCAACAGCCTCGTTTTCGCCTGCTTCTTTTGCATAGTAGTAGCCCATCAATCCCTGAAGTTCTGTAAACTCATACACCATTTCACTCATCAGATCGGCCTTTGCAAGCTCTATAGCTCTTTGCAAATCCTCTTTTTTTACATCAGGCTGATACATATCATATAAAGCACTGGCAATTTTTTCTTCACGCTTTATTTTGTCCGCAACACTGCCCAAGCCTTTAAAAAAGGCAACTTTTTCCAGTCCTTTTGTACTCAAACCGTTTTTCAAGTCATTTTCATAAAAGAAAAGCGCATCTGCCAAACGAGGACGAAGCACACGCTCATTTCCGGCTATTACTTCAGAAAAATCATCTGTCAGGGCATTGGAGACAACTACAAACTTATTGATAAGTCTGCCCTCTTTAAATACAGGAAAATAACGCTGATGCTCTTTCATAGAAGTGATAATAACCTCAGGAGGCAATCGTAAAAATGCTTCATCAAACAAGCCTAACAACGCCGTCGGATTTTCCGTAATAGCAACCACTTCCGCAAAAAGATCTTCATCTATCTCAACATTGACACTGTTCTCATCTTCAATTGTTCTAATGTCAGCAAGTATTTTTTCTTCTCTTGTCTGTTGAAAAAGTGTCACACCAGCATTTTTGAGTGTTTCAAAATACTCTTTTGTCCCTGTTATTTCTACAGGATTAAAATTTGCTATACGGTGAACACGTGTAGTTTTGGCAGCATCGATGCCATACATGTGCATAGGAACAAGCGTATCATCCAGTTGCACATTTATCCATCGTACAGGACGAATAAAACTCTCATGCAAACTGCCCCATCGCATAGATTTGCCAAAATCAAGCGACTTGAGCCATGCATGTATAATCTCTGGCAAGAGTTCCGCCGAAGGTTTTCCTGCAACATCTTTTTTATAGTAAAGTACCTCTTTACCGCCTTTTTCTACCGTACTGAGTTCGTCTAGTGAAACTCCGCATTTACGGGCAAATCCCTCAGCTGCTTTGGTAGGGACGCCATCTTTGTAGGCAACTGCCAAAGGCGCACCAAAAAATTCTTCTACACTGTCAGCCTGCTGCATTGGAAATTCTCTGTGCCACATTACCAAACGACGAGGCGTATAATAAAATTCAAATTCACTCAAGAGAGCATATTTTTCTAAAATATCGGCATATTTTTTTTCAATATTCTTCATCTCTTTTAAAAGAGGAACCGCAGGAAGCTCTTCAACACCGATTTCAATTAGTAATGGTTTTAACATATTTAGACTCTTTATGTATTAATTAACGCGATTTTATCTCTTTATTGGTTAAAAACTCTTAAAATGGTTCACATATGTCTTAAATAAATTTCAGTTAGGAAATATAAGTATGCAAGAAAAAAAATCTTCTATCGACCCGAAAGACTTAATGGCAGTAGAAAGAGCGACTACCGCACTTATCGGAACCTCTATCTCCCTTATTATTCTCGGTTTTATTATTGAAAAATTTGAACTGTTTCTGCATATTATATCTGTCGAGTTAACAGGAAAAAAACATGATACCATACCGCAGTTGACACATATTGCCTTTTACAATTATCTGGGTATATTTATCACGATATGCGGCATACTTCTGGCTGGATACACCTATAAATACTACCTCACATGGATCACACATCTGGAAAAAGGAGAAATAGATACCGACAAAAACATCTATTTTTATCTTTCATTGACAGTTTCACTTGTCGGTTTTGTACTTTTACTCAGTATGATCTTTATTTAAATAGAATCCGAGTTAAAAAGAGTGTTAAAAAAAACAAATAATCTTAGTATAAACTTAGACAAGATAAATATGCTCTGATTTATGATAATGCTAAAGATTTTATAGATACAATAACGTTAAATAAATTAACACAAGGAATTTAATATGCCAAAGATTAACAAATACGTTGACATTGACACAGTAGAAAGAGAAGCAAAGAAAGATTTAATTGACCGTCACTCACCATTCATTACCGTACCTGGTGTTGCTAAAAAAGGCGAAATGCTTGCAGTAAACGTAAAAATGGGTAACGAATATACTCACCCGGATGATTTCGATCACTACATCGAGTCTATCACTCTTTATGACGGTGACACTAAATTGGCAACGGCTACTTTTGTTCCTGGAACTTTAGGAAATGAAAAATCTCATGCTGAAGTAACTTTCAACATCAGACCGATGAAGAAAAAACTTACTCTTGTAGCACATGGTTACTGTACTAAGCACGGCATCTGGGAAAGTACGCCTGAAATCGTAGAAGTTACAGAATAACTTAAATTCTTCAGATAGAATTTTTAATTCTATCTGAGCATTTCTATCATTTTATTTAAAATATTCACATCCAGCTGTTTACTCATTTTCGTTTTCATCAACAACAATGCTTCAAAGACTCCCATTGCTTCTTTATAGGATCTTCTGCTCGTTAACGCATCAAAAACATCACATACAGCTATAATTCTTGCTATATAAGGAATATTTTCTCCATTGAGTCCTGCAGGATACCCTGAACCGTCCATTCTTTCCTGATGATACTTGATACCCATGAGAATATCTTTGTTTTTTATTCCCAGTTTTAATCCGATGGCATAGCCAAACATCGGGTACTTTTTCATTTCAGTAAATTCTATTTCTGTCAAGCGTCCTTTTTTTTCAACAATTTCAGGATTGATTTTACTTTTTCCGATATCGTGCAAGAGTGCCGCTTCTCCCAATGCCTCAAGCATTTCTTTGGAAAATTTCAAGTAAGTGCCAAGATTTAATGCGTAAATGCAGACATTAATAGAGTGTGTCATTATTGTATACTGATGTTCAGCTATATTTATAATAGAGTCAATAGAAAAATTCTTATCTGCAACAGTTTCCACAAGCTCATATATCACATGTTTGGATGTTTTATAAGTCTCGAGATCTTCCGGATTTGAAAACAGAGTATGAAGGATAACAGTCGCTTTATGATATATTTTAGCTGCTTTTTCTTCAAAGTTTATGTATTTTTTTTGAGCATGTGCAACTCTTTGGTTGTAATATCTGAGATAATATGCCCGCTCTTTTTCATTGATATAAACAGCGTTGATATCTTTAAGCTTTTCTACATCCTCTGCAGTCACCAAAGTGCCTGCATGTTTAAAATAGTGCATCTTTTTTTCTTTCTCTGAAGGAATAAAAAGATTAAACTCAAATACTGCATTTTCTTTTATGATATCTTTGTCTATTGAAATATATTTAGTTGACTTCAAACATACTGCCTGTTATTATAAATTTAATTTCACAGATGGTTCATCTATATAAAATCCTTGTGAATAGTCTATACCCAATTCACACACTCTGTCCATAACAACACTTGAATGCACATATTCTGCTATTGTTTTTATTCCCAGTTTTTTAGCAAACTGAACAATTGTATCGACAACAATTTTTGAAGCCTCATCCACATCAATATTTTCTATAAGTGAACCGTCGATTTTTATATAATCTGCATCAATTTTTGTTATATATGAAAAATTGGAGTAGCCGCTTCCAAAATCATCTATCGCTATTTTCGCGCCATACCTGACAACTTCACTGACAAACCTGTCTACCCTTTTAAAATCCTGCACGGCTTCTGATTCCAAAAGCTCAAATGTTACTCTTGAAGCTGCGTGAGAGTTTTTCAGTTTATTCAGGATAAAATTAAATATTTCGCTGCTCATGATGTCTTCTATGGAAAGGTTAATACTGAATTCAAACTCATTCTTTTCAAAAACAGCAAAGGATTTGTTGATTATTTTTTTTGTCACTTCATTATAAATTTTAATATTTTTAGCAATAGGAATAAACAACAAAGGAGAAAGAATCTTTCCGTTCATATCTACGAGTCTTGCCAGGCACTCGTATTTTGTAATTTCTTTCGTTTTGTTGTCACGAATTGCCTGAAAATATGGAATGATTTTGTCATTTTGCACCGCTTCGCGAACAATTGAAGAGAGTTGTAAATTACGCCGATATTCATCTTCAAAATGCATTTTGTCTTCATAAATCCAAAAGGGAACACCCTTTTTCTTTGCATACATCAAGGCCATGGAAACTTTGGAAAAAATATTATTGTTTATTCTGTCTGATGACGATGCCAAAGTAAAATCAACAAAAATTTGTGTTTCCTGATAAGTGACTTTTATGTTTTTTATCTTTTCGTAAAGTTCACTCAGATAACTCTTTAAATGATAAAAACCAAGATTTTCATCCAGTGAAATGGCAAATTCTGCACCTGAAAGACGATAAACCTGATTTGGCGAAAGGACTTTTTTTAAGTATTTTCCGACATATTCCAAAACATAATCGCCAACTACAAATCCGTAAAAATTATTGATTGTCTGAAAATTATCAATTTTCAAGAGAATCAAACCGCACTGCTCACAGTTTTCCAGGTCTTTGCGAAGTTGATACAAGTTTGGAAGATTAGTCAGGTGGTCTGTAAAATAACGTTTAAAAAGTTCTCTCCTGTACTCTTGAATACTCAAATTTTTGCTTGAATGGTCTTTATAAAGCTCTTTGAGCACTTCATCACTTATATGCTCTGTATCATCCGTATCTATCGTAAAAACCACAACAGAAGTTTTTTGCTTGTCATCATGCTTTAAAAGTACTATTTTTGCATCCGGTACTGCCTTATTGATCTCTCGTACTAGAGTTTGAACCAATACAGTATTGTGTATATATGAGAGGATATGAATCAATACTTTATGTTTCGCCAAAAGCCCAATTTCATATATTACATCTGGAACTTCAGCGGATGAACTTAATGTAAAATTTTCAACTTCAAAAGTATCACTATTCATACTGTCTTTGCCTTTATACCTGTGTTTCATATGTATAATAACATATTTTTAATCCATAAAGTAGAATTTAACCGCAGTTTGACTATACTCTTGTCATATTTTCAGAAATGGTGGCAGTATTGAAATCCTATCAAAATCTTGTTTTACTTCAAAACCTGTACCGCTTAAAAGCTATCGGTTTTGAATATATAGAACACTTTAATATAAATGATAAAACAAACTATGAAACGCCAACAACATTAGCGGCTCTGTCTCAAAATATATCCTCATGTCATCTGTGTGATTTGAGCAAATCAAGAACGCAAAGTATGAGCGGATACGGAAACCGGAATGCAAGCTTGTTTATAATAGATTTCAGTGTTTCACAGGCACAGGACCGTGCAAATGCATACTATACAGGCCGATCCGGAGAAACATTAAAAAATATGATAGAAAAAGTTGTACATCTCAGTATAGAAGATGTTTTTATAACACATGCTGTCAAATGCAAACCCCTGCAATCAAACAAGCCTTCTGCCTCCGAATTCAATTCCTGTAAAAATTATCTGTTTTCTCAGCTGGATTTTATAAAGCCAAAGGTCATTGTAACACTTGGAGAAGATGCCTATACTCACCTGACAGGTGATGTGAATTTTAAAAATGTAAGAGGGCATGTTATAGACTACAAAGAGTATAAACTCATCCCTGTTTATCATCCCCAGTATCTTTTGAGAAACCCCGAGTTGAAAAAAATCACATTAAATGATCTAAAAACCATAAAGAGTTGCCTATGAAAAAACTACTATTTCTGCTTGCGCCCTGTATCATTTTTGCACAAAGTTTTATAATATCCAATATTCCTATTCCAAAGATATATATTCAGGACCTTGACCCTTATACATGTAACGACAAATGTATGAAAGAGCTTTTACAAAACGGGCAGATATTCTCTTTTCTCTCCCATGCAAACAAGAAACTGACAGACAAAGAGTTGGATGAGGCACGCATTATTAACATTGCCGTACTCAATCTTGGCGCATCAAACGCCGGCATGAAATTAAAAATAGCCCTGCTCCTGCCTTACAAGAAAATAGGAAAATACGCATCCACCACCACAAATGCGGCTTTTGCCTATCTGATGACAAAAAGTAACTCTTTTATGCTCAAAAGCTACAAAATTCCGACAGAAAACAGATCAGATTTGCAAGAAGCTCTGACGCAAATAGAATCAGATGGATTTGAGTATGTCATAGCACCGCTTACAGCACAGGGAGTAAACAACATTATTGAGATTGATCCAAATATAAATATATATTTTCCTACTATGAACAAAAAAGATGTTCATACTGTCTCTTCTTCTCTTGTTTTTGGAGGTATTGACTACAAACAGCAAAGTAAAATGCTACTTCATGAAGCAGTTTCACCTCTGGTTATTTTTTCTGACAAGTCACAGACAGGCAGAAAGTTGGCATTTTATCAAGAAGACGAGTTTTTGCACCCTTGCGCTGATATAAACGATACTATGTATTATAATGATGAAATCAGTGTTTATAACGAAGATGTCAATCTTTCAGAAGAAAAAAAAATATTTACCTATTTTATTTCACGAAGAACAACCAATCTTGAAAGATATTTAAAAGAAAATAAAGACATTGTCAATGCTTCATTTTTTGTCAATACCCCAATCATCAAAACAGGAATGATATTATCACAACTGACACTTTACGATGTAAATGCTACAAACATCCTCTCAACACAGATCAATTATGACCCATTGCTGCTCTCTATGACGCAGTACAATGACAGAAAAAACATGATTGTAGCAAATTCTATAACCAAAGATAATAATATTTTGATTGAGACAAATTCACTGTTGGGAAATGACATTGTGTATGACTGGATTAACTACACTACAACTGTCGGAATAGATTACTTTTATGCACAAATCACCGGTGAAGAAAGAGAATACAATATCAACCTTCTGGACAATCAAATGATGTATGATATAGAACTTTTACGCCCTGGAATATCGAGATTTTTCAAATATATTCCAGACGAGTAGTGTCAAGAACATTACTCCCATGCCTCCTTCACTTACTATCACTGCATTTTCAAAACCGTAATTTTTCCAAATATACCCTATAACAATTGCTCCCAAAGCACTAAAAACAGCAATGCCGCCATAAAAAATACCGTAAACAAATCCTTTGGAATTTGCATATTCAGAAATGTAGGCACGGGTAGCATTTAAACTAAAAACAGTAAATAGACCCAAAAAAGCAAATGCCAGCCATAGATTTATATTTAACATAGATATAGAGACAATACCAAAAACAAAAGAAAGCAACAACACCCTGATAACACCTATCTTGTCACTTAAAACTCCGCCATAATAACTCATAAGAGTCTGTACAGCCGTCAGCATCATTACAAGAAGCGGAATAGTTGCCAAAGAAAAACCCTCATTTCTCGCCTTTAAAATAAAAAACTGGTCACTCATGATAAAAAACAAAAATCCGAAATAGATAAACAGGACCGGAAGTAACTTATAATCCTCCTTGTTAATAACCTGCTTATCTTTTTTTATCTTTTTTGGTGCATCTTTTACAAGAAAGACTACTATGGCAACCGCAATCAACCCTGGTATGATCGTCAGTTCAAAAATGAATCTTATTGATTTTTCATCTTGCGCAATAAACATAAAAATGACAAAAATTAAAAATGCTCCACTCAATTCTCCGGCAATATCGAGCATTTTATGAAAACCAAAAGTTCTGCCATGCGCATTGTTTTTAACATAACTGCTGATAAGCGAGTCTTTTGAAGCACTTCGTATGGCTTTACCCATTCTTTCGACCCCCTGCAATAATGCGACACTTATAAAACTGTGTGAAAAACCCAACAATGGTTTAGAAACAGTCGATAAAAGATACCCTGCAACAAGAAACGGTTTCACTATTTGATATTTATCACTTAAATATCCAAAAAGAATTCGAAAAGCATAGGATATAAATGTTGCAATAGCGATAATAATTCCAAGCTTATCAACCCCTTCATTCAAAACATAGACGACAAAAACAGGTAAAAGAGTAGTAACCATGTTTGATGACATATCTGTAAAAAAACTGACCCAGCCTATATATACTACATTTTTATCTATACTTTTCATATAATTTCCTAAAATAAAGAGAGAATGAGTTCTTTGCTTTCATTATCTAATTTCTGTACTTTCCCGTCAAAATCAATATATACCAAAAGAATTTCCAATTCAAATATTTTTTCATTTTCTTTATAAATTTCCTGACTCAGTGTAAAGGAAGCTGCTTTCATTGTAACTAGTTTTGTATATATCTCAAGCATATCACCAAGTTTAGCACTTTTATAAAAATCTGCGGTAACTTTACGGGCCACAAAATGCCCGTTTTCCAAAACAGGTGTCATATTTTTTTTAAAAAAAGCTTCACTGCGTGCTCTTTCGCAAAAATTTAAATAGTTTGAATGGTACACGACACCACCGGTGTCTGTATCTTCGTAATAGACTCGTATTTGCACCTTATAACTCCCTATTTATTGGACTTTTTAGCCTCTTCTAAAATATTCGCTCCAAAATTCGCTCCAATTTTAGAAATATTATCTAGTCTTACATCATCATTCTCTTGAATATATTTGGCATAAATTTTTAATGTAATTTGCGGATTTTTATGTCCAAGCATTTTACTGACCCATAAAATATCAATACCTTTGCTTATCATTTGTGATGCAAATGTATGACGCAGATTATACAATGTTCTAACTTTTACGCCACTGTTTTTTAATAACACTTTAAATTGCACAGCAATAATATCGTGCGAATAAAATCGCTTATGAAAACTACTTAAAAACACAAACTCCTGACATCCTGTCAACTGAAATTGTTTTTTTAATGCTATTTCAGCCTGAGGTAATATATCAACATCTCTATCTGATGAATCTGTTTTTGTATCTCCTTCTATTCCATTAACTATCGTTTTACCAATACTTATTTGCTTTTTATCAAAGTCAATATCTTTCCACCTTAAAGCTATAATTTCACCTGGTCTTATCCCTGTTGTATACATAAGAGCAATAAAGTTTCTTAAGTAACCTGTAGCACTTGAAATAATTATTTCCATTTCTTTTTCTGAAAAAGGATTTAAAACCGTCATTTTTTTGCTTTCATCATTATCCTTCTTTTTTGCTAAAACTTTTGGTGATTTAACTTTTCTTACAGGGTTTTTTCTAATGATGTCATTATCTACGGCTTTATCCAGTATAGAGAGAAAGACTGAACGATATTTTTGCACTGTCGAATATTTATATTTTTCCAAAAGTTTATTTTGCCATTTTTCAATTTCTATTGGTTTTATTGATTCTAGTTTTCGGTGATCAAAATATGGTTTTATCTGATTCAAAAAATGTCTATGATTCCGCTTAAATACATGAGGACGAACGGTTCCCTTGTAAACTAAAAAAAATTCTTCAGCCCATTCTTCAACAGTATACTCCTTATTTTCCTCATCTTCAAAATTTTTAATTTTACCTGTAAGAACCTCCACTATCTGAGGAATAATTTCTTTTTTAATGATAAGTAAATTTGAAGGTGTTGCCTTTAACCCAGTAGTTTTTTTCTTCGGAGATTTTCCTTTTTCAAGGACAAACGAAAGTTGCCATATATTATACTTTTCAAATATCGTGAATGTATATTCTAAATAATTCACTTTTTCTCTTTTTTTTGATTTAGCCAACTTTTAGTCCTTGAATTATATTTTGAACAGATGGATGATAAATTTTTTTTTCTGTCTCAAGTTTTTTCTCTTCTTTTTTCCTATTTTTATTTCTTTTGTAATCTAAAATTCCAGATGGTATAAACTCTTTTTTCCCTTTTTCATTTATAAAATAATGTACACCGTCTTGGAATGTTCCATTTTGTATGTAATAATCTATCATTCTATCTGTTTTGCCTAGTAAATTAGCAACCGCTTTTTTAGTAGTAAGTGTTGAAACAGTAAGAAATAGTAACTCTTCTTGTTCTTCCAGCTTTTTCAAAATTAAATATAGAATTTTTTCAGAATTTTCACTCATAATCTTTTCTCCTGTAAAACTGGTATATCTATATTCATATTTTCACCTGTATGCACTTGTACTGTCGTATTACTATTATCATAACGCCCTAAAATAGGACTTGTACGACTTATATCACTTGTACGAGGGGTTTTTATAATTTGTTCATTTCTTTGTAAATTATTATCAGCATCAAGATACTCAATCTCGACAATATTTGGTTTTTGAGGAATTAGGAAATAGACTGATTTATTATTTTGTGTTAATTTCTCTTCTTGCCAGTATCTACCCTTACTGTTTTGTAATGCTTGATTAGATTTATTTCTACTATACCCTGCTTTTTGTAAGTGCTGCATTATTTGTGAGTATGATGGCTTTTGGGATTGTTTTTCGAGAAATTCGATGACTACCTCATTGATCTCAACTATTTCTTGTGTTTCACTTGCCTCTATAAAATCAACTTCTGTTAGTGTATGGTTATCTCCATATTGAAAAGCGATATCAGTTAAATCACCAGTTCTTGCCTTAAAATTTTTAAAAATAAAACTTTGTTTATACTCATTTTTTTGCATAATATAAGCATTTCCAGTATCCTCTTGAAAAGCACTACTTCCTGCATATACAAGCTCTTGCAAATCCTTATTTGGTTTATTAGTATGATGGAGGAAAAGAACTGTTGCTCCTCTAGCTCTTAGTGACTTTAAAACCTCCATCACTTTACTTACATCTCTATTTTTATCTCGGTCGCCTCCAATCATGAAGTTTTTAATCGAGTCAAAGACTACAAGTACATTTTTTAAATTAGTTTTTTTTAATTGATTTATTATTTGTAACATCTGAGCTTTAGTTATTTGACTTTCATGAAAATAACGAAATTTTTTAATCCATTTTTTCTTTAGTTTATGAATGTTTCTTTCTTTAAGTGTAGCTGTTCCATTGTCAGCATCAAAATAGATAATTTGATTAATTCTTTTTTCAAGTAGAAAAATATTACACAGAGCTACACTAATAAGACTTTTTCCACTGCTTGGTGGTGCTGCAAACATTGTAATCTCATTTTTTACGATAAAATTCTGATATAGATACTCAAATTTTGCATTTTCAATTTTTTCATATTCTAAATCGAAACCATCTAAAAAATTATCTAAGTCACTCAAATTTTTTTCAGTTTTTAATTTTAGTTCATTTTGAATAGAAATCATCTCTTTCTCAATTACCATAATGTCATGGTCTTTAATGTAGTCTGATAGTTTTAATTCTTCAAGATACATTAGTCTGGCAACTTTTGCTTCTGTTTTCTTTACTTCTTTTTCTATTTCAGATATACTCTTCCTCATATTTAGTCCTTTTTCTACATTTGGATTAAAAAATTAAAATCATCTGAGTCCTGCCAGACTCAGTGGATTCACCACCTATTTGTCCATTTCCCACCATCTTTATTAAATTTTTATCCCATTTTTTTATCTCCATTTGTTGTTGTTTTTCATATTCTAATTTTTCTTCCTCTTTTATCATCAACACTAAAGCATCTTCAGAATAACTTATGTTTTCATTAAGTTCTAAACCAATTGATCCAACATCTATATAAGCTTTATATTTAGAATTTGTGGAAATATTCATAAAAATATTTATCCATCGCTCTATGAACCATTTGATTGTACTTTCAGAATTAACCAAAGCATTCGAAAGTGAATTTTTTCCTTTTTTCGCATTTTTAAGCATTTTAAACCGTTTATCATACATATATCTATCAACCTCACTACCCACATCATCTATTTTTCTTACTAAATCTTGTCGGTTGGGATTTTTCTGAAATAATTCTCTACAAGACTCCCTAGACCAAAAACAAGCATTTTCAAAAATCACATCAATCAAAAAGATATCTTCCGGATTTACTATTTTTTTTATAAAATATACACTTGCTATCTCCAGTGCTTGCATATATAAACCTTTTCGTATATAATACTGAGATAGTATATAAAATACCATTTGGTATATTATATACCACTATTATTAAATATGTCAAGGATTTTTTTAATATTATGAATATTTCTGACAAAATTAGCTTTATAAGAAAACAATTAAATTTAAATCAAAAGGATTTTGCAAAATTATTAGATGTTACACAAGCAGCTATTAGTCGGTATGAAAAAGGTGATAGAAAACCAGATTTTGCTTTCTTAGAAACATTAATAAAAACTTTAAATATTAATCCTATGTGGCTTTTTCTTGATTATCCAGATATGTATACTAGTATTGAGCTACTTTTTATATCGCAAGAAAATTTAGATTTACTTAAAGATATAAACGCAGCATTAACTCAAAAAGAACTTAATGAAAAACTCACTGAAATTTTAATAGAAGAGATACTATCAAAATTTGAAACATCTGATGAAGAAAAATCACCAATTTATAAATTTTTAGAAGCTCTTAAATTAGAAGGACATATACCTGTCAGACCGTTCTTATTTCTATATTACATTTTTCAGTTCATTCTACAAGATCAAAATAAAGCTTTAATAAAATCTTATAGAAAATATCTTCTTGATATAATATTCTCTTTTAAAACTTTATCATGGAACAATAATCCTGTATTTACTCAAAGAATCAAGAATGAAATATCTGCAAAGTTTGAGCTAGAATTATCTGAAGAAGAGTGTAAAGCTTTAGTTGAAAATGCAAACATAACACTTAAAAAGCTAGAAGGAAAAATGCCAGCGAGCATGATTAAATATCATAGAAATATTAAGCTAAAAGCACTTTTTCCAAGTAAATTCAAAACAAAGTAGTACTCTCAGTGCTATAATATTGGAAATTTTTGAGCCTGTAAACTAAACTGTGTAAATCACCTCCAGCCCATTTAACTACCTTGTATATTTTTCCATAATTTCACTGAAAAATATACAAAGTTGAGGGTAAATTTCACTCCAATTTCTAAGTCCGTTACGATTCCATTTTTCCTGAACCTCCTGAGTTGAGAGATAAAGCACCTTAAAAGCTGCATCAATCGTAGGAAATGAGCCTTTGGATTTTGTGCGTCTTTTAATGCTTGAATTGAGCGATTCAATAGGATTTGTGGTATAAATCAACTTTCTGATCGGCTTAGGATATTTGAAAAAAGTTGCCAGCTCATTCCAGTGATTTGTCCAAGACTGTGTAATATGAGGATACTTATTGCCCCAAATATCATTAAATTCCAAAAGTGCCTCTTGTGCATCTTCTTCAGTAGTTGCTGTATAGATCATTTTTAAATCAGCTGCTACTGCCTTTCTATCCTTCCAAGAGACATAACGAAGTGAACTTCTAATCTGATGGACAATACAACGTTGTATCTCTGCTTTTGGGTAAACAGCCTCAATAGCTTCATTGAAACCGTTAAGTCCGTCTATGGCAAAAATAAGTACATCATCCACACCACGGTTTTTTAGTTCGTTAAGTAGTGAGAGCCAATATTTGCTTGTTTCATTTTCACCAATCCAAATACCTAATATCTCTTTTTTTCCTTCAAGTGTGACTCCTAGCATAATATATGCAGCTATGTTTTTTACAACTCTCTCCACTCTTATTTTGAGCACAGTAGCATCCATAAAGACTATTGGATAGATTGGTTCGAGTGGACGGTTCTGCCACTCTTTTGCTTTCTCTATAATTGTATCGGTGATATTTGAGATTGTTTGTTCTGAAAGTTGATAACCGTAAAGATCATCAAGGTGGTGCTGTATATCTCTGACACTCATCCCTTTAGTATAAAGTGAAAGTATAAGATCTTCACTGCCGTTTAGAAGTGTTTCCCGTTTCTTTACAAGCTGTGGTTCAAAACTTCCATCTCTATCTCGTGGTATTGCAACATCTACATCACCATATTTCGATTTTAGAGTCTTTTTATTTGTACCGTTACGATAGTTGAAGTTATCTGACTTCTGATGCTTCTCGTAACCTAAATGATCATCAAGTTCTACTTCAGTCGCTGTTTGAATTGTTTCTCGAAGAAGAGTTTTAAAATCATCCAATATCCCATCGAGTGAAATCTCTTTGCCTTCTTTTATTTGTCTACGTAGCTCTTCTTTATTTAAAATATCTATCTGTAAATCCTTCAAATAAATTTATCGCTAATAGCAATTTTTAAGCCTATCTGATAAATTAGTTTTTTGGATTTACACAGTTGTTTTTACACCCTCGATAAACCCTATCTTCTTTTATTCCAAATGCTCCCGATTTGAAATATCATTTAAATATTCTTTTAAATCATCATCAATAATATCTTGAATCCATTGTGGTTCTATAATGTGCAAATGAGGTATCCAATATTTAACTATGGGCAGTATCTCCATCTCATGTGTTATCTTAATACTAAACTCCATTGTTCCATCACTATTGAGACACTCAACTATTTGTGTGGAAAGTGGTCTTCGCTTAAAATATTTTGCAGCATTTTCATCAGCATACAATTTTACTTCAAAAGGCTCTGTACTTTTACTAAACCAGATAGATAGAGAGTTTTGAAGTAACTCTTCAAGCTCAGTCTCCACCGCAAAGTGTTTATTCAATCAAATCGGTTGTGAAATATTTTTAAGATAATATTTTCTTAGTTCATCATCTTTTTTTGTAATGAGATACCAAAAGCCCTCATAGTTTGCTATTTTCAAGGGCTGTAAGGTTGTTTTATAAGGCTTTTTACGTTCATTATCATAAATACACTCTATCTCTCTTTTTTCTTTTATGGCTTGTTCTAAGATCTGTATATCTGCTAGTTTATCACTGATATCTTCAATATTGAGTTTTGCATAAATAGGATTAAAATCTTCATTTTTGATTTTTGAGAGAAGTGCATGCGCTCTTGCAGAAAAAGAACCGCCTATGCCCTCTGTGATCTTCTCAAGAATATCCAAGATAATCTCATCTTCTAAAGATCTGCTCTTTTCTATTTTATACCCATCTTGCATCTTCCATTTTTTCTTCTCTTGATAAATTGGAAATGAGACTAAACGCTCATTAAAATCTCTTTGTATGGTTCTTTCACTTGTATTAAACTCTTTTGCAAGTTCTTTCACTGAAAGAGCTTCTCCATCATTTAGTCGTGAAAGAATAGTTGTAAGTCTCGTCAAAATCTTGTCATAGTCGTGTTTATATGCCATTATCTTCTATCCTCATAATTTTGCATATCTTCTTATAATCTTCAATATTATACCCATATATGATTACTTCACATTCAAATGCCACATCTCTATAGAAAAAATTTTTATAAAGTTTTATAACATCAGTTTTATCTAGTCCACCAACACCACAACCCATTAATGGTAAAACTAACTTCATACTATTTGATTTATTTTTAGCATACCAGAGTAGATAATTTTCTATATTTTGTAAAGCTTTTTTAATAATTTCTATCGTTGGATTTTTCTTATTATATTTAACACCTTGATTGTAATTCATTATGGCAACATGCAACGAGTATTTAAAATTATTAGCTTTTCCAGATGATGTAGCGACAACATCTCCTTGCTCCAAATCACTATCAATAGAGATTAATACACTACTCATCTCATTTTGCAATTCAATGCCACAGTGTCTTTTAAAAGCCATAGAAACACCACTACCAAGTATTAACTTCGTATTTGAAGCATTGACAATAAAGTCTGCTTCTTCATTTAGTAAATTTCCTTGTTTTACAACTATTGAATATGGCATACTAGATCTCTACTTTATAATGTGTTGGTACATCAATCTAAGCATCATTTATATAATCATTAAATATATTCTTTCTGACAATACCATTCCTATCCATTTGTTGCAATGCAATAATTCTAAGCTTAGTATTTATCAATGGATATATGTATTTAATAATAAATTCATTATCGAGCAAGTCAATATAATCAATACATAATGTTTCATATTTGGAAATACTTACACTTTTAAATATCTCAATATCATCTATAACTATTATTTCTTTAGATAATCCTCGATTTAGTAATTGCTCCTTAGAATTTTCTTGAGTTAAGACCATTGTGCTTTTTGGATATATATTTGCATATGCTATCATCATTGCTGTTTTACCAGAGGCTGGTCTTCCTGAGAGTAATATTACATTACTTACTGTTGGGTCCATAATTAATCCTTATAATTTTTTGGTATTAGTATCATTTGGTCATTGATTTAAGGTATCTTTCATATCTATAAATCTAGCTTCAAATTTTGGGTTTTTAAGTTTTTTCATTGCTATCAATAGAACTTGTCGGCATTTTTCTTTAGAGATATTTAACTCTTTATCTCCTTTAATTTTAAGTTAAATGATATTTAGTCCTCTTGACATCTTTATGTCTCCTTATGACAAACTTTGTATTTTATAATGCGCATCATATTGATATTTAAATTAAATGCTTTTACTATTAATTTTTTAGCTTTATCTGAAGTAATGATGTCGTTATTTGAATATACAATATGCTGTGTATTTTTAACATCATAAACAACTCTACCCCTTGGAATATCTTCATACTCATAAAGATAAAATTCTTTGTTTTGTGCGGATATTTCATCCTATACTTGATAGTGTGAGAAGTTGCTGTCAATAAAACAATTTATTTCTTTTACTTCATCGGATTTAATAGATTTTAAATATATTTGAGATTTGTGTATCCCAAATACTTCAATCATAATTATTCCTATAACTAAATTTCTTCAATTCTGGCAATAAAGGATACAAAAGGATAAATACGATTTCCGTTTATAAATTCATGCTTATATACTACAGGGTCAATGAACTTCATTGTTCCTATAAAATTTGCTCTATATTTTTCAGCATTATAGCACTCATATTCTTGAAATAATTTATTTACATAGTCATGTGCCTTCATATCTAAAATACTATGTTTTTTATCGCTAAATAAGTATGTAGGCATAATCATCAAAGCTATCTTAAAAACATTAAATTCTTCGTAATTAAAATAATCTCCGATCGTTTTTCTATTAATATCAGAAATTTGTTCAATCGCTTTTTCCCATTCAGAATCTGTATATTTTGCGATAGCATTATTTTTACTATTAAAAGAATGTTTTAGTTCAATTAGATAAATATTATTTCCTTTTGTAGTAGCAATATCTAAAAATCTTTGATTATTTTTTGCTTTTTTAAAGGGTTGTTCCAACCAAATGTTACCTGTATATTTGTGAATTGCTGGAATGATTACAGAATTAACTTGTTTTTCACCATATATGAAAGGAAACTCTCCCCAGTGTTTATAAAATTCTAATGATTCTTCAGCAAATAACTCTATTGTACTATGTAAAAACTTTCTCATACTTCTAATTCCATTGCCATCAACTAATGTATCTTTTGTACTTATCTCAATTATATCATTCATGTTTATCTCCAATTAAATTATGTAACTTCTCCCAAATCCGAACCATTGCCAAAGTATCTAACCGACAATAAGCAAGTAAGTCCTTTTTTATCTCAGCTAATTGATTTTTATCTTTTAGCAAATATAAATTAGCAAAAGTATCCATGGCATCACCACCATTTTGAATACTTCCAAGCTTTTTATAGTCTAGTTCATCATCATCTGGAAACAGTGTTGGTAAAACAACTTTTATGGAGTATTTACCATTAAATTTTGGATGATAGTAATGTTTGTGCTGGAATGGGTATGCAAGGTCTATAAACCTCTCATTTAAAGCTAAAAGTTTATCACTCAAATCTGGAAAGAGTAAAGCCAAGTTTTTAATCTGTGTTATTTCAAATGATTGGTTAAAAGCGATGATTGAACCAGTTGGTGTAATATCTTTAAGCATTTGTTCTGAAAGAGCTCTTCTTGGATCACTATTTTCATCTCCTAAAAACTCTTTATGCTCTAATTTTCCATTTTCATGCAATATATGGAGTGAATACTGAAAAGGCATCTGTGCATAAGGTCGTTGATTGTCAAATCTTGGTATGGCATTTTGAAAAGTCTCAAAATCAAAGAAATTTATAGGATATTCAATCGTGTCTAAAAATTCTTTTATTTTAGGTTTATCTATTTTTATCTTTTGTGACTTATGATGTTGTACCTGTAATGATGCATTGGATCCTAAATGAAAATCATCAGGTATGTCATCTATACTTAGTATTCCTTGTTCATACAGTTTCCACTGCTTTCCCATTGCATACGAGAGATCAAAAACAGAGTTCTTTTTAGGTATATGTGCCCAACAATATGAAATAAAATCACATTGATTTGGACTGCTACAGTGTTTTCCAATATCTATCGCAGGCATTTGATTTTCCAACATTTGCTCATAAATCTGAAGATTTTTCAATACATCTGATTGTTTTTGTAGAACTTCTTGTGTAATATTTACAATTGTAAAGAGCTTTTGTACATCGAGAGCACCATCTCTTACATAATTGTTATTAATATGTACAATATAAGCATTTTTCAGTGAAATAGTTTGAGAAAGAGCATACCATTGAACAGATGCATCATCTATATAGTAATCTTTTACCTCCGTACTTCCCTTCACCTCATAGATATCCCAAGCATCACCATTTTTTACCAAAATATCTGCCATAGCAAAAACACCACCTGCACTAAAAGCAGCTTCATATATAACTTTAGCTCCATTATCTATATGCTCTTGTGTCTTTTCCATCATCCTATTAAAATTGAAATTATCAAACTCAATCTCAACACCATTTGGAAACAACTCTTTTGCCAAATCTCCTACTTCATAACCTTTGTCAAATAAAGACTCTTGCGCTTTATCTGGAGTATCACGGAGTTCTGGTTTGTGTTTGTAGAGCCATAGGAATTTGTGACATTGTAAGCCTCTTATGTATTGGGATTTAGAGAGGGTCATTGTTAAATTCTTTTCAAATTTTTCATCTCTATTTGGAGGCTGTATCTATGAAATCAAGTAGTAACAAATCTTCTTTGTCAGTTTCCCATCCCTCAAAATCGATATCCCATCTTTTTACTAAAAAATCAAGTGATTGTTCACCTCTATCTTTTATTGTACTTGGTGTCCAATTAGAATAGCTTGCAATTTCTATTTCACTATATGACCCATTAAAAAATCCAACCTTGTTACCTTTTTTATCAATATGACTCTTTTTAAAATCAAAACATTTATTTTGAAGTTCAGAGTTTTTTGAACGAGCAAGCAAAACTAAATTTCCGAGGTTATGTAATAGTTTTATTTTCTCTTTTTTAGTATAAGTGTCGAATACTGATTTCCAACATTTATCGTTAGGTGTTTGAGGATAAATATGTTCGATAGTATCTTCTTTTTTACGCTTACTAAAATCAGACCAGTGAACTTTTTGGTTTCCTTTGGCTTTTTTTTGTAAATATAATTCATACTCATACAAAAAATATCTTAATCCATTCCAACTAAAATATCCTTCATCTTTTTCAAAGCGCTCTTTTATGTAACTACTAAACTTATCAAGGTTAAACCAACCATAATAAGTGTACTCATCCCCTTCGCCATCTTCACCATCTGTCAATTGCTCTATAATTTCAATAACTTTCTGTAAAGTTAAATCATCCTTTTTAAAATAGAAATCATTTGCTAGTCTATAAAAATAATTATTCTGAGTATTTGACGATCTTTGAGAAAGTTTAAAAACGAGAAAAATAAATCGTTCAGCTGCTTTCAAAAGAAGTAAAAAATCTTCTTCATCATGCTTGGCCATTGATGCCATAATTAAGGGAGGGAATGCCCCCATTCCTACTCTGTTAAGTTTTTGAAGCCACTCTTTGGTTTCGTCAGTATAGGTAGAAAATTCTGGATTAGAAATATAGAACCAAGACTTAACACTATCTGAAAGGCTATCAATGTACTTTTTGATATCATCAAGTGTTACATTTCCTTCGATTGTTTCCTTCGCCGTAAATTTTTTGTTTAGCAAAAATTTTGCATAAGCATTGGCTTCATTTCTGTCATACTTGAAATACATAATCCAATGGTTCCGTAAAAAATCGTCATCATCCATCGCATTATCTTTATTTTTTCCAAGGTATTCATAGATAGTTTTCCATGTTTCATTAATGTCTTTTCTAAGTCTTGTTCTTAATGATTCATTTACTTCCAACAATGTAGATAAATAAATAAGTCTATTTTTGAGAAGTTCTAAGCTTGACAAAGCCTTACCTCTGTTATTCATAGTTTCAAATGTAACATAAACATCTAGTTCGTCATCAATTTCATACAGATTAAATTTAAACATTGTATTTATTTTTTTAAAGATGGAACCAAGTGCATCTCTATCCAAGTTTTTTAGTTTTTTATGAAAATATTCTTTTGCTCTCTTGAGATTCGCAGTATAGAGAGTTTGCTCTGGCACTTTGTCAGAAGATGATGATTTCTGAGCTAAAATTTTTGTTTTAAAATACTCATCACTAGGATTATCACGTTCATACCCAAAAATATATGATTTATAGTTTTCTCCAAATGCTTGATATAAATATTTCTTTATCCAATATGTTTTTTCATTAAAATTAATACCTTTATCATCTGGAATAAAGTTTAATATTTCATTGATTAAAATAATGGCTGTAGTTAATCTTTGCTGACCATCTATAAGATAAAAGGCTTTAAAACCTCTTTCAAACAGCCACAAATCATCTTTCCATTGTTCATTATTAAGTATATTACTTTTGCTAACCTGTTCAACGGTGAGAAGACCAGTATAATGAATCTTATCATTTTTTAAATTCATTAAATCTTCCCAAAAATCATCCAATTGAATTATTCCCCAAGAATATCCCCGCTGAAAATCAGGTATTCTAAAAAACTTATCATTAAAAATTTCACTGAGAGATAGAAGTTTATTATCTGACATTTATTATTTTCCTTTCATGCTCTAATAATTAAATTTATCTTACCTATTTGTAAATTTATGCATGCTTAATATTAATTTTACAAATTAAATTTATAAAAAGTTATTCATTTCCCGTAGTCAATATTATTAGCAACTATATATTTATTGCCATTTTTTTCAAATCCCGTGAACAAAATACTAGCCTTTACATAACTCTTACTAACTGATTTGTCCGTTGTAGTTCCCCACATAATGTCAGATTCATCGTGAGCATTTTCATGTATTATTTCCATTGCTTCAGCAATATCCTCAATAGAAAAATCAGGATGTATAGTAAAATGTATTAATATGCCTGACATTTTATTTATCAAGTTATATTCCAATGATGAGTTTTCAATCGATCGCCTTATAGCTTCAGCTGCTGAATTTTTGCCATCAAATTCTCCAATACCACTAAATGCTACACCACCATGATTGACAATAACTTCAAAATCAGCCAAATCAAGACTCATATCATTATCTCCACTCGGTAAAACTACTCCGAGCATTCCTTTTACAGCTTTTTTTATTTCATCACTGAACTCTGTATTGTCTATATATGCACATAGCTCTTTCTTGTGTAAATCTGCATCTGCTTGGGTTGTTTCAACTTTTTTCATCAACTTTCTCCTGACACATATTCTCTTAATTTTTTACCAATCTTTGGAGACTTGAGTTTTTTTAAGGCTTGTGCTTCTATTTGTCTCACTCGTTCTCTGGTAATCCCCAATATCTTGGCTATCTCTTCTAGAGTATAATCCCCATTTTTTATTGATTTCATACTATTCTCCCTCCTATTTTATATAAGATATAAGCTTAAACTCGCCATTAATTAAGCCAAAAAACCCATAACATTTTTATGCACTTCATTTTTAACAGCCACTTCATCTTCAAGCCTTTGGATAAAATCTTCAACACTTTTAAGAGGATTAAATCTATTTTGTCTTGCAACAGCTGCAAAATCCCCTGGTGCCAGATTTCTCAAAGATTTTACTTTTTGTTTTTGCATATCTGCAAGTTTTTTAAACCCAAACTCTTTTACATATTCGCTAAAGAGTTTGAGTGATTGTTCTGCTTTGAGATACTCAAACTCTAGTTTTAAATCAAATCGTCTTAGACTTGCTTTATCAAGATTGTCCATCAGGTTTGTGGTGGCTATGAAGATACCATTAAAATTTTCCATCTGCACCAACATCTCATTTACCTGTGTCACTTCCCATGAGTTTTGAGCCTGTGTTCTGTCACTTAAAAAGCTATCTACTTCATCAAAGACAAGTACGGCATCTTCAGCTTCAGCCTCTTTAAAAGCATTAGCAATATTTTGTTCGGTGCCTCCTACCCATTTACTTATGAGGTCACTTCCCTTTTTTATAATACATGGTTTGTTGAGTTGTTTGGCTATATACTTCCCATAAGCACTCTTTCCTGTTCCTGGTGCTCCATAGAGACAAAGCCTTGCGTTTTTACTCTCTTTTATCCCAAGTGTAAGCTTCTCTAAATCTGTACTTGTGTTGATATAGCTCGGATTATAAATATTTTTCGCAATCTCTATGCCACTACCTTTTTCTAACTCTTTATGCCCCTGGGCTTTTAGCGTATTGCTTACAAGATGTATAAATGCATCAGAGTTTTTCTCTTCACCTATAACTTCCAACACTTTAGATGCTCGTGTGATAAGTGCTGGAGCTACATCTTCATGCTCTGCTAATGTCTGAATACTTGCCGTATCAAGATGCCCATTGCTATAACTCTCTATAATTTTTTCCCGTTTAGATTTTGGAGGGATTGGCAACTCTATACTCATATCAAATCTTCTTACAAGTGCAGGGTCTAAGGCATTAATGTTATTAGTAATCCAGATAGTTGGAATTGTATTTGTCTCTAACACTTTGTTAATCCATGCTTTATCTTTTTGACGGCTTGAACTACCAAAAAGCATACTAAAAAAACTACTTCCACCACCTTGAAAGATATCTTCTGCTTCATCATACATTAGAAGTGTCTTTTTATCTCCAAGGAGTGCTTGAGCTAACCTATAGGATTTGAGTCTCTTCTCCCCATCTATAGACTCATCATCTTCATCTGTGTAGCTTACTTCAAAAAGATTAAGTTTGAGTTTTTTAGCCAAGGTTTTAGCAAGTTCAGTTTTTCCTGTTCCAGGTGCGCCATATAGAAGTATGTTGACACCCTCTTGTTTTTGTTTAATACTTTTTTTAAGATAAGGTAGTAACAGATTAATATCTTCTTTGATATGCTCATAATCTTTAAGCTTCAAACTCCCTTTTGAGCATCTACTTACTGATTCTTTGAGCATTACAGATATATCTTCATCCAGATTCAAGAGATTATCTATAAAAGTATCACTAATTGAATCTAGTTTTCTATCGAGTGAATTTGTATTGCGTTTATCTATAAGTACCAAAGAAGATTTGGTAAGTTTAGCTTTTGAAGAGAGCGCTTTTTTTACTTCATCTTTTGGAATATTTAATATGATACTTAAAGCTCTTTTAACTTGTGTCGTATTGAGTTCATGTCCCAAAAGCTCTACAGCATCATCTAAAATCTCATACTGTTTTATTAAAACACTAAACTCTAAAATTTGCTCTTCATAACGATTTAGATTCATCAAAGAGGAGATTTGCGCGATATTTGTTGACAAAATTGGATGTGAAGAGAATCTTTTTTGTTGTTCGAGTTTTTCAAGTTTTTGTGCAAAATATTCTAAGATATCCTCACGCGTAAACTTTTCATTTTCTAAAAACTTATTTCCACCCAAAAAAGCGAAAATATTATCTTTTAAAATATAGTCATCTTTATCGATAAACTCCTTATGTCCTCCCAATTTTAAAAGTATTCGTAGTGTCCATAAGCTTGCCTTATCGATAAGGTTTTTGTCTATATAATCTTCTTTATTTATCTCTAATGTATATCTTCTTTGTTCTCTTTTTCTTATAGTTTTCATCATCTACTCCTCATATTTTATAAAGAAGTATATGATTACATTATGACAGCTTTATGTCTGGAAGATAAAAGCTTAAAAGGACTACTCATTTTTTTAATATCTTAAATATCTATTGTGCAATAATTAGGGATGTCGTTATACTTATTGGTACCAGGGTTATAAATAGTTGTATTGAAAAGTGTATCCATAGATTTAATAGGTTTGTGCATATGACCACAAAGTAATATTTTGGGATTTATTATTTTATTTTTAATTGCATTGTATAATTCCTTATCTCCCCAGTCATTATCCTTTTTGTTCATTGAAGTTTTTGTGTTAGCAGGTGGTACATGAGTAATGATAACATCACATTCATCAAACTCAAAGTAACCATCAGCACCAATGTATGGGTAGCAACCAAACTTTAAATTATCTATGGTTGTAATTGTATTATCAGGATAATAATTTGAAGTGTCTATTCTATTTAGCCAGTCTTCATTATCTAGTTCACCTATATCGTGATTGCCACTACATGTAAAAAGTGGTTTTTGAAACTTTTTAATCCAAGTTGTTATCCAATTAATTTGCTCCAGAAGCGTTTCATTTTTTGAGCTTTCTAGAAAATCTCCACTGATACAAAACATATCAAAGTTTTTTTGTTGTAGCGCTATCCATTCAAACCATTTTTTATTAAAATGTAAATCTGTAGTGTGTAAAATTTTCATTAACAACCTTGTTTTTTATAGCAATGTTAAACGGTCACCTATGTCCGTTGCATATTATTTCATAATGCGCATCATATTCAAATAATACATTCGCAGATGATAAATCAAAAGCATTGATGATGAAAGATTTTGATTCATTTGAGTTAATAATATCCTCATTAGAATATACAATATACTGTTTATTGTCTACATCATAAACAACTCTACCTCTTGGTACCTCTTCATATTCATAAAGATAAAAATCTTTGTTTTGTAAGGAGATTTCATCCCATACCTGATAGTGTGAAAAGTTACTATCAATGAATCCATTAATTACTTTTACGGCATCTATTTTAACAGTTTTAAAGTAGATTTTAGAATTGTAAATCCAAAATATTCCTATCATCTATTACACTGTTTTTATCAAATCATCAATATAGTTTTCCGCCTTCCCTTTAGAAAAAATATCAGTAATATGAACTAATTTTATTTTTGCCTGTTTGTACCATCCTTCATATCCTTTTTTAACTTGTTTATCATCAAAACAATCAATTTCAATATCAAGCCATTTGTCATATTCTATAGCATCCTTTTTATAATTACTCCATCCTTCTGTAAATTGTAATATTTCATCAACATAGTGGTTACCATCAGAGTCGTCTAATTTAATATTTTGTGAATCTATTGGTGAATAAACTCCCAAAATACAAAGCAGGGGAGTATTTAAATTAATATTTGCATCTAATAGTTTTAAAAAATTTGCATAATCAACATCTTCTTCATCATAGCATACACTAATTACAAAAGTAAAGCCTACCACCTTTTCTTTATATAAACCATAACAATTTAAGTAGTACCAATCCTCTCCATCAAAAAAACTTGTATAATCTGCATAGTCTTCTTTTGCATTTTTATTCCCTTTTTCCCATTTTTTCCATTGCTCAAAATCATTTTTAGATTCTAACCTCTCACTCATAATATTAAATGCTTTTCTTATATCTTTATTGATTAATCTAAAAGCATTCAGAATGTCTGTAATTTGTTTTTTTTCATTTGTTTTCATAAAATCCTCCTGTAGTAATTTCTATGTCATACTCTTTTTTATAGTGAAAACCTTTCCAGTATTCAAAGCCCTTAAAATCTAAATATTCAATTATTTTATGTATTACTTTCTTTTCTATACCTTCAAGATTTTGAATTTTTTGTAAATATTCATTAAATTCATCCCAATGAATATGATAAATTTTGTTTAAACAATTTTTACTGCTACTATTACTTTCTTTAATATATTTCATACTTTGATAGTCAGCAGTTAAATAAATAATAAAATCACTTTTTTGTTTATCAATTTCTATTTCTAAATATCTAGCCAATTGACCATTTTCCTGATATTCCTTTACATCATCGGAACTATTTTCTTCCATTGCTTTATCTTTATTGTTATGTTCATGACTAAAATATTTTACTTCAATAATAAAAAATGTTCCATCATCTAATTTTACTAGAATATCCGGTTCCCCAATATTTTTAAAGTGTTTCCATAATTGAACAGTCTTTATTTTCTTATCTTTTATTTTATTTGCAACCTTCTCGTTCTTTTCATTTTTAGCTATTGATATAACATTCAATAAGTGCTTATACTCAATTAATTCAAGTACCCCAAATACATTGGAAGTTAGAATATCTTCCCATGTTTCAAGTTTTGGGATTTTATTATTCATTTCTGCATCAATCATCAATATCCTTTAACTATTACAGTCATTTTATTTTAGCCCAGTAAAGAAAATAGTAACTTTAGCATAGTCTTTATTAAGAGCTTCATCAGTAGTTGTCCCCCAAGCTATATCGACTTTATAGTCAATATTTTCGTGTATAATACTCACTGCTTCAGGAATATTCATCAGAGAAAATAAATCATACCTTGTCTAATATGTTTTATTAAGAAACATCCCTAAAATTACAACTAGGTACTCTAGAAATTATAACTGGCAATTCAGGAAGCCTATCATCAATCTTTTTATATTTTTGGTTTTCTCTATGTCTACAGCGTATTCCAATACCTAAAGCAACCTGCCATATAACAAACTTACAATATTTACAATCACTTGACAGCATTTTCATCCCCTTCGAAAGTATATTGAATATCTTTCTATCAGATCTCTATACAAATTAAATTTTTATTTATAACATAAAACTAAAAAATGTTCCTTTTTTATACAAGAGTGCTACCTCTAGCTACAAGATTGATTCATTGTTACCATAATCACATATCAAACTTCATCCTCATTGTCATCTGCATAGAGGTAGTCTGTCGTAGCCTCTTTGTACCAAAAATATAATGTCATCGTAACCCCAACAAATGCCATAAAATATACAATATACTCCACCATGTTTTCTCCTTTTGTTGTCTATACTATTTCAGTAGTAAAACTCCCTTCATCATAAAAAGAGACGATTTTTTTATCCTTACCTATATACTCAACATTATAGGACTCTTGAATCTCCCTCTTATAAAAAGCTCTTAACTCATGGGTCAACTCTATAAAGATACATTTTTCAAGCTCTTGCTCATACTCTTTACTGACTCCTGCAAGCATAAAGAGTGTAAAATCATCCTCTTGGAGCTGTACAAACAATTCAGTAGGGAGTTGTGTCGGGTTATTTAGATTTGAGAAGTTTTTTATGATCTGTATTACTTCCCTGTGCGCTTCTTTGAGTGGTTTTTTGATAGTAATATCTTCAACTCTAAACTCAATAAAACTGTTTGTTTTTTCATTCGTATATAAAAACTGCATCTGTTTAAAAAAACCTCCTCATATATCTGCTATGCATTAAAAGAGCCATCCAAACTTCTCATCAAGATAGGTTCTAAAATCTTCAAATATATCAAATATTGCTACCGCAAGAACAATAAGAACAAAAGCTGTAAATAAAAGCACTTCTGTATATTCATGAAAATATATTCCTATAACAATTGGTCCCACTACAACTATACTCATTGTAAGCAGTGTTATATGATCTTCATACTTATCAAGTATGCCACTTGCAACAACTATCTTTTCAAATCCAAATATTAAAATTGCTGTTGTAAAAATATTCATAAAAAAATCAAAACCGGTGATGTAGGGGTGATTAATACCCAAGCGTGTTAATCCTTCATTATAATCAAAAAGCATTGTCTCAAATCCAACCATTTCTCTTCTCTCCTTCTTTTTTTATTGTAGCTCGCACTCATCGGCACGAATCATTAAAGAGTCATGAATAAAATAACTCTTATGCACTCTCCAACCCTCTGCTTTAGAGACACTGTATTTTTGTACACCACCATAAGCACCACCACCACTTCTGCAAGTAAGTGTATTTCCATATTCAAAAGCTTTCAAATTACTCTTGGCATCACTATATGATGCGTAAGCATCATATACTATCAGGACTAATACCAATATGAACAGTCCATAAAGCGGTGCTATCTCCTCTCGCATTTTAAAACTTATCAGCATTAAAAACACCAAGAAAAAAAATCCACCATAATTAAAATACTCAAACATCTTTGTTTACTCCTTATTTTTGTTTTATTATTTTTTCTTGATCTGTAACACTTCACACAAACTATTGGCAATAATAGCGTCCCCATTGCTAAAGTGGTTGGTATCAAGCAGATACCACCCTTTGGCTTTAGAGATGATACGCTTGAGTCCAGCAGCTTGACAAGAGAGGGCTCTGTTTGCATTGAAGGCTGTAATATTATTATGGATTTTATGTTTTGTGTCAGTTGCATCCCAAACAAGCATAAAGAGTAAAAGAGCAGAAGCGCCATACATAAAATAGGGAGCTTTAAAGTTTGTACCTTTTGCTTGCTTTTCTCCTATTGCATAAAACGTCAATAAAAGAGTGACAAATATAACCAAAAGCAGCATCACCCCAAAAAATGGATTGATATACTCAAACATCTTCGCCCTCCTCCTCAAAGTGTTCTAATTCTAAAGCTTCTACATTGGCAATTGCATTACCGGCAATGCCTTTTATATTTCCATACATATTGGTAGTATTGAGCAGTACGGTATCGATCTGTTTTTGTTGTCGACTCCAGCTTGCCATAACAGAGCGTTTTTGCTTGTTGAGTTCTTCTTGCATCGCCATAAAACCAGATACTATTGCCTGGAGTTGCATACTAAACTCATTGCCGCTAAAGTAGTTATACAGCAGTGTCATCTTATCTGTTTTATTCTCCTGGCTTTTTGCAGCCATATAACTTGCAATAATTCCCTCTCTAATTAGAGCAGCACTCCCTTTAAACTCATCGTAAGAGCAAACCCAGATACCATCAATAAATCCCATCTGCTCCATACCCTTTGGTTTGGCGGCAGTGACTAAGACTCCAACATCGGCTTTGGCATCAAGCATATCGGATTTGAGTTTGGCAATCCA
Source organism: Sulfurimonas hydrogeniphila (assembly GCF_009068765.1). Classification (NCBI taxonomy): domain Bacteria; kingdom Pseudomonadati; phylum Campylobacterota; class Epsilonproteobacteria; order Campylobacterales; family Sulfurimonadaceae; genus Sulfurimonas; species Sulfurimonas hydrogeniphila. Next base: position 1,286,446 of record NZ_CP035534.1, read on the forward strand.
ATCATTGGAGAAGGTTTTGGTATTTTTAGACTCATAACAGATTTTTCCACAGTTTGTAAAATCAGGGGTGTTGATGGTTTGGATACAATCAGCTCCAAAGGCTCCTTTTTTTATCTCTGTTATTTCATCATATTTAAATGTGAGGCTAAGATACTCCTCTATACTTTTTTCCTGTGCTTCACCCTGGAGTTGTTGACTCCCCTGCTCTGCTTTGCGTTTGGCATCTTCAAGCTGTTTTTTAATCTGGTCTAACTGCTCCTCTTTGGCTTTGAGTTTCATCTCATTTGCCTGGGCTGCCTCCTCGATTGCTTTTTGGCGTTCTAGTTGGATTTTTTTATTAAGCTCAATTTGTGCTTCAGCTTTTATTTTAGAGGAGAGTTCCTCCTTTTCTCGCTCTAGTTGGGCCACCTTTGCTTTTTGCAAATTGAGCTCCTGGAGCTGTTTGGACTTTTGGTCGAGTTCGCTTTGGAGCTGTTTGAGTTGCAGAGCGTTCTCCTCTAAAAGGTTTTTCTTGATACTCTCTGTGAGTTCGTACTGCATTTTTGTCTTCTCTTTGCTTAGTGTTTGACTAAGTGCCTCTTGGAGTTTATGCTCAAAGGCTGCTTCTTTTTCCTCGATTGCCTCTTTTTGGGCAGAGAGGTTTTGCATCGCAAGTTTATATTTCTTGCGCTCACTCTCCCTGTCTACATCAAACTTTGTTTGAAGTTTGGAGTAGAGTGCTTCTTCTATGTTAATTTCACTGCCACAGTTTGGGCACTTAATTGTTGCTGCTGTATTCATAAGTTTTTTCTCCTCTTTCTTTGTAATACTCATCTTTTGTGTAGTTTTTATATTTTTTAACAAATGCCTCCAGGGCTGCTATTGATATATCCTCTATACTCATATCTGAACTCTCTGCTAAGTGTTTGAGTTGTTCATAGAGCTCTTTTGGCAGGGTAAATTCTATCTCTTCATCTTTCATTGATACACTCCTTGTAGCCTTTTTTATACTTTTGTTGGAGTTTGCTTTGCAGGTGGGTGTAGGCCTCTTTATAGCTTTTATAATACTCCTCAATTACCCGTGTTGGTTTAGGGCGTTTAAGCGAGCCGTACTCTTTAGAAAAAATAAACTCACCAAAGAGGTTAAGCATCAGTGAGAGTTTGTAGTATCTGATTTTATGGTTAACCTCTCTGTAGAGGGTGATCCTATAATGCTTGTTGCTTTGGTTTAGGATATCAGCGCTCATACTATTATCTCCTCTCACACCCATCTGCTCGAATCATTAAGGAGTCTTTTACGAAATAATACCCATCAACACTCCAGCCATCTTTTTTACTGACACGGTAGAGGTTTTCACTGTTTTTACAGACAAATACACTTTTATGCAAAAATGCTTTTGTATTTGCAATAGCATCCTCTTTATTGTTATATGCAACCACAAAAATAGATATGATTGCAGTAATTGCTATTGTATGTATCACTTTTAAAAGAGATGGTTTTGAACCATCCAAACTCAGACTTCCATAGAATACATATATGGTTAGAATCAACAATATAACGGCTTTTATCATCTCCTGATCTATAAATGCAAACATATTTTTCCTCTCTTTTTTTTATTTTACATCTCTTATAATATCTATACCCTCTCCTATCGCATCAATCTTTTGCTCTATGGTATCTAAACGCCTGGAGAGTTGTTTGTCTGTAGCATCATTTGAGAGTGCATTATATTTTTCTAACTGCTGGCAAAGATATTCATACTCGTTAATATCAAGCATGACTGCTTCTGCGGAACTCTTTTCATTTTTTGTGATGTAAATTGCCTCACACTTTTTTTCTCTAATAGTTGCAAGCGCTTTTTCTAAAGAGCCTGCAAGCCTTTCTCTTGAATAGAGCTCTGTATTTGATCCTTGAGTATTAAATGACTTCGTTTTTTGCATCTGATTCTCCTTGTGTATAGTTTTCAATAAGCAGGAGCATATCACTCCCCTTATCAATCTTTAAAAATGCGTCACCACAATATTGGTGTGAGAGAAGATAAAGCGTTTGACTAAAATGCGACACATAACAATCTCTGTATTCTAAAAGCACTTCACCACTTGCATTGAAGAGCTTGATGCTCTTTTGTGGTAAAGGAGCTGACTCGTTTTTATTCTCTTTACTCTCTTTTTTAAATGGATTTTTTAATAAGAGTGTATAAGTAAGTGCTATAGAGATAGCTCCTAATATTCCCAAAATTATTATTAAAAAAATTGTACTGTTCATCTTACTCTCCTGTTTCTACTAAAGTACAGTATGCAATATTTAGCAGATCATTCTCTTTTTTAAAATATTGCTTTTTATAGAGATGCCAACCACCTTTTTTATTTACCAATACTGAGGCCCTTCCTCCAAGAGAGGCTTGACAGATTAAGCTCTTACCTCTTTGAAAAGCGAGAATTGTTTGTTTTTTGGTGGTTTGAGTGTTATTTGTAAACCCTAATTGCATAAGTATGATGCCTCCCAGTAAAAAAATTATTATTGCCAGTACCCTTTTAGCATTTCGCATTATTGACTCCTTTTTTATATTATAATTATTTTTTTATGCTAATTTATATTTTATGGCAAATTGCCAAATCATTAATCTATTCTATACACCGGCTTTGCTTGAGCATATACTGCAAATAATAATACAAGTATAAAAAGACCAGCTGCACCTACTACTAAATAAAGTACCTGTTGTATAACAGTAAAAATAGCCCCAGTGAATAAACCTGTTTTATCGATATTGGTATAAATTGTCCAGAGTAATAAAATTGCACCTATTGCCATTAAAATTTGACCATTTAATATATCACCATGTTGGCTGAGAGCATTTACATACCAGTTATAGCCAAAGAATGACGCGCCATATCCTGATAATGAAGTAATAAGAGTAATTTTATTGAGAAATAAATATCTATACTTCTTTTGCGTGTATTTATTGATTTCTACGGCGATCATATACAGTGCATACAATACAGCTAAAGCAACGAGAATTTTTATAATCAGCATTTTATATCCTTTTTAATAACTACCATATAAATATATTGGTAGTTATTGTATTCAACAGAAGTATACTCAAAATATTACAAAAGTACAAATCATAAATATCAAATAGTAAAAACAGTATAATTACAACTATGTAAAGGGGTTAATTTGTTTGACTTAAAAGCCAAATTAGAAGAAGAGTTTCATGATGTTCCAATTGTCAAGCTTAAAGATTTAACAAAAAAAATCGCTGTCATCTCAAAAGTGCGTGTTGGTACAAAAAGAGATGTTCTCGATTATAATGAGGTCACACTTGCGAATATCGATGCGTATGGTGTCATTCAAGTTAATTCTAGTAAGAAAAAACCGGCACCGGCAAATGCCAGTGCAATTGCATCACAAGCACTGCATAAAAATGATCTTTTAGTTTCCTACAGAGGATTAGATATTCAAGTTGGTCGGATTGATAGAGAATATAAGCATCCTGTTGTAAGTAACAACAGTGCAATACGTATTCAATTTGAATATGAAGATGCACAGAAGGAAGAAGAAGTCTCCTTGTTTGTTCAAACATATTTACAACTTCCATATGTCAAAGAATATATAGCAAAAAGACCTCAAAGCACTGAAAACAACAGAAAAATTCTCAGTCCTCTTTTTTTAGCTAATCTTCCTATTCCGCTGTTTTATTCAAGAGATTATGCGTTTAAAGATTTTATATATAAGCGTTTAAAAGTAATAAATACAGCAAAAGCAATTATCAAAGATATGCAACATTGGATGAAAAATCTTGAAAAATATAAAGATGAAACTCTTTCTTTATATTTAACAAACACGAAAAAAACTTCAAAAATCGATGAAAAAGATATTAAAATATTAAAATCTTTAGAAATAGCTAGAAAACAACTTAATAATATGGCTGAAGAATTATAATGTCAAATATACTATCCTAATAAGTCAAGACAACATTTCCGTGCTTTAGCCAAAATTGCTATTAATAAATTTATATAGTCAATCCTTGAGAACGAATTTTAATATCTCTTATTCTGTGTCCTAAATATAGTTAAATAATCTTTTTACAGTATCTTGCATAGCACTTTTGAAAGCATCATCCTGTGCAATTTTTTTATAAAGTTCTAGTTCATTACGTCTTTGTTGTTGCATCACCTCATCAAATATCTTTTTATACGCTAAATCCCTATTTTGTTCATCAGGGTTATCTAAATATTTACTTCGATAGTCTGGATGCTCTTGAATTTTTCTGGCTATATTAACACATCGAACTCTTTGTTCTTCAGGTGTGGCATCCCACCCTTGGAACCACTTATCATTAAAGCTTTTTATAATCTCATCAAGAGGATCTTTGTCATTTTTATCTTCATACACTCCTCTTGGATTTGGGTTTTGTGAATCAAGTTCTGCTTGACTATCGTCTAAGCCTATAGTTGTGTTTAGTTTAGTTCTCTCTAACCCATATGTTGAGAGATCTACTGATTCTAACAAAGCATCTATAGCATCAGCTTCTTTATCTTGGACTATCAATTTTGGAATCAAAAATTTCAAAAACCAAAAAAGCTTCTCCCAAGCAACTATCTCATAAGGCAAGATAGAGGCCATTTGTCCATAAATCTTTACAAATTGTTTTGCTTTTATTTTAAAATCAGCTTTTTGAGTATCTTCTAATACCAATGTACTGTTAAATCGCTCTGCTGCCGTATCTATTATGGGACTTAATTCACTCGCTTCAACTCCAGAAAAATATTTCTCTATAAATAGCTCCACTTCATCCAATTCATAAACACCTATGTTATCGAGGTGTTCTTTGAGCTCATGAAGTACATTAACATCTGTAGCGGAGCTAAGAGTAGTTGCTGTATAAAAAGGATCAAAAGAAGCTTTTATATCATCCACTGTATTAAAAAAATCCAAAATAAAAAGATCTTCTGTCTTTTTTCCTAAACTATTGGCTGCACGATTAAGGCGTGAAAGTGTTTGTACTGCTTGAACACCTTGAAGCCTCTTGTCTACATACATTGCTGTAAGCTTTGGCTGATCAAAACCTGTAGTAAATTTATTGGCTACTACTAATAGTCGATATTCATCTGTATCAAACTTATCAGCTATATCTTTACTTGCAAATCCGTTTATGCTATCTTCTGTGTACTCTATGCCATCCACCGTTTTCTTACCTGAAAAAGCTATAAGAATTTTAAAAGGCTTACCCTTTTCCCTAAGCTTTGCTTGAAATGCTTGATAATAAAGAATAGCAGACTCTATACTCTGGGTAACCACCATTCCTTTTGCCTTGCCTTTGAGCTTCTTTCTATTTACTACATGGTCAATAAAATGCTCAAGCATAATATCAGCTTTAGTAGCAATAGTTTGCTTATCTCGTTCTACATAGGCTCTCAGTTTTTTCTGTGCTTTTGCGGTATCAAAAAGTGGGTTATCTACTATAGACTTCTCTATCTCATAATAGCTTTTATAGGTTGTATAGTTTGCCAACACATCAAGAATAAATCCCTCTTCAATCGCTTGTTTCATCGAGTAAAGATGAAAAGGTTTAAAGCTTCCATCCTCTTGTTTTTGACCAAATTTTTCAAGTGTTATCGGCTTAGGTGTAGCCGTAAATGCTAAATATGAGGCATTACCCTTCATCTTTCTGCTCTTCATCGCTTCCACTATGGCATCTTGTGCATCCAGTTCTCTATCTCCAAAAGCACTATTCATACTATCGTGTGCAGAACCACTTTGTGAGCTATGGGCTTCATCTATCACCACTGCAAACCTTCTATCACTCAAATCTGACATACCATCCATGATAAATGGAAACTTTTGAATCGTAGTTATTATAATTTTCTTTCCACTCTCCAAACTTGCTTTTAGATCTTTTGCTGAATTTGCAGGTGCAACAATATTCTTTACTTCACTGAACTCTTTAATATTATCTCGAAGTTGCTTATCTAGCAATCTTCTATCTGTTACAACTATCACAGAGTCAAACAGAGGATTTTGTAAACCTTTACTTCCAGGAAGACTCTCTTTTTGTGGATATGTCTCTATAAGCTGATAAGCTGCCCATGTAATAGAGTTTGACTTTCCACTCCCTGCACTATGTTGTATAAGGTATGTTCGCCCTACACCATGTTCGCTGGCATCCTTCATGATTTTTCTTACAACATCCATCTGATGATAACGAGGGAAAAAGAGTGTACGCTTAGAAAGAGTATCACTTTTTGTACCATCAAGTCGTACAAAATGCTGGATTATATTTGCTAACGACTCTTTGGTAAAGACCTCTTCCCAAAGATAAGAAGTTTTATGTCCGTGTTCATTAACAGGATTGCCCTTACCGTGGTTATTGCCTTTATTAAACGGTAAAAAGAATGTTTTGCTGCCATTAAGGTGTGTGGTCATATAAACTTCATCTGTATCAACTGCCATATGAACAATACACCTTGCAAACTGTAAAAGTGTTTGCTTAGCATCTCTATCTTCTCTGTACTGCTTTTGCCCATGCACCCTGGCTGTCTGCCCTGTCCATGCATTTTTAAGCTCCATTGTCACAATAGGCAGACCATTTAAAAATATCACCATATCAATCTCTTCACCAGGATTACTCACAGAATATCTGAGCTGTCTGGTGACACTAAATTCATTACTGGAGAATCGTTTTTTGATCTCGTCTGAGCTTGATGGTAGAGGAGCAACATACATCAAAGTAAAATGAGCATCTTCAACAGATAAACCTTTTTTCAAAACATCGAGTATGCCATACCTCTTTATCATCCTATCAAGGCGTTGAATGATTTTTAGTTTGTACTTAGGATCTCGTTTGAGCTTCTCTAACTCTTTAGCTTGTGTAGTTTCCAAAAAGTGCCAAAATCTTTTGGTATCGATGGCATACTCTTTATCAAAATCATTGGGGTCGCCCATATAAAACTTGTTATTATTACTATTTAGAGGTAAAGGTTTCGTTATTTCATTTGATAACTCTTCAAGCGAAACACCTACCAACGATTTTTCAATGCTACTCTCCAACGCTTGTTCATTTGTTTTACTTTTTTTCATCAAAATATCCTCTCTCTATTACATGTTCTCTGCTCAATACACATTGATATTCATTGTCCAAACCTATCCAAATGTGAGCAGGAATAACCAACACATCCTCCAAGGCAGAAGCTATTTTCGAATCAATTCCCATTACTCCTTCTATGATTTTATCTACAGTCCCCTTTGATATGTTGGTTCTAGATGAAAGTTCAAAGCTACCCATATGGATCTCATCCAGCACCTCTTCAAGAAGTTCTCCTGGATGAATGGCTATGTCTGATTGATATGTTTTGTTCAAATTTTTTATCCTTATTCCATCATAGAGACAAATGCTTACCGATATATCCAATATAAATTTTTCCCTCTTTCTCCAAAAAATAAATCCTATACCCATTGGAGAGATTTTTAAGATGATTGTCAAAATATACTTTTTCTCCATCAATAGTAAACAATCTAAACTTTCTTAAATTAGCGTTATTTTTCACTGATTGACTCTCAGGACTATGATTGTAATCCGTAATCTGCTTTTTTCCACTATCTATATCCCTCAATACGCCTACAGCTTGCCTAAAGATAGCAGTATCCATTGTTTCAATTTGCTTTTTGACTTCTTCACAAAAAATAATTTTCTCAGGAAAAAATGCTTCTCTTTTATCCCAAAAATTATTTTGGTCAATCCTTTGTCGCTGCTCACTCTCAATCTGAACAAAAAAATCTTCATGTGCATGCATATGAGGTGGAAGCGAAATATGACGTACAGGTATATTCTCTGTGCCTTTATTGATATCAATAAATGTGCTCTTCCATTTATTATCGGAACAAAAACTCACAGTAATACTATTCCACATCTCACAACATGCCAACCCGCCTATGAAAGGATCGTCTCCATTATAAATATAGTGCCTATCCAATAATGAATTTTCATCATCTTCATTATCAACCAATGGTGATTCAATAATCACTATACCATTAGTCACAAAGCTTCTTACTCTCTGCTTTAGTTCTTTATGTTCAATTTGCCCAAAAAATTGAGGAAAATAAATACCCTGTATAATCTCAAAATTTTTAAAATCTTTATCCATGCGGATATTATTGAGATTTTTTTGTTTAAGTAAGGAAATACATTTAAAAAACGAAATAAAAGAATCCTCCACTCCTGTATCATCCACAAAAGGCAAAGAGAGCTCATTAAAAACGGAAAAATCTACCATAACAGTTCATCTAACCTATTATCCCACTCATCAAAAAAGCCTTTGGGCCACTCTTGATTAATTCTTCCATTTTCATCTATTCTCAAATTATCTACAATAGTTTCTAGGGAATTTTTTTCTTTTCTAAAGTAATAAATTTGTGATTGTTCGGATTTAATAAATTTCTTTTTTGTTGCAACTCTCAAACCATTAAGAAAATGATCACTATGAGTTTCCACAAGTATCTGTACACCATTTGTTGAAGCAACAGCGCACAACTCTGCTATCTTTGCTTGTCCTGCCGGATGAAGGTGAGACTCCGGATTTTCAACAATAAGTAAATCCCCTGGTTTTGCTTTTAGAACTGCTACAATGATTGGTAATGCATAAGTCACACCAAAACCAATATTGAGTGGAGTAAAATCATTGGTAGTCGTATCTCCATACGCATAACTATAGGTTAAATTGACATTCTGAAGCTCTTCATAAACCTTTGCTTTTACCTCAATGCCATCACTAATATCTCCTAGCCATAAAGAAATATTTTCAAGCAATTGTTCTGTTTTGCTATCAGGATGTTTTAATGCCTCTATTGGAATTTTTTTATGTTTGTTTTTAGCAAGATAATGTGCAGTATATTCTCCTCGTATCCCTATAAGATTTTTTTCGATATTTTCATCAGAGAGTCCGTATGTAATACTTGGAGCAATGCGATCTGTAGAGATATATTGAAAATCATCATTAAATAAGTTAAAGCTCTCCTCCAATCCAAGCAATGGAAAATCTGTTATCATCTTTAAGTCTTGATTATTAAAAACAAAACTACCCGTTCTCTCTTTTGAACTTATCTCTATAGATATATTTTCATCAAAGGCTTCTTGAAATAAGATATCTCTTTTATTACCAAGATCTAAATAATCACCCTTAATATTTACAATAGGATTTTTTACTATGTTTATTCTATTTTCATTCTGCTTTAACAAAAGTAATGTTTGGATAAATGATGATTTACCACAACTATTTACCCCTGTCAAAAGCGTTATATTTGCAAGTTCTATATCTACATTTTTTAAGCTTTTAAAATTTTGGATTTTTACGTTATCAATCTTCATCTATCACCTCTTTTATCAATTGATTCATGATTCTAAATCTAGTCTCTATAGCACCTTTGCTACTTGTTCCCTCTGTGATAGATTTAAAAAACTCACTCTGCTCATCTTTCATGAGAGTGATTAGTTTATCTTTAAAAATCTTTTTTTGGTTCCAAAAGATAGTTTTATCCGATATCTCACTAAAACAAACCGTAATGACATCAAAAAGTGATCTGTTTAATGTATTGGTTCTTCTATCATCCGCAATAGCACGACTAAAGTGATGATTTTCACCCAATACTTTTTCTGAAAACTCTAGTGTTGCCAAAAGGCTTTCACGAAGCTCTGTTAGTCTCCCCTCATCGATACTATCAAGTTTCTCCATCGAATCATCCAAAAATTCACCCATATTACTAAATGGAAAATTTTCAGAGGCACTAGAGGTCAATTTAAACGCAACAAATCTTAAAATCAATTCTCTGTCAAGCATGCGCTTGGAAGGAACACTCACTACCCTCTTAAAGACCTCCTCCTCGGAGCACTCTCCTAAAAATGTAATTCCATTTCCCTTTTGATTGAGAGCTTGTCGTATCTCTTGGGCATTGAGAGATAAGCCTCCTGTGTTGATACGATTAAAAATAGAATATCTTACTTTTTTGGGAGTTTGAGCCTCTATCTGATAAGTCACTATTTGTGTTTCATCAATAATACGCTTCAGATTTCTCTCCAAATCATCATAAGATTTACCATCAAGTTCTTTAAGAAACTCAAGATTTTTTAATTTTAACTTCTTATCAACAACGAACTTTTTAATGGTAGATAGCCGTTGCAGTCCATCTACTACAATCCACCTATCAGGATCACTCACATCAAAATAGAAAATAGGCAAAGGTAATTTGAGCAAAATAGACTCAATGAGCCGTGACATATTGGTAGGGCTCCACAGATTAGCATGTCTCTGAAAGTCAGGATTTAGATCCACTTCACTATACTTAAGGCGATTAATAAGACTAGAAAGAGAAATCACTGCATTTGAAATCTTAATATCTTTGGTAGAGAAAGGATCGGTAATATATCCATCGGTTTCTGATTTGACAATATCCTCTTCTATCTCTATTTGATTATCTTCCATAAGAAAACTCCTTGTGAATAATTATATCTAATTTACATCTCATACTACCCTCACCTTCCCAGTCACCACACTATCTATCAACGAAGCCTTATACTCTTTGAGTTTTTCTATCTGTTTTTGTTGAAGAGAAATAGCTTTATCAATTTTTTGAGTATTTTCTTTTATATATTCTATAATCTCCACTTGCTCTTTTAGGGGAGGAATAGGCATGAAGAAATTATAAAAATTATCAGAAGGAAATCTCCATCTTCCAAGCATGGATACTCCTTGTCCATAAGCATAAAAAATTCTATTTTTATATCCCATTTGCAATAAATACAAAAAATACTCTTTGCTGCAACTTCTATGCTCTAGCGTAAAAACCCTATAATCAGGACTAATTACACCATCATATTTTGATATATCTACATACCCTGTTAATAAGTCCATGTGATTCATGGCAAATTCATTTTTATATACAAGTTGATATTTCGAGTAGTCCATAGACAATTGTCCCTCACCGCTTGTAATATCTTTAATTTTAATACCTTTTTGCGTAATGGACAAAACATCATACCCTAATATTCCAACTATTCTTTTCCTAATTTTAAAGATATATTTTAACCTTTTAACTTCCCAATCCACAGGCACTTTTCCCAACCACTCAACCCCACTATCTTTCATCTTGACATTTGGGTCAAGTCCTTTGGTGACGGCATCGTTGATGAGGATTTGTCGTCGCTCTTGTAGTTTCTCTATCATCTGTTCTTTTAAAGAGATGGCTTTGTCTATCTGGGCTGTTTTTTGATCGAGGTAGTTGGCGATTTTGGTTTGTTCTTGTTTTGGTGGTTTAATATATAGAATATTTAACAAGTCTGTTGGACCTAAAGTTGATCTTACCCCTGATCCTAAATTATTATATACTTGATTTAAATACAAATTATAAAAGTAATAATATGCAAATCTCGGCAATGAATTCTTACCTACTTTTAATCTTATATAGGCAGAGCTCATTATTCCCTTTTCATGAACTAATCCAACACGGCTTGTTGATATATTCTCTAAATCAATTAATTTGAAAACTAAATTATCTTTTTCAAATATTTGGTAAGTAGCATAGTCTTTTGGAACTAAGCCCTCGGGAGAATCAATATTATTATTTACAACCCCTCGCAATGTTAAAGATAAAACATTATCGCAGTTTCGTTTTGTGTTAATTTCCTTCTTGTTTTTATGAAATCTTTTGGTGGGCTTTACTTCCCAATGTTCAGGCACTTCTCCAAGCCACTCAACCCCACTATCCTTATACTTCGGATACTTCTCTAGTTTACTCATCACCAAGCCCCAATATCTCTTTGATAAGCCCTTCACTTTGCTTTTCAAGCTCAAGTATATCTGCCGTTACATCTTCGATACTTCGTAGTGGTTTATGCTTATAAAAGTACTTGTTAAAACTTATCTCATAGCCTATCTTGACACTATCTAGGTTTATCCACGCTTCCTTTACATGTGGTTTGACCTCTCTGAGGAAATAGCCGTGAATATCGTCTGAGAGAGGGATATTTTCACTATCTCTCAAGTCACCCTCGCTCTCATACTCTATATACTCTCCTACTTTATCGGTAGCATAGAGTCCAAAGTCTGCCAAATCTTCCTCTTTGCATCCCAAATGCTCCAGTTTCTCCTCTAGCTTATCGCCAGAGAGTTTATGTATCTTTTTGATAACCTTGTGAGCACGCTCATCATACCAGCTCACAGCAGAGAGGATGATATTTTTCTCACTTGCGGAGAGTTTTATCTTTTGGTCTTTGAGTACCTTATCTACCTCTTTTTTGAAGAGGTTGAAATCATCATACTCTTTGTCCCCTATCTCAACAGAGAGTAGTGTAGCTACTTCTAAAAGGTTTTTATGTTTACTCCAGAGATTTTGGCTAACGAGTGCATTTTTCTGTTTGGTTTTGAGGTTTAGTTCTTGCTTTTCGCACCACTCCAGTATCTCTTTTTCATATGGTTTTACATCTTCATACAACACATCCCCATACTCACTATATGCCCACTCCATAGGCTCTTGTAGCCCTTTATCATACCGCAAAGTCTCTCTGCGCTCACGAGTGAATTGTGCTTTAAGTCTTTTTGGTCTTTCGATATTTACCTTGTAATAGCCAAAATCTTCATTGTCAAATACCTTGCTGGCAATACAGCTATCGCACTCTCGCTCTATCTCGGCAAACTCTCTATATGTGTTAACTATCTGTTCTATATGCTCCGGAGTAAACTCACAGTTCTTATCTCCCAGATTTTTACGAAGTTTTTTATAGAGCTGCCCTGCATCGATGAGTTGCACTTTGCCTTTTCTTTTGGCTTCTTTGTTATTACTGAGTATCCAAATATAGGTAGTGATACCGGTATTGTAAAAGAGGTTATTGGGTAACTGGATGATGGCTTCAAGCATATCATTCTCGATGATATATCGACGGATGTTGCTTTCTCCACCACCGGCATCACCTGTAAAGAGGCTACTTCCGTTGTGCACAGAAGCTATACGACTCCCAAGAGGACTTTGAGAGAGTGACTTCATCTTGCTTACCATCTCCATGAGAAAAAGCAGCTGCCCATCTGAGCTTCGTGGTGTAGCATCTGCTTCAGCTTCATCTGCCCAGTAGTCCTTAAGCCTCACCACAAAACGGGGATCGATGATCTCTTTACCATCTTTGATATTTTTGAGTTCACTCGCCCAGGACTTACCATAAGGAGGATTGGAGAGCATAAAGTCAAACTGCTCTCCTCTAAACTCATCAGTAGAGAGGGTTGAACCGTTACGAATATTTTCTGGGTTATCCCCTTTTATCATCATGTCTGATTTACAGATAGCATAAGTCTCATCATTGATCTCTTTACCATAGAGATAGACATCTCCACTGGCTCGTATCTCTCCTGCTTCATCTTTGATGAACTTCTCCGACTCAGTAAGCATCCCTCCACTACCACAGGCAGGATCGTATATTTTCATAACCGGTGGCAACTGATCTTTGACAGGAATAAAGACAATATGTGTCATCAATTCTATCACTTCTCTAGGCGTGAAATGCTCTCCCGCCTCTTCGTTGTTCTCCTCATTAAACTTGCGGATCAATTCCTCAAAAACATATCCCATCCCCAAATTAGTCAAGGCAGGAAGCTTTCGCCCCTCTGGGTCTAGCACTTCATGGTTGGTGAGGTTAATAGTAGGGGAGGTAAATTTCTCCAACACTTCCAAAAGAACATTTTTATCTGCCATATGCTTTATCTGAGAGCGAAGCTTGAACTTCTCTATAATCTCTTTCACATTAGGGCTAAAACCCTCAAGATACTCACTAAAATTAGCCTCTAACATCTGCTGAGAATTGGTAGCAGTATCATAAAGTCTTTTAAGTGTCCAAGGGGAAGTGTTGTAAAAGAGATAGCCACTAGCATCTCTAAGTCCACCCACCTCATACTCAGTCAGTCCTACCTCTTCTCTTTGAAACTTAACTTCTTCAAGTACTGCCTCTTTAGTAGGTTCAAGCAGTGCATCAAGCCGTCTAAGCACCACCATAGGCAAGATTACATCTCTATATTTTCCTCGGACATATACATCTCGCAAACAATCGTCTGCGATACTCCATATAAAAGATACCAATTTATTGTGTGCTGCTTGATTCACTATTTTTCTCCTAAAAAGTTGCTATGTATTTTTCTTATACTATTATTTATTTTCTCAATCTCATTATACAATTCTATCTCATTATTAAAGTTTAATAAAACTTGTTTTTTTTCATCTTTTGACAATATCGGTATTTGCATTTTTTTTATTTCACTTGTGGCAATTTGAGGCATTGCCGTGCCTGCCACAAGTTGCTTCAACATCGCTTGACCAATGTCAGATTTAAAAAACATATACAACTCTATTGCCATTTGTTTATCTTTGACTCGTATTACTTGTGAAGCTTGTGAAGCGAGTAAAGGTTCATTTATCTCTCCAATAATTGCTACCTTTCCAATGGTACCTTTCGTACTAACAAGCACATCATAGGCTTGTAGCTTATATGTTTGATATTTATTATACTGACTACCTATCTTTTTTAATTTGCCACCCCCTGTTGTAAAACCTGCTTTCGCAAAGTCTGATGGGGAAATTTCATACACTTCCTTACCCTCGCCCTCGTCTTTAAAGAGTTGTGATCTTCTTACTTCTGCAATTTTTTGCAACTCAATAGTCTTATAAAATGCTAATATCTCTTGTATTTCCTTAGCCTCTTGCGAGATTACATATCTATCTATCGATAAAGAGTAACTGTTTTTTTCTATTTCATCAATAGAGATGATTGTTGAAATAGCATTTATCTCTTCTTTATTTTTATATATATCAATAATTTTATCAATATTATTAAAAATAATTTTTCTTCCGTCTCTTTTTAAAAACTGCTCATTTTTTAGATTGATAAATAGTACTTCATAATCTTCTTTTTCCTTATTTATTACAAAAAATGTTGTTTCTATAGATGTTGCACTATGTATATTTGGGGGTAGCTGTACAATTGCCTCAAGATAATTTTTTTCTATAAGGTACTTTCTAAATAACCCTTCTGTGCCACTTCTATATGTAAAGCCAACAGGTAGTAAAACGACAGCTTTTCCTTTACATTGTGCTAATATATGTTCAAAGTGTGCAACATCAAGATTGCTTCCTTTATGTATCTTAAAACGATTAAACCTATCATTGGAAAAATCTATCTTAGCTCTTAATCCAAGCGGAGGAAAAGAGAGAACTGATTCATACTGTTGTAAAAGGTGTGGAGCATCAGGCTTGATATATGCGGGAGATTCTAAAGGATTGTTGAATTGAAACTCAATATTCTTATGATCGATTATCTTTACAAGTTCAGCAATAAAAGCGTTTTGAGGGATTAGATTTTCTGCATATATTTTCTTATCTGTTTGATATACATACGAAAATCCATTTGTAAATGGCACATAAATATTTTCGCTATTATTGTTAAGCAGTTTGACACCAAGTTCCGCTACCTGATGAGATACACAATAATCATGAATTACTTTTTGAGTACAAAAAGTATCATTAACATTCATTTTAAAAGTATCATCTTCTACAGTATTATATATCGCTACCAACACATTGCTATCTATCTTTAACAGATTACTGTTTTGATTTAGATAGAATTTAAATAGATTATGCTCTTTAGATAGTGTTTCAAATATCTTTAGCAGCTTTTTTAACTCAACCTTTTGAGCAAAAAATGTATCATATCGTAAATTATCGTCTTTAATGTCATTAGCCGATATAATTTTCCATGCTTTTAATAAATAATAGAGTTCTATCGCCTGTTCTTGTGCTAAGTTTAATGTACCTAGAATATCAAATATATTTTTGTTTTTCACAACTTACTCCTAATGTCTATTGTAGCTGTTTGTATTATATGCAGTAATAAGAGCATCATTATCAAAAACAATGGTCACTCCACCCTTATCCATAATTTTTAGCAACTCTTTTCTCATACTATCAATCTCTCGTATCACTTTTTGTGTATTTTTCTTATTTAAAATAAGCTTGTCACCCTTTGCTTTTCCATACTCATAAACTAAATCTACAAGCTTTTTAGAAATTCCTCTTTGAGACATTCTAGCTAATATATGGTTAGTAGTTGTCATAATATTTCCTTTTAGTTTGGTATTTACTAAATATGTGAGAAAATTATAACAGTTTTTAAAATACATGTCAAGTAGTTTGAACCAAACTACTTTAATTTGTTGTAAAATTACTATTTTATTCCAAAAAACTGATCTAATGTATTAATTTTGAAGATATTTTCGAGCTAAAATATATGCCATGATTATTCCTAAGCATGTTTACAATATTTTTGTTCTATTTCTATGAAACTTAAAGCCTGTTTCATTAAGGCAGTTTGTGTTAAGTCAATCTGCTTTTTTATATGAAGCCTAACATATTAACTATTTTCGAGCAGAACCAAAGTTACGGTCAAATCTTATCTATAATATAAAAGCTCTTGCACTAATGAGTAGTACCAACCCTATCAACCTTTTATTAGACCAACTTCTCACACCTGTGATATCTGTTTGAAAAATTGCGCTTCTTTTGATTACGATGGCCAGATCACTCCGTAGAGAGATGGAAGCTTCCACCGATTCTTTTCTATGGTTAAGTTTTATGTTTTAAAAATAAAGAATACAAAATAATAACACATTTTTGTATTGTATTTTGAACAATAGCTTTTTAATATGTATTCTTAATTTGTTCCAGTTTCCTTTTCCCTATAGCAATGCTTTCAAAATCTCTTAAATAGGGGAAAAATTGTAATTGAAAAAAATTATACATTACTAAGAAAAATACATAAAACTTACACTCAAAAAAACAAAAAAATATGAATATAGATGAGACATAATAAAAAAGGAGTCAAGATTATGTATGTAAATATTGTTACACAATGGTGTAAAATCTCTTCGGATGATGTGCAGAAACTATTGAAATACTTTGCAAAGCAACCATTAGAGATTCAAATTCAAATTTTAAAATCTCACAGAGAGGTTCTTTTTAGGGGCAAAGATCAGATGAAACAGCAATCTATCGCAATTGAAGTAGCATCTTATATTGCTTTGATTCTTGCCGTTAAATACCATTATGCACTCGAGAGAAAACTTACAAGTGCCAAATTTGAAGAGTTGTCTATCGATGAGTTGAAGAATGTGACCATGTTAAAGATTAAAAAGCATGACGCAAAATATGCCACCAAAACCAAACGCGATAAACTTATACACTACTGGAGTGTTGTCAAACAACTTAAAAAAGAAAATCGGAGCTTTCGATACATTGCGCTTTATCTGAGAAATGAACATAGCTTCAGTATTTCTCATTCTGAAATTCATAAAGCGTGGAATAAGATTGAAGATTATGAATATATACAAACAAAGCAATCCTATAAAGAATAACTTAAACGGAGTAAAAAAATAAAAAAAACAATAGCCCAGTAACAATAAAACCTCAAAGAACATTTTCAAGAGTATAAAACTCTTGGGATTGTTTGATTTTTGAAGCACTTTATTAAAGTCATTATCTAGAATTTGACTCAAGTGTTTCAATGATCAAACACCTAAAAACTGTTTGGTTGACAATGATAAGGTACTAGGTGCCCCTTGAGGGTATAGGACAATTTATATAATTTCCTATATAGTGTTTATCAAGTTCTATAACAACTTATTGTTAAATAGTTGAATTAAACTTTAGGATAGTGATGCTTGAAATACCCTTTGTGGGTTATAGGCAACATTGTTTTTATATATAGCTAAAATGATATGTGCAAGCTTCCTTGCAACAATCACAACAGCTTCCTTTTTGGCTCTACCTTGAGAGACCTTGTCAAGAAAAAGCTTGTTGAGTTGCTCATTATGCCTAATGGCAGCAATAGCGGCTTGATAGAGAGCTTTTTTAGCAAGCTTTGCACCTCTTTTTGCGATTGCACCGTAGGTGAGTTTATTACCTGATTGCTCTAGTGTAGGATAAAGACCTAAATAACCAATGAAGTGAGAATTATTTTTGAATCGCGCTAAGTCTCCACACTCACTAATAAGAGCAAAGATGGTTTTATCACTCACACCTGGTATGGTTCTAAGATTATCAATAATATTCATAATCTCTTGCTCTTCATTACTCTCAAGTTGCGGTGTTTGATTAAAAAGCTTTAACATCTCATTCTCAAGCTCTTTAAGCTCCTCTTGTAGAAGCTTAATCACTCGGATATGAGATTTAATAACATAAGCTCTCTCATCTACACCATTGCCTTGATAAACAGAGTGTTTGGCTAACTCTAAAAGCTTTGTAGCTTTTTCTTCATTGAAGTTATTGCCTTTGATACCCCGAAAGGTTTTTAGTATTCTCTCTACACTCGCATGATGATAATGCTTTGCAGTTGGATACTTCTCTAAAAGTGCCAAGCCTGTCACATTAAAGGGATCTCTTATCACTTGTTCCATCTCTGGGAATACCACAGCTAAGAGTGTAGAGATTTGTCTTTTATGCTTTTTCATCTCTTCAAGTAGATTATTCTTATGTCTATAGAGTGATTTGATACTCTGATAAGTATCTTCACTTACATAGGCTTTAGAGTATCTGCCTGATTTAATAAGAGCTGCTATCATTAAAGCATCAATGTTGTCATTTTTTACTTTCTTCATGCTGTCCATCTCTCTAAATCTATTTGTTTGATAAGGATTGAGTAATAGTACATTAAATCCTTTTTCACTCAGATAAAGATAGAGATTTTCAAAGAAAATTCCAGTGGCTTCCATACCAATGGTAAAGGTTGATACTTCATCAATGGAGTTTAAAAGTAAAAGTAGCTCATTAAAGCCATTCTCATCATTGCTGAACTTAAGTGACTTCTTTATCACTTTATCATCTTGATTAACCACACAGGCAACATGAAAACCTTTTGCTATATCTATACCTACATAATAGTGCATCTGTACATCCTTTCGTATGTTTAACTTTTTTCTTACAGCCTCGTAACGATAGAGGATTGAGATAGAACTCATCCTGGCATCCTATGGGTAAGTTACTCAGGTTAAACGCAGTATGCTTTCTTAGATAGTTGGCATTACACCTCATAAGGAAAAATGACTGTCATTCAACTCTTTAACTGTAAGTTGTTTTAGTATTTGACAAACATAACAACTTTATCAAAAACTAAAAAATAAATATCAAATCACTACTCCTTTGGATGTAATGATTTGATAAATTTATTATACGAGGAGAATAAAAATGGCAAACTATAACTTAGAAGCAGATATATCTGTTCAAGAGATTGCACTTGGTGGTACAGATGATTTTATGTTGTATCAATTCATAATGGATTCAAAAAGCAAATCCTACATAAAAGATGTTTTTGTGAAGTTTAAAGGCAAGCTTATTGCCAAAAATTATAGAGACACTCTTGAGCTTTTTTCTATGTTAGATTCATTTATCAAAAAAGGGCTTGTAAAAGGTGATGAAAATAAGTTTTTTAAGTGTGTTGAAAAAAAAGAAGAAAATCAAGTAAGGAAATCTCTTCAATGTGTATTTAATAAGAAAAGATACATTTCAATGGCCGAAGCAAAAACTATGGTCCAATTTTATAATGAATCAAAAATCGGGTATTCATTTCGCACCGTTTTAATAAGCGATAAAGTTTTTTCATTAACTACAACACTTGAAGTCGAAAAGAAAAATGTTACTTTACCATCAGAAAATGATCTTTTAGGAATGATTAATGGTGAACTTGACAAGTATGGTGTTAAATATGACAACACTCCATATTTTAGTGAAAAAATTTCTATGTTACTTCACCATATTAAACATAAAGATGAAAATAATGAAAATGCAGATGAAACGGACGATTAATTTGTAGCTATTTATCAAAAAAATGAATGGCTTTATTTGTAACTATTTTGCAAATAAAGTCCCATATCAAGGTTTAATTTGAAAAGGAAGAAAATGAACATAGCATACACAAGAATTTCAACTGATAAGCAGGATCAAATAAATCAAGAGCATCTTATTTTACAGTATTGCCAAAGACATGCAATTCATCTTGATAAAATCATCAAAATTGAAATGTCTACCAGAAAAAGCGAAGAGCTAAGAGGGATAGACAAACTCAAAATGCTATTGAAAGATGGAGATACGCTTATAGTTTCAGAATTGTCACGATTAGGCCGTAAAATGATTGATGTATTGAATCTAGTGAAATTTTTTGCAAATAAAGGTGTCAAGGTGATTTTTATTAATCAGCCTGAACTTTCTCTTGTAAATGGAGCAATGAGAGATTTTATGGTAGCAGCCTATGGATATTTTGCAGAAACTGAAAGGGAATTTATATCACTAAGAACAAAAGCAGGATTGGAAGCAGCGAAAAGTAAAGGGAAAAAACTTGGTAGACCAAAAGGTGCTCAAGGAAAGTCTACTTTGGTAGAACCATATAGAGAATTTATTGAGGAAATGCTTCAAAATAACTTATCCCTCTCATCTATTCAAAAACTTATCAATAAAAGTATTTCTGATAAAAATGAAAAAATCAAATATACAACTCTTAAATATTATGTTGATACTCATATAGCAAGAGAAGAACAATTATGAGAGGGAGTGTGTATTATCAAAGCGCGCAACTTGTTAAAATGATTTTTCAAGAAGGTGCAAAAAAAGCTGATAGAATTAATCCTGCTCATCCCCATTACCAAAAAGTAGCTTCTTATAAAACTATGGAAAGCTATAGAAATATTTGGAATAATTTTTTCAACTACCTCAAGGAACATTGGAAAATAAAAGATTTTACAAAAATTGAGTCTACACATGTAGCATCCTACATAGAATACAAAGTTGAGTATTATCCTAGCCGGCTTTATCTCAATAAAATTATATCTGCAATTGGAAAATTAGAAATAGCCCTTGTTAAGTATGCTATGGAGCATAATTTAAACAGAAGTTATGATTTTAGTATTAGAGAGAAAATAAAACAATCAGCTGTTAATCTTGAACTTGTTGCTAATAATTATCATAATAGAGCATATACAAAACCTTTAGAAATCATAGCTTTATTACAACCAGAACATAGTATTGCTGCAATGATACAGTACGAAGGAGGAGCAAGGCTTGAAGCGGTTTCACTCATCAAACAAACGCAACTAAGAGGTTTTAAAAAAGACAATATCACTAAAACAGAAAAAGCAGTGATTTGGACCAAAGAAAAAGGTGGTAAAGAGGGGGAAGTTTTAGTATCCATTGATACTTATCAAAAATTAGAACAAATAATCCGTATAAATAAAATTTTTAAAATTAACAAAAACAACTATCTTGAGGATATCAAAAAAACTTGCGTAAACTTAGGAGTTCTTGCCGATGGCTCCCATGGTTTTAGATGGAACTTTGCACAAAGAAGATTATTTGAATATGCTCAAGCTGATTATAGTTATGGAGAAAGTCTTCTTAGAGTCAGTAAAGAGATGAAACACAATCGTGCTTCAATTACCATGCATTATTTAGGATAAACTTTAAAAAATATGAATATATATGGATAAATTAGGAGGAGAAAATAATGGCAGCATGGAGTAAATTTGAAAAACATAAAGCAAAAATTGAGCATCTTTTGAAAAATGTAAAAATTTCTATAAAATCAGCCTGGAAGATCATAAATTATGATCTTCCAGATGAAGCAAAAATGAGCTATAGTGCTTTTTTTCATTATGTTAAGAATCACATAGATATTTGATTCTTAATAATTTCAAAATGCTTATTTAAGGATCTCAAAATATGGTCGTATCATTTTGATACTTTCATTTTCATCATTCTGTTCAATAGGGAAAAATAGATTATTTTCATAAAACTTAATAAGTCTATCATCATTAACTGCATCAAGCAGTATAAATCTACCACCCAAAGCATTATGAGCTTCATCGATAACATCTACACTATCTTCTAAAATATATTCACCAATTTTAAACTTTTCATACTTGTCAGATTTACCAAGTTGCCCGATCAAAAAACATGGTATCGTTTTAGCATCATCTTTGTAGCCATCAAGAAGTTTAATAGTTGTTGCTGAGATATTATAAGTATAAAGCATGCTGATTGCTATTGTAAAATATGCTGCAAGCTCTTTGGTTTCATTATTGATATAGAGGTAGGTTCTTGATCGTAGATGTTTTTCAAAAGTGAGAGCTCTATTGTGTAAAAAATCTTCAAGATCTCTGTTTCTTGTGCAACTAAAAGTTCTAAGAAGTTTTTTTACTTGAGAAGTCGATTGATGAGAATGTATTATTTCAGAGAGTTGAAACAGGGAGAAAGTATTGTCAAACTGTTCTCTATTCATTTAAGCGAATAAATCAGTTAATGAGAGTTTTCTTTTTGCAGTTCTTTTTAATTGAACTCTTTTGTTTTTATCAAAATCTTTTACTTTCTCAAAACTTTTTTTCGAAAATGCATTAATGATAAATTTTTCATTTTCTGGTTTTAATACTGTCGGTTCTAAAAATGCTTTTGTCATAATCTATTCTCCTCTCTAATTACTGCATATTATAGCATATTTAAGTTTCTAATCTTATTTACTACTGCCATTAACACGGTAATTCAAGTTTAATAACCAGTTAAATAAACTAGAACAAAATTTGCTTACTCCTATAAAAATTAGGAGGAGCAGATGCAAGTATTATTGGAAGAGTTTAGACAACTACCAGATTATAGAAAAAATAAAGTGCGATACACACATCCAGGAGAGATATTATTTTTATCACTTTTGGCTCTCCTTTCAGGTGCCGGGAGCTATGAAGATATTGCAACATGGATGAAAGAGAGAAAAAGAGAACTCTCTAAATTTTTGGGTCGTGCTTTTAAAGCTCCGGCATATACAACAATAAGAAATACATTTTTGGGAATTGATACACAAGCAGTAGAGAAGATGCAACAAAAATGGATTCATCAACTTTCAAATACTCCAAAAGATTCACAAACATTGACAATAGTTGCAACAGATGGGAAAACCATGAGAGGTTCTGCAAATAAAGAGATGAGTGAGAAAGCCAGACATATAGTTTCGCTCTTTCTAACAGAATCTAAACTTACATTGGCACAAGCCCAGGTACAAGAGAAAACAAACGAGATTCCCGCACTTGTTGAACTATTAGATGCTTTAAACCTCACAAATTGTGTGATTACCATGGATGCTATGCATACTCAAAAAAAACATTGAATAAAATAGTAAAGTGTGGACATGATTATATTGCACAGGTAAAATCGAATCAGAAAGAGCTTTTAAAATGGGTAATATTCAATACCTCTCTTGAAGATGCTAAGCCAATAGATACTTATGCCCATTATGAGCATAACACTCATGGGAGATATGAAGAGAGGGTTTGTGAAGTCTATGATGACCTCTATCAAATCAAAAAGAGTTGGTTATCTGTAAAAAGGGTTGTAAAGATTACAGCAACAACACTATCGTATGGAAAACATACGACAGAGTATCATTACTATATTTCAAGTCTTGATGTAGATGCAAAAACTTTTGCACATATTATCAGGAGCCATTGGAAAATTGAGAACTCTTTACACTATGTAAAAGATGTCAGTTTCGATGAGGATAGCTCAAGAGTTCGCACAGGTCAAGCACCTTTAATCTCTACAATGTTAAGAAGTCTTGCCATAAATATCATGAATATTAACAAAATCTCCAATATTAAAAAAGCCAGAAAGGTTTTTGGATGGAGTCCTCATAAGCTTTTCAGTCTTAGTAGTAGACTTGGGTGAGTATTAAACTTGAATTACCGTGTGCCATTAATAAAGATTATTTCAAAAAAACCTAAAAATCAGCCCATACAAGTGATATAAGTCGTACAAGTCCTATTTTATGGCTTTATAAAGATGATTTGCTTCCCGTATAAGTGTGTACAATAAAGGTTTATATTTTACTGTTTTCGCTCCAAATTCGCTCCAAAAACTTCCTAAAATTACATATTTTTGAAGAAACAAAAAAATCAAAACCCCTCTAATATGGGCATAATTTCGGAAATTTAGAGAAATGGTGTGTCTTCGTAATAGACTCGTATTTTCACTCAATATT
The DNA here is from genome assembly GCF_009068765.1 of Sulfurimonas hydrogeniphila. Classification (NCBI taxonomy): domain Bacteria; kingdom Pseudomonadati; phylum Campylobacterota; class Epsilonproteobacteria; order Campylobacterales; family Sulfurimonadaceae; genus Sulfurimonas; species Sulfurimonas hydrogeniphila. The sequence goes on from NZ_CP035534.1 coordinate 1,310,517, forward strand.
CCTTCATATATGGCTAAAAAAATTTCTAAAATCAGTGTTCATATTGTACTCAAAACATACACTGTTTATTATTAGAAAAGAATAGTTTTAATAATTTATCTCTTACAAAGCTATTTGGGATATAAAATATTATATTTTAAATGAAGGACAATATATGCAAGATATAAAAACACTCAATGATCTGGCACAGTTAGCTGAGTATTCTCTAATGGACAGACTTAATCCTGATCCAAATGCTACAGCAGACGGTGCAGATCATGCACCAAGACAGGTATTCAGCGGGCATTATGTTCCTGTAAAACCCACTCCTATAGAAAATCCTGTTTACATTGCGCACAGCAAAACCTTCTTTAAGGAACTTGGACTGCATGATGACTTGGCTGCATCTGAGGATTTTATACGCATGTTTTCGGGTGACACTTCCCATCTAAAAGAGCCTTTGCGTCGTACCGGTTGGGCAACAGGGTATGCCCTTTCCATCTACGGTACGGAGTATTATGAGCAGTGTCCTTTTAAAACAGGAAACGGGTATGGTGACGGACGCGCAATATCTGTTTTTGAAGGGGTTATAAATGGTAAACGCTGGGAAATGCAGCTCAAAGGCGGAGGGAGAACCCCTTACTGCCGTGGAGCTGACGGTCGTGCGGTACTGCGTTCAAGTGTTAGAGAATTTTTGGCACAAGAACACATGTATGCCCTCGGTGTTCCCACATCACGCTCTTTAAGTTTATATATGTCAAAAACCCAAACAGTAAGACGGCCCTGGTTTATGAACGGTTCCTATTCAAGGGATCCGGAAGTCATGATAGAAGAAAATGTTGCCATCACAACACGTGTTGCCCCTTCTTTTCTTCGTGTGGGTCAACTTGAACTTTTCGCCCGACGGGCACGTAAAAGTGAACATCCAAAGGCGATGGAGGAACTTGAGATGCTTGTCTTGCACCTGATTGAAAGAGAATACAGTGATGTAATAGATAAAAATTTACCTCTGGAAGAAAAAACAGTGCTGCTTGCCCGTGAATTTCGCTCCCGCCTTACTTCACTTGTAGTAAACTGGATTCGTGTCGGATACTGCCAGGGAAATTTCAATGGTGACAACTGTGCTGCAGGCGGTTTTACCCTTGATTACGGTCCGTTTGGATTTATAGACATGTTTGATCCAAGCTATCAACCCTGGACGGGTGGCGGAGCACACTTTTCATTTTTGAATCAACCTCAGGCCGGGGAACAAAATTTCAAAATGTTTTGTAAGGCACTTCAGCCTTTGCTCAAGACAGATGAAAAGCAGAGTCAACAATTGGATGAAATTATGAACGGTTTTTCCAAAATCATGCAGACTAAAATGATACAGATGTGGACTGCCAAACTGGGTCTAAAAACCTTTGACGCAGCCTTGTTTAACGAACTGATAACACTGATGATGGAGACTTCGGTCGATTATACCCTCTTTTTTCGTGAACTCTCTGGTATACCTGATAATATTTCCGCAATTGCGAAAAGCTTTTACGGTGACTCTCTATATGATCAAAAGATTATAAAAAGCTGGACCGAGTGGTTGGAAAAATGGAAAGCAAACATTAACATTGATACTCCGGAGTCCCGCAAAAAACTCTCAAAAGAGATGAAACAAACCAATCCGAAATATATTCTCCGTGAATGGTTCCTTGTTCCGGCATACAAAAAGGCCCAGGAGGGAGATTATTCACTTATAAAAGAGCTGCAGGAAGTGATGAATGATCCCTACAGTGAACAGTCATCGGAGACAGAAGACAAATACTACAGAGAAAAGCCTGCTGAACTGTTTGATGTCGCAGGAATATCTCATGTAAGCTGTTCTTCCTAAAACTGCATCTCCACTTCTTTTTCTTTGAGTTTTTGAATGTAGAGCAGAGCATTTGTAAAGGCATACTGGTCTACTTCCTCTATGCCTGCTTCTTCACATTCTACCAAGTAATCAAAACCGTCGAGTTCAGTGTTTTGCACTTTTTTCAAATGTATTACATAGAGTAACAAGTCGGCTAAATCACTTATAGGGATTATCTCTCTGTAGTTTTTGCTGCACGCACTTATATAATCGTCGCATATACTTTCATTTGACATTAAAAGTATCCAGAGAATAATTTTATCTACCTTTTTTGGTGCATTCGCCCGAGCTGAAAAATCTTCATAAAGTGCTTTATTTTTGGCTATCTCATCAAGCTGTTCATGAACCTGTGCTGTTAAAAAACCAACTCTTTCATCTGTCAGTTTTTCATTTTTATAGCCATCTAATACTGATTCTGCAATTTGGTATGTGTGCATTGTTTTCTCTTTTCTCTTTTTTATTTTAAAGTCAAATTATACCATTCAAACAAAATATTTTTCTTGAATTTTTTGGCTATAATCGACCAAAAGAAACATTTTAAGAATAGGAGTAACAATGTATCCAAATAAAAAATTAAGAACAGGCTTTTGTATGAAAATTGAGGGTGTTTTGCTGAATCGTCCGGACTTGCATAATATTGCGGCAGAATTAGGGGTAAATCCAGGTGATGTACTTACAAAAAATCAAATCCTGACGATTTACAATACTTCTGAAACATGCCAGGAAATTATAAAGGATAACGCATTGGCAACATTTGTAGCAATGGCTCTTGATATTTCGCCACAAAACATCACTGATATCAAAGAGGTTGTAGAAGAACCTGTAAAAATTGAATTTGATCTGAGTGATTTTGAAGACGACGAGGATGATGAATAGGTTTTACAAACCTTTCATCTTTTTTGCAAGATAATTTGCAGTCGGGTAGTCCACTGTGTTTACATGTAAGACTATCCATTCGGGTGCTCTGCGGATAAAATCAGTAATTTTTGAAACCTTTTTATAGTTTTTCCAATTTTTAAGAGCCATATTCAATTCTTCCAAAAACATGTCATGTGCAGTCTTGTGCATGTCATAGGAAGGAAAACTATACTCTTGCATCAGACGTTCTTCGTTTGCAAAGTGTTCATGAACATGCTTCACATATTCTTCGATTTTTGCTTCAAGTTCTTCGAGTGTCGCTTCCCCCCGATCGTAAGAGATCGCAAGATTATCTATTGCATTTAAAATTTTAATCTCATTTTCATGAGTTTTTTGCATCTCCTCCACATCCATATCTTCAACCTGCTCAATATATACCAATGCCATAAAAAATCTCTCTTTTTCTTTTATTATTATTATAGTAAAAAATTAAAAACAGAGCCTTAATTTAAAACAATTTTCCGATTTTTTTAAAACCGTACCAATACAACAGCGTTCCAAGAAGAATAACTCCGCTAAAATATGGCCACAAATCTATAAACTCCGTTCCTCTGAAAAAGATGCTCTCAGTACCTTCTATATAATAGCGAAGTGGTGAAAATAAAGAGAGTGTCTGAAATACCGGGTGCATAGCGTAAACAGGGGTCCATGCACCACTGAGAAAAATCAACGGCATCATAATAATGATAGAAAGCTGTGCCACCTGCATCACATTTTTGGACACAGCCGCCACAAAGAGTCCTATGCCGGCACTCGAAACAGAATACAAAAATGTCAGGAGCATAAATGCCCAAAATGAACCGTTGAGCGGTACATCAAACTGGCCAAAAAGCACAAATCCCAAAGAGAGAACAACGCCTGCCATGACAATGAGTACCTGCGAAAAACTTTTCGCCAAGATAATGATTTTGGGATTTATCGGAGTAAGCAGCATAATATCCCAGGTACCGTCCTCTTTTTCTTTGACAAAAACAATGGCCGTCAAAATGACTATCAACAGGGTTATATTTGAAAGCAATTCTGTCAGTGCCATAAAACTGTGATTGTCAGCATTTTGATTAAAAAGTTTATGTGACTTTAATTCAAGCGGAAAGTTCACAGATTGGAAGTCAAATACAATATTTTGCAGATACATAAATGTCGTGAGACTTTGCGATGCTGCAGTAGCATCGAGCAAAAGATTGATTTGTGCTTTTTTCCCGCTCTTGTAGTTCTTTTCAAAATCAGAGTCAAAAAGTATTCCGACCATAACTTCTTTGTTAAAAATAGCATTGGAGAGTGCTTTTTGAGAAAGAAAGGCAACCGGTGGTTTAAACTCCGGTTGATGCAACCGTGCAAGTATTTTTTGGCTTACTCCCCCTCCTGTTTTGTCAACATATCCGACAACAACATTGCGCGGTTTTATCTGTATGCCGGAACCGGCTATGTAAACATCGAGTGTAAACGAATAAAGTACAACAGCCACTAATCCTATAGAGCGTAAAAAACTCAGCAGTTCTTTGGAGACAATCATTGCAAATATTCGCATTATCTCATCTCCTTTTTCAACAATAAGGTGCCGACAGTAAAAAGTCCCACAACAAACCCGACAAGTATCAGCAGATACATGATAATTTTTTCAGACGCCAAACCCTGTCCTATCAAAAATGTATCATAAAGAATATGCGTATAATACATCACCGGAAACATATGCGCTTCAATATATGACTCGCCACTCATGGAAGATATCGGCATAAGCATACCAGAGTATAAAAATCCGGGAATTATGGTGATAATAATTGTCAAAACAACGGCAACAATTTGTCTGCTTGTAATGATAGAAATAAGCATACCGATAGAGAGACTGATAAGAATATAAAGTTCACTGCTGAGCCAGTAGAGCATAAAACTTCCCCGAAAAGGAACATCAAACAGATAAACTGCAAGCAAAAAAAGTATAAAAATATTCACAGAATGCAGTAAAAAAGCAGGAAAAAGTTTTGCAAGAAGGAACTCTCCTTTACTCAAAGGCGAAGCATAAAAATTAAAAATGGTCCCTCGCTCTTTCTCTTTTACTATAAGAAGTGCTGCCAAAATTGCAGGAGCCACCAAAAGCACAAGCCCTATGAGTCCTGGAACTATGGCATCTTCATCCCGCATTGCCTGATTGAAAAGCGTACGCTGATTTAACACTATAAGCCCTTTTGCAGACAAACCGCTTCTTTGTGCCACTTCGCTTGCCCCATCAAGCACACTCCCCTTGATATACCCCTCAATAGTAGTAGCCCTTGTCGGAAAAGAGGCATCCACAAAAACACCAATCTCACTCTTTTGTCCGTGTAAAAGTTGTTTTTCAAAAGAAGAGGGAATGATTAAAACTGCATCGGTTTTAGCCTGTTTTATAGAGCGCAGTGCCTCTTTTTCACTTACATGTAACACCTTTGCATTAAAGTATTTGCTATGTTCAAATTTTGAAATCAGCATTTGTGAAAATTTGCTCTGGTCATTATCAATAATCAAAATTCTTGCATGCGTTACATCCATACGGATTCCATAGCCAAAAAGCAGTACAATCATACTCGGCAACAAATATACCATCACAATCAGACGCGTTCTGTAAAGCTCCATAAATTCTTTCAATATATAGGCTTTAATGGTTATTAGTTTCATTCTCTATCCTTATAATATGTCAAGAAAATATCTTCAAAATTCTTTGCATCGGGATGTGTTTTATAAAAATTTTCTATGGTATCGTCTGCAATCTTTTTTCCCTGTTTGAGGAGTACCACTCGATCACAGTACTCCGCCTCGCTCATATAGTGTGTGGTTATCAAAATAGATATATGCCACTGTTCTTTAAGCTTTTTAAGTATCTCCCAAAATTGTGCTCTTGCAATGGTATCCACGCCGCTTGTAGGCTCATCCAAAAACAGCACAAGCGGTTCGTGCAAAAGTGCCGCAGCTATGGAAAAACGCTGATTGACACCCAGAGGAAGCGCAGTTGGCAATTCATCCATATACTCTTTAAAACCGAGTTCATTGGCATACTGCTCTATTCTTTTCAAGGCAGTCTTGAGAGGAATCTGATGCATATTGGCAAAATAAATCAGATTTTCTCTTACAGTCATGTCATTGTAGAGTGCAAAATGCTGACTTACATAGCCGATTTTGGACTTGAGCGTTTGACGATCATCTCCGCTGCGGATGACTTTTTCAAGCAGGGTAAGTGTGCCCTCGTCTATCGGATACAGACCCAAAAGCATTTTGATTAATGTGGTTTTTCCTGCGCCGTTTGCACCTAGAAGACCCAGAATTTCACCCCGTTTGAGTTCTATGTCTACATGGTCATTTGCCGTAAAACTGCCAAATCTTTTTGTAATGCCATATGCTTGCATCACAACAGGCGGTATTGCAATTTCTTTGTCTCGTTTTGTTATGACGACCTTAGGCAGGAGCTTTTTCTTTTGCAGCGCGTTCACAAAAAAGAGTCCCTCCAGAGTAGGTTCTGCCTGCTTTACATGTAAAGGCTGCAGCGAATATGTTCGCTTGTTAAAACCAAGGCACTCTTCTTTACATGTAACCTCTTCATACACATACGGACGAATAGAGTCTATAAGCTCTTCATTTGTTCCGCTGGCAATGATTTCTCCTTCGTCAAAAAGAAAAATTTTGTCCATTTTGGAGGCTTCTTGCATATAAGCGGTGCTCACTAAAATTACTGTTCCTTCTTCTTTGCGTATGCTGTCCAAAATCTCCCACAGTTCCAAACGGCTCAAAGGATCCACTCCGGTTGTCGGTTCATCCAGAATAAGAAGTTTCGGACGGTGCAGCAGTGTGCAGATAAGTGAGAGTTTTTGCATCATCCCGCCACTGAGTTTACCGGCTTCTCTCTCAACAAAAGCACTCAGTCCTGCCATATGCAGCAGTTTTTCTCTATATGCAAGAAATTGTTCATCTTTTGCAACATTGCGAATATCGGCAAAAAACTCCAAATGCTCCCCTACTGTCAGAGTATCATAAAGAACAAGCCCTATTCCCTGTGGCATCAATCCGATAAAAGGTTTTACTTTTTCTGCCTCTTTGGGTGAATGGTACGCGATACCATCATAAACAATCTCACCCTCAAAACGGATAACACCGGCTACAGCATGCATAAGGGAGCTTTTTCCTGCACCGTCCGCTCCTATAAAACCGATAATCTCTCCACTCTCTGCTGTGAGCGAGGCATTGTCTATGCCTGTTCTTTTTTTGTAAGAGACCCGGATATTTTTTACTTCAAGAAGAGACATCTTGTTTTAGAGTACCGGAATGTCATTGAGTGAATTTGGCAGACCTTTGCCATCAAGTGACACAACTCCCACAGCCGGTATACCGAGTTTTAACAAAGGGTCAATTGCCAGTGGTTTGAGGTGTACGGCAAACACTCTTTGAATTCTGTCTGAACGCACACTGACCTCTTTGGGCGTAAATTCCGCTTTTTGGGCAATACGCACTACTTTTGCCTGTATCGGATGATTTGGATAGGCATCAAGAAATATTACCGCTTTGTCACCCAGTTTTATTTTTCCGTTTTGCAGTGTGTCGACAAATATTTTCAGATACAACGAGTGAGGATCCAAAAGTGTGGCTACCGGCATACCAGGAGCTATTACCTCTCCCTCGTTGGCGATTTTTTCTACCGTAATTCCATCAACAGGTGAAACAAGTGTCATCTCCTGAATCATCGCTTCTATCTGTGCTTTGGATGCTTTGAGGGCTTCAATACCATCTTGCAGGGCCTGAATATTTGCGGCAATGGCAAAAAGTTTTTTCTGTGATGCCTGCGCATCCAAAAGTGCAATACGAGCCAGAGTTACTGCTGATTTTATTTTTTTCAGCTGTTGCTGCAGTGCGGAAAGCTTTTTGTTTTCTGTATCCCTTTTGAGTTGTGCAAGTTCCAGTTTGTGCTTGTCAATACTTTTGTTTTTATACAATCGTTGAGAGCGTTTGAAATCTCTTTTTGCCTGGACAACGACATCTTTTTGTATCAAAATATTTTTTTCAAATGCCTGTTGCGAGGCTTGGGCTGAGACAAGCTGTGCTTTTGCTTTTTTCTCCAAAAGCGGAATTGTTGTCTGTGCAATTTTTTCTTCAATTTTTTGTGCTGCGAGTTGCTGTTTCTTTGCCTGAATCTGTGCATCAAGCCCTGCTTTTTGTGCTGCAAGTTCTTTGCTCTTCAAGACACCCACAACCATTCCTTTGCTCACAGGTACACCGTCATCAACAGATATTTTTTCCAGCCTTCCTGCATATTTTGCATTGAGATTTACCAGATCACCGTCCATGCGGCCTGTCCCTTCAACCAAATTTGCAGGAAGTGTTTTTGGATGCAGTTTTTTATAGATCATTCCGCCTGCTGTAATCAATAAAACAGCTATAACAACACCCAACCAATATTTTTTCAGAACCTGCATAATCTACTCCTTATTCAGTATCACTCTGTATTTTTTTCTCATACCACTTTCGAAGCCACGCATCAATAGGATTTATCATTTTATAAATTACAGGCACAACAAGCAATGTTAGCACCATTGAACTTAAAAGACCGCCTATGATGGCTATTGCCATCGGTGCTTTTGTTTCACTTCCCAAAGAGTTGCTCAGTGCCAAAGGAAGCATCGCAAAAATCATCGCAATTGTTGTCATCAAAATCGGGCGCAGTCTTTTTTCTCCCGCTTCAAGCAGTGCTGCATTGGCATCTTTTCCCCGCGCTACTGCTTCATTGGCAAAATCAACAAGCAGTACGGCATTTTTACCGACCATCCCCATAAGCAGCATAAATCCTATCATCACAAAAAGACTGAAATGCAAATGTGTCAGATACAAAGCCAGCATAACCCCGATAATACTCAGTGGCAATGCCATCATAATGATAACAGGCTGAATAAGCGACTCATACAAAATTGCCAGGATGATAAACATTAAAATTACAGACAAACCAAGAGCCACGCCAAAGGCTTTGGCTGTTTTTTCCATCTCTTCGGCAAAGCCTGTAAATTTATAGTTTACACCCGGTGGCAGCAATGTGTCTATTTTTGCACGTGTATACTTGACAGCGCCGCCCAGATCAAGCCCAAACAGATCAGAATAGATAGTCACCTGTCTTTGTCTGTTATAGTGATATATTGAAGCCAGAGACCTTGCCTTGTCAAATGTGACAAGACCGTCAAGAAAAACCAACTTTCCGTTTTTGGCTCTGAGTTGGATTTTTTTGAGATCATCTATGCTTACACGGTCCTTGTCAGGCAGTCGCAGGGTAATTTTGTACTGTTTTCCGTTTTGCTCAAAATAGGAAATTTCCAAATCACTTGAAAAGGCAATGGAGACAGCCTTTGCTATCTGTGCTGCACTAATCCCCATTCTGTTGGCATTTTCACGTACTATATTGATGTCAATCTGCGGTTTACCTTCATCAAGATTACTGTCAATATCAACAAAGCCTTTTTTCTTCGCCAGATACTCCATCAGGTTTTTTCTCGCCACATCAAGGTCAGCAAAAGAATCCGATGTCAGTACAATTTGATACGGTACACTCACCCCGGCACCTTTGATGTTTGGAATTGCCGCTGCTGTAATAAACATCTCTTTTGAAAAGGGTTTGAGCTTTTGTCGAAATTCCTGAATAATCTCTTCTTGATTCTTTTTTCTGCTGCCTTTAGGCGTAAGTTTGACATAAATGAGCGCTTTGTTTTTCTCGTGTACACTGTTATAGCCTACACTCAAGGTTGTAAAAACAACATTTTTGTCAGCTCTGATTAAATTTTCAATCACTTTGGACTCCCGTATCATTTCATCCAAACTGATGCCCGCATCGGCTCTGAGTTTTACTTCAAACTCTGCTTTATCCTCTTTTGGCAGAAAATCCATACCGATTTTCGGAAAGAGAGAAAGCGAGGCAACAAACACCCCAAGAACAAAAATAAGTGTAAAAAATTTAAAACGAAGCACAAAACTCAGTGTTGCTGCATATAATTTGTCTATACGCTGAAAAATCGGTTCTGTAATATTGTAAAACCTGCTCTCTCCTTTATGCAATACTCTTGCACTCAGACTCGGCATAAAACTCATCGCAACCGTATAGGAAATAATTACCGCAAACCCTACCGTCATCGCAAAACTTTCAAAGAATTTTCCGACAATTCCGCTCATATGTGCAACCGGAAGAAAAACAGCAAGCAACATTGCCGAAATCGCAAGAATAGCAAATGCCATCTCTTTCACACCATAGAGTGCCGCTTCAAACCTGCCCATGCCTGCTTCCATCTTTTTGTAGATATTCTCCAACACAACAATGGCATCATCTATGATAATTCCGATAGCAAGCGTTAAACCGATGAGTGTCATTTTATTCAGGTTATACCCCATCAGATTCATTAAAGCAATCGTACCCAGGATAGAGATTGGAATAGAGAGTGCCGAAACCAGCGTAATAGTAAAGTTTCTCAAAAAACCGAAGATGATAATTACTGCCAAAACTGCACCGTAAATAAGGTCAAATTTCACATCTTCAAGTGAGTGAATGATGAAAGGCGTTGTATCCTGGAGCAGTTCTACACCATATTTTTCGCCAGCCATTGTTTTTAACTGCGGCACGGCTTCTTTGACGCGTTTTACTATATCTATCGTATTTGTTCCTGAAATTTTTTGCACTTCAAGCATAACACCCGGTATACCGTTGTATGACGAGTAGCTTTTTGCATCGCTCAAAGAGTCTGTTACCGTTGCCAGATCTTTGAGCCTTAAATCATCTTTTATTATAATGTCTTGAAGTTGCTTCACACTCAGAGCATCCGCTTTTGTTTTTAAGATAATCTCTTTTGTTTTGGTGATAAGCTTTCCGCCACCGATTTTGACATTTTCTTCGGCAATAATATCATTCAGCTCTTTGATTGTAATGCCAAACTTGTTGAGTTTATAAATATCTGGGAAAATTTTTATCTCTCTGTCTTTGTAACCGATGATATTTATAGCACCGACACCGTTGATCTTTTGAATAGCCGGTTTTACTTTCTCATCGGCAAATACCATCAGGTTTTGCAAGGTATCTTTTTTTGCTGTTAAAAAAACATTGATAACAGGAGCCCCGCCGATATCGAGTTTACTGACAAGTGGCGTTTGTGCATCTTTTGGCAAGATAACAGCTGAGACTTTGTCTCGTACATCATTGGTCGCTTCATCAATATTGCGTTCCAGGAAGAATTTCACCATAACAACAGATGCGCCGTCACTGCTTGTGGATGTGATGCTGTCCACTCCGCCTATACGGGAGATGGCTTCTTCTATTTTTTCTGTGACCTGTGATTCTATCGTATCTGCTTCAACACCCGGATAGATTGTTTTGACTGTCACTATAGGAAAATCAACATTCGGATAGAGTGCCGAGGGCATGCTTTTAAAACTCATATAGCCAAAAATCACCAATGTAATGACATACATCAGTGTTGCAATTGGTCTGTTAATCGCTAATTTGTACATCGTTATTTTCCGTCAACCAGTATCATACCGTCACCAAAAAGCCCGACTGTAAAATCTTTTGCCTCTACTTCCGCTTTTATCTTTCTGTTGTCAAAATTTGCATACGGATAGACCTTTGAAATAACACCCTTGTATTTTTTGTTATCCCCATCGACTTTATACTCAAAGGTTTGTCCGACTTTCACAATATCGTGATATTTTTGATCAAATTCCAATATCAGCTTTCTTACATGAATACTTTGTATTTTAAAAACAGTTTTAAGCATCAAACCGCTTACAGCATCGCCTACTTCTATGCTTTTGTCATAAATGATACCTGCAAAGGGTGCTTTTAAAATAGTTTTTTCATACAAAGCCTGCTGATAGGCAACCGATGCTTTGGCATTTTCATAATTACTGAGTATTTTGTCATATTTGCTTGCATCTATAAGCTTTTTGATTTTTTCCTGTCTTTTGAGTTCTCTTGAAGCAAACTTAAAAACTATTTGTGTTTTTTCAAGCATTGCTTTTATATCTTTGTTTCCCAGTTTTGCCAGTATTTGGTTTTGGCTCACTATAGAGCCGATATCGACATTGACTTTTTCTACAATTCCGCTCGCAGTGAAAGCCAGATTGGCACTTTTTTGTGCTGCCACATCAAATGTTGCATAAATCTTTTGCGCATAAGAGAGACTCACCAGGGTGATTAAAGCTATAAATATTTTTTTCATTTGACAAACTCCTCTAAATTTTTATTGTTGTAATAGTAATAAATGCCATAGGCTATTTCCAAATCATTGCGTGCTTTTTCATACCTTGCTTTTGCCTCTGTTTTTGCCGAGAGCGCATCAAGATAGACGACATTGTCCACAATGCCTGCATTGTACTTTTCTGTGATAGTCTTTAAAGCACTTTTTGCCGCTTTGAGTGCACTTTTTGAACTTTTAATGTTGAGTTTGGCTGTATGAATTCTCTCCTGTGCCAACTCTTGCTGCATCTGTTGTTCTTTTGATTTGTAAATAATCTGTTGATTCAGTGCATCAGCCTGCAGTTTGAGTGCCTCTTTTTGCTCTTTGAGTGTTCCAAAATCAAAAAGTCTCAAGCCGACTGTAGCCATCAGCTCATTTTGTTTGTCAAGGTAGGCAATGGGAACTCCCCCAAAAGTCGGCTTATTTTGATACCCATAAAACGAATAAGTATCTTCTATACGCAGAGTAGGATAATAATAGCTCTCAACCGTTTCGCCTAAATTTTGCAATGCTGCTTTTTTGTACCTGAGTGATTGGATACTGTCAAGGAGTCCTTCATTTTGTGCTGCTCTTTTGTCAAACTGCGAATTTTCCAAAGTGTTTATTTTTTTTCCGACTTTGAGTTCAAGTGCTTTATGCAGCGCTGTAATTTGAAATTTTGTAGATTCTATTGCATACAAAGTGCTGTCGTATGCAGATTGGAGTCTGTCCACATCATCACTTGTAGCAAGATCAGCTTCATAAAAATGTCGCACTCTTTCAAGTTGTGCTTTGACTGCTTTGGAAGCTTCTATCGTCGCACCCAAAGAGGCCTGCAGACTTTTGAGATTATAATAATCCTCTGTTATGGCAAGAAGTGTCAATTTTTTTGTCTCTTTATAACTGAAAGAAGCAGATTTTCTTTCATTCTCTTTTTGTTTTTTTGTATTTGATTTCTTTCCGCCGTCATATATGTCAAACCCGATTTTCGTCCTTGCTCCGTATGTTGTTCCAGGGAAAAAAGGACTCGGTTTATCATCTCTTTTGTAAAAAGCGCTCACATCTACCGTAGGGAAGTAATTGCTTGCGGCACTTTGTACCTCTTTTGCTTTTGCATGTACTGCTATTTTGGAGGCATTGACAAGATTGTTATTCTCTTTTGCAAATTCCATAAGTGTTTTCAGGTCATCTCCAAACAAAAGAGCAGGGACAACAGTGAGTAAAAGTAGTTTTTTCATAATCATTTCTCCATTAAATCAAATAAAATATCTATTTGCGTATCTATTTTTTGTTTTAAATCTTCTATGGCACTTGTGGTGACACTCATAATAAAAGTCCCCTGAGCAAAAGCAAAAATACCCATAACCAACTCTTTTGCTTCACTCTTTAACTCGTTTTTTTCTATGCCCTCTTCTATGATATTTTCCATCCATTTTTCATAATTTTCCATCCATTTTTCATAAAGCGTATAGCATTCTGTTTGAAAAGCCACCATCTCTTCATTTGTACTGCTCAGAGCAATGGCAGTAAACTGCTTGTATATTTCACGCAGTTCCTGATCTTCATCGGCATAAAAAAAGCTAAAGAAACTTTTGACTTTTTCCCGTGTGCTTACATGTAGTGAGAGTTGTTTCTCTTTTCTCTCGTTATGCTCCTGCATCAAAATCTCAACCAGTTCAAAGACTATCTCATCTTTGTTCTTGAAATATTCATACACAGTGCCTTTGCCTATGTTGGCAGCTTTTGCAATCTGAGAAATTGTTATATTGTTAATTCCGTCTTTAAGAATTAACGCTTTTGTTCCAAGAGCAATATCTTTTTTTTTCTGTTCTTTGTCAACTATAATTGCCAACACAACCCTCCGAAAATATTTTTGACCGACTGTCGTTCAATTATTATAGTAGTATTATTGTTAATTTTTTCTTAATGGCAATGGAGGTACCCTGAATATATCAGACTTCGTAGAGTGTAACCCGGTTTTTTCCGTTTTTCTTGGATTTGTACAGTGCTTCATCTGCCACTTTTATCATTTTTTCCAAAGAATCCGCCATCCCGTATGCTATGCCAAAAGAAACTGTATATCTGATTTTCATATTGTTGTATGTAATGATGTTGTTTTCAAAATCTTTTCTTATTTTTTCAAAAAGTTTTTCTGCATCCTCTTTGGAAATATCATCAAGAACAACGCAAAACTCTTCTCCTCCAAACCGTGCAAACAGATCATATCTTCGCAGATTTTTTTCTAAAATCTTTTTAACTTCTATGATAGCCAAGTCACCTGCATCGTGACCATAAGTATCATTAACACTCTTAAAATCGTCAATATCCATCATCACTACAGCCAGTTTGGTATGTTTTCGCAGCGCTTTGGAAAAAATTGCCCTGGCAACTTCAAAAAAATATCTTCTGTTATAAGCACCGGTCATATAATCCACTATAGTCTGCATTTTGAGTTTCTGATTGATAATTTTTGATTTTTGATACAAAAAAATCAAATAAAGGCTCAAAAGCATTAAAAGAAAAATAGGAAAGGTATATAAAAAAGATTTAAACCAAAGAGTGTGTGCCTGCACTCTATAAACAAAGTGCAGATGTACATACGGGAGTCTTTTGACAAAAATATATTGAGAGTCTTTGTATTGCAGAGATTCTAAAGTTTCATTCATATTTTGTATGGAGAGATCCAGAAAATCATCTATCTTGTATATCTTGCTTCGGTTGAAATCCTGTATCAGATTATGGCTTGCCACTATCTGGTTCTTGTTGTTATAAATCACACTTTGATTATTAAAATAATCCAGACGTGAAAGCAGATTGTCAAAATTGTTCAATGTTATATCCACATCAAGTGTCCCCAAAAAATGATTTTTGTAATACAAAGGCTTGCCGACAGTCACCATAAGCCCTTTGCCTATGGCATCCATATACAAAGGTGTCAAAAAGAGTTTTTTTTGAGGATTGGCCTGGGGAGTTGCATCATGATAGAAAGGTTTTTTCTCAACTACAGGGGTAAACTGAAAATCTGCAGAACAAACATAAGGGTAAAGAACCGTAAAATGATTTTTGGAATAGTAATAAATCCAGGCAAAATTTTTATTTTGTTCAGCAACCAGTTGAAAAAACGGAGTGAGTTGCAGTGCCGCCTCCATCTCCTGGAGCAGTCTTTTGTCCGAAAGTGCTTTTTTGCCAAAACCCAATAAGTTTACTTCTTTGTTTTCATCCAGTGCATAGGTGCCGTTTTCATTAACATACTTTACATGTAAAGCCTCATTTGGCTTGAGATTTTCTTTATTTTTAAAAATCTGCTCTGCGGCTACATGTAAATACTCTACCGCATTGATACTCATACGCATTTCATGTTCAATACTCAATGCCATCTCATTTGCATTTCTAAAAATATTTTTCATCTGCATTCTGTTAAACTGCAAAAAAAACAGCATATTTAATAAAACAATAATAAATACAGTAATTATAAGTTTTTTATTATCCATACCTATCCATTTCGTTTGAATAAGTATATCTAATCTCACAAAAATATCAAAGTATCGTATTTTCCTGGAAACTTTTTGAAGAGACAACTTTTTTGTTTTCTATTTTCAAGATTCTGTCACACAGCGGCAGCATCGCTTCATCGTGTGTCACCATGATTACCGCCACATTCTGTTCTATAGCTATCTTTTTGAGCATTTTTACAACATCAACAGAACGCTTGGAATCAAGTGCTGCTGTCGGTTCATCTGCCAATATAATCTGGGGTTTGTTTGCCAGAGCCCGTGCTATGGCTGCTCTTTGGTTCTGTCCGCCTGAGAGTTCTGAAGGCATAGAATAGGCCTTGTCCGCAATTTCAAAGTACTCCAAAAGTTCCATTGCTGTTTTTTTGCTCTCTTCTTCTGAAACACCGTTTACCTGAGGGACCAAAGTAATATTTTCCAAAATATTCAAAAAAGGAATCAGATAATGCGCCTGAAAAATAAAACCGATTTTTTCCCGTCTTATTTTTCGCGTCTCATTAGTCAGCCATTTGTTCTCATATACCTTTTCATCTCCCAGCCAAATGACGCCGCCTGTCGGCTCTTCCACACAGCCTATCATCATAAGCAGTGTTGTTTTTCCGGCACCGCTCGGGGCAACAAGTGCTACAAGCTCTCCTTTGTCTACACTGAAAGATGCACCGTCCAAGACCTCAACAAGAGAATCTCCCTTGCCGAAATTCTTCACCAGATTTTCTACTCTAATTGCCTGTTTACTCATATCAACCGCCTATTGCCTGTGCAGGATCTGCTGCAATTACTTTTTTTACCCCTATTAAGGAAGCCAGTATGGATGCAATAACAACAACGATAAAAAGTGCTACAGCATCCTGCGTTTCC
The DNA here is from genome assembly GCF_009068765.1 of Sulfurimonas hydrogeniphila. Taxonomy (NCBI): domain Bacteria; kingdom Pseudomonadati; phylum Campylobacterota; class Epsilonproteobacteria; order Campylobacterales; family Sulfurimonadaceae; genus Sulfurimonas; species Sulfurimonas hydrogeniphila. Next base: position 1,326,869 of record NZ_CP035534.1, read on the forward strand.
AATACCACTCTTTTTGGAAATTTTGTATAAATAAGATGTGCAAAAATGTTACCAGTAATAAATGCCAATACTCCCATAATGAGTGTCTCTTGTACAATCATTTTGATAATCATACTGTTTGGTATACCGATAAGCTTCATTATAGCTATCTCTTTCATTTTTTCCAGCGTCATCGTATAGATAATCAGCGCAATAATAATCGTCGACACAATTACCAAGATAACCGTAAACATTCCTATCTGTTTCGACGCCCTTTCAATAAGGTTTTGTGTCAGTATTGTCTTCTCTTGGGCAGCCGTATATACTGCTTTATGTTTCCATTTTCTTATCTGCTGTGCAATAACATCAACATCATAACCATTTTTTTTCGTTGCTATCACAGCATTGACCATGTGTGAATTCACACCGGAAACACCTCTTGCTCTGTCATTTCGTATACGGGCATTGGAATATAAAAACTGTAACTGCTGTGCATCTTTGAGACTGATATACACCAAAGGATCGCCGCCTGAGGAGACGGTTCCGTGTGTTACACCGACCACATGGTAAATATCCCGTCCTAAGCGAATAGTGTCGCCCAGTTTAAAACCTGTTTTGTCAGTGACAACCATTTCATAATGATTTCTGCGAAGTCCTCGTCCGCTTATTAAACGCTTTGGATTAACAGGGTCAATGTCACCAAAAGGATCAAATCCCACTGCAAAGACACGGACAGCGCCGTTTTTTGACGGAAGCTGCAAATTTTGAAATGTCATTCCTTCTACTTTGTCTATTCCTTCAATAACCTTTACTGTATCTTTGAAGTCTTCATGTATCCGTGAGGATTCGGCAAAAGGACCAAGGGTATTTTCCTGTACTATCCAGAAGTCAACACCCACATCATCCAAAAGAACCTGCGCATCGATAATCATTCCTCTGTAAACACCCATCATAACAAAAACGATACCAAGCAGCATACCTACGCCTATCGCAGTAACGATAAACTTTCCAAAAGTATGGGCTATCTCTTTTTGTGCTAGATTTATCATTTGTAAATTCTCATACCTTCACTGAACGATTTTTTGGTTTTATCCGGGACCAAGAGTCCAAGAGTCGTATCCAGATTTTTCACAGCTGCTTCTTTGTCTGTTATAGCCGTTATATTTACATGTAAGAAGTGTGCATGTCCCTCTTTCTCTATCCAGACACCGGCCTTTTTATCTTTATAGACAATCAAGTAAGCAGGTATTTTAATCACATTTTTCAGTGTTTGTGTTGTAATGAGTACCTCTGCCTGTTCATTGATATAAAAGGGAGTCGGCACAGCATAAAAACTGACATCAACTTCTCGCTCTTGTGTCACAGCATCACTCTGTGCGACAATGCGGCTTACATACCCTTCAAGCTTCTTATTGCTTTGAGAACGCAATGTCACAACGGCACGCTGTCCTGTTCTGACATCTCCGCTTATCTTTTCATCTATATATGCTTTAATCCATACAGTTTTCGGGTCAACTATTTTCAGTATAGGCTGTGTCGGCAGAACATTTTGTGCAACCTCAGCCTCTTTGGCAATGACATAGCCGTCAACCGGCGCATAAATTTTATAACGTGAGAGCTTTACATGTAAGGACTCTACAGCCTTTTGCAAACGAACCACTTCTGTTTTTGAAGAATCTATATGCGCCTGTGTTGCCTGTATATTTGCCTCAATGCTGTCCAGGTCCGCCTTGGCTTTGTCATACTCCGCCTGAGAGACAAAAGCCTTTTCTTTTAGCTTTTTATACCGTTCATAGGTCAGTTTTGCCAAAATTTTCTGTGCAGCCAGGGATTTGAGCTCTTTTTGTGTTGCTTTGAGTTCAGACTTTGCTTTGTATACCGACATTTTTGCCTCTTCAATCAACTGGGGCAGATCTACACTGTCTATAACGGCAAGCAGATCACCCTTTGCAACCCATTTTCCCTCATCTGTATTTATCTGCACAATTTTCCCGCCTGTCTGTGCGGTGATGGCATAAATATTTTTTGCTCCTACTTCTCCTATCCCAAAGACCTCTTTGTTTAAATCACCCCGAGTCGGATGCACGGTTTCAAATGTATGTTTTGGAATAAAAACTTTGTTATAAAATACAATTGCGGCTACCACACCCAAAACAGTAAAAATTATATATTTCATTTTTGTACTCATTTTATTTTTCCTTGTAAATAATCGATTCTGTCTATACTCAGCGTTTTTGAGTAATAGGCCTCAAGCAGTCCGAGTTCTGCCTCTAATACCAGAGAACTCGCATCCAAAACTTCTATATAGGTAGAGAGTCCCTCTTTGTATCTTCCGTCAAGCACTCTTTTTGTCTTTTTTGCCGAATCCAGCTGTGCTTTTTTTGCTGTTATGGTCTCATCATATCTGTGTATATCCAAAACAAGATTGCTTATTTCTTCTTTTAAAGCGAGTATTTTTGAAGCTTTTTGCTCTTTGGCGACCTGCAGTCCTATTTTCGCATTTTGTGTCTGTGCTGTCAGTTTTCCTCCGGCATACAAAGGAATGTTCAGCACAACACCGACAAGCTGTGTATTATACAGATTTAAAGAGCTGACACGATTATACGAAGCGACGGCATCAAGCGAACCATAATGGGAGGCTCTTGCAGATTTATGCAACAAAGCATTTTTCTCTATGGTTTCATCATAGATCTTCAATTCGGTATTTCTCTCAAGTATCTCTTGTACAGTATTTTGAGTACTGTCAAACTCTTTTTTTAAAACATCAGCTTCCAAATCGACATTCTCCTCTATTGTCTCTCCCATGTAAAGAGACAAAGAATTTTTTGCTTTTGCATAAAGAGATTTTGCAATGGCCAGATTGTCTTTTGCCGCATATACCGCTGACAAAAAACGGCTTGTATCTGCTTCGGTCTTGAGTCCCTGCTGCAAAAGTGCTTTTGCCTGGGCATAATAGGCCTCTTTTACATGTAAGTCCGCTTCTCGTACAGCAATCGCTTCTTTTTGGACAACCATCAATTCATACAAAGATTTTACTTTTGAAGCAAGCAATGCCTGAAAATCTTTCAAAGAAAGTTTCGAGATATCTTCATCAAGTCTGCTTGCATCTATCTGCAAACTTGTTTTGGAAAAATCCCAAATTTTCTGTTTGACATTTACTCCTATATTCCATCCTGTATCATTAATTGTATTAAACTGTCCGTTGACAGGGAAAATATAGGTCTGTGTCGGGTTGTATTGCGCAGACAGATTCACCTGGGGCAGGTATTCTGCACGTGCAGATGTATACCCTGTATGCGACTGTTTTATTTTCAACGCAAAAGATTTTGCATCAGGATGGTTTTGCAGTGTTTTGTCTATACTTTCTTGTAAAGTAAGTGTTTTTCCCTGCAAAGAGAGTACCAGGAACAATAAATTTATATATGCTAACTTTTTCATACACAAAGTATAGCTTTTTCGTGTTAGCACAATGTTAAGAGCGCTTTTTTATTGAATGATTTTATACTTCCTGTTAAAAAAGTGGCCTCTGACATATCGTCCGTAGATCAGTTCAAAGAGACCGGAAATAATGATAAAGCCCATAAAAATAACAACTGCTCTCGGGTTTGATGTGTATGTATGAAAAAGCAGAGTGCAAAGCGCCAAAAAACTCAGTACAGATGATGTCAGCAAAACAAAACGGTTTGCCTTGATCTCTTGAGAGAGCTTAAATGCACTGATATTGACAAGCAAAAATATCAACAAAAACCCTGCACTGCCTATAATGGCAATTTCTGTCAGATCAATGCTGTTTGCCAAAACCAGACTCAAAAGAGTGGTATATAAAACACCTTTAAACGGGACACCCGATTTTTTGCCCTCATCCATTAAAGCTCTTGGCAGCTTGCCGTCTTTTGCTATGATGTATCCGAGTCTTGCATTGCCGTAAATTGTAGCATTGATGGCAGAAAATGTCGACAACAGCGCCGCAAATGCCACAAGGGTAAAGCCCATCTGCCCCAAAGAGGGTTTAGCCGCTTCTGCCAGGGCATAATCTTTTGCCTGCATCAAAATATTTTCCGGAACATTCCCTACTGTGATGACCGCAATCAAAATATACAAGGCTATCACGATAATGACAGACGCATAAAAGGCCCGAGGCAGATTCTTATCCGGATTTTTGATATCCTGGGCAGAATTTGCTATAAGCTCGAACCCCTCATACGCAACGAAAATGATCATACCTGCTGTCACGATGGAAAGAGCAGAACCCCAATGCACAGGAGACATACGCTCTGTATCTACATAAAAAGAACCTGCCGCAATTACTAAAACCAGCAAGGCAACTTTAATAACAACAATAACAGTTTCGCTTTTACCGACAAACGAAGCACTGACCAGGTTGATAACTGCCGGAATGATGATAGAAATAACAATAAGCCCGTGATGGAGCCATTGCGACTTATGTGTAAAAAACGTTTCGCCGTAAGAGGCAAAAGCTGTGGCATATAAAGATATTGTCACCAAATAACTCAGCCACAGCATCAAATTGACACTCCCCGAGAGGATATTGTCGCCAAAGGCTTTGTCTATGAAAGTAACCGTTCCGCCCTCACTTTGATATGTTACAGAAAGTTTCGCATACGAATATGCCGTCAATATTGCTACAACACCGGCTATGGCAAAGGCAACTGCCGTTGCCCCGTGTGCCAAAGAGACCGCTTCTCCCAAAACAGCAAATATACCGCCGCCTACCATACCGCCTATACCGATTGAAATCGCGCCTAAAAGTCCTATACTTCTCATTTATCTCCTTATGAAATCTCTGTCTATTGTTTTTATTATCCTGCTGATATTTTTATCTTTTACAAAACATCTTCTCAAGGTACATGCCAAAAAATCTTTATACTCTTTTGCTTCACGCAGCAGATAAGGATATTGTACCGTTTGCAGTATTTTAGCATTTTTGAGCAAATTTCCTTTTGTACTTTTCACGACGACAACACCCAGCTTCTGCATTAAATGCGCCTGTGCCAGTGCCGGTGCATTTGACTCTTCTCTTATAAGCTCTTCTTTGAGTTTTTCCATACTGCTTTGAAACAGTTTTTCATATTGAAAAGAGGCTTTGAGCGATGCCAGTCTGATTATGTTTTGCAGCATCTTTGAGAGCGGTGATGTATAATATTTGTCATTTATCCCGGCCTTTACATGTAAAGCGTCATTTGAGAGATACCATATACCGTTTTTGTAAAACCTGTACTTTGCCTGTGCTGCCAAATACTCGGCAAAATCAAGTTTGGCAGTATCGTAATCAACTTCATACCCGCTGATAAGCGCTCCAATCAAAAAACTGTAATCTTCCAGCAAAGCTTTTTGTCTGGGCACAGCTCCCTCTATGGTCTGATGATACAACTCCCCTCGCACAAACATCAGATTTTGCAAAGCTTTTAAATTTTTTTCTGCTGTGTCTGCGTATCTTTTGTCAAGAGCAGAGGCTTTGTACAGTGCTTCTATCATCATAGCGTTCCAGGCCGTGTTTATTTTTGTATCTATAAAAGGGTATTTTTTCTTTGCTCTTACATGGTACAGTATCTCCTTAAAGGATGCAAAACCGGGAGGCCTTTTGTCTGTATCAAAATTTATATGTACGCGGTTGTTGAAGTTTCCCTCTGTGCTAAATCCCAGAGCATCCTGTATTGCATTGGCATAAGGATTATTTTTGAGCGCCCTGTCTATTTCATCTGGGCTGAATGTGAAGTATGCCCCCTCTTTGCCCTGGCTCTCTGCACTGCTTGCACTCCAGTAAAGATTATGATGCAAAAAACGTTTTTGTACCATCGCTATCGTCTCTTGCACCACGCTTGCATAAAGCTTTTTATGACTTTTTTCATAAGCTCGGCCATACAGACCAATAAGCTCCGCCTGCGTATAGAGCATCTTCTCAAAATGAGGAATCTCCCAGTTTGCATCCACACTGTATCTGAAAAATCCGCCGCCTATATGGTCATACAAACCACGAAGTGCCATAGTGTCAAGCATTGCAAAAGAGTATTTTTTCAATGTTTTGTCTGCCGTTATATCCGCTATATCCATCATCAAAGCAAGTTTGGAGGCCTCGGGAAACTTTCTTCCTGTTCCAAAACCGGTATAAATATCATCAAAAGATTTTTTGAGAGAATTTTTCAGTGCAGTCAGGGAAACATTTTTGTCTTCTGTGTCTGAGAATTTTACTCTGCTTGCCACTGCCTTTTGAATCCTGTCTGTTTCTTGTCGGAGCGCTTTTTTGTCGGTATATAATTTTGAGAACTTTCGTATTAAATCCGAAAATCCTTCAGAATAAAACTCTTTTTTTGGAGGAATATATCCTGTTATATAAAAAACTTCTCTTTGCGGTGTCATAAAAACACTCAGAGGCCAACCGCCGGTCCGTTTATGCACATGCCGAAAAATATTTTGGTACAAAGCATCAACCTGCGGCATCTCTTCACGATCAACTTTTACAGATATGAAATATTTGTTCAAAAGCTGTGCGATTTTTTTATTTTCAAAGGATTCTCTCGCCATCACATGACACCAGTGACAGGTGGAATAGCCAATAGAGAGAAATATAGGTTTGTCTTCTTTTTGTGCCTGCAAAAATGTTTTTTTCTTCCAGGCATGCCAGTGCACCGGATTGTTCTCATGCTGTTTTAAATAGGGTGATGTTTCGTATTGTAAATCATTTTTTGCGCATAACAGTGAAGCAACACTCAGAAACAAAAGAAATAATATTTTCATATTTTATTGTACAATAATGTTGGAAATAAAATGCTTTTAGCGTGACTTGTGAGAAAAACTAAATTTTTTTCTGTAAACTGAGTTTTTAAAGACATACAGCCCGCACTGAAGTACGGGTTCCGAAAAGTCTATTCATCGGAATCGGTACTTTAGTGCCGACTGTGCGTCTTTGCTAAATTTGAAATTATTTACAGATATATAATTATATAAACTAAGATAATTTTAATTATAAGCAACTATAATTATAAAAATACTCAAAAAGGTTTTATCATGCAGTTTTTAGATGAAGATATTTATAATGCAGTACAAAACTACCTGCCAAAAGTAAGCGAATATGTCAATTCACACGGTGGCGGTATAGAACTTCTCGGCACAAAAGACGGTGTTGTCTACATCAAACTGACAGGAGCCTGCGGAGGCTGTTCTATGAGTCTGATGACAACAAAAATGGTCGTACAAAAAAAGTTGCGTGAACTGATTCATCCCGAACTGCAGGTTGTCAATGTAGACGGAACTCCTGAAAACGAAATGCCAAAAGATGCCTACACCGGTCCAAAAAAAGAAGAGCCAACAGTTGAAAAACACGGCTTTTTGGATAATGTAAAACATATGGTAGGTCTCTAAGATGGTGGTGGATTATGCAGACAAAGCACTTACACAACGCTATCAGCTTATGGCGCAGACCATCATCCCAAGGCCAATTGCCTGGATTTGTACGCAAGATGCAAAAGGCACTCTTAACATTGCTCCTTTTAGCTATTTCATGGGGCTCAGCTCTGAACCTCCTACAATGATAGTCAGTATAGGGCATAAAAATGACGGCAGCCAAAAAGACACGCTTAAAAATCTGCGTGAACACAAAAAATGCACAATATGCATGGTAGATGAGGCACATTTACAACAGATGCATTTTAGCTCCAAAGAACTTGATAACACGCAAAGCGAAGCAGAAATTTTTGGCATTGAGACAAAAAGCATAATCAAAGACTTCCCTCCAATAGTGACTGGCATACCGAGTGCCTTTTTTTGTGAACTCTACCAGGAGATAGATCTCAAAGGCTCAAAAACCATCCCGCTTGTCGTAGAGATAAAGTCCCAGTATATTGATGATAAAATCATTACAGACAAAGAGAAACTCACGCTTGATTATGAACCGCTCGCCCGTGTCGGCAAAAGCTACGCCCTGCTCTGCAAAAGAATCAATCCTCCAAAAATACCATAAATGCATGACTATATTCTCTTTGGTTCTATCACCCTTATACTCTCTACAGTCTTTTCTATGGGAGGAGCGGGTTCGGGTATAGCGCTTATTCCGATTTTACATTTTTTAGGACTTGATTTTACTGTGGCTAAAGCGGTCGGACTTTTTGCAGGAGCATCTACCACTGTGACAGCAAGCATTATGAATATCAAACGCAAAGCTGTTGAGTATACCTTTGTCTTGCCTATTGCTGTGACAATGCTCCTTTTTGCACCTCTTGGCGCATATTCCAGCAGTTTTATCAATGAAAACATAGTCAAATTTTTCTTTATGCTCTTGCTTTTTTACTCTGCAAGCATGATGATGTTTGGCAAGAAAAAAGCTCTTTTTTCCGCCCACTCAAAACTCATACTTTTGCTTGTCGGTGCTGTGATTGGGTTTATTGCCGGACTTTTAGGTGTAGGCGGAGGCAATATCCTCATTCCGCTTTTAACTCTTCTTGGATTTGCTCCCAAAAAAGTAGCCGTTGCGGTAAGTTTTGTAGTGCCTTTTTCGGCACTCGGTTCCTTTTTTACCTATGCCAGTTATGTACCTTTGGACTGGATTCTTTTGACGGTGGTTGCTCTGTGTGCCGTCATCGGTGGCTACATTGGAAACTATCTTATGCACTTTAAACTCGAGCAGTCTCACATTAAAAAAATTATGGCAGGACTTTTGTATCTCCTGGCATTTAAAATGCTTTGGTATTTTACAGTAATCCTATAAATAATGACAATAAACATCTCTGCTTTCACTTTTGTCAGCCCTCTTCCTTAACATTCCCCTAACACAAACGTTTTATACTAACAGTAAAATTTTACATACGGAGTTTATATTATGAAAAGATTACTTATACCGACACTGTTCCTAACAGGAAGTCTTTTTGCACAAAGTGCGCAGGAGATTATTCAAGACAATGGCTGTCTCTCTTGTCACGCAGTTGCAAGCAAAAAAGCGGCTCCCGCATTTGCAGGAATAGGAATGCGAAACAAACGTTTTGAAGGCGAAAATGCGAAAGAAGTGATTATGGCAAGTATCAAAAACGGCTCTCAAGGGAAATATCCAAGATTTTCTGATACTGCTATGCCCTCGTTTGCAAATCTGACACAAGAGCAGTTAAGTACCGTAGCTGATTACATCTTGGCACAATCTTCTCAAGCAAAAGGGATGATGGGCAAAGGTGGCGGTATGGGTCGTGGACAAGGGATGGGAATGGGAGGGGGTATGTAATGCAATATCCTCAATTTTTTGATACTATTGACAAAATAGTTTTGTATGATGACTTGAGCCGGTTTTTAGGTGTAAATGACGGCATACTTGATTTTTCCTACGCCGACATTGTCAAAAGTGCAGGACATAGTTGTGCAACTGTTGCAGGGGCTTATCTCATGGCACTTGAGGGCTTAAAATCACTCTATGGCGCTGAGTTGCCACAAAGAGGCTACATAAAAGTAGAACTTGCAAAAGAGCCGACTGTTGAAAATACCGGTGCTGTCGGATGCGTACTTTCAAACATTACAGGAGCAACCACAGACTATGGTTTTGGTGGCATTCCAACAGGAAAATACAATCGAAGAAACACACTTTTTTATAGTGTAGCGATGGATGCTGATGTCTGTTTTACCCGACTAGACACAAATGAAAAAGTATATGTAACCTACACACCTCAAAAAGTTGTCAATCCTATGGCAATACTCAAAAGTGCTATAATGCCTAATGCAAAAGAAGAAGATATAAAAAGCTTTCCTCAGCGTTTTCAAGAGATGGTGAAAACTGTTTTTGAACATAAAGACGAAGTGATTACAATTACAAAAAAGGATATCTAATGTTTACAAAATCAAAATATATACTCAGCGCTGCACTTTTAGGCTTACTTGTCAGTTTTGCACCTGCTTCTCAACTTGAAGCAGCTCCTGTGAAAAAAGCCAGCAAACCGTTCTTGGTTCAAAACCCTGGTTTACCGCATTTAACAATGTTAGTCAAAAAAATGTGGAATTCAGAAAAGCTTGCCTTAACCAAAAAACAAAAAAAAGAACTTTTACAGGTACGCAAAGAAACCTTGCGCAGTGTTATGAATCTTAAACAGAAGATTATGCCATTAGAGCAAACAATTGTCCAACTTTCACAACAAGGGGCTTCACCGCAAAAAATGAAAAAACTTGTTGATGAAGTAGCCAGATACAAAGCTCAGGCAACAATGACACATCTTAAGTGCATCTATGAGACAAAAAAGATTTTAACCCCCAAACAGTTAAAAACTCTTTTGCAGAAATAATATAAAGATATTACAAATGAAAAAAATCTTATTAATCGGATTTGGATTATTTATTGCAATACAATTTATACCATACGGAAGAGATCACACAAATCCGCCTGTAGTTGCTCAAGTGCAATGGGACACTCAAGAGACACAGGCTCTTTTTCAAAGAGCCTGTGCAGATTGTCATTCCAATGAAACAAAATGGCCTTGGTACAGTAATATAGCACCGCTTTCATGGAGTATCTATCACCATGTTGATGAAGGTCGTGAACATTTCAATGTTTCCATGTGGGGTGTTCAGAAAAAGAACAAAGGTGATGAAGCAGCCGAAGAAGTTGAAGAGGGAGAAATGCCTTTAGCATCTTATCTAATAGCACATCCAGAGGCAAGACTTACAAAAGAGGAAAAACAAGCACTTATTGCAGGACTTAAAAATACTTTTGGAAACGAAAAGTATGAAACGCATAAAAATGATAAAGACTAATCTTAATAGTATAAATTTATTATACGAGTACATATTTACTAATCAAAAATAGTTTCTTTATTAACGTTTTGCTAACACAAATGTGATAGAGTTGTATTTATAGATAGCAAGGAATAGTTTTTGCTTGCTATCTAAATCTAAGCTAAGGGATAGACTATGCAAGTAAGTTCAAATGGTTCAATGCAACAAATGCAGATGCAAATGAGAAAAATGGACGGTACAGGTGGTGGTCAGGGAAATGGCGGTATGAAAGATATCATGCAATCATTGTCTCAAGAAGACAGAACTGCTCTCAAAGATAAAATGAGTTCAATGGATCAGACACAAAGAGCTGATCTAATTGCACAGATGAAACAAGTAGATGCTTCAACTATGGATTCTCAGCAATATACACAAAGCTTGATGGATATTTTAAATCAAGATACTACGCAACAAAAAACAAATACAGCAAATTCAACTTTTTCTGTATATGCTTAAGTTTCTCCAGGATTTTTATGTAATAGCACTTGTTTGAGTGTTATTACATTTTATACCCATTTCTTTGAATTTTTGACAGAATTATACCGGATATATGTTCATGTGATTCTTGATAATTATACAGTGGAAAGATTTACGAAAGAAACTGAAAGTAGTTTCTTTCGTTAGATAAGAAAACTATTTTTTCTTTTTTTGAGCTTTTTTCTTTGCTTTGGATTTAGCTTTCTTTTTATCAGCTTTTTTCTTGCTCTTTTTCTTTGTATCTTTTTTCACAGCTTTCTTTTTTTCGGCTTTTTTCTTTGCCTTTTTCTTTTCAGCTTTTTTTTCAGCTTTTTTTGCCAACTTTTTCTCTAACTCTTTTTTTGTATCTTTTGCCATTGTTTGACCCTTTATGCAGTTTTTCATTACTATTAGTAATAAATTATAGCTATTATATATGATTTCAGACTACATGTCAATAAAATATAGAGTTAAGCTATAAAAGACTATACTTCCACATGACATTTATAGAATTTAAAAAACTACTTTTAGATGCGGAGATCAGCCTTCCAAAATTTTCAAAGCTTATAAAAGTCAGTGAAAAAAATATACAGGCATATAAAAAAAAAGGTGAAGTGCCTAATGCAATAGCAGTAGTAGCGCAATGTTTTGCAACAATGCATCAGAACCGTATAGACTACAAAGAAATTATCACGGCTCTTGAGCTTAAAGCAAAAACAAAAAAAGGTGCAGGGTTTGCAAAAACAAAAAAATCAGATTTATCTACTCACTCTTCGGACTAAAATAAAAACCATTCTGTGGTAATTGACCACCAATAGTTTTAGGATTGTTGTTTTTCAAAATTTCAAAGAAAAATTCCAAGTCTTTTTGTGCATCTTTTGCATTAACATCATTCAATTGAACATAGTCCAGACTGTCTGCTACAGCTTCAGGCACCAGCATTGGAATATATTTATGAACCAACTCTCCAGCTTCTTTTGGATGTGTTTTATACCATTGAAGCGCTTTTGCATACTCCTCATTGAAACGTTTGATGAGATATGGATCTTTTTTGCCAATAACCGCCATGCCGGCCTGTGGAATTTTGGCTTCAATATGAAAAACTTTTCCCCACTCTTTTTGTAAATCTGCACTTCTGTAAAGGTCAGGCGCTATAAGTTTCAACGGAAAAGAGTTTGTTTTTCTCAGTGCCATAGAGATGGCAGGTTCAGCCAAGAGTGCATGATCGACTCTGCGCATTATAAGCATCTGCATAGCATCTATCGGTGAGTTTACATAGCGAAGTGTAAAGTCTTTTTTCGGATCAAGCCCCTCTCTTTTTACAATCTCTTCAAAGACAATGTCAGGCATATCGGCACGAAAAGGCATTGCTATTTCACACCCTTTGAAATCTGCAAGAGTCTTTTTGGTTTTATCTCTTGTTATCATTCCCAAAATACCCCACACAGAGACATTGAGCAGTTTTATATCTACACCTTTGTTATAAAGATTTGCTGCTACATTGGTAGGAATTGCTATAAAGTCAGCACTGCCGCGAAGTGTGAGAGCACGCAGTTCATCGGGCGATTTCCACATAATAAATTTGACATTTGTTGCCACATCGTTTAATGCACCTGTTTCAATCATCCTTAAAAGCGGGTGGCTTACAGATGCCATAGGACCGCTTAAAACCAAAGTATCTACTTTTTTTATCCCGTTTGCCTGTAGAAAAAGTACGAGAGAAACTGTCAGTAATATTTTTTTAATCATAATAAAATCTCCTTAACTGGTTTATAGATTTTATCAAAAAAGACTTTAACCACAACTGAATTTGATAATTACTTTCATTATACTTACTTTAAGCTTAATTATCATACACTTTAATATTAATTATCATTTAAAGGAGTCTTGTTTGAAATTCTTACTTAAAATACTGAAAGATTTTCCGGCTTACTTATGGAGCGGATGGGGAGCTGTTGCTTCCATTCTGCTCTTTATAGCTTTGTGGGATGTTGGCAATCAGGTATATGGCAACTTAGTGTTGCCATCACCTCTTGAAACATTTAAGACACTTTATACCATGTTGCATGACAAAGAGGTATGGGAGCAGATTGACATTACCCTCTACCGCGCTTCTGTTGGCTTTGGGCTCTCTTTGTTGTTTGGCTCTGTCTTGGGACTCATCGCCGGCTTCTTTGCAACGGCGTCTATGATGAGTCGTCCGGTTGTCACCATCCTTGTAGGCATGCCTCCAATTGCCTGGATAGTTTTGGCGATGATTTGGTTTGGAATGGGAGATGAAACAGTTATTTTTACCATCATAGTTGCTTCTTTTCCCATTATATTTGTAGGTGCCCTGCAAGGTACAAGAACACTTGACGGTACTTTAAAAGAGATGGCTGAGAGTTTTCATCTGCCATGGCACATGAAGTTTACAGATGTCTATTTTCCTCATATTTTTTCCTACATTTTTCCTGCCTGGGTAAGCGGACTTGGTATGGCCTGGAAGATTGTCATCATGGCGGAACTTTTAGCTACAAGCGATGGGCTTGGTGCTTCCTTGGCAGTGGCCAGAAGCCAGTTGGACACTCCAACGGCATTGGCGCTTGTAACCATAATGATAGGTTCGCTGATGTTTATAGAGTATATCATTTTAGAACCGATAAAAAGAGAGGTAGAGTTATGGAGAAGCTAGAAGTAAAACACTTAACACATCATTTCGGGTTTACAGAGATTTTAAGAGATATAAATTTTACACTCAATAAAGGGGAGATACTCTCAATAGTAGGGCCAAGCGGAGGTGGAAAAACTACACTTCTGCATTTATGCTCCGGACTTTTGGATGTGCAAGAGGGAGAAGTGACAAACACCTTTAAAAGTTCCTCTTTTGCCTTTCAGGAAGGAAGACTGCTTCCTTGGAAAAATGTACTTGACAATATTGCCATTGGACTCCTTGCCCGTGGTGAGAAAAAAAGTACCGCAATAGAAAAATCCAGGGCAATTGCACTGAAATTTGGACTCGAAGAAGAAGATTTTGAAAAATTTCCAAAAGATTTAAGCGGCGGAATGAAACAACGCGTCAGTTTTGCCCGTGCTTTGGTTGTCAAACCCTCTCTTCTGTTTTTGGATGAGCCCTTTTCAGCATTGGATATAGGTCTGAAAAAAGAGTTGCAAACACATCTTATAGAAATAAGTCAAAAAGAAAATATCTCTATACTTTTTATAACGCATGATATGATGGAAGCTATTCGTCTGAGTGATGAGATACTTTTACTCAAAGCCGATCCTGGACATATAGTCAAAAAATTCAGCTTTGACCTTCCTCAAGATAAAAGAGATGATGCCTTTGTGTATGAGCAGAGTGTAAAAATACTGCAAGACAAAGATATCATAGAAACATTTGAACTAAATTCTTTGGAGTTAAAATAATGAACAATCAAGAAGAAAAACTTCATGCGACGAACCACTATCTGTACTATCCTGATGAAAAAAACATACCGCCATATTTAGCATACGGCTTTCGCCCTGTCTTTTTACTTTTGGCTCCCTATTTTATACTTTCGATGATATTGTGGGGGTTGGTTTGGAGCGGGTATTTGAGTATCCCGTTTATGGACAATATTCTTGTTTGGCATGTCTACGAGATGCTTTTTGGAGTACTTACTGCCGGAATCATGGCGTTTTTAACAACCGGTTTGCCGGAACTTTTCCCCGGAATGGTACCTTTTGTCGGCAAACGGCTCAAATATATTATGCTTTTATGGATAGCTGGTCGCGTGAGCTTTTGGTTTATAGATGTTACAGGTGTCTATCTTGCTGCATTTTTAAATCTTGCCATGCTTGCCTGGCTTATCTGGTTTGCAAAAGATGTTGTTTTAGATAAGCTCCAACGACATGCCTCTTTGGGCTACATTTTACTTGTTATTTTTGGTCTTGAGAGTTGGTTTTTTCTAACAATGGCAGAATTAGTGCAAAGTGACCCGATGAAAATTTTAAAGCTTTCCCTTGGTGCGATTGTTGTACTTGTTTTACTTGCAATGCGTCGTGTAAACATGGAAGCAGTCAATGAACTGATGGAAGACAAAGCAATTGATGATATTTATATATCACGACCGCCACTTACAAACTTGGCTATATTTTGTGTCACGCTCTTTAGTATTGTTGAATTTTTATACCCTGCAAACTCTGCACTTGGATGGATAGGATTGGCTGCCGGTGCTGCTGTTTTGGCGATTACGAGTGATTATCATCTCAAAGAGAAGTTTATACTCAATCAGCCTTATGTTATTTATCTGTTTTTGATTTTTCTTATGCTTGCTTTAGGATATGCTTTTATGGGATGGAGTATTTTGTTTAATGACGGAGTCGGTATCTCGAGTTTTAGGCATTTTATAACAGCCGGTGGGCTTGGACTTGCCTATTTAATGGTCATGATAACCATAGGATGGATTCACACGGGAAGGCATTTGACTTCAAACATTTATACCCATTTAATGGTATTTTTCATCATTATTGCTACATTGATGCGTTCACTTATACCTTTTTACGAAGCAGACGCAATGCAACTCTATTTATGGTCTGCTCTTCTTTGGAGTGTTCCGTTTATGCTTTATATCAAAGTATTTTTCGGTTTTTTGCTCAATCCAAGAGCCGATGGAATCAAAGGCTAAAAGGATTTGACGGTTTTATGTCAAGTCCGTAACCTATGTCATCGGCGGAGTTAAATTCAGCAGTTTTTTGTATTGTTCTTTTTATTTTTTTTCTTACTTTTTATCTGTTTTTATGTTTAAGGCTTTTTTATGTATCAAAGAATCTGCTGTTTTTTTTCTTGCCGACTCTACAAGTCGTGAAGTTGGTAGAGTCCCTCATAATCAGACAAACGAATAGCCTCCATTTCATCTTCGTAGAGTTCAATATATTCCAAATCAATACCACGAATACCACAAGGCTTAAAACAAACATCACTGTGATCTGCCCCGATATTTCGTAGTTTTCTTCTTCTTCCAACCATTCTTCTGCCTTAGATAACACCACTTAAAAAGTTTTTAACAACTTCATCAGCAGTTGTACCATGTTTTTGTCTAATTTTTTTTACTTTTAAACCTATAGATTCTAAAGCTTCTTTCATATTTTCACCAACAGCCTGTACTAAAATAATGTCACAATCTTTTAAAGCCTCTACATCTTTTCTATGAGAATTTGTATGCTCCTCATGTTCCATTTCTGAATGCTTATGTTCTTCATTGTGTCTGTGCGCATGATGTCCACCATCGTGATGCTTATTTGGCACCAAATCAACCATTTTGTCATCATCATATATTGCAAAATAAGCACTTTGCCCTGTTCTTTTTACTATGGTTTGTTTGTCTTCATCTACTGCTAAAACTATTTTCATCAATATTCCTTATAATTATTATAATATTACATTGGAATTATATAGAACATATGTGCATAATGTCAAATCTCATTAGCAATCCACTTACTTAATGTTTCAATATCATCATTGCTTATCTTTTCACCAAATGCCGGCATTATCGCATTTCTGTAACCTTTCCACTTTTTAGCAGAACCGTTTTTAATGCTTTGTGCTATCTGCGTAATATTTTCCTTGTATCTTTTAGCAATTTTATTAAAAGATGGTCCCACTAAATCTTTGTTTATTTTATGACAAGACAGACAGTTATGTTTTAAAGCAATTCTTTTTCCTTTTGGCATTGCATTCAACCTGTTTTGCAAATCTTGTGCTGCTGTCAAATTTTTTATTGTAAAATGTTCAAACATATATTCAGCAATCGCTTCAAGTTCATCTTGCGTAACTTTACCTTTTTGCGAAGGCATTACTCCATAAGTTCTTAAGCTCTCTTTATCACAAAAAGATTTTGAAGCACTTGGATTCACAACATAGTCTTTTACAAATTCTACAGCTTTTGGAATCTTGTCACTCTCACTGCTTGCTTTTATAAAATCTTTTATATGAAATGCAACCGCCATCATCGGCGGTGCTTTTTCATCCTGAAAAGTTTTTGGAGGCAGGTCAGTATTGTGACACTTGCTACATTTTTGCTCTAAAAGTTGTTTACCGTTAAGATTTGAATGAGATTTTGGTTCACATGCAGTAAAAAACAGTATACTAATTAAAATTATATATCTATACATTAATTATCCTTATGATTTTCATAAGTATTATATATCATTTTTGTAAATATTAAAAGCGTCTTCTGTTGCAGAACAGACCATATTTCAATAAATGTGATATAAATGTGATATATGAAAATGAAATATATGTTATAATTTAAACTTAAAATTATTATAACTATGAAAAGGATGTTGGAAAATGAATAGACTGATAAGTATTTTTGCGTTTTCTCTGCTGTTACATGTATCAGCGTCAGCGACCGAGGCATTGACACTGGATCAAGCACTACAGCTTTTGAAAGCAAAAAATCTGGAAATTAAGGCAGCCAAATTTGATGAACGCTCTGCAGAAGAGGATATTGATGCAGTGTCAGGAAAAAACTGGGGAACACTGACATTTATACAAGATGTGGCACGTTCAAATGATGCGGGAAATGTCTTTGGATTTAAACTGACTTCGCGTGAGGCAACTTTTGGGGATTTTGGTGCTCAAGAATTTATGACGAATTTAAACAATGGCGTAAATCCATATATTACACCTCCACAAAATCTAAACTATCCGGGTTACCGAAACTTTTTTCAGAGCAAACTCAAATATGAAGTGCCTCTTTTTACAGGATTTATGCTCAGTTCTTACACTGACATTATGCAAAAAGTCAAAGAACTGAAATCTTTGGACAAACACAAGATAGAAAAACAGAAAAAATATGAACTTAAAAAAAGCTTTTATGATATGGCACTGCTTGATTCTTCTATAAAAAATCTCAATAAAATTCTGGACAATATCCATATATTGGAAGAGACAACAAAAGAGATGATAGCGGTAGGCTATGCTAAAAAAGTAGATTTGCTTGAAGTACAGGCAAAAAAGGGAAATGTTGAAAGACTCTTGGTACAGATGCAGTCCAACAAAAAACTGTTATACCACTACATCAGTTTTTTACTCAATCAAAAAATTGAACATATTCAGACACCTGCAACAGAAGTGCGCATGCCACATATAAGTGATGAAGAGATTTTAGTGCGCAATATTGACCTGCAAAAAGCGGCAACAGGACTCAAAATCACAAAAGATATGCTTAAGGTCTCTCAGGCAGCCTACTATCCGACGCTTGGAGCTTTTGGAGAAGTCTCCACTGCGGACAATAGCTTTTTAGGAAATGCCGACAAACACAAAGCCTATACCATAGGTGCACGCCTGAGCTGGAACCTTTTTGACGGCGGAATCGATGCGGCAAAAATCGAAAAATCAAAAATCGAAAAACTTAAAATGCAGTCACAGCTGGAACTTGCAAAACAGGGAATTCTTTTAAAAATTGCAAAAATCCGGACACAGATAGAAGGGGTTGATGTCGAAATTGCCTCACTGAAAAAAGAACTGGAACTTGCAAATGCCATTTATGAAAATTATGAAGGCAGATATAAAGAAAAACTTGTTTCCATGAGTGATGTTATCATAAAACAGTCTGCACAGATTGAAAAGATACTGCAACTGCAGATAGCAAAGAACAAAAGAACAGAAAAAATACTTGCACTTGAAAAATTAGCAAACGGAGAAGACTAACATGAAAAAACTACTACTATTACTGGCACTGGGCGTTTCACTTTTAGCGGAGAGTTTAACACTTTCGGGAAGTGTGATTTCGGATAATCAGAAGATGATCACAAGCCGATTTATGGGTTTTGTTACCAATGTAAACACAAGCGAAGGGGAAAAGGTAAAAAAAGGCCAAATTCTTTACAGTATAGATTCACGTGAAATTGACTCGGCAAAACGTCAGGCAGAGCTTTCACTGCAAATGTATCAGAACCAGTACACGAATGTCAAACTGAACCTGGAACGCTACAAGAGACTGCTGAAAAAAGATATGGTCTCAAAATATGAAGTGGAAAATATGGAACTTGCGGCAAAAAATCTGCAGGATATGATAAACATAGCCAAAGCAAGACTCCAGGAAGTGGAAAATCAATACAAATACTTACATGTAAAGGCTCCAAACGACGGTGTTGTTGTTGCCAAAAACATCAAAGTCGGAGAGATGGCAATGCCCGGTATGCCTGCAATTGTGCTTTCGGATTTGAGTGATTTAAAAATTTCGGCAGAGATTGCGGAAAGTAATTTAAATCTCATTCATCACGGGAAAAAAGTAAAAGTGGTGATTCCTTCTGTCGGTGTCAAAACAATCGGAACGATTACGGCGATCATTCCAAATTCCAATCCGATGACGCACACATTTAAAATCAAAGTATCATTCAAGACACTGAACAAATCAGTCTACCCTGGTATGTATGCCACTGTAACCATTGACTAAAAGGGGAAAAATATGAATCATCATAAGCCATATACACCTAAAGATGTCGCAGGAAAACTGGCAAAAACATTTTTAAGAAATCCTTTGACCTCTGTTTTGGGAATTTCACTGCTTGTTATCGGTTACCTCGCCTTAATGATTATGCCTCGTGAAGAAAATCCGCAAATGGTTGTCAGTGGATCTACCGTCATAGTAGCTCTGCCGGGTGCCAATGCCAAAGAGGTAGAAAAAATCATAGTCAAACCCTTAGAACGAAAGCTCAAAGAGATTAAAGGTGTAGAACACATTTACGGCACGGCTATGGACAATGTCGGGATTGTCAATGCAGCCTTTTATATCGGAGAGAAGAAAGAAGATTCAAACCTCAAAATCTACGACAAAATCATGCAAAATGCCGACATGTTTCCAAAAGGGGCCATGAAACCGATTATCAAGCCTTTGGATATTGACATTGACATTCCCATTGTAAGTGTTGCCTTTTATTCCCATGACAAAAACATGTCTCAAACAGAACTCTATGACAAAGTCAAGCAAATCCAGCACCATATAAACGGTTTGAACAATGTTGCCGTTACAGCACTCAAAGGCGGTCACAAACACCAGTTCAACATAGAAGTGGATTTGAACAAACTCTCAGGCTATAACCTTTCTATGGGACAAATCACACAGGCTGTACAGGCAGTTTCCTATAATGTACCTGCGATTAAAAACAAAACAAAAGAGAATGAAATTGTAATGGTTGGCGTAAAAAATGCCATAGAAGATGCAAAAGATGTCGGAGACATCATTGTTGCACAGTATATGGGTTCTCCAATTTATTTGAGACAGGTTGCAAAAGTGACAAACTCTTATGATATTCAAAACTTCAAATCGGCACTTATCAGCAAACGAGAAAAAAACGGAAAATTTATGCCTTTTGAAAACCAGGTGACACTTACAGTCTCAAAACTGCAGGGAACGAATGCCGTCATTATTGCAGATGAAGTCAAAAAAGAACTGCAAAACTACAAAAGCGAACTGGACAAAAAAGGCATCAGTTATGTCATTACCAGAAATGACGGAGAACGTGCAAATGATGCAGTAAACGAACTTGTAATGCACCTGGTTTTATCTATTGTAATTATCGCGATTCTTCTTATATTTGTACTTGGCTGGAGAGAATCACTCATCGTAACCTTTACGGTTCCTGCAATTTTGGCAATTACTCTGTTTGTAGCCTATTTGAGCGGTCAGACCATTAACCGTATTACTCTTTTTGCATTTTTGCTTTCTTTGGGGCTTTTGGTTGATGCTGCTATTATTGTTATTGAAAATATTCACAGACACTACCATTCTGTCGAATCTGCCCATGAAAGCAATGATGAAATTATGATCAAGGCAACAGATGAAATCGGTGCACCGACAAATATCGCCACACTTGCCATCATTATGACAATGGTGCCTATGGCATTTGTCGGCGGTATGATGGGACAGTTCATGAAACCTATTCCTGAGAATGTTCCCGTAGCACTCATTGCTTCGCTCTTTGTAGCTTATATATTTACACCTTACCTTGCCGTGAGAATTTTAAAACGACCAAAACATGACAAAGGAGCGCATTAATGTTTAAGAAATTTGAAAAACTTGTACTACAAGGCATACAAAGTTCTGCGCAGAGAAAATTGATACTTATCGGTACATTAATAGCATTTATCATCTCTATTTTAATGATAGCACCGACTGAAATTGTCAAAGCAAAGATGTTGCCGGGAAAAAACAATGATACTTTTACCATCTATGTGAAACTGCCAACAGGCAGTTCGATACAACAGACCCAGCAAGTGACACAATGTGTCAGCAGTTATATTACTCAAGAAAAAGAAGTGCGTGATACCGAAGTATTTTTAGGCATGGGTGCACCTCTTGATTTTGCCGGACTTATTAAAGGCAGTCAGTTTAAAAACTCTGAAAATGTTGCAGAAATTGTCGTAAATATCACAAAAAAACATGACAGAGAAGAGCCTTCTTATTTGATGGTACAGCGTCTGCGTCCTGTTATTCAAGATGCTTGTGAAAAGCTCTATCCAAATACACATATCTCTTTTGTAGAACCGCCTGCCGGTCCTCCGACACTCTCGGCTATTGTTGCTGAAATATACGGTGACAATGCACAGGGCATAAGAAAGCTGGCAAAACGTGTTGAAAAAGTTTTTCAAAATACACAGGGGCTTGTTGACATTGACATTATGGAAGATGATATATACGATAGTTTTGAAATAATTGTCCATACAACAAAAATCGCAAAATCAGGTCTCACTGTCAAGCAACTCAACAATATTTTATACCTTGCTTTTGAAGGGATGGATATATCTGTAAAAAATTCAGACAAATACAGCGATCAGATTCCTCTCTTTTTACGCCTGTCGGACTCTTCAAGAAGATTTAGCAAAAAAGATTTGGATTCTGTAAAAGCAAAACTGGCTTCACTCAAACTCATGAACAACAAAGGCATGATGGTACCTGTCACGGAACTTGTTACCGTAATTCCTAAAAAATCAAATCCGATGATCATGAGTAAGGATTTGCACCAGATGACCAATGTTTTAGCCGAAACCGATATGGTTTCTCAGGTTTATCCTCTGCTTGATGCAAGAAATACAATTATCAACAGTTTTGGTGATGAATACAAAGTCGAAAAAACAGGTCTTTTTGATTTGCAACTCACAGACAAAGCAACAGGAAAAGTCTATAAACTCATTTGGGACGGTGAAATGAAAGTCACAATGGATACGTTTAGAGACCTGGGCGGTGCTTTTATTGCGGCTCTTATCCTTATCTTTTTACTGATGGTTATCTATTATAAAAGTTATACACTCAGCGGTATCATTCTTTTAGGTTCTTTTCTTTCTATCATCGGTGTCATATTCGGTCACTGGATTATGGATATTTTCACGGCAGACACCTTCTTTTTAACGGCAACATCCCTTATCGGATTTATTGCTTTAATCGGAATCAGTTCGCGTAACTCTTTACTGCTTATAGACTTTACAAAATCACTCATGAGTGAAAAGGGAATGCACAAGGCCGAAGCAATCGCCTATGCAAGTGCTACACGGGCAAAACCTATTTTCCTGACAGCCATCGCCATTATGCTCGCTTCTACACTGCTTGCAAAAGATGCCGTCTTTGGAGGACTCGGTGTTGCTCTTATATTTGGTACGGTAGCGGCAGTGGTGGCTTCACTTATCGTTGTCCCTGTTCTGCTTTACATGTCAGACTTGGAAAGCCATTTCCATTTCCATGAGAAAAAAGCCGTTTCAGTTGAAGATCCTGTCTAGTTAGACAGGATTATCAGCCTTTTTTCTATAAAAAGGTTTGAAAATCCAAACTTTTCTTCTATCCACTCAAAGGTCTTTTTTGTATAAAAAAAGACATGGGTCGGATCATTTTTATAATACCATGAAGAAAATTCTACACGCTCATCATAGATGTCTGTCATCAGATACAATTTTGCATTTTCTTTTAACATAGATTTTAAAAGTGTAAACTCTTTTGCGGGACGGTAAAAATGCTCTATCACCTCACACGAAGCAATATAATCGTATTTGTTTTCCAAAAGCTCTTTGTTTGGATGAAAATACGGATCATAAGAACGAATATCATAACCTTTTTCCTGCATGACCTTTGTAATGATTTGTGAGGTTCCTGCCCCAAAATCAAGTCCTTTCTCCTCTTTTGAAAAGTCTTTTTCAATATTTGCGGTAATGGGAGAAACAAACTTTCGATACCCTGCATCTTCGGCATTATCATCATGGAGTTCATAGCGCTCTTTTTCACTTTGTGCATCCGGCAAGTCTGTTTCATCAACAAATATTCCATGACAGACCTTACATGCAAAGTACCTTTGATTCTCTTCGTATAGCAAACCTGCACTGTTTTGGCATAAGGGACATATTTTCTTCATGCCTAATCTTAGTCTATTAGGCTTTAATAAGTAATAAATAGATAAAATCTCATTACTAAAGTTTTCGGAGCCTAGGTTTTAGCCTTTCAAGACATATAGCCCAGACTAAAGTCTCAATAACATTCGGAACCGGTACTTCAGTGCCGGCTGTTGCAATAGTCTTGCCACTCTCAGCCGGCACTGAAGTACCGGTTCCAAAAAAATGCTTAACTTAATGGTAGTGAGACTAAAGTACCGGTTCCCAAAGGGATACTGAACTTAAATGACATTAAAAGGAACTTTTTGCTTAATTTGCCGAATTTATTAGCATCTTTGCGTATTCTCATTGCGCCTGTGATGTTTTGGATTATACTCAATCCCCAAATTTTTACCGACAACGGGTTTGATATAACATGGAACTACTATTTTGCCTCACTTTTGTTTGTTTTGGCATCTGTGACTGATTTTTTTGACGGCTATATCGCAAGAGAATGGAATCAAATGACAATGCTCGGCGCCATCCTTGACCCGCTTGCCGATAAAATGCTCACACTTGCGGCATTTTTGGGGCTTATGGTTATGGGAGATGCTTCTCCCTGGGCAATTTACATCATTATAGTTCGTGAGCTTTTCATCACAGGACTTCGTACCGTTGCGGTCAGTGAAGGTATCAGCGTAAAAGCATCCTGGTCTGGAAAAGTAAAAACAGTAGCACAGATGATAGCCATAGGGTTTTTACTGATGCACTGGCCATATGGAGCGGCACTTCTTTGGTTTGCCGTATTTTTAACTGTTTATTCGGGCCTAGAATATCTTTGGGGATTTAAACAAGCGATTGTAAAGGAGCACAAAGCATGAGTTGGATTGTTTCACTTTTAGTCCTCTCCGGACTTATATTTTTCCATGAGCTTGGGCATTTCACCGTAGCACGCCTGATGGGTGTCTATGTAGAAGTATTTAGCATAGGTTTTGGAAAACGTCTTTTTACTTTTCGGGCTTTTAATACAGAGTGGAGTATTTCAGCCATTCCTCTTGGCGGCTATGTCAAGATGAAAGGTCAGGATGATGCGGACCCGAGTAAAAAAAGTTACGATGCAGACAGTTACAATACAAAAACGCCTCTGCAAAAGATTTTAATTCTTTTAGCCGGTCCTGCAGCAAATTTTGTGCTTGCATTTATACTCTATTTCATTATAGCACTTGGCAATCCTCAGGTTTTAGCCCCTGTTGTGGGAACGGTTATCAAAGACTCCCCTGCCTATGTTGCGGGTCTTGAGTCCAATGATACCATTATGAGTATAAACGGCAAAAAAATCACAAGCTGGAAAGAGATGGCACAAATGATTGCAGAGGCAAAAGGCTCTGTTGCACTGCAGGTGGACAGAAACGGCTATCTGAAGCTCATAACACTCAAACCAAAACTGCAAACCGCCAAAAACATGTACGGAGAAGATGTCAAACGCAAAATGATAGGCATATCCGCTGCGGGTGTCATGCATGAACAAAAACTGGACTTCGCAGACAAATTAAAATATGCCACCGATCAGACTGTTTTTGCCTCTACTTTGATTTTTACCGGTTTGAAAAAACTCGTGATGGGGGATGTCCCGGCTTCGGAAATGGGCGGAGTTATCTCCATTGTAAAACTCACATCCGATGCAACGGCAGTAGGCTGGATGAGTGTTTTGTTTTTTGCGGCATTGATTTCTGTAAACCTCGGGGTACTGAACCTGCTCCCTATTCCGGCACTTGACGGCGGACATATCATGTTTAATTTATATGAACTCCTCTTTAGACGAGAACCGAGCGAAAAAATAGTCATTAACCTGACAATAGCCGGCTGGGTCATACTCTTCGGGCTTATGGGACTTGGAATTTTTAACGATATTAACAGATTAGTTGGCTGATAAAATTACAGCTAACTACAACTGCCCACAAATACCCCAAAATTAGGGCTTCTAAAGAACTTCTTAAACTACAAGACGCTACAATGAAATATAAATAATTACAGAAATCCCTACTTTTTAGGCTAAAAATGGCAAAAAGTAGGGATTGTGTTCAAAGGTCGTATTTATGGGTTCAAAAGCACTAAAACCACAAAAGATTAGAATCAACAACAATACGGCTTCTGGTATGTATATTCTTTTGTATGATGATGAAATTAGATTTACAAAAGACAATGAAACAAAACCGCCAAATAGAATTTATCAAATACAAATTGCAGTTGAAGCAATGTACAATCATAAAAGATGTAGAGGTAAAAAAAACTTTACTATCCATAAAGGTACAAGTATCATCAAAGCAGTTGCAGATATGCAAAAATACAAAGTCGAAATGCAAACAACGTTGCGGGAAAAAGGAACACTCAAACAAGAAAGAAAAAATTTCAAGCAGATCAACAGCAAGGACAGAAAACTATCATCTGTTTATGAAGCATGGATAAATGGAAAAAAGATTAATCAAAGTCCGACCACTGTTCGCCTTTATGATGGCTGCTATAATACACATCTTACAAAGCTCAAAAATAAAATCATTGATGATATTACCGAAGATGATATCCAAAACATTATAAATACTATGCTTAACAATGGCAAATCTCCATCAACTATAAATATGGTAAAAATGGTTATGAAGCCACTTTTAGATATTAATGATGTGCAGCTTAATTGGAAGAAAATAATATTGCCAAAAAATGATAAAAAAAGAACTTTTAAAGGAACTGATGAAGATGCAAAAAAAATAACAAAAGCACTTTTAGAATATAAACATCCTATTATGAGAGGTATATTCGCTTTTTTGCTTAGTGGCAGGAGGATAGGAGAAACATTACAACTTGAATACAAGCATATTGATTTTAATTCTGATACTTTTACGTTACCCAAGGAAATAACCAAAACAAAGACATCATCCACTTATGTTTTAACTCCCCTGCTTCTTAATGCCATAAAATCCCAAAAAACGACCACAGGAAAAATATTTGCACTCAAAAGGGATGCTGTAAACTATCATTTCCATAAAGTTATGCAAAGCATTAATGTTCACAATATGGTTATGCATGACATACGCTCAATGGTAGCAGTTGTTGCACTTAGAAACGGAGCTGACATATACGCAGTAAGTAAAATGCTCTCACATAAGCTTTTATCTACTACTGAAAAATCATACATTGGAAACGGCACGGAAAGAGCTATAGAAGCCCAAAATACTTTTTTAGCAGTTGCAGGCAACACTGGCAATGTAATAGATGTCGAAGTGAGTGATACTGACACCGAATATGAAGCACTAAAAAAAATATATCCAAATGCAACAGATGAAAAAATATATGAGATTATGGAGATGATGAAATGAAAAATATTCAAGATGTTATAGATGATATTTTAAGGGGCATGTAATGGCAAGACCAAGTAAAAAAACTTTAGAACTAAGAAAAAAAATATTAGATACTGAAATATTTAAAAGAGATAATAGCATTTATGAAACACTTAATGATATCGCTCAAGATAGTAACAAATACTCAATTGCATATTATTTTTCCTTAAAATGTTTTTCAAGAAATCCAGATAGGGGAAGAGGAAATATTGTAGCTGACATAATAGAAGAAAAAATGAAAAGTGACCTTAGAAAAGAACAGGCATATATTTTATTAAGAAATCTTAATGAAGATATTGCAGAATATTACTTAACTGTTCTTAAAGATGAAAAACTTTTTTATCAAGACAAAGAGATGATAAACAACAAATATTTTATTGAAAATGAATTAGAGGTTGCTATTATAAAAAATGCTCTAAGCAAAGACAGAACAAAATATTTTTTTAATGAACTTATTAGCTTAACATTAAATGATATGACAGATAATGAGTTTATTGATTTCCCATTAACAAAAATTGAAAAAAACGAGATTATAAATTCATTAAATGAACATGGATGGAGAGCTGATAAAACAATAATTCATTTATCTGTATTGCCTAATGAAATTGAAAGTATTTTAAATGATAATAAGAATAAAAATGTATTTGCAGAACTTGACTTAACAAAATCAAAAGAGGAAATTTTAGAATATGTTTCAAAACTAAAAGATGATTTTGATGATGACCCATCACAATTTCCAAATGCCTATGAATTTTTAGGAGAAAAACAAGAGGTATTTAGTTGCGATTTGAAACAATGCGACATATATAAAGATACACGAAGTTTAAAACCTATTAATGGAAGATTATCTGATGTGCTTTTTATTTATGACTGTAAAAAAGTCAATGAGATTTTAGGAGCTGATGTATTTACAAATGAATATATTACAGATGAAATAAATAGATACTGGCAAGAAATAAAAAATATTTCCACTGATGGGTTTCATTCTTTAGATGAATATTATGCACTTGCAAAAGAGTACATAAACAATCAGAAATACAAAGATTATTTAACAGGAATAAAACATCCACTATAAAACTAACTTACAATAAATGGGGTTATTGAAATCCCGTTAAATACCTCTTTTTAAATCTTTTTTTTAGTATCAAAATACCCCTATCAAAACATAGGAGTACATCAAATGACAACAAACTACACGGACTTAATCCCAAATAAAGTTTTATTTAACCTAAGAGAAATTGACGACTTGGGTATTATTAAGATGGATATGGCAAAAAAGCTTATTTCCAAAGGAATACTTGAAACTGTACGAGTAGGAACAAAGATACATGTATCGAGAGCCGTACTTATAAAGTACCTCGAAGATAACACCGTAGCAGTAGCAAGTTAGGTTACTGTCATGTCAAGCATCAAACATTATGTATATGCAGCCATAAAAGATAATCCCTCACGCTATGCCGTTGATGGTGGCGACTTACACCTGATAAATGACTACTTTATATCGCAAGGGTGGCAACCTTTGATGATTGAGCAGCATAAGGCTATTGCAGGAGTGATACGACAGCGAAACGAGTTCTTAAAAGACGATACTAATCGTGCTTATGATTTACGAAAAAGAAAAACGGCTTATGTACATGTAGGGCAGACAAGTATCTTTGATTTTTTAGATGCTGACACAAAAGAACAGCTGCCTAAAATCATAAAATATTGGAGTGCTGATGCTTCACGCTTTGAGTATTCAAATAGTAGAATTAAAAAAAGCATAAGAGGCGTTGATGATGAGCATATAACCGCTGCAAAAGTGATGTTGCCTCTCCTTGTAGCAAACCCACAACTCAAACAAAAACGAGTAAAAAAAGCGAATATTGGAGACACACACAAAGTACCAACCGACCGAGCTTTAAACAATGTTTATGATGGAGTATTGGAGACAAATTATGATGAGGTAAAGCAAGGGTAGCACCCCTTGCCTATAAATGCATAAATGAATTGTAGCACAAATTCTATACTTTTATCAACCACAATCGCTGCCAATAAAAAATCAGTATATGGTTTTGAAGTGACAGAACTTGCTTCACTTGATGAGCTGATTCGTGTCATGAACACAAAAGCGGTATCAAGTGGACTTTATCTCAACGGACACAGGCATCAAAACTTCTTAAAAGCGTGTGGCAATGTTTACTTTATTGATATTGATGTAGCACCAGTAGCCAATGAAGTTCCTTACTATAAAACAATCGAACAAAAGTTAAAAGATAAAAATGTATCTTTTGTAAGCGTACCAAGCCAAAGTGCAAATGCGTACCCTTATAAAAGGCACATAGCAATTATTCTTAATGGATGCTTACCAACAAGCACAAAAGCTTTTAAACTTGCTTCACTTTTCATACTTGATTATTTATGCATTGACATTTCAAAAATAGATGAAGCGGTGGCAAATGATGTTACACGACAATTAGCACCGGCAAATATAAATCATAACTTTACAAATATTGATGAGATGTCAAACTATTATGAAAGTGAGCCTTTATCACTTCCAAGTGAATACAAAGCCAAATACACCACTCAAAATGAACATAGCAGCGATATTTCAACAAACAGTATGATAACTTTTGCAGATGGCACGACCGTATCAATTTATGATGCAAAAAAACTTGTAAGTGCCGGTAGCAATAAATCTTGCTATTGTGTCAATCCAACACATGACGATACAAATCCAAGTGCAACTTTTTATCACAATGTGGACGGAACTGTAAAACTGTTTTGCGGAAAATGTGGCAATATTAAAATCTCAACTCATTTTATTCCAACTACTCCAACAGTTGCACATCAAAATTACAACTATTCGATTGTCATCAAAAAAGATGATACAAGCCCTACAAATGATTTACTCGCAAAAATAGGCAAATATACATACGAAACACAACAAAGCTTAATTTGGCACTTCAAAGTTAATTCTATGAGTGATATCTATATGCTACTTCTTGCAAAATGCTATTTAGTTGATAATTGTTTTGAAGTATCGACAGTAATGCCAAGTAAAGTAGCACAAATACTTTTAAATGTTGATGTGTTGAAGCCTTTGACCGTAAACCAAACATTACCGACTGTTTTTATAAAAGCAACTTCAAAATTGACACCGCTCCAAGTCCGGTATATGCAAATGAAGCAATACATACAGCGAAGCGGTTACTTATTTGTTGAAGCATCAATATTTGCTACATTTCAAAACATTATCAATCCAAACCGTGATTTTATCACTACATGTAATCTGGGTTTGGCATATTTTGAACACATACTAAAAGTACAGCAGGAGCAACAGGGCTTGATGCAAAAGGACAAACTATTTCCTATGAAATTACAAGGCAAGGCAAAAGTGAAAGCAAATCAAAAGCGTACAGAAAAATCAACCAAAACAAAACACTCAAATATGACAAGTAAACAAAAGCAGGTTATGAAGCTTTTAAAAAATCCAAACTATCTTAAAAGTAATGGCAAACCAAACATCACACTTATAGCAAATAAATTAAATATGCATCGTAGCACTGTTCATGAATATATAAAAAAGGTGAGTAACAAATGATGAATAATATACATTTATATAGCAGATACATATCCGACACTTTTAACACCTTACAAAGTGCGAATTTTAGGGCTTTAAAATCAGTAAGCAAATACATATCCGACACTAATCCGACACTTTTTAAATTTAAAAATATCAAAAAAACTAATAAAAAGGAGTATTTGAAATGATAACTTTACGACCATACCAAAAAGATATCATCCAACAGGCGACCAAAGCAAAAGGCAGTGTTTTAGTTGAAGCACCCACAGGATCAGGTAAAAGTGTAATGGCTTCAAAGATAGTTGAAAATGAAACTTTAACAGGTGGCAGTGTTTTGATAGTTGCCCCAAAAATAACACTGCTTGAACAACTTGCAGATACATTTCAAGACCTCAACCCTCAAATAATTCACGGTAGAAAAGATTACGACCGTAAACATAATGTATTTGTATCGACACTGCAAACAGCTCATAAAAAAGATTTAGGTTTTGTACCAAGTATGATTGTCATTGATGAAGTGCATTTTGGATTTAGCGGAAAGATGATTGAACAACTTCTGCAAGATTTTAAAGGTAAACTTGTAGGACTTAGTGCAACACCTTATGACAAAAGAGGCAAACCGTTGCAAGGTTTCGAACTACACATTAACAA
The DNA here is from genome assembly GCF_009068765.1 of Sulfurimonas hydrogeniphila. Classification (NCBI taxonomy): domain Bacteria; kingdom Pseudomonadati; phylum Campylobacterota; class Epsilonproteobacteria; order Campylobacterales; family Sulfurimonadaceae; genus Sulfurimonas; species Sulfurimonas hydrogeniphila. Next base: position 1,357,998 of record NZ_CP035534.1, read on the forward strand.
GTATGATTTAAACTATATGATAAGCAACGGCTATTTAGTTCCGCTTATAAGTTACCAACCCATAAAAGTTAATCTCAAAGATATACGAACAACGGCAGGAGATTATAATCAAAGCGATTTGGAAGAAAAATTTAATACTATTGAAAGTGTTATGCAGGTGGTGGATAGTACAAAAAAGATGATACAAAGACGTAATCAAGGTTTGGTGTTCGGTATCACAATTAAGCATAGTGAAGCCCTTGCAGATGCATACAATGATGCAGGAGTTCCAACAAAGGCGATACACTCAAATCTTAGTGCTGATGAACAACAACAGATAATGAGCGAGTTTAAAAGTAAAAAGCTAAAACTACTCACTAACCCGGATATGCTCACAACAGGCTTTGACTATCCACCGTGCGATGTCGTTGTTCTTGCACGAGCTACCAAAAGCCAAAACTTATATAAGCAGATGGTAGGACGGGTATTACGACTTGCGCCAAATAAAGATAATTCTGTCTTGCTTGATTGTGCAGGTGTCATAACTGATTTAGGATTACCGACTGCACCCATAAAGCCAAATAAAGAAAAAGTAACTGATGCAATAAAAAGTACATGTAATGAGTGCGGAAGCAGTCGAGTATATCGAACACTGAAAAATAATCAGGCTTTTAAGGTATGCGCTGCATGTGGATTTGATGAAATTGTCGAGAGTGAACAAGGGTATGAGTGTTGCGAGTGTGGATTAATACACGGCAATGATGCAAATTTCTTTGTCAAAGATGAAAAGTTATTTTTGAAGTGTAGCAGTTGTAAAGCATCAACGGTTATAAGTGAAGCAACCACACATGATGAACTCAAAGCAATATTTGATAAAAACATTGTTGAAGCGATTAAGAGCAGAATAACCGCACAGTATGTTACATGGCTGATTGATAATCATAATGCAATGTTTCCATTTAATAATGCCGTTATACAACAGATAAAAGCACTCCATAGTTATATTGAAGATAATCCACATGTGCTTTACAACTTCAACAGCAGCATGATTAAAAGTGACGGGTGGAGCATTGTAGAATACAAACAAAAGCCTGCAATAAATATTGAAACATTGAAACAAAAGTTTTTTAGCATCAAGGGTACCGGCATCATTGAAGCGATAAAAAATTTAAATATTGTGCTTGAAGCCGAACATAAAAATGTCATCAATGATGATGTACTGCAAACAGTTGTGCATCAAATCAACAGCTCACGGATAAACGGCATTGAAGCAATGACTATCCAACGACTTAAAAATATTTATAGCAATAAAAAAGATTGTAACAGCATAAAAAACTTTGTGCCATACATTGAGCGCAAACGAGGAGCGTCTCCTTAATATCAAAAATAAATATTCACAAAAAATACATTACAAAAAAGAAAAAGGACTAAAAACAATGCAAAATACAGCAGTAAAAACAAAAAGAAAATATGAGAAAAAATTAACAAATGCTATTAAAAAAGTAGGCGGTATTTCTCTTAAAAAAGAGGGTGTAAATATTGACTTTATCTCATTAGCAGAACCAAAAGGGTTATATGCAGTCGATAACTATGATATTGATTTTGTGAAGATAGAAGCAATAGTGCAAGAAGTATCAACAGGCGAGGTTATGGCATTTAATAAAGAGTTTGGAGTAATGCGGTTAGAGTTTGATTTTATGGGAAGTAGAGAGGCGTGTTATAAGTTTCTACTTGATGAAAAAGAGAATGATGCCGAAGCAATAGCACGACTTCATTTAACTATAAACGAAGGGGCAAGTGATGAAAAATAATGAACTTACAATAGCCGAACTTTTAGAGAGTGCTTCTCCTGAAATGTTAGAGATTATTAAAAAAAGAGTGATGGGAGAAGATATAAAAAAACAGGCAGGTAAAAAGTACGAAGCATATTTAAGTTGTGCTCAAAATAATTACACTTCACGGGTAAATGCTCAAAACCTACTGGCATTAGAAAGCGGACTGCTGCAAAATTTACAACGTGTACAGGAAGCACTCGATCAAGAGTGGAGCATAGAAGACCAAAGAACGGCAAGAGAGGTTTTGGAAGATGGAAAATGAAATAAAAATAACACATATACATCAAGGCAAAGATGACGAGAGCAGCTTTATAGAGTTTATCAAGTTAGATAACGGAAAAACTTTATTATTGCAATGGAACTCTTTTATAAAGCGGTTTGGCGTTGAGGTCATAGAAGCCTTTAAAACCTCAAGACCACAATAACAAGTATTTGTACTTCCAAGCCGAAACAATGGCTTAGAGGTGCATTTATGTTAAAATAACCACTACATCAATAAAAGGCGTGTAAGTGGAATTTTGGGAACAAAAGAACAGATTAAAAAGTAAACCTACACTAAAGAATAAAACCATCTTGACGCTTGAACAGATTTGTAAAAAATATAATCTATCAATGGGAATGGCTATTGAAAGCATTTTTGATAATAAAATAGATTATTTATCGGAACATGAAGAAGTTAAGGATATGGGCTACATGAGCTTATGATCCAAAGAATGTGCCAGGAAAGAAGAAACTATGCAGCGTTGGCAACTCGTCTAACTTTGTGTGTTCTCAAGCAGAAACTTAGCACAGTTGCTTACTCATCTAACTTTGTACGAATTTGGCAGAAACTTACCGGCAAGTAAACATGGTCCAAAGAATGTGCCAGGAAAGAAGAAACTATGCAGCGTTGGCAACTCGTCTAACTTTGTGTGTTCTCAAGCAGAAACTTAGCACAGTTGCTTACTCATCTAACTTTGTACGAATTTGGCAGAAACTTACCGGCAAGTAAACATGGTCCAAAGAATGTGCCAGGAAAGAAGAAACTATGCAGCGTTGGCAACTTATAATAAAAAAGGTACTCCTTAGAGGTTTATCACTTGCGGGTAGTGTGAACCTCATCATTTTACTATTTTACTTTTTTTTTCAAAGTGTAAAGGAATTTGGTTATTTTAATATTTCTTTAAAGTGTAAGCGAACAGGTGTAAAGGAATTGCGGTACATGTAAAGGATAGTGTAAAGAATAAAGCCCTACACGCCTTTTTTACTTCAAAAGCGATAATGATACATCAAAAGAGAGTTAAGAGGTTTTAGCGTGATTTTTGTGATGATTTTAATGTAATCTGTAAGAAGCCTAAGAGGTGGTTAGTCTCTTAGGTTGTAGTTATTGCTTTATAGCAAAAAGTAAATACACTATTGCTATAAGCAAATAGCCTACGGTATGAAGATTGAAAAAATCGGGTATCATTTTTAAACCTTACAACAATCTAACCCCATAACCCAACCATCTAAAAAATAGACCAAAAAAAAAGCCCTACCACTCAATAAAGAGCGATAAGGCTTAATTGTTGCAAAGTTTGATACCCGATTAAAAACTTCACACACAAAGCAACCACGCTTTGATGCAAGAATTATAACACAGTTTATTTAATATGTGTCAATGCCTATAAACGAAATAAGTCAATACACCATCCTAAGGGTATAAACACCATAGTAAAACGCCCTCTAAGGGGTTATTTTAAGAACATAAGCCTACTCTTTACAAACATTAGCACGGATGATTTCTTTTAATTCCTTACAGTCTTTGTTCTCTATGTAGAGATTTAGCCATGATTCTACCCATAAAGGCACATTAGAACTTCCACCCCAATTATTAACTGCTGATGTAGATAGCTCAAATTTTACAGCAAATTCTTTTTTTGAAAACCCAGCTTTTTTGAGAAGTTCGTTTAATTCCATTTTATCCATTTTTACACCTTGTTACTAAAATATGTAACAAATTGTATCATAAATTACATTATTTAGTAACTATCTATTGACTTACTTACTAATATTAGTATATAATACTTGTATAAAAGATAAAAACTTACTTTAATTAGTAACTAAAGGCTAAAAAATGAAAACTTACCAAACACTAAACGACATCAAAGACGAAGTCACAAAAGATGAGCTTTTAGAGATTATCGGATTATCTCTTGATGCTGGTGTATCTATTGAAGAAGCAATAGTGGAGTTTATAGAGGCAAATTATGAAGATTTACAGGAGGTAGCATAATGCAAGTATCAAGATACAAAACAGCGGAACTTATCAAAGCTACAAACGGAAAAATCTTTGCGTGTGAGTTCATCAAAAAAGATGGCTCATTTAGAAAGATGGTGGCACGTCTGGGAGTTGCCAAAAATCTTAAAGGAGGTAAAAACGGAGTGAGTAATAAAAACAGCTTAGTGACTGTTTGGGATATGCTGGCAGGTGGTTATCGTATGATTAACCTATCTACACTTACAGCGTTAAAAGTTGCAGGTGTTAAATACGAGGTGGTATAAGATGATAACAATCACAGTCACTGACAAAACAGCCGAAGCGATAAATATCCTTAATGATAGATATTATTTCGGACTGTTTGAGCATTTAACCGCAAATAGTGAAGAAGAATATCTTTTCAGAGATGCAATCGAGAAGATAGCAAAATCAATTCAAGAGGAGAAAAGAAAATGAAAGTAAAAGTGTTCCTGCCGTATGGCTACAAGATATTACATGTAACAGGTGCTGATGGTATTCAGTCAATAGCAAAAAAATATTTAAGATGGGAGTATGTGTCATGAGTACAGAAAATAAAAAATTAATGTTATACGGTTTCAAAGATTTAGATTTGCAAGTAAAAAAGCTTGAAATGGTGGAATTGTCTCTAAGAGAAGATATTGAAACATACATGTATATGTTAGAAGATAAAAAAGAAAACAGCAGTGCGGAAGACGTTAGATTTATAATGCTTGATTTATTGACAGCTATACGAAGAAACGCAACGGCACTTGATGGTTTTATAGATGATATGAAGAAAGCAAGTGTTAGAAAACTAAAAGAAGACAATCCGCGAGCCGGAGAAATAGAAATCTATTTTAATGAAGATTTTAAAAAACAGTTTGCCAAATGGTAATAGTTTTCGGTCGAAAAATTGGCGACCCAATATGAAAGTGGCAAAGGAAGAATAGATAAAAGACGGCAAGATTACGGCAAGGCGGAGGGTATATAAAAATTCTACATGTAATAGCCTTTTGGTTCATCGGACACTTGGTCACGATTTTATCGGCGTTATGTTTCAGAATTTAAAAAAGGTTTCACTAAATATAGTAGTAAATTTATTGTAAAGAAGTAAATAGTATAATTCTGTAAAAATATATTATTGTATTTAAAAAAATCCCTACTTATTTTAGTATTTCTATCATAAAGTAGGGATTTAAAAACAACTATAAGCACTATAATTAGGGCTTTAATTGAATTTTAACAACGATATTAACAGATTGGTAGGATAAGAAAATGGACGAAATTGAATACAAATTATATATAGATGATGTTATCAGACGGGTTGAGACGGCACGTCTAAAGGTAAGTGAACACCATATAGTAAAAATTGTTGCTGTGAGCAAATACTCAACGGCTGATGAGATAAAAAGACTGTACCATATCGGTCAGCGTGCTTTTGGGGAGAATAAGGTACAGGATTTAAAAGCAAAAGCAAAAGAGCTTGAAGAGTTGCCGCTTGAATGGCATTTTATAGGCAATCTGCAAAAAAACAAAATCAACAACCTTTTAGATATTAATCCAAGTCTTTTTCAGGCACTTGATTCATTGGAACTTGCCCATGAACTGCAAAAAAGACTTCTGGCAAAAGAGATGACGCTTGAGTGCCTTTTGCAGATCAATTCGGCAAAAGAAGAGAGCAAGCACGGTGTTATGCCTGAGGATGCCATAGAAACCTACAAGCAGATTATGCAGGAGTGTCCGAACATACACCTTAAAGGTGTTATGAGCATAGGCGCACACAGTGATGATGAGCAGCTTGTAAGAAAAAGTTTTGAGACGACCCATGCAATCTATGAGCAGCTTCCAAATGCAACAATCTGTTCTATGGGAATGAGCCAGGATTTTGAGCTCGCTATTGAGTGCGGGTCAAATATGGTTCGCCTTGGCTCCATTATGTTTCCCAAGTAAGTTTTTTATCTAATCTAATTATAATTATTATAAGATATACTTTTAGCAAAATTATAATTAGGATTAGTTGATGACAAAAACAAATTTTATGGATAAGTATCCCGTCTTTTCATTACATGTAAAGAAAAATGAAACAAGTTTCAAAAATGCAGATGAAATTATTGCATATTTTCAAGAACACATACAAGAACATCCTGTAGCTACTTTTATAGCGATTTTCGATCACTATCAACACACATCCTCATTACAGGACGCTACTATTGCCCCTGAAATAAAAGATGCAAAAAACATTGTATTTTGTTTTGGCAAACAGCTGCCAAATGCTAAAATACTTGCAGTGCGTCCCAGAAGCATAGGTGTTTGTGAATTGGATGACAGTTTTGAGATCAGTTTTTTAGAAGTTCCAAATGAACAACTCCAAAACGTTGTTTATGAATGGGTACAGGCACTAAAAACTCAAGCCTAGTTTACTCTTCTCTTAAAGCGTACCGCGTGAGAGCGTGGATTTTGTATCAGCTCTTTTTGGTACGCTATCATTGCATGAAACGGTTTTAAAAAACCGGCTAACTGTTCTTCTTTAATCTGCTCTATTTTCCACTCCTGCAACAACTCCAAAACAACCAAAGTCGATTCTATTGTAGAGAGATAATTTTCATCCGGCTGTATTTTTATTTGATATTGTGACGTTTTTGTCGTTGTAAAGCTCATGTGTTTGAGTTTTTGCAGGTTTTTACTTTGTGTAAACATCTTTTTTGTACAGCTCCACGTAGAGTCTATCAAAAAAATCGCCAGAGGCTTTTGGCTTCTTTTTGGATTTGCAGTTGTCAGGTTCACAGCATCTTCTGAGGGAAAAAGTATATAACTCTCATGTGTGGCAATAATCTCATTAATTCTAGTGTTACATGTAAAGTCTATGCCGACAAAAAGTTCGGAATTGTCAAGACTCTGATGCGTGAAGTGCCCTGTATTGTTTTTGACCTTTTTAAACTCTTTGGGGTGCATCAAAATGACAAATTTTGTTTGTGTCTGTATATGCTCAAAATGCCCGCACATGCAGGAACTTTTGGGTCTATAACACTTATAACATTTTTCTCTGTCGCCCATAAGTACCTCTCTATAGATAACCCCAAATTCAGCAAAGAACAAATAGTTCTAGTGCTAGGCAGATTTCTGCAGGACTAACTGGTTAATCCAAAGGAATCTAACGACGCAACAGGGCTATTTGCTCTTTGCCCGAAGGGAAGTTTAAAAAGAGAGCTACTGCTTCGTTAAAAATCCTTGAAGCTACTAGTAGCTCCTACGAATCTTTGCCTTACATTAGCCCTCTTTTTAAGCTTCTGAAACTGGGGTTATCTATAGAGAAGTACTTTAATAAGTTTTCATTAATGCAATTATACTAAAATTACAGAATGATTGAACCAGAGAATAAAAAACATTATGATGTCATCGTTGTCGGAAGCGGTGCAGCCGGAATCATTGCAGCAATAGTTGCGGCACGTGAAGGCAAAAAAGTCCTCCTTTTGGAAAAACTCTCAAAAATAGCTTCCAAACTAAAAGCCACAGGCGGTGGCAGATGCAATCTTACAAACACCCTTTCAAATGAAGATTTCATGGCACGTTTTGGAAGAGAGGGGCGTTTTATGCAAGATGCACTCAAAGCCTTTGACAACAAAGCTCTCGTCACTTTTATGGATGAAATCGGCGTAGAGACCCATGCCCCTGACGGATTTAGAATTTTTCCCACATCACACTCTTCTGCCACCATCATTGCCGGGCTCCAAGAAGAGCTGCTCAGACTCGGTGTCAGCGTTACATGTAACCAAAGAGCCACAAGGCTTTTAGCAACCGGCAATCACATAGACGGGGTTAAAACACAAACAGATATCTTTTATGCACCCAATGTCATCATCGCAACCGGTGGGCTTGGTTACCCTGTGCTTGGTGCTGAGGGTGACGGCTACAATCTTGCCAGTGAAATCGGTCATAAAGTAACCGACCTCTCCCCTGCCATGATGCCCTTAAAAACAAAAGAGAGCTGGGTCAAAAACTGTCGGGCTGACACCATTGCCAAGGTTGAACTGCGTGTCAATCTGAAAAAACATAAAAAATTGCGGGCAAAGGGTGATTTGATTTTTACAAACTCCGGCATACGAGGACCCGTTGTGCTTGATTTTGCCAGAGAGGTCACACCGCTTTTAAAAAAATACGGTGAAGTGCCACTGCTGTTGAATCTGACAAAGGGAAAAAATGAGGAACAGATACGCGAACATTTTAAAAAAGAGAGTGCAAAAAAAAATATGACAAACATCTTGCAACTGCTTAAAACTCTTTTGCCGGAAGCACTTGGCCTTGAGCTGTGCCGATTAGCAGACATAGAGCCAGACACACCATACAAAAAACTCGAAGGGAAAAAACGAGACAGACTTATTTCACTCTTGGCATGGACACCCCTCACCGTTACAGGACATGACGGCTTCAAAATGGCAATGATAACAAGAGGCGGCATCTCCCTCAAAGAGATCAATCCTAAAACAATGCAGAGTAAGATTATGGACGGTTTGTATTTTTGCGGCGAGGTTATGAACCTTGACGGTCCCTGCGGAGGATACAACCTGCAATGGAGCTTTGCCAGCGGCTTTCTTGCAGGCAAACTTTTAAAATAAAAAAGCTTAACTTAATGACAGTGAGGTTGAAACCCAGGTTTCAAGAAAGTATCGAAAATACAAACTTTACTTTTTTTGAGTCTGCCATAGTGGTTTTACCAGAGCACACTCCCAACCGTCATATTTTCCATTATAAGCTTCACTTACATCTATAAGTTCCACAGTCAAAGCATCTATATCATAATAAAAAGGCTTGTCTTTTCTGTAAAAAGAAATACCGTACATTGTTTCATCTCTAAAAGGCACTTCACTTCTTTTTTGCTCTGCAAATCCCATCTCCTGAATTTTTTGCACAAATCCTTCTCTGTCATCATTACATGTAAAGTAGCTTTTATGTTCTATTGCCCTTGCCTGCTGAAGGTCATCACCTTGTTCTTTAAGGTTGTCGCAGGCATGATGATTGGTGATGATCTGCCACTCTTTTACAGTCGGAAAGAGAAGTTTTTGATAAACCTCCCATTCGCTGTCTATGCGTGATCCAAACTCATAACTGTACTCAGGAAAATGTTTCATCGCATCTTCGACTGTATTTTTCCATTCAAAATCCATTTTCAAAGCATAGATAAAATTTACTGCACCCTGTGTGATAATGCGTCCTATATATTTTCCGTTGCGATACCGCAAAGACTCCATCTCCAGCCTGTCTTCTATAAATCCGACATCATCACCCTCTTGTTCCCAAACCAAACCGTCCTCTTTTGGATTATTCAGTTTTACTTTGACAAATCCTACATACATGTACTCCCCATCCGGCACGCTGTCTGCCACACCGGCATTCAATGACACCATCGCCGCATGCCCGTCCATAGGCTTCATATACGCTTCCCAATACTCTTGCATCTCTACTCCATTTCCAAACTCATAAGGAACATATCTTCCCCGTCTGTTACATTGACATCAACCGAACCACAACTTTTACAACAGTAATGAATTTTTTCAAGTTCACTGACTTCTTCACAACTGTTGCACTTTATGACAATCGGCTGAATGTTCATGACAAACTCCGCACCGTCGGCTATGGTCTTTTCCTTAAAGGTATTAAACGCAACCTCAAGAAGGTGCGCTTCTATACCGCTCATGACACCGATTTTTACAATGATTTTTGTTACTTTTGTTGCTTCATTTTCTTCGGCAATATTTTCAATCTGTTCCAATAGTGCCTGGACTACACTGTACTCATGCATTTGCTTTTCCTGAATGATTATTCGTTATTGTAGCTTTTAGTCGCTGTGGTGTTTCTAAAGGGCATATTTTATAGACAAATTCATAGCGTTTTTTATGAAAAGAGCTGCCTTCTTCCCAAAATTCCGGGTACATCACTGCTATTTCTTCTTCACGATGATGTTCTATCTGTTTTTTATGTGATTCTATGTATTCCTCTTTGTCCCATAAAAAATCTTCTAATTTTTCCTCATCACAAATAAGTTCCAAACAAAAATTTTCAAGTTCTTTTCTATACTCTTTGTGAGCAAAAAGTTTGTCCGCCAAACCTGTCTCTTTTGCTTTGCCTGCACTCAAAGGCAGACACTCCTCTAAAATCTTCTCAGCATACTCTTTACCGACCCGCTTTGGTAAGCTGTAGGTGTGATACTCACTGCCACTGAGACGCAATGTTTTGTAGTGGGGATTAAGCACAACCCCTTCTTTTACCACAACATAATCACAGGCAAGTGCCAAAAAAACACCGCCTGCTCCCGCATTTTTATGAAGAGAAGCTACAGTGACTACATCATCGGCAAACAAAACACTTTTTACCAAATCATTTATTGCATTGATATTGCTCCAGCCGTCTTCGCCGTTTTTTTTACTGTCTTCTAAAATATTCAGATGAATGCCATTACTGAAAAAATCCTCTCCGCCCATCAGCACAACAATTTTCACCTGCTCTTTGATATATTCAAGAGCATATTTTAATTTCATACACTTGTCACTGCTGAAGGCACCGTTGTGAAAATTGAAATACAAATATGCCACTTCTTCTTTTATATCACAGCTTATTTCATAAAAAGTTTTATAACTTTTGTCAAAAATCAAAGGCAGTCTTTGCTCTTTGACACCTTGCAATCGCTCTTTTAAAACATAGGTGGCAGGAAGTTTGAAACGATTTGGCTCTTTGAGATGGGTAATCCAGACCGCTCCGTCAACAGTTCCCAGGCAGATGGCACCGTCTCGTTTAGCAAGAATCTCTTTTGGTTTACCTCTTAGTTTTTCCTCTCTCCATGCTCCGTACAGGTAACATTCTACTCCTAAAAGTTCATCTTTTACTCCAGGATGAGAATCACTCATATATATTTTTTTTAGAATTTCCTGTGTTGTGTCTTTCTGCCAGTCAATCGCTCTGTCTTTTTGAGACAGAGCCTGATGCATCGGTAAATTTAACTGCGATGTAAACTTTTTGCCCTGTATATTTTCTAAAAAACCATCAAGCATACTGTAAAAAGTTGTTATAACTTCATTTCTGTATATACTTGCTTTGTAAGCTTGCCGCATCCCAAAATTTTGTGTAATGACAACATCACCACTGTCAAATTCTCCATTTGCTTTAAGAACAGTAACTCCCCACTCTTTTTTGTCAAGCCTGATGGCATTATCTATCGCATACGCCCCTCTGTCACCCAGTACACCAGGATGGACAATGTAAGTATCGATGTTTTCATAAATCTCTTTGGGTACAAACTTCTTTAAAAACGGACACAAAATAAAATCGGGGCCAAAACAAAAAACCTCATCTATCATCTGTTGTTCATTGATGGCAAATACCACATCAACACTGTACTTTCTGTCTTTAAAGTAAGTATATGCCACCTGTGTCAAGGAATTAAAGGCACTGACAAGAAGAGTAATTTTCATGTAAAAAAACTTATGACTTCAACTTAAGCGGAATTTTGTAAAACTGTTCTATCGCTTTTTTTCCCAAATACCCGAGTATTCCATCTACTTTTACAAATGATGCTGTTGCAATGGCAAATTTTCCTCCAAGGGCTATGGCCAGACCGTAAATTTTTATGTTTGCTTTGATAAGCGGTTTTTGTTTGATTGTACGGAGGATATTTTTTGCAGCGATGACTCCGCTTTGTTCTGCGGTTTGTGCGGTTTGCGGTAACGGTTCACCTGTTTTGTCTTTTAAAAATGCACAATCCCCGATAGCAAATATATGTTCATCTACTCGCAGATACTCATCGACCTTTAAAAGATTTTTCTCTTTTTCAAAGCCAAGATTTTTTATAAATTCACTTACTTCGAGTCCAATGGCTACAACCCCAAAATCAAACTCTATGAGCTCATCCTCAAGGTGTAAGCTGTTTGCTTCAACTTTTTGTACCATTTTTTGCAGTATGCGTATGCCGCTGTTTTGTAAAGTTTGCAGTGCTTTTTTTCTGGAGTGTTCATCAAGTTCACTCAAAAAAGCATCTGCAATCAAAGAGATTTGTATCTCCTGTGCCAAATTTGATTTTAAAAGATAATTTTGCATCTCAGCAGCAATCTCAACACCACTCGAACCGCCGCCGATAACAACTATGTTCGTATTTTTTTTCTCTTTTTTGAGATGTTTTACGATGGTGTCCTCAAAAGATTGTTTCAAATGCAAAGCATTTGAGAGATTTTTAACTTCAAAAAGATGATCATTTTTAAAAATAGAAGGAAGCAGTGTCTTTACCCCTACTGCTATTATGAGATAGTCAAAAAAATATTCTCCTTCTTTACATGTAACCCTATGTGTATCCACCTTGAAAACTTCATCCTGGATAAAACAAAAATTTTTATCTATCCCTTTGACAAGACTGTCCAAAGGGATGATGATATCATCCAAAGAACTGTTCAATGCAACAAGATTATAACTTTCTGTCTGCAGATAATGATAGCGGTTTTTATCTATCATCGTTACCTCGATGTTTTCATTGTTGGCCAAAGTTTCCAGTGTTTTGATACCGCCATAGCCACCACCGAGAATAATAACTCTTTTTTTTCTGTTCATCTGTTACCTTCTGCTGTATTCCTGTATATGTTCAAGTCGTGCTTCTATAGGAGGGTGTGAGGCAAAAAAACTTCCTAAAAATCCGACTATTCCAAATGCTCTGTAATCATCGCTGAGTGCCAATTCTTCTTTTGGAATACGCCCTAATTTCGCCAGTGCATAGTATATTCCCTGTGGTCCACTCAAATCAACAGCCCCTTCATCTGCACGATACTCTCTGTGTCTTGAGTACCACATCAGTATAGCAGTAGCAAACAGAGAAAAAATCATCTCTAAGGCAAAACTTATCGCAAAATACATCATATGATTTGTATTGCCGTTTCTGTCTCGCGCAACCATAGAAGCAAGTAAACGGGAGACAAATATGACAAAAGTATTCAAAACCCCCTGCATAAGTGTCATCGTAACCATATCACCATTTTTTATATGACTTATCTCATGTGCAAGAACGCCCTCTATTTCATCTTTGTCCATACTCTCAATAAGTCCGGTACTCACAGCAACAAGAGAATTGTTTTTATCCCAGCCTGTTGCAAACGCATTCGGTGGTGCATCAAATATACCAACTTCCGGCATACCTATATTTGCCTCAACGGCAAGCTTGTGAATTGTACCCAAAAGCCACTCTTCAAAACTGTTTTGCGGTGTATCTATCAGCTCCACACCCATGCCTCTGACAGCCATCCATTTTGACATAAAAAGAGAAATAAAACTTCCCCCAAAACCAAAAAGTGCAGCCATCATAAAAAGCCCACTCATACTCTGTTGATCAATATAAATACCAAAAAAACTGCTTAGAATAAAAAGTGCTACATACAGTGATGCCATAACAGCCAGGTTCATTACTATTAACATGATTAAAGACATAGTTTTCCCTTTATAAAAAAATTATAATTTATTGTAGCTTCTTTTTTTATGCTCTTTTGCTACATAAGTAGCTTAAGCGCGCCTCTGAAAACCCTTAACAGATACGGGGCAAAAGTTCCCCTGTAGGGGTATCTAAAAACCTTTTTGTTCCGTACGGGCTTAACAATATAACTTTTTGACTGTATTGTTTAGTGACACTGGCAATTGTAACAGCATTTTTGGAATTTTCAAAACCATGCAGTATATCAAGTGCTTTTTGTGCATCTTCTTTTTTCACTGCCAAAACAAAAGTACCTTCATTTGCAAGGTTGAGTGCTTCAAACCCCAACATCTCACATACTCCGTTTACCTCCTGCGAAACAGGAACAGCATCTTCTTGCACTTCTATACAGATATTGGATTGTTTTGCCCATTCATTCAGTACCGCACTGACTCCGCCACGCGTTGCATCCCGCATAGCAGTGACTTTCACACCTGCATCGAGCAAAGCCTGCACCTGATGGGTCAGTGATGCACAATCACTCTCTAAGGTAGTTGAGAGTTCTATTCCCTCACGAGCACAAAAGATGGTTGCACCATGACATCCGATATCACGACTCAGCAAAATAACATCATCAGTTGTGATATTGTTGGAGCTTATCCCTTTTTTTTGGATTTCTCCTATTCCTGTTGTATTGATAAAGATTTTGTCAACACTGCCACGGGGAACAACTTTTGTATCACCGCTGACAACTACAGCACCATTGACTTCAAGCTCTTTTTTCATACTGCGCACTATTTTTTCAAGTTCACGGGTTGAAAACCCCTCTTCTATAATAACACTGCATGTAAGATATTTCGGCTTTGCACCCATCATGGCAAGATCGTTACATGTACCGCATACAGCCAGCTTTCCTATGTCTGCTCCCGGAAAAAAAAGAGGGCTTACCGTAAAACTGTCTGTAGAAAATGCAAGTTCACCGCCATGTATCACCGCGGCATCTTCACTTTTTTGCAATATCTCATTTTTAAACGCTTTGTAAAAAATTTTGGAGATAAGCTCGTTGTTCTCTTCTCCGCCATTACCCATGGCCAAAGTTATCTGTTTGTTCATAATAGATTTCCATATTTATAATACGCCGCACAGGCACCTTCACTGCTGACCATACAGCTGCCAAGCGGTGTCTGCGGTTTGCAGGCTGTACCAAAGATCGTACATTCGTTTGGTTTTGCCATTCCTCGAAGTATATCACCGCAGATACAAAGCTTATGGTCTTCTATCTCCTCTTTTGGTAAAATATCAGCATAAATATGTTCCGCATCAAGATAAGCATATTCGTCTTTGAGTCTGTATCCGCTATCGGGAATATTTCCAAGTCCCCGCCATTTAAAAAGAGAGGCTTTTTCAAAATACTTCTCTATAAGTGCCTGTGCTTTTTTATTGCCGTCATACGAAACGAGTCGTTTGTACTCCACTTCAAGTTCGCATCTGCCTTCATTGAACTGTCTGACTATCATCAAGATAGCTTCCATGACATCGACCGGCTCAAACCCTGCAACCACTACAGGTCTGTTATACTTTTTTGGGAATTTTTCGTAAATTTTACTTCCCGTTATAACGCTTACATGTGAAGGCCCCAAAAAAGCATCAATTCTGTTGTTATAGCTGTCTACATGTTCATCTCTGCTGTCTATAAGCTCCACCATGACTTCAGGAACCGTGACATGGTTGATATGAAAGAAAATGTTTTTTATCTCTTTTTTAATAACAATATCTATAAGTGAAGTTGTCATAGGCGTTGTTGTCTCAAAACCGATGGCAAAAAAGATTATTTTTTTATCCGGATTTTCCTGAGCAATTTTGAGTGTATCAAGCGGAGAATAGACAAAACGCACATCCGCACCTTTTGCACGAGCATCCTGCAGACTGCCGTGGCTTCCGGGTACTTTTATCATATCACCGAGTGTTACCAAAATCGTATCATCAAGCTCTGCCAATATGTAGGCATGATCAATCCGCTCTTTTGGCATAATACATACAGGACATCCCGGTCCGTGGATAAAGTTTATATTTTTTGGCAGAAGCTGCGGGAGACCAAATTTCATGATAGAGTGTGTATGACCGCCACAGACTTCCATGATATTAACCGGTTTTGGAAGTTTTTTTGCCTCTTCGTTTATAAGTTTTGCAAAACCCTCGATTACCTCAGGATTTCGAAAACCGTCATACAGATCTTTTAACTGGAGTTGGCTCATTTTATGCACCTCTGTTTGGACAGTTATCATCCTCTTCAACCAAAGAACGCCGCTCTTCCTCATCAAGTTTTTCTAAAATTTCATTATAAACTCTGAGTGATTCGAGGGCATCCTCTTCATCTATTTTGTTCATAATGAAACCGATATGCAATAATACATAATCACCGATTTGTACATCATCTTCTTCCATAAGTTCGAGTCCTGCCTCTCTTGTGATACCCATAGTATCAACAACCGCAACATTACGCTCTTTGTCTATCTTTACTACTTTGCTTGGTATTGATAAGCACATATTACCCTCTCATCTTTCTTTTAAACTCTATCCAGTCTATCACTTTTTCAACGGAGGCTTTGTCTTTGATATTTACTTCCAAAATATCTACATTTGGCTTGATTTTTCGTGCTTCATTTTTTTCATGTTCCACATCATACTCAAAATGCTCAAGCAAATCCGTTTTTGTAATAAGTATCAAATCAGCCTGACGAAACATTACAGGATATTTTTCTATCTTGTCGCTCCCCTCAGGAACCGAAACAAGGACAATATTCAGATGTGTACCGACATCATAAGATGCAGGACAGACAAGATTGCCGACATTTTCCACAAAACAGACATCAATCTCCTCAAGAGGCATTTCATGCAGACCCTTATGTACCATAAAAGCATCCAAATGACAGGCACTGCCTGTTTGAATCTGATATGCCGGTATCCCTTTTGCTTTAATCCGCTCAGCATCTCTGCTTGTTTCCAAATCACCCTCGATGACTCCAAACTTAAAATCAGCCATATCAGCCATATTTTCCAAAAGTGTCGTTTTTCCGCTTCCCGGGCTGCTCATCAGATTAATACTCAAGACATTGTGTTTATCAAAATGGGCACGGTTATGTCCTGCTTCATGATTGTTTTTATCTAAAATTTTTGTAATGACACTAATCGTTTTAGAATCATTGAGCTGTGGGTTATGATGCAGTGTTTCATGTGCTGCCTGGTGTTCATGGCTATGGTCGTGATGATGGTGATGCCCATCTCCTAAAGTTGTTCCTGTTATACTGCATCCGCAATCTGCACACATGTTTTCTCCTTATCCTAATAACATATCAGCACCTACAAGAACCGATATGAAACCGGCTGTTGTAAAGACTTTTCTTACATTCTTTTTGTTTGTCAAAACTTCTTTGTTGAGATATAAAATAATGCCTCCGAAAGAAACAAACACAATACTTACCCCTGCTATGAAAAAGAGTATCATCTCAAAATTTATACTCTTGTCATGAAGAGCACCAAGAGTAACAAGCATACCTCGTACTCCGCCCATACCCATCAGCGCTCCCATGGTCCATGCTGATGCTGTTTCTATATTTTCGGTATGTGTATGCTCTTTTCCAAAATAGATATGAATATGTTCTTTTCCGTCATGCATATGTTTGTTGAGATGGATTTTGTCCGTATAGACCATATACAAAAGATATATTCCCATTCCGATAATAACAGTTGAAGAGATAATATCCCCATATGCTGTTATTGCCTCAGGCAATCGATACACCTCTAAGATCTTTGCAAACATAAAAAGTGTCAATCCGTGGCCAAATGCAAACATAACTGTAATCATCATGGTTTTTTTCATAGACTTTCCGATAGAAAAATCCGCAATAGCTGTTAAATGGTCAGGCCCAAATGCATGAAGTATCCCGTAATAGAAGATTATCATATATCCTAATTCCATAAAGTTTTATCCTTTAAAAATGAATGTTTATTCAGGTTTAAAAGATTTTATACTATATTATGTAAAAGAAAGCTAAAAAGCAGTATTTCTTATATAATTTTAGAACTTTGGAGTTACAATGCACTGGCAAACCGAATGTTTATATTGCGGTGGTTACATGTATCGTCTGCATTCACACAATATCAAATGTTCACAATGCAAAAAAAAGCTTTCAATAAAAAGAGTAAATACAGTACTTTTTCTGATGGAGGCTTTTTTAGACAACAAAAGTGCTTTAGATGCATCGAAACTGCTGCATATCTCCTATGTCTGTGCAAAAAACTATTATCAGGATTTCAGAATGCTTTGTGCAAATATCAGTGAAGAGCATTATATGAAAATAAGAGACAATGCCGTAGAATATGAAGAATACTTTTATATAGAAAAATCAAAAAAACATAAAAGCGGTGCCATCTTTGATGCATACAATTTTTTGACTTTTGACTATAATGGATATATTTATACACTTTTAATGCCCTCTTTGCAAAAATATAAAAATCAGTTTCTAGAAGACAACCTTGAAGATACGTATACCAAAGAGTTTAAAAAATTTCAAAGAGCAAGCAAACTCATCCGACTTTCAAACAAAGAAAACAAAATTCTTGATTTTTGGAAATATTTTGAAAAATCGATTCTTGTATATAAAGGTGTTTCCCATAAACTTTTTGCCTACTATCTCAAAGAGTTTGAGTTTAAATTCAATTATTCAAAAGAAGAAGCTTTAGAACTTCTCATACAAAATTATTTTAAAGAGCAGACATGAAACAATTGGCACTCCTGAGCGTAGGAAACATTTTAGAATTTGATGATGGTGTAGCTGTCTATGCTTCACAATACCTGGAAAAAAACTACACATTTTCTCCGCAGACAGATATTCTCAACGGCGGTGTTGAAGGCATAAATCTCTTAAATCTTTTTATGGAGTATAAACATATCATCATTCTTGATGCCATTGAGATAGATGACAAACCCGGCAGTATCTACCATATACCTTCCAAAGAACTTACAGGATATGGTCTCAATTCCGGCGGAGCACATGAAATAGGTGTGTTGCAGTGTTTTGATATTTTAGAACTTATGGGAAAAGAGATCCCTAAATCGAGTATCATCGGTATAGTGCCACAAAAAATTGATGTATGCATAGGATTAAGTATGACTATGCAGGAGACTTTTGGTACATATATTGATACTGTCATTACTGTCTTGCAAAAAGAGGGAATTCAAGTAAGTAAAAATGAACATCCTGTCTCATTGGAAGCTATTATTGAAAGTTTCAAAAACCCGGTAAGTCGATAATGCAGATGCAATAATTTGCTTTGAACTTTGAGGAATTACAGGAGTTGTGGATATATCTCATATCTGCATTATCATGAAAAAGTCGTAGTTGCATCCAAAATCTTAAAAATGAATGAACATTCATATATTAATATATTCTATCTTATATTCCTGTTAAAAACCACGATTAAATTCTATACTCGGATTGGCAAATATATGCAAAATATCTTCCAAAGAGCATCTTTTTTCTTTTTCTTTCACAACAATGCCCATATTTTTCAAGGTCTGCAAAATAACACTGATATAGTTTTGCCAATGCGACTCAAGAGCTTCGCTCAATGCCACTTCTACCGATATAATATCCTCTGGAACAATACTGATGACCGTTGTCTCTGCCATTTTTTCACTCATAGAACAAATTTGCAGCATTTCGGCAATTTCGACTTCATTGGCAGTTTTTTTGACAAGCTCTCCGTCTAAAAATTCATCAGTTGTTTTTACACTGATCTCTCCCGTTTTTTTCATATTATCAGAGGCTGTATTTACAATAATGACTGCATCATATTCCTGCAAAAGAGGCATTAGTCTAAAGCCCAGTGTCCCTCCATCGACTATTTCGATTTCCGGTTCAAAATCAAAATTTTCTTTTAAAAACTTTCCGGCATACAGACCGGCCCCTTCATCTTTAAAAAATGCATTGCCGCTTCCGATAAGTGCTACTTTTTTATTCATAATTTTCCTTGATACTGTTTTGATGTAATGCATAATAGGCCTGCCCCAGTGATATACCACCGTCATTTACCGGTACTTTTGATGCAATATTATATTTAATATGATTTTTTTGAAAAAGAGACACAACTTTTTCCAGTAAATAACTGTTTTGAAAAACGCCTCCGCTGAGTATTACTCTTTTGTTTTTATGTTGTAAGCTGATTTGTATTATCATCGCAGCAAGAGCATTCATAAATTTTGCCGGTATTAGCTCTTTTTTCTCTTCGGCAAGTATCTCCTTGATAAGATTTTTACAAGATATCACATCATCTTTTACCTCAAAAGTATACTTCTTTCTTGTTTTAAATTCGCGTGCAAGACTCTCCATAATCATCCCGCTCTCTCCTTCGTGTCCTAAAGGATTCAAAAAACCACACAAGGCATATACAGCGTCAAAGAGTCTTCCCACAGAAGTAGTCTGTATAGAGTTTATACTCCTGTTTCGCATGAGGTAGAGCGTTTGTATCTCCTTTTTATCCAAAGAAGATACAAAATCATTGGGCATACTCTTTATTTCCTCAAGAGAAAAAATATCAAATAAAAGAGAAAGTGCAACTCTCTTTGGTTCTTTTATCGCTTTTTCACCCCCTATCAAAAAAAATTCTTCCATATGGCAGACTCTTTTGTACGCTTTTGGTGTTGCCAAAAGCACTTCACCGCCCCATAACACTCCATCGTCTCCAAAACCTGTACCGTCAAAACAAAATGCCAAAACTTCTTCATCCAAAGCATACTCTGCCATCGTACCCAAAGCATGCGCATAATGATGCTGCAGCTGTATAAGTTCACATAAGGGATGATTTTGTATGTACTCTTTGGCCCATTTTGTTGTTTCATATCCTGGATGTTTGTCACATACAATAATGTCAGGCTGAAAATTATAAAGTCTTTGAAAAGTTTGCACAGTCTGTCTGAAATATTCCATAGCTCCAACTGTATTTAAATCCCCGATATGAGGTGACATAACAATATTTCCCTCAAAAGCCAAAGTAATTGTACTTTTTTGCTGTGCACCGAGTGCCAGGATTTTTTTACTCTTTTGTATCTTTGTTACAAAACTCAGTGGGGCAAAACCCCGTGCCAACCGTAATGTGATATTTTGATCGGCAATCTGCATCATAACACTGTCATCACAGCCGTTAATAATCTCACGGTCATGGTTAAGCGATACTTCCACAACAAGGGGCAATTTTTTAAAGAGTTCTTTTTGATCTTGAATAATCGGTTCATCACTTAAATTTGCACTTGTGGCTACTATGGGGAATTTGAGTTTTTTTAAAATCAATTCATGTAAGGGTGTATAGGGAAGGAACGCACCGATTTTGTCTATATTCGGAGCAATGTATTTGCATAATACCTGTTGCTGGCTTTTCTTTTTTACCAAAACAATGGGACGCTCTTTTGAAACTATGAGTTCTTTTTCACGCTTGGAAACTTGACAGATTTTTTGTAAAGACTCTATATTTTCAAACATTACAGCCAACGGTTTGCTTGGTCTGTGCTTGTTAATTCTCAAAAGCATCACTGCTTCTTCATTTCTTGCATCACATACAAGATGAAAGCCGCCCAGTCCTTTGACAGCCACTGTTTTACCGGATTTTATACACTCACATATTTTTTCTACAGCCTCATTGTTCTGAGCCTGACACTCTTCCATCAAAGATACAAATTCCAACTTTGGTCCACAGTCATAACAGGAAATCGGCTGCGCATGATAACGGCGATTTGTCGGGTCCTCATACTCCTCTTTACATGTATCGCACATTGTAAAGTTTTGCATTGAGGTGTTTTTTCTGTCATATGGAAGATTTTTTATAATGGTATATCTCGGTCCGCAGTTGATACAGTTGATAAAAGGATACATGTAACGGCGGTTTTTCTTATCAAACATTTCACGCTTGCAGTCATCACACAGTGTCATATCCGGGCTCAGCATTGTTGAAAGAGCGCTGTCTTGGGATTTTACAATACTAAAACCATCATCACTTTTGAGCTGTATATCTTCAATGCCAAGCGTATCTATTCTACTCAAAGGCGGCGCTGAAAAATCAATCTCTTTGATAAATTCAAGAAGCGTCTCGTTTTCCCCCTGTACTTCAACAACAACGCCATTTCCATCATTAAAAACAAAGCCGCATAACCTGTACCTGTTGGCTAAGGCATAAATAAACGGGCGAAATCCGACACCTTGAACAATACCGCTGATATATATCTTTTTTCTACAGATAGACTCCGCCGACAACAGCACTCTCCTTGCCAATTGGATAATTCATGTTCATAAGAGGCGGAGACATTTTCAAATTTCTTTGCATTCTTGAAAAAAGTGACTGGTTTGAAAAATATGTTCCGCACAGTACAATGTGTTGGGCTTTTGTTTTGGATTTGAGTTCCTGTAAAATATCATTAAAATAATCCCCAAAACTCTCAAATATGGAATAAGCGAGGATAGAAGTACTTACATCAGCCAACTGGTATGAGATAATGCTTGAGAGAAAAGCCGCATGGTCAAAACGGTTGTCACTTACATGGGTGTCAATTTGGATACCGCCTTTGCCTACAAATTTCATCGCTTCATTGACAACGCCCCGCATTGTTTCATCTTCAATTCCGAGTAAAATTGCCACTGCTTCAAAAAGCTTCACATCTTTTTTCTTTTGCAGATGAAGCAGCTTTTTATAAATGCGGGGCATGTTTTTTTCCAAATTGACGACAAGTCTGTCAGACCCTTCTCTGAGATTTTTTATATCTTCTATGATGTTTTTGCCATCAAAAGCCTTGGGAGGCACAACTCTGAGAACATTTTTACCGTCATAATACAAAAAAGAGGGTTCTTCGTCAAAATAGGCTCCGACACATTTTTGTCCGAAAACCTCATGTTCTGCAATCACAGACATAAAAGAAGCCTCTTCGGGCATAAAAATATGCTGATTTGGATGATACACTTCTTCTGTCCCCTCTATGACATTTACCTGTTCTACATGTAAAGAGTCAAAGTGTTGCATTTCATCAAAAAACATCTGATTTTCTTTTGCAAAGCCGATATATTCGTCAGCGATAGACAAAACATTTCGTTTTTTCAGATTATGTGAAGGGAAAGAGACTCTCTCTCCCTGGGCAATAAAAGAGACATCTTTGTTTAAAAAGACTCTCATGTCTTTTTGCGGATTGATTTCAAGGTCATAATCCATCAGCATATCAGCCTCACAGGCAGCATCAGCATCTTCATAGGCAATAAAATCTACGCCAAGTTTTTGCAATTCTGCTCCCAGCAAAATACAAAATCCGTCATCAGGATACTTTACATAGGCAGTATTGCGTCCAAGCTTTTCTTTAAGTGCTTCATTTTTAAGCGTTACATGTAAGATCGGTCGCTCAATACCAAGCAGCGCATTAAACTCCTCTGTAATCAAGGAGAGATGGTCTGTTATTTTGGCCGCATTTATCATCATAAGTACAGAATCATCATGCATTGTATCGGCTTTGTAAAAAAGACGATATCCCATCGTTGTTTTTATGAGCAGTTTTTTATCATCATTGAGTGCTTTTGCCGCCACCTCAAACATCGTACGAAAACTTCCTGCATCATTGGCATAGCGTTCACTCGATTTGTTCACAAGACGTACCGGTACACCACACTCCTGGCAGCTGTTAATGTGATGCGATTCTCTCAAACCGGCACTTTGCATCTCTTCCTTACACGATGCACAGGGAACAACAAATTTCATAGAGGTGTTTTGTCGTGCATAAGGATAGGCATGTAAAAAACTGTAATTGCCTCCGCAACAGCTGCATGATGTAAAAGGATAGTAATATCTGCGTGAGCTTACATCAAACATCTCTTTTTGACAGGAGGGACAAAGTCCCAGGTTTAAAGGGTATTCATTCTTTAATTCTGTCTTCGAAGAGACTTCTTCCTCGTTTGCATAACTTTTGGAAGCTTTTAAAAAGATGGAAGCCGGCAGTTTTTGTGCAATTGTATCAAGACACGCTTGTAGATTTTCATGTTCTGATGCAAAAGCACAAATAATTTTTCCTTCTCTTTGCGATATGTCCGCAACAATATCACAGGTTTTTACAATAGATACGACTGTATTATAAAGATAGTTTTGAGAAGATGTTGTGTGTAATTCCAAGATGAATGCCATTGAATGCCTTTAAAATGATTTTTCTGTGTCAGAAAGAAGCGCTATGCTTCTTTCTCTTTAACAAATTTGGTACCGCTGACAACAATACCAATGTCTCCCTCTTTCCAAAATATGGTACGCCATACCTGATAATAGATATGAAAAGCCACCCAGGAAAGGATAAACCACATAGTCATGTGATGCACTATGCGCACATCCATAATATTTGTTCCCGTTGCCGTTGAACCAATCATCCATGATGAAACCGGCAGGGTCCAGTCTGTCACCAAATGCAACATCCAGGGCCACCATGACCCTATAGAACTCAGCCCGGATTCAAGCCCGTGTACATAGAGTTGCAGTCCTGTCAAAAGCATCCATGCAAGCATTAAATGAAACAGCAAAAAGAAAACAGTATTGAAACTGTCACTGTGAGTAGAATCAAACTTTTTACGGCGGTTCAGCATAACAAGGTTGATGATAACTTCAAAAAACTCTTTGATGTTTCCTGCCGTCGGGATGATCTTTTTATATGGTTTTTCAAATCTTGAAAAGAAATAAAGATACGCGATAACAATACTGCTGACGTCAAATATGATTGCAATCATAAAATGCACCCATCGGTTCCATGCCATCACATACTTCATAACAGCAGGCTCAGCAATCAGTGTCTGATAATAAGGATGCCCTATATAGAGTCCGGTTACCACCGCACCTACCATGCTGAATGCGACAACCCAGTGGTTAAGTCGCATAAAAGCTGTCATCCTTTTGACTTGTTTGTATTTAGGTTTCATAATTGTTCTCCTTAGATACTGCAACCGGTATCTATTTTATAGACACCGAGTTCCTTACCCTTTGTATCAACAACATGCACTGCACACGCGATACAAGGATCAAAACTATGAATGGTACGTATAATCTCCAGAGGCTGTTCGGGATCAGCCACCTTTGTACCGATAAGTGCTGCTTCGTATGCTCCCAAACGGCCTTTGTAATCCCGTGGTGCAGCATTCCATGTTGAAGGCACTACTGCCTGATAATTTGAAATTTTTCCGTTTTCTACTCTCACCCAGTGACCGAGTGCTCCGCGAGGTGCTTCGGCAAGTCCCATTCCTTTTGTCTTCACACTTACTTTGTCAAAATCAAACTCTGTCCATGTTCGCAAATCTCCGCTTGCAGCATTTGCAGCCAACTCATCTACCCACTCAACCATAACATCAGCCATAAGCTCTGTCTCAATAGCACGGGCTGCTGTACGTCCGACTGTACTAAAGAGTACCGCTGTCGGTAAATTACCGCGTTTTAAGAAGTTCATGACATATTTTGTTATTCTCTCATCTTTTTTGGCAACACCGACAACCATACGGGCCAAAGGTCCGACTTCAACACGGGTATCATTATAAATCGGAGACTTGATCCAGGAGTATTTCTCATCAGTTTTAAGGTAGGCTATGCCATCCTCTTTTTTATCAAGTCCGGTATATTCCGGAATGGTTGTACCATCATACGGATGTTCGGGTTTTCCTGTACCTGCATACCATGAGTGTGTAACATCTTCTGCAATTTTTTGCGGATCAACATCTTCAACTTTTGACAAATCACCACCATAAACCAGTCCGCTTGGAAAAAGTGTTTTTGCCTTGTAAAAACCGGTATCGTCAAGTCTAAAATCACCATAGGTCATATAGTTAAGCAGACCTCCGCCGGTTCCGCCGACACCTTTGCCCTGCATAAGTTCAGTAAATGTTGCTTTCGAATCCGTTGCCTCATCGGCATACATTGTTCCAGCCATATAAACATCCGGAAGATAGGCCTGCTTGACAAACTTTGTGGTATCTTGTAAAAGCTGCTTGAACAAAGCAATTCTTGCAGGATTTTGAATATCCTGTACACAGGTCACCCCACCGACAACTATAGACTGAGGATGCGGATTTTTCCCGCCAAATATAGCCTGCATTTTTGCCATATCTCTTTGAATATCCAGTGCTTTGAGGTAATGCGCAACACCAATGAGGTTTTGTTCCGGAGTCAGTTTATAATGTTTGTTCCCCCAGTAACCATTCCCGAAAATTCCAAGACGGCCCTGTTTGACAAACTTGGCTACTCTCTCTTGGACCTCTTTAAGATCTCCATATCCTTCATACGGGACTGTTCCGGCTACTGCAGCCCATTTTTCTGCTTCTTTTGCCGCTTTTTTCGGATCTGCCGAGAGTGCTGAAACAACATCCACAAAGTCAAGTGCATGCAGGTGATAAAAATGCACCAAATGGTCATGCATATAGAGTGCCCCCTGAATAAGGTTACGCACCAAACGCGCATTTTTAGGAACAGTAATGTCAAAAGCATCTTCTACTGCCTCAATACTTCGCTGATAATGCGTTCCCGTACAAACACCACAGATACGCATAGCCAACAATCCCGCATCGCGTGGATCACGGCCTTTTAAAATTGTCTCAATCCCTCTAAAGAGTGTTGAGGAAGCATACGCATCTACAATTGTATTGTTCTCATCTATAATTGCCTCTATTCTTAAATGACCCTCGATTCTTGTTATAGGGTCAACTACTATATGTTTCTTTGCCATTATGCTTCTCCTCCATCTTCTTTCTTCCCTGCTACTGCACTGGCCACTGCATGAATACCTATACCTATGCCCGCTGCGGTCAAGAGTCCCAAACCAAACTCATCAACAGTTTTTTCCACACCGCCGGTAGGTGCTTTAATTTTCGCATCTGCCATTGGTCTCTCATACGCATATTTATCCCAGAAATCCGGTTCTGAACAGCCGATACATCCGCGGCCCACACCAACAGGCCAGTTCACACCCTCGTTATATCTTACTATGGAACAGTTGTTAAATGTCATTGGACCTTTACAACCGACTTTGTAGAGACAGAAGTTGTTTTTTGCACCCTCGTCACCCCACTCTTCCACATACTCACCTGCATCAAAGTGCGCTCTTCTTTCGCAGTTGTCATGAATTCTATAGCCAAAAGCAAACTTCGGACGAAGCAGTGAATCCAGTTCCGGAACCTGTCCGGTTAGGATGTAGTGTAAGATAACCCCTACCATATTTGCAGGATTGGCAGGACAGGCAGGAATGTTGATAAGAGGTTTGCCCTGTATGACATCCATCACACCTACCGCACCTGTCGGATTTGGAGCAGCCGCAGGCACTCCTCCAAAAGTCGCACAACTTCCGACTGCAACAACAGCAGCTGCATGTTTTGCCACACGCAACAAGTGGTCATGCATAGTCTCACCGCTTGCACCTATAGTTCCAAACTGTCCGTTCATGCCAAGCGGTACCGCTCCCTCAACAAACAGAAGGTATTTGTCTTTGAAAGTCTCCATCGCATCTTCAAGCTGTTTTTCAGCCTGATGTCCTGCAGCAGCCTGAAGTGTTTCATGAAACTCCAAAGAGATGATATCAAGCACAATTTCATCAATTTTCGGTCCGTCTGAACGCAGTAATGCCTCAGAGTTTCCGGCACAGTCTGAGAGTTCCAGCCAGATAACAGGCGCTCTGTTCATAAGCAGCGCAGCGTCAGCTACAAGCGGAGTAAAAGAAGCCGGAAGCATAAGCATACCGGTTACTGCACTTGCCCACTTTAAAAAATCCCTTCTCTCGATTCCCTGCATCTCCAAAACATCAGTAATGTCCAATCTGTTATTAATCGGTTGTTGCGTTTTTAACTCTTCAATACGGGCTTGACACTTCTCAAACAGCTTTTCATAATAAGCATCCCCTTTGTTCGTCTCAACGCGTGCACTTTTTGATGTAAAGAGTTTTTTTACACCTTCAATTCTATCCGCCATAGCTGACTCCTTCTCTATAAATGAATAATCATTCACTATCTTACAAAAGAATAACTTAAACAAATATAATATTTATTAAATTGAACTAAATTTATATTTTTCTTATATGGTTTTAGAACTAAACAGCTGTCTGAACTAGTGAGTAGTACACACAGAACAGACATCAAAAGTGCGAAATATGAATTTTGCATCTGCCTGTGAGCAATGCAGCATTGCCTGTTGTGCGGGGGAAGGATTTTCTTTTGTAGCGCTTGCTATATTGTACTGTGTCGGAGTGATGATTTCATAAGACTTTATAATACCCTCTTTTATTTGTACTCTGTGAATTAACGGTCCCCTGGGTGCTTCCACAACACCTTCTCCCGTTCCTGAGATGTTTTTAAGAGGAATAGTCTCTCTACAGGATGCTTCACTGATATTTATCTCATCCAAAAGTTTTTTGCAAAATCCAAGAAGATATGCGGTCTCATAAATGCGTGCCATAACACGGGTATAGGCACTGTCTTTAAATCTTCTGTGCATATTTTTTATGAGCTTAAACTCTTTTGCCATGCAACGTGCAAGCGGACCTGTTTCGTAAAACTGGTTTTTATAAAGCGCATTTTTTGCATAACTCTTCTCATCCGGCGCATAGGCATCCTGTGTCTCTACATATTTGGAAGCTACCTTGAAAAGCTTCGTCCCTTTTACTTTTGCAGCATGAGAAAACTCATGTATGCCTATACTTAAAAATGTATCTTTTGCATGACCTTTTTTGTGCATCTCCAAATCTATCAATAACTGCTCAATTTTTGCAAAATCACTCTCAAGCGGTGCAAAGTCTTTACATGATTCAAAAGATAAAAACTCCTCAACACTCGCGCCTAAAGTCTCTGCTTCAAAATACTCTGTCAGTTTTTGCAAATGACTTTTTGCCTTTGTAAGGTCCACATAGGTAAAATCACTTGTAATCCCTCCGGGAACCATATAAGAGGAATGCGGCCACTGTCCGGCAAAAATTGCCAGGATTTTTGTTGCAAAAGAGGCTCCGTAAGCTCCTTTAAGCGGAGTATTGAGCAGTTCTTCGGACTCTGAAAGTTCTCTGAGGTGCGGAACAAGCACCAAATATATCCATTTCAGATGGTTTTGAATAATTTCTAAAACCAGTGTTATTTCACGTACCTTTGCTGCTTTGTTTGTTATCTCAACAACAGAATCGCTGTTTTTATAGGCATCTTCTATTGCCCGCACACTTGCCAAAAGATGGGAATGCCCGCAAATACCACACACTCTTGGGGTAATTACCAAAGCATCCATAGCATTTTTGCCCTCAAGCATCTTTTCCATACCTCTGAAATGTGGAAAGGCTATGGTTACAAAATCGACGATATTGCCTTTCATATCAAAATAGAGTGAGGCTTCACCCTCTATCTGTTCAAGTATTGTTTTTGTAATCAATCAGAGGCTCCTCAAGTCGTTTTATGTGGAATGTTTTTGCAATACCTGTTACAGTCAGGTAGGCTCTCTTTGGTACACCGACAGGAGCATCTGCCGGTATGGACATATTTGTTTTTGTCTCAAAAAGATTTGTTCTTGGAAAGTCACTCTCTGTACAGCCAAAGCAGGGTGTTCCCGATCTTGTTTTGGAGTTCACACCATTCCAGAGAATTGTATTGCATGATCCGTGTGTCATCGGTGCACGACAACCCTGCTTGTAAAACAGGCAGCCTTCTTTTTCTCCAAAATGGTTTGCATCCACTTTCCACTCAAAATATTCGTTTCGTGTGCAGCCGTGATGCACCAGGGAGCTGTAAAGTTCTTGTGGTCTGTGCTCTTCATCAAGAACAATCTTGCGCCTGTCAATAATCATATTCAGTGTGAAACCCAGCCACTCCGGATGAACCGGGCACCCGGACAGGTTGATTATTTTTGCATTATATTCCTGCAGAGGACCGTTTTTTTCTGCTTCATTAAAAAGTATACCGGAATTTGTCTGGGGAGAAGTTGCCTTGAATATGCCGCCAAAACTGGCACAGGTACCGACTGCTATAATGTATTTGGCATTTTTTGCATAATGGCGGAGTATTTTGTCTACAAAAACACCTGCCCTTTTTAAAGACGGATCATATGCCCCTTCAAATATCAAAACATCACAGCCTGTTTTGCACTCTGCCATTTCGCTTAAAGCATATTTTGAGGGTAAAAGGGGATGCTGTAAAAATTCTGTCTTTTCTAAAAGTTCGCCTAAATAATCCAGATTTAAAAAAGAGTGGGCATTCCCGTTACATGTAAGGCCCTGCAGCCAAAAAACCTTTAATTTATGTTCTTGTTTTGAGTGCATTATAAATGTTCTCAGAAATTGACTGTTTATAATCATCCAATGGTTCAGGAAGAATTTTCTCACCGTAAAGAAATACCATACCGCCCAGATAGCCCATGAAAAGCCCAAAAGCTGAGAAGAAATCCTGATCATGCAACTCACCTGAAGCCACACCCTTTTCAAAAAATATCATCATTTCCGTAATAAAAGGAGAAACACATATCATTCCCTCACATCCGTCTTTAAACACTTCCCTGTTTGAAAGATAGACACGCAAAAAATATTCTATCATTTCAGGCCGTTCTTTGGCCGTATCAAAATACATGGAGACAATTTTTTCAATTTTTTCCTGTGTACTTATATCACTCTCATTGATAGCACGGATATTTTTGCCCAAATATTCAGAGATATACATAATGAGTTCTTTTGCCAGAATATCTTTTGAACTAAAGTAGTTGTAAAAATTACCGACACTCATACCGACTTTTTTCGCTATGTCAGGAATGGTGGTAATATAAAATCCGTTTTCAGAAAAAAGTTCCAGTGCCGCAGAAATTATTCCGTTTTTACGCTCTTCTTTTGTTGTTCTTGCCATACTCTTCCCAATAATTATATTTTCTGATTATAGCACCTTATCAGTGTAAGTGCAAAAATTATCTACCTAAATCAGCCTAAAAAGTAACGTATAGAAGCAAATCCGTAGACCTTTGTTTCACTTATCGCATCAATCTGCTCTTGCGTGACAATCCCGCCAAGGGCAAAAATTTTGACATCTGTCATCCCTGCTATACTTTGCAAATCCTGCACACCTTTGGGTTCACCCTTGTCTGGAGACGAAAATACGGGACTGTACGTCACATAATCAGCTCCCATCGCCTCGGCTACATGTACTTCATCATGCGTATGTGTACTGATGATGACTTCAAGCCCCAGTTCTTTTGCCTTTGGAATATCATCAAACTGTTGTGATGTCAAATGCACACCATCTGCACCCAATTCCTTAGCCAAGTTATAATCTTGATGCAAAAACACCTTGAGTTCGTGCAGGGGTTTGCACATTTGCACAAAGTTTTGTGCTTCTATGGCGTAGTTTTCATTCTCTTTGTCACGGTAGAGTGCAAAATCAGGCATATATTTTCTGAGTTGAAAATAAGAAGGAGCGGATGTTATGAGGTACTTTTTCATTATTTTTTCAACAAAGGATTTTGAAAATCTATTTTCTGCACATCCACATTTTTTGCATAACGCTCTGCCATTGCACTGACATGATAATCCAGCCTGTCAAGCAAATAAAGTTCGGGTTTTGTATATTTTGCTTTTGCCTCTTCTATATAATTTTGCAAAAATGCCAAAGCTTCTGTTTCATCTTCAAACTTTATCTCGGCTATCATCTTTTGTATCATCTCATATTCATCCCCGCAGGCAGACAAAAAATCATAACTCAAATCCATAGTTTTAAGGTTGTGATGTGCTTTGGAAAAAGCGAAATGGTTATACAGCATACAGCCTACAAAGTATTCAATATCCGAGGGTTCATATTCGGAGTACTGATTTGCTTCTTTTGCAAAATGTTTATGCCAGATATCTAAAATCTTTTCTATTTTTTTATCCATTTTTTCTCTCTCTGTTTTTTATAATTTTTGTAAAAGTTCTTATGTTTTCGGGAAACGATGCTTTCGCTTCGTCTTTTAGGCTTTAAAGACTAAAGCCTAGATTAAAACCTCACTACCCTTAAGTTAAGCATTTTTTGGAACCGGTACTTCAGTCATAAGTATCTACACAACTTAAAACTCCATCTGCATAAAGTCATTGAGTTCTTTTTTAATGCTATGGAGTTCTTCAATATCATAAAGTTCAAGCATATCCATAGCAGAGAAGAAGTTCCATAAACCTGCTAACAGAGCCGGAGAGGTAGATATCTTCTTTCTTGCTACCAATCTCCCGCTTAATCGAACTAAAAACTTTCTAATTGCCAGCATGTTTTTACATATTTGTATGTTCAATTTCCCATACAAGCAAACAGGCATAAGAGGCAACAAACAAGCGTTTAAATATAGCCTGTGCACTCTCTTGCTGCCATTTTTCCAAATTAAACCCTGAGCTTTTTAACAGTTTAAAATACGTTTCTATATTCCATCTGTAATAATACCACAATCCTATCCTTGTTATATCAACATCTTTTGGAAGATTGCTTAACAGAAGCCAGGTAGCAACTGTATTGTTCTTCTCATCTATGAGTCTTTGGACTATAAATCTGTTTTTTATTGGCTTGCCTTTTACTTTTTGTTTTATTGTTTTACCTTGTGGCGTATCTGTCTTTTGATAGCTGTCTCTTGTTATAAGTATATCTACCGTATTAACATAAATTTTTACTTTTTTATTTTGATACTGTATAGTTTTTACATATTTGCCTTTATCCATTTTTTTGGACAACTCTTTTTGGGTAATATCTTCATCTTCATACCTGACTTTGACATTGTCTAATGCTCGTACTATATATAAATCCTCTTTTTGCAGTCCTCTGAAAAACCCCGCACTGTCTGCTTCTCTGTCAATTACATGTACAATTTTCTTTTGTATGTTGAGGGATTGATTGATATAAGCTATTCTTTGTGTTAATTCACCGAGATGGGTAAGATGACTCTTCATTGTAGGATTATAGCTTGAGAGCACTTTATCTTGTGTCTTTAGGTTCTGTACCAAGGGAAGGATTGGTTTGCCGCTGCTGCTCTCAATTGCAAGGGAACTTTGCAACTCATATCCTCTTGATGAAGCATTATTTACATTGCTTCTGCGTTTTCGTATACAATCTGTTTTTGCCGTATGGTTTTTATAATTTATGAGTGACCAGTCATGGGCTACAAGTATATATTCATCACTGCTTTTATTAATAGTTTTAATCCCTCTTGTAAGCATTGGCTCATTGAGTGACTCTATATCTACATGCTCATTATTGTAAAATCTCCAAGCACTTTGTGCTTGTGAAAATCCTTCAGTCTTTTGTAGCAGGTTTAATCCATTGGTACTGTGTTGTTTATGATTCATATGACTTTTTACCAGTCTCATATATCTTTTTTTTTAAACGCTCTTCCATTGCATAAACTCTCTTGTTTTTTAAAATCTTATGCAATATCTATTCCGCTTTCTTTGCTTTTTTGAGTTGTGTAGATACTTATGACTTCAGTGCCGGCTGTTGCAATAATCTTGCCACTCTCAGCCGGCACTGAAGTCATAAGTATCTACACAACTTAAAACTCCATCTGCATAAAGTCATTGAGTTCTTTTTTAATGCTATGGAGTTCTTCAATATCATAAAGTTCAAGCATATCCATAGCAGAGAAGAAGTTCCATAAACCTGCTAACAGAGCCGGAGAGGTAGATATCTTCTTTCTTGCTACCAATCTCCCGCTTAATCGAACTAAAAACTTTCTAATTGCCAGCATGTTTTTACTATTTGTATGTTCAATTTCCCATACAAGCAAACAGGCATAAGAGGCAACAAACAAGCGTTTAAATATAGCCTGTGCACTCTCTTGCTGCCATTTTTCCAAATTAAACCCTGAGCTTTTTAACAGTTTAAAATACGTTTCTATATTCCATCTGTAATAATACCACAATCCTATCCTTGTTATATCAACATCTTTTGGAAGATTGCTTAACAGAAGCCAGGTAGCAACTGTATTGTTCTTCTCATCTATGAGTCTTTGGACTATAAATCTGTTTTTTATTGGCTTGCCTTTTACTTTTTGTTTTATTGTTTTACCTTGTGGCGTATCTGTCTTTTGATAGCTGTCTCTTGTTATAAGTATATCTACCGTATTAACATAAATTTTTACTTTTTTATTTTGATACTGTATAG
Organism: Sulfurimonas hydrogeniphila; assembly: GCF_009068765.1. Taxonomy (NCBI): domain Bacteria; kingdom Pseudomonadati; phylum Campylobacterota; class Epsilonproteobacteria; order Campylobacterales; family Sulfurimonadaceae; genus Sulfurimonas; species Sulfurimonas hydrogeniphila. Next base: position 1,391,655 of record NZ_CP035534.1, read on the forward strand.
TTTTTACATATTTGCCTTTATCCATTTTTTTGGACAACTCTTTTTGGGTAATATCTTCATCTTCATACCTGACTTTGACATTGTCTAATGCTCGTACTATATATAAATCCTCTTTTTGCAGTCCTCTGAAAAACCCCGCACTGTCTGCTTCTCTGTCAATTACATGTACAATTTTCTTTTGTATGTTGAGGGATTGATTGATATAAGCTATTCTTTGTGTTAATTCACCGAGATGGGTAAGATGACTCTTCATTGTAGGATTATAGCTTGAGAGCACTTTATCTTGTGTCTTTAGGTTCTGTACCAAGGGAAGGATTGGTTTGCCGCTGCTGCTCTCAATTGCAAGGGAACTTTGCAACTCATATCCTCTTGATGAAGCATTATTTACATTGCTTCTGCGTTTTCGTATACAATCTGTTTTTGCCGTATGGTTTTTATAATTTATGAGTGACCAGTCATGGGCTACAAGTATATATTCATCACTGCTTTTATTAATAGTTTTAATCCCTCTTGTAAGCATTGGCTCATTGAGTGACTCTATATCTACATGCTCATTATTGTAAAATCTCCAAGCACTTTGTGCTTGTGAAAATCCTTCAGTCTTTTGTAGCAGGTTTAATCCATTGGTACTGTGTTGTTTATGATTCATATGACTTTTTACCAGTCTCATATATCTTTTTTTTTAAACGCTCTTCCATTGCATAAACTCTCTTGTTTTTTAAAATCTTATGCAATATCTATTCCGCTTTCTTTGCTTTTTTGAGTTGTGTAGATACTTATGACTGAAGTACCGGTTCCGAGAAAACATCTGTTTTTTGCGTATTATACTCAAGTATGATAAACTTATACTATGATAAAATTAAACAATGCCTCCTCCAAACAGTTACATGTAATCCTTCCAAATACAAACAAAGCATTGGCGGAGGTGTTGAAAAATGCCTCGCCTCAGGAGATGCAGACGCTGACACAGTCAAAAGATTTGGGCTCCGTCTTAGAAGCTTTATTGCAACGCTCTGTCAATTCAACAGCAAAACAGGATAAACTTTTGCTTGATTTGCTGCAGAACAATCCGACACTGAAAAATTTGACAAACATAAACTCGACACTCAAAGAACTCTTACAGACCTTACAACAGAACAAAAATCCGCTGCCCTTGGAAAAAACACTTGAAGGTTTTTTAACAGATATCAAAGAGATAAACCCAAAAGAGCTAAAAACAAAACTGCAAAATTCCGGTATTTTTTTAGAAGCAAACATAAAAAATTCACAAAACCCTAAAGAACTTTTTTCATCGGACTTGAAGGCTGTTCTTTTGCAAACCCATGAAGCATTGACGAATTCATCACAGCCAAATAAACACGAAATACTCAAACATATAGATAAACTTCTGCTTCAGATAGATTACAGCCAACTGCTTTCGCACCTGGCAAATGCCTCATCGCTTTATCTCCCCTATGTATGGGATGAACTTGAAGAGGGGAATATAACTGTAAAAAATGCAAAAAACAATAAATTTTTTTGCGATATCCATCTACAACTCAAAAACTACGGAGAGCTTGACCTGAGACTGGCACTTTTTCAGGACAATCAACTCAGTATAAATATAAGTACCCAAAATGAAACACTGAAATCTCTCCTGCAAAGCAATCTGCAAAACCTGAAAAAACAGCTTTTACATGTAAACATCCTGCCAAAAGAGATTCGCTTTGTTAACGTGCAGCAAAATGATTACGAAAAACAGATAAATGACGACCTGGAAATGGGATTTGAGGTAAAAGCATGAAAGAAAAAGCAGTCGCACTCAAATACAACAAAGAAAAAAACCAGGCACCTCTTGTGAGTGCCAAAGGGGAAGGCAAAACAGCACAAAAAATCATTCAGCTTGCCAAAGAAAACGGTGTTCCTCTCAAAAAAGACGAAGATTTAGTGGAACTGTTGTCCAAGGTGGAACTTGACAAAGAAATACCTCCGCAGATGTATAAGGCTATCGCTGAAGTTTTTAGCTTTGTTTATTCAGTTACAAGAGAAAAATCATAAACAAATTAAGCGGTTATATGATATTGTTATCATATATTTAATTTCTGGGAAGGTCAATTGTGGAAGAAGAGCTTACATGTAAAAACTTAAATGAAATACAGCTTGGTCAGCTTCACATCACTCCAAAAGAGTATGAAAAAATTCTTGACATTCAAAGTGCTGTTTTAAATAAACTGTCACTCAATGACGATTATGAGGATATCCTTCAGCATTTATGCCTGTTGACAGAACATCTGTTGCCAAATTCTGTCGCATCCATTATGCTTGTCAACAAAGAGACCGGTTTTATGAGTGTACTTTGCGCCCCTTCTATACCTGATTCAGGACGAAAAGCCTTGGAAAATCTCAAACCGGGACCCGGTGGCGGCTCTTGCGGCAATGCAGTCTTTCACAATAAGCCTCAGTATGTTTTAAATACATTTAAAGACAAAAGATGGGCTGATTTAAGACAGGTTGCCTATGATTACAATCTCTGTTCCTGCTGGTCCATGCCAATTGTCGATGAAAACAACAAAGCCGTCGGAAGCTTTGCCCTCTCCTCTTTTGAACATCGACTGCCGACGCCTTTTCACAAAAAACTTCTTGAAACAGCCGCATTTATTGTTAATATTGTATTAAAAAACAAAGAAATAGAGAACAAAATACAACATATGCTTTATTATGACAGTTTAACAGGACTGCATAACAAAACATATATAGACAAATTATTGAATGACACTCAGGAACATACTCTTTTAATTCTCGATATCAATAATTTCAGCTATATCAACAACACTTACGGTTTTTCTGTAGGCGACGCACTGCTCACCAATGTTGCAGATATTTTTACAGCAAAACTGCAATATCCGAAAATATGCAAGCTTGAAGCAGACAGGTTTGCCATTATTTTACATGCAGATGCCAATGTAGAACAAAATGTTAAAAAGATACAGGAGTATTTTTACACACATGAACTGCTTATAGATTCCATAGCCTTGAATATCTCTTTTTCCTACGGAGCTGCCACGGGCAGCACAAACCTTTTTAAACATGCGATTATCTCCTTGAAACATGCAAAAACAAGAGGCAGAAGTGCCCTCTATATTTTTGACAACAAGGAAGAAAATATTTTTTTTCAAAAAAGAAAAGAGTTTATTGAGGCAAACAATATTTTGCACAATGCCCTTATTTCAAATAATATTGTTCCTTTTTTTCAGGGTATACGGGACAATAACACCGGTGAAATTACAAAATTTGAAGCACTTGCCCGAATAAAAACAGAAAAAGAAATTTTTTCTCCCTACTTCTTTTTGAAACCTGCCCACTCCTCCGGTCTTCTGCCGGAAATCACCAAAATCATGATAGACAAAACTTTTGAAATTATGTCACATAATGAGTATATCTTTTCAATAAATCTTACAGAAGATGATTTGACACGTCACTATATTCTGGATTATTTAAATGAGAAATCTGCCAAATACAGTATAAACCCTTCCCGTGTTATTTTAGAGATACTTGAAGGCATCAGTGCAAGCGGAAAGAAAAACCATATCCAACAGTTAAATGCTTTAAAAGAAAAGGGATATGCCCTTGCTCTGGACGATTTTGGTATTGAATATTCAAACTTTGAAAGAGTCTTGGATCTTGATATAGACTTTTTAAAAATTGATGCAAAATATATAAAAGACATTGACACCAATCCAAAAAGTTATGAAATCACCAAAGCGATTGCATTTTTTGCAAAAAATGCCAATATCCCCTGTGTAGCCGAATTTGTACACAATGCCAGTGTGCAAAAGATTGTTGAAGACCTGGGCATTGAATACTCACAGGGATATCATTTCAGCAAACCCAGTCAAACACTTCCTAGCCCATAGGATATAAAATTTCCTGATGCACTTTATCGCAGGCGTCAAGCACTTCCTGTGAAAGTTCTACATCCATTGCCGCCAAACTTGCATCAAGTTGTGCCGGTTGCGTGGCACCTATAATAGTGGATGCAACAAAAGAAAACTGTTTGGACCAGGCAATTGCCATAGTTACCGGGTCAAGCCCTGCATCATGCGCTATTTTTAAATATTTTTGCGTCGAAGCGAGCGTCTTGTCATTAAGAAATCTTTGTGCCATGGCTCTTTGTCTTGCATTTTTTGATTGTACATACGTTGCAAATCTTCCTGTTGCATTATTTGTCTGATTGTATTTGCCGCTCAAGACTCCGCCTGCAAGCGGCGAATACGGCAAAAGCGAAATCTGCTCTTTTTCACAAAGCACAGCAAGTTCATCCAAAAATCTGCGATTTAAAAGAGAAAAATTGTTTTGAATGGACTCAAATCTGGCATATCCTTTGAATTCACTTGTCATTAATGCTTTTGAAGTACCGTAGGCCGTATCGTTGGACGTTCCTATATAACGCACCTTACCGCTTTGTACAAGTCTGTCAAAGGCTTTAAGACTCTCCTCAATCGGCACTACGGTATCCGGCCAGTGCATCTGATACAGATCTAGATAGTCAGTCCCCAAACGTTTAAGACTTCCCTCAACCGCCTTCTCAATATGAAAACTGTCTATTGCTGTCAGTCCGTGACGAACAGGCGGAACAAACCAACCGCTTGCAGCCCCTGCAACCTTTGTAGCAAGTATAACACTCTCACGCGGTTTTGTTTTGAGCCATCGGCCTACAATCTCTTCTGTCACTCCTGCAAGTTTGGCAGAAGGAGGTACAGGATACAACTCGGCTGTATCAAAAAAATTCACACCTGCTTCATAGGCTTTGTCCATTATTTCAAAAGCAGCCTTCTCATCAGGTGTCTGTGTCCCAAACGTCATAGTGCCAAGGCATATTGGACTGACTCTCAAGCCTGTTTTTCCTATATATCGAAACTCCATTATTTTAATTCTCCCCAGTTATCTCCGATATTTAAACTTGCCCGCAGAGGTATTTTGAGTTCTACAATATGATCCATAATATTTCGGAATCTCTCTCCGAGTACATCAACTTCTTTTGCATCAACTTCAAAAATCAGTTCATCATGAATTTGCAGTAACATTTTAGCCGGCAGTTTTTCCTCATTGATAATAGTATGGATTTTATTCATACTGAGTTTTATTATATCACTCACACTTCCCTGAAAAACAGTATTGACTGCTTCTCGCTCATAGGCAGCCTTGTACATCGGCGTGGCGTTTTCATAGTCAAAATAGCGTCTGCGTTTGAGTAATGTTTCTACATATCCCTGTTCTTTTGATTTTTCCACTATAGAACGAAAGTAGGCTTTAACTGTCGGAAAGGATGCAAAATACTTCTCTATAATTGCTTTTGCCTCTTTTGTTGGAATGCCCAGAGTATCTGAGAGTTTTTTCTGCCCCATTCCATATAAAAGTCCAAAATTAACGGTTTTTGCTATGTTTCTTTTTGCTTTTGCTTCCTCTTCACCGAATAATACCACAGCCGTCTGTAAGTGAATATCTTTGTCATGCATAAATGCATCCACCAAAACAGGATCCTGTGAAAAATGCGCCAAGAGGCGCAGTTCCATCTGCGAGTAATCAATACCAATGAGTTTTTTGCCCTCACCGGCTACAAATGCTCTACGGATTTTTGCACCCAGCGGTGTTCTTGTCGGAATATTTTGCAAATTCGGGTTTTTTGAGCTCAGTCTTCCTGTTGCTGTACCGGTTTGCACAAAAGAGGTATGAATTCTATGGTGTTCATCCTCATCCGCCAATTTTAAAAGCGGGTCAATATAGGTAGAGTAGAGTTTATGAACCTCACGATACTCCAGTAGTTTTGGGATGACGGGATGCTTCTCTTTTAAAGAACTGAGCACTTTTTCATCTGTAGAATAGCCTGTTTTTGTCTTTTTTCCCACAGGAAGCCCGAGTTTTTCAAAAAGTATCTTGCCGAGTTGCTGTGTTGAATTGATGTTAAACTCACTCCCCGCAAGTTCATAGATACTTTTTGTCAAGTGTTCGAGTGTCTCTTTTACCTCAATCAAAAACTTTTCTAAAAAGGCTGTGTCGACCTCTATCCCCTCCTCTTCCATTTTCAAAAGTGTATGAATAAACGGAATTTCAACTGTTTTTGCCTCTTCTATGAGGTGTGTCGCATCCTGGAGTTCCAGTTTTTGTAAAAAGAGTTTATAGAGTTTTCGTGTTATAAAAGCGTCCTCTGCGGCATACACACAGGCATCATCAAGTTCCACGGTAGAAAAGTTTTCCCCTTTTTTTACCGTATCTTTGAAATGCACCATTTCATGCCCTAGGAGTTTGTCAGAAAGTTTGTCCAGGCTTAAAGCAGATTCCGGGTTAATAAGCCATGCCAAAATCATACTGTCACAATATACAGGCAGCTCTTTTTCATCTAAAAAACGTAAAACAAAATGCAAATCAAATTTTATGTTATGACCCACTACACGAGAGTTGAAAATACGGCGCATAGCACTTCTGGCAACATCTTTGCTTACCTGATCAGCCACTCCCAAATAAAAATGCCCAAAAGGAACATAATAGGCTTCCTCATCATTAAAAGAAAAGCTAAAACCGACAAGTTTGTTTTTTATATAATCCAGTCCCGTTGTTTCCGTGTCAAAAGCAACAACTGTATCTGCATCGAGTTTGTCAAGAACCTTGTTCAACTCTGTTTCGTCCGTAAGCAGTGTCGCTTTAAAATCCAGTTTTGAAGCTTTTTCCTCACAGGACTCTTGCAGTTTTTTGGCGCTTTCCTGACGCTCGGGGCTGACCATGTTTTTTGCATGAAGTGTACGCAGAATTGCATTTTGTTCATACTTGACCAGTTCGTCATAAATATTTAAAAACGGATTTTCCACATCCATTTTATACTCTTCAAAATCAAAATCTTTGCACTCAAACACATCAGGATGCAAAGTTACCAACTCTTTTGACATATAAGCCTGTTCTTTTGACGCTATGAGCTTTTTTTGTGTCGCGCCCTTGATTTCGTCTATATGGGCATAAATATTATCAAGCGTGCCGTACTCTTTTAAAAGTTTCTCGGCACCGACTTTTCCTATGCCTTTGACACCGGGAACATTATCCGCACTGTCGCCGAGAATTGCCTGATAGTCTACAAACTGCTTGGGTGTTACGCCGTATTTGTCATAACATGCTTTTTCATTTACATATTTTCTTTTAATAGCATCGACAATAACGACTTTGTCGTCGTCTATGAGCTGGTAGAGGTCTTTGTCATGGGAAACGACTCTGACTTTGTATCCTTTTTCTTTTGCACATTTTACGACCGTGGCAATAATATCATCCGCTTCAAATCCGCTTTTTCCAAGTGTTTTATACCCCATCTTGTTTATCCATTCTATGGCAACGGGAAGCTGTTGTGTGAGTTCCGGCGGCGGCGCACTTCGGTTTGCTTTGTAATTGACATCTATTTCATTTCTGAAAGTATCGCCTTTGGAGTCTATGGCAAAAATGATATAGTCACTGTCATGCTCTTTTTGCAAACTCGAAATAAAATTGGTAAACCCGGTTAAAAGTCCGGTCGGGAAACCGTCTTTTGTACGTAAATGCTGAGGAAGTGCGTAAAAACTCCGAAAGAAAAATCCGAATGTATCTATGACTGTAACTGTTTTGCTCATGAAGAAACCTCTGCAGCATCAAGCATATCATTGATTGCCTCTTGCAGTATGCTTGAATCATAACCGGTATCTTTGGCACGTTTGAGTCCAAAATTAACTGCCTGTTCTGACAAAGGATTATTAACAGGAATGACAGTCTTGACTATATTCAAAGCAATAGCATACTCCTGTACCTCTTCCGGTGCACTCGAAGGATTGTCCGCATAACGAATCATTTCAACAAATTCTTTCTCAAAACTCCAGTGCTCAAAGATTTTTGCTGTTACCTGAGAACTTGTCACTTCTACATATGCTTTTTCCAGCTCTGCCAAATTGTTGGAATGCTCTGCTTCTGATTGAAAACTCACACCTTCATCTTCCTGGATGACATCACTTGCTATCAGAATTTTTCCTGTTTCTTGCAAAAATGCAGCCAAATACAATGTATCAGCCTTTTGTTTATCTATTTTTGCATACCATTTACGCATAAGCGTTGCCTGCATACTGGAGATTTCTGCAAATTTCTCACTTGTTACTCCGTAAGGTTGCATATCTACATTTAAAAGTTTACGCACAGAGTTTCCAAGCGCAATAGAGCGTGTCATGCTCATACCAAAAAGTGAAACAGCCTGTGCAACACTTTTAATCTCTCTCCCAAAACCATACAAAGGAGAATTGGCATGTTTAAGTAAATTGGCAACTATCATAGGATCACGTTCCACGACCTTGACCAAGTCACCGACACCTGCCTCTTCATCCGCATAAACCCGGTTAATGTCAATAATAGTTTTTGAAAGAGGAGGAAGCGATTTTATACTCTCAATAATTGAGCTCTTCATAAAATAAGCCTTTATTTTTCTTTTATTATAACATATTGTGCTAAAATGTTTTTAGAGCAAATACAACAAGGTTATGAGAATGAAAACATATGATGATAATTTAACCGGATTGACACAAGAAGAAGTGCAAGAACGCCTGAACAAATACGGCTACAATGAATTAAATGAAAAAGAAGAGAGTTGGCTGCATCGACTTTTACGACGATTTTGGGGACCTATTCCGTGGATGATTGAAACAGCTGCTGTTCTTTCTGCCATTGCACGCAGGTGGGAAGATTTTGCTGTCATCTTGTTTATGCTGCTTGTCAATGCTTTTGTTGATTTTTATCAAGAATCAAAAGCACTGAGTGCCATCGCCGTTTTAAAGAAAAAACTGGCAAGAAAAGCACTTGTACTGCGTGAGGGAACATGGCAGAATATTGATGCAAAAGAGCTTGTACCCGATGATATTATCAAAGTAAAAATAGGGGATGTTGTTCCGGCAGACTGTAAACTCCTGGGCGGCGGAGAGTTTTTGCAGGTTGACCAGTCTGCACTGACGGGAGAATCTCTGCCTGTCAACAAGCAGGCCCAAGAGGATCTCTATGCCAATGCTATTATCAAACAGGGTGAGATGATAGCACGTGTAACAGCTACAGGAATCAACACCTACTTTGGCAAAACGGTCGGTCTTGTCGCCAAGGCCGAAAAAGAGGAGCAGGGACATTTCCAGAAAATGGTTATCAAAGTGGGAGATTTTCTCATTGCTGTGACAGTTGTCCTTATAGGGATTATTATCTGGCATGGAGTCTCCAGAGGCGAGCCGCTTTTGGACCTGCTGATATTTGCACTTATTTTAACCATTTCGGCGATTCCTGTGGCGATGCCTGCGGTTTTAACAGTGACTATGGCACTGGGTGCCAGAGTCCTGGCAACCAAAGAAGCCATCGTTACAAAACTCTCAGCCATTGAAGAAGCAGCGGGCATGGACATTTTATGTTCAGACAAAACAGGCACGCTCACACAAAACATTATGAGTCTTGCCGAGCCGTATCTTGTCGGAGACTTTACACAGGAGCAGTTACTGCTTTATGCTGCATATGCCAGTAAAAAAGAGAATGAAGATCCCATAGAAAAACCGATTTTTGACTATATTGAGGCGCATCATCTCAGCAAAAAACTTCAAAAATCAAAAATGAAAAAGTTCATCCCTTTTGATCCGGTGCATAAAAAAACAGAAGGCGTCTTTGAGGATGGCTTCATTTATACCAAAGGGGCTCCCCAGGTTATTATAGAGTTATGTGATGAAAAAGAGTTTGATAAAAAAGAAGCCTACAAAAAGGTGGATGATTTTGCGCAAAAAGGGTTTCGCACACTTGGTGTGGCCTATAAAAAATGCGAAGAGGACTTCTACCATTTTGCCGGACTCATTCCGCTTTTTGATCCTCCGCGTGAAGATTCCAAAGAGGCCATAGCCGAAGCAAATGCCAAAGGTGTGGCAGTGAAAATGGTCACCGGTGACAATATCGCTGTTGCAAAATATATTGCCGGTATTTTAAATATCGGACAGGATATAGAAAACATCAAAGAACTCAAAGGACAGAGTACAAAAGAGTACATCTATCTTTCAGAAATTATCGTACGTTCAATATTGAAGACTTTGCAAAAAGATGCGGACAAAGAGGAAATTAAAAAAGAGGTAACCCAGATAGTCGAAGAAGTGCAAAAAGAGCTTGATGCGCAGCCGCTTCCTGAGGGAACTGTCCGTCAGCATGAGAGTGAAATTGTCAAAATTATTGAAAATGCCGACGGTTTTGCACAGGTTTTTCCGGAAGACAAATACTTTATAGTAGACAAGCTCCAAAAAGCAGACCATATTGTCGGTATGACCGGTGACGGGGTCAATGATGCTCCTGCACTTAAAAAAGCCGATTGTGGAATTGCGGTAAGCGGTGCGACTGATGCCGCGCGGGCAGCAGCGGATATTGTACTTATGGCTCCGGGTTTACATGTAATTGTAGATGCGATTGAGCAGGCACGTATTGTATTTGAGAGAATGAAAAGCTATGTTGTTTACCGTATAGCAGAAACCATTCGTATTTTGGCATTTATGACACTGGCTATTGTGGTGTTTGATTTTTACCCTATTACCGCGATTATGATCATTCTTTTGGCACTGCTCAATGATATTCCCATTATGGCAATTGCTTATGACAACACAAAAGTAGAGGAAAAACCGGTACGATGGGATATGAAAATCGTCTTTATTCTCTCGAGTTGGCTTGGAGTTGCCGGAGTGCTGAGTTCTTTTACCATCTTTTATATCACAATGGTCTATTTAAAATCACATCCCGATACAGCAATGTTCCTGCCGGAAGTTCCCTCATGGATCGATATGCATGATGATAAATCATTTTTGGGATTTGTCCAGACACTCTTCTTTGTGAAGCTTATTCTCGCCGGGCATTATACGATTTTTAACACCCGTATTGCTGACTGGTTCTTTAAAAAGCCGTATCCGTCATGGCCGCTTTTCCTGGCATCTTTTTTGACAGCACTCATCGGCACGGCCATAGGTCTGTACAGTTTTGGACTCATGACCCGTATTAACTGGCAGTGGGCCCTCTTTTTATGGGGCTATGTAAGCGTCTGGTTTGTATTTAACGACATGGTCAAACGCATAGTTGTCCGATATTATGAAAAACGCTATGGAGAGGAGGCCTTGTAATGAAAAAAGACATCTACAAACAAGAGTTATATGCCCTGCAGGTTGAACTTGTGAAATTTCAAAAAGAGGTCATTGCAAAAAACTTAAAAGTATGTGTGATTTTTGAAGGTCGTGACGCTGCCGGAAAAGACGGTATGATAAAACGTTTTACAGAGCACTTAAGCCCCAGAGATGCCAGAGTGGTCGCACTTGGAAAACCCAGTGATGTAGACAAAAAATCATGGTATTTTCAAAGATATGTCCAGGAACTTCCTGTTGGAGGGGAAATGGTCTTTTTTAACCGCAGCTGGTACAACAGAGCCGGCGTAGAAAAAGTAATGAATTTCTGCACACAAAAAGAGTATGAACATTTTATGAAAGAGGTTGGCAATTTTGAGCACCTCTTGGTCAATGCGGAAATTATTTTCATCAAATATTATCTTGATATTTCCAAAGAGGAGCAGAAAAAAAGACTGCAGGAGAGAAAAAAAGACCCGCTCAAACAGTGGAAACTCAGCCCGATTGACGAACAGGCACAAAAACACTGGAAAGCCTACTCAAATGCGCGCGATGAGATGTTTAACAAAACCTCCTTTGTCTTTGCCCCCTGGTATGTTGTACACAGTGATGACAAAAAAACAGCACGGATCAATACCCTCAAACATTTTTTATCACAGGTTGATTATAAAGACAAGAACAAAGAGTGTTTACGCTTTGATCACAGTGTCGTATGCCTTTTTGATGAGAGCTGTTATACAAAAGGATTAATTTATAAATGAGTTTAAATATTGATTTGGTACATTTTCTGGTTGTCACTGTTTTTAGCTTTTTGGTCGGACTCGAAGTCAAATCATACAGAAAACAGTATATTACTTCCAAAACAGAAAATCTTTTCTTTGGAGATGTACGCACCTACAGTTTTGTAGGAATTTTAGGCTTTGTTTTATTTGCGGTTGATTCGAGTCTGCATATTCTGTATGCGGGAGGTTTTTTGTCAATTACACTCTTGTATGCCCTGCTCTATCAAAAAAATCTTCAAGAAAACCAACGCAGTATTTTACTCTACATTGTTATGCTCCTTGTCTACTCTTTTGGCGCTCTGATTCAGACAGAGGCCTTATGGATGACAGCACTTCTGTATGTCAGTATTGTCTTTATATTGAATGTCAACAAAGGTGTTGAGAAGTTTACACAAGAGATCAATATCAGCGAATTTGAAACATTAAGCAAAATGATACTCCTCTCTGTCGTCATCCTGCCTCTGCTTCCCGATACAAAAATAATTCCCTACATTCCGCTCTCTCCTTTTAAAATATGGTTGGCTGTTGTAGTGATCTCAGGTATCAGTTACAGTGGATATATACTGCAGAAATACTTTTTTCCCTCCAAAGGCTACTACCTGACAGGAATTTTTGGCGGTTCCTACTCTTCGACGGCAACAACTGTTGTCCTGGCAAGGAAGGCAAAACAGCTGCAAGGATATGCCGTCATAGATGCAGCGATTATTTCGGCAACCGCGGTAATGTATCTGCGTCTCATTGTTATTGCCTTGATTTTTAATATTGAGATTGGAAAAAGTCTGCTTTTTCCTTTTATACTCCTGGCACTTACAGGATTTCTGATTTCTCTGTTTTATTTGAAAAGCGAACAAAAAACACAGGAAAATGTTGAAATTGTCGACCACAATCCCTTGGAACTCAAAACTGCTTTTTTGTTTGCCTTTTTGTTTGTTGCCATGATTGTCATTACCCATTTTGTGACAAAACATTACGGAACATCAGGCCTGGAAATACTCTCTTTTTTAGTCGGATTTACCGATATTGATCCTTTTATACTCTCTATACTGACAGGCAAGTTCTCTATCGAAAACACCCAGACAACTGCCGCTATAATGATTGCCGCAGGAAGCAACAACCTCCTTAAAGCTATTTATGCCTTATGGTTTGGTACAATAAAAAATACCTATAAATCGGCACTGTGGATTTCTCTCTTAGGTGTCATTACCATCGTATGGGGACTCTATTTTGAACATATATTGTAAGGAATGATAAATGAAAATGAAAAAAACCGTTTTACCCTGGGAACATCCAAAACTGCAAGAAGAAGACCCGCAGTCGTTAGAACTGATAAAAACCATTATGCAAAGCCCGACATATGCGATGGCGGAAGAAGACAAAGAGTTTATCAACTCTTATGAGGCAAGAGGTGTCCGACTCGAACTTGATTATCTCAAACCGGAACTCCAAATGAACAAACACGGCATAGAACATACCATAGTTGTCTTTGGAAGTGCACGGATTGTCGAAAAAGAGACTGCAATGAAACGGCTTTCTGCCATTGGGGAAATGCTGCAGAAAAAACCCAACAACAGAGACCTCTTACATGAACTCTATGTTGCAGAACGGATGGTTGGCAAAAGTATTTACTATGATGATGCCAGAAAATTCGGTCAGCTTGTAGGAAAAAGCGGAAAGAGTGCTGAGGACTGCCGTGTCACCGTGATGACCGGAGGCGGTCCCGGCATTATGGAAGCAGCAAACCGCGGTGCGTATGATGTCGGAGCCAAAAGCATAGGACTCAATATCAAACTGCCGCATGAGCAGTATCCTAATCCTTATATTACCCCTGATTTGTGCTTTTTGTTTCACTATTTTGCCATCAGAAAACTGCATTTTTTAAACCGTGCAAAAGCTTTGGTGATTTATCCGGGCGGATTTGGAACTTTTGATGAACTGTTTGAGACACTGACACTGATTCAAACAAGAAAATCACAGACAATCCCTGTTGTGCTTGTCGGCAAAAGCTACTGGAACAAAGCAATAGATTTTGAATTTTTAAAAGATGAGGGTGTCATTGCACCGCAGGATACAGAGATCATTACATTTGCAGACAATGCAGAAGAAGCATGGGAATACATTCTCTCATGGCATCAAGAACAGGGAACACCACTCTACAGCTAAAAGGCAGTCATGTATGGATATATATTTTGCAGTATTAAACTTCACTCTCTCCGGAGCCATCGGGTTGGTAGGTATCCTCACGCTTCAAAAAGTGAGTACACCCAATGAAGTTCTTTTTGCTCTCTTGCCGCTTTTATTTGCCCTGCATCAGTTTGATGAAGGTTTTGTCTGGCTTGGAATGGGTGGGCATATTGATACACGTGCCCTGGAGATTGCCGCAGGTATTTTTGTCTATTATGCGCAGGGTTTGCTGCCCTTTCTCATTCCTCTGGCTATCTGGCTCATAGAAAAAGACGGATACAAAAAAAAGCTGGTTGGAATTTTGGCAATTTTGGGTTTTGGTCTTGCTGTCTATACAATGTATGGACTCTCAACAGTACCAACAAGTGTCAGTGTTGTAAACAACACACTGTATTACAAAAATCCATGGACTGAAAACTTTTATGATGCCGGCATTTATATACTCACAACCTGCGGCTCTTTGATGCTCAGCAGCAGTATTGCCATAGAACTTTTTGGACTTTTAAACCTCATCGGTCTTGTTGTTATATATATTCTCAGACCTTACGGTTTTACCTCTTTATGGTGTCTGTATGCAGCAGCTATCAGCGGATTATTATATTTTTATTTTATTGAACGACGTATTCAGTTTCTCCAGGAACTCAAAACAAAAAAAGACGGTATAGGTAAAAAACTCGAACAGGAATTAGACAGACTCAAAAAAGCACATCCAAAGCTTTTTACTTCACGCCTCTAATGACACTGCAACAGTGTTCTGAGAGGATTCGTCAAGTAGTCATACCCATTGTAAATCGTAAATATCCCGTATAAAATCACAGCCACTGAAGAGAGGCTCATCATCATATTTCTAAAACTCGTCGCAGAGGCAAGAGAAGATAAAAATCCTAAAGAAAACATTGCCGGAATAGTACTGATACCGAAAATAAACATTACCAAAGCACCGTAAAGCGGACTTGCCGTACTTGCAGCCGTGATGGCAAAAAAGTAAACAAAACCGCAAGGAAGCAGTCCGTTTAACATACCGAGAATAAAAAAGCTTGTATTTGATTTTGAGTGTAAAATAGCCTGAAAAGATTTTTTGTAAAAATGTGATGAAGAGATGGAATGTTCTATCAATGTAAGAAATTTTATTTTTCCCATTAACGACAAACCTGCCAAAATCATTGCAGTTCCTGCGATGATGAGCAGTGTACCGTTTGCGGTATTGCTAAAAGTTGCCACCCCGCCGATTGCGCCAAAGAGTGCTCCTAAAATTGTATAGGTCAACACACGTCCAAAGTTATACAGCAGATGAGCCACTGTTTTGGAGACCTTGGAGCTTGCAGGTTCAATTTTAATGGTTGAATAGGCAAGGACGATACCCCCGCACATACCGATACAGTGTCCAAAAGAGCCTAAAAAAGCGATAGTGACAATTGTCAATAAATTTACCGTATCCACACTATTGTCCCAGCAGCTGTTTTCTTATTTTTGGATCTTTCATTGTTTCGCCTCGGAGCATTTTTAGACGCATCGTATCGAAATCGACCATGCCCTCTTTTTTGTGCTCATAAGCTCCAAAGCCATACCCCATAGGTGTCAGTTCATTTAATGTATAATAGGCCTTTCTTCCGTCTATCCATCGGTGCGTATCTCTGCTCATCACCCAGATAACGGCCCTGTCTTGAAATTTTTTGTCACTGAGCCAATGCACAAAATCCCCATGATCATGAAAAAACCAGGTCTTCCCATCGGGTGCGACAACCTGAGAGGCATATGTCAAATCATCTATGACCATGCCACAGTCACTGTCTTGAAACTTATGCAACTCCATTTTCAAAGGCAACTGTTTAAGATTTCCCTCTTTGATAACAACCATTTTCTGCGTTTTTTCCAAAGAGAGAAAAAGTGTAACAATAACAATAACAATAATTCCGATAAGAAGAATCGGCATAAATTTTTTCATATTTTTTTAACCTTTATGTGAAATATGTCCTTCAGCCCAATTAAACAGCTTTTTTAAAACCGGTACTTCATACAATTTAGACTTTTGCACACCCAATAGTCGGCACTAAAGTACCGATTCCGATGAAGCATTATATAGCGAAATTGTTACAGTTGTATTAATCTCTTCTTTTTTTACCTTTTCCCAGATCATCATAATGCAAAAACCTTTGTAAATCCTCTTGCAAATCCTCGTCCAAAGCATCCCAGATTTCTTTTTTTTGGGCATATCTGGGGAGATCTTCTTTTTTTGACTTTTTAATATCCCGGATAAGGTAATGATAGCGTACAATTTTTTTCGTGTATTCACTGATAAAAGGCCAGTTTTTTATAATCTGATAACTTTTCTCTTCATGGTCCGTAAAACTCCATTCATGAAACTCATAATCCTCTGCATCTTTTTTATAGGCAACAAAAGGCTTTCCGATATCATGCAAAAGTCCTGCAGCAAAAAACTTGAAATCTCCCGCTTTGAGGGCATAATATGTCACACGAAGCGTATGCAGCAAAACACCGTGCTGATGCCATTTGTTCTGTGTAAAAAAGAGCGAATCCAAAAAAGCATAGGAAAATATTTTGTTGTTTGTTGTATTCACAGTGACTCCTTTGCCATAGGATGACATACTTCTACAGTATCTTTTAAATCCTGTTTTTGAATATGGGTGTATATTTGTGTTGTCAGCAGTGAAGCATGCCCTAAAAGTTCCTGTACTACCCGTAAATCGGCTCCACCACGAATCAGTGAAGTTGCATAGGAGTGACGCAGTACATGGGGGGAGACTCCAAGATATTTTTGTGTTATTTTATACGCGGAAATTCGACTGAGTTTTCCTCCCTGGTAATTACACCAGACATACTCTTTTTGCATGTTACATGTAAGCAGATAGGCATCTATTGCCTGTTTTGCAACTTTTGCCAGAGGAACAATGCGCTCTTTTTCTCCCTTTGCGTGCCTTACATGTAACCATCCGCCTTCTATATCGCCGAGTTCCAGCTCCAGACATTCGCTGATACGCGTGCCGCTTGCATATAAAAACAGTATAAGGGCATAGTCTCGCAAGCCTATCCAGTTGCTTCTGTCTATCAGGTCCAGACCGTGTAATATATCTTCATAAGATAAAAATTTCGGAAGAAGTTTTGGAATTTTTGCAAATTTCAGTTTCGTTTTTTCACTGCTGAATTGCTGTCTGTAGCAAAATTCAAAAAAGGCATTGACAGAGGAGAGCTTTCTGTTGAGTGTGCGTTTGTTTTCATACGAAGACAAGAGAGTCATAAGTTTTTGTGTATCAAGAAAAATCAACGGTTTGGAGAGTTTTTCTTCAATGGCACACAGATCACTTTTGTACGCCTCTACACTCTTTTTACTCAAAGCTCTTGTTACAGTAATATACTCTAAAAAAGCTTCCAGTTCGTTTGACATCTATTGTATAGAAATTTTCTCATTATCTACAAAGAAGGCTTTTTTACCGACAAAAACAAGCCCGTCATCCAAATCCACTTCATGAACGGTATAATCAAATGTTTTTTTATTGACCACTATCATATACCCCTCTTTTTCCAGAACATATAAATTATCTCCATCACTGATCATCCCCAAAAAGTGTGCAAAGGGAAACTTTATTTTAGAATCAACCTGCAAAGAGGGTGTCAAGGAGAGTATTTCTCCCTGTTTTGTTGTAATATACAAAGCTTTTTCATCATGCACGATATTTCGTAATTCATATTTGGCACGCAGTTCTTTTTGCGAAAGTGACAAGATTTTGGAATCACTTGCGGCAATGATTTTATCATCAAATATACTGAAATAGACAATATTGTTAAAATAGTCATCAGACGAGACTATGACAGTTCTGAGTCTTTTTTTCAGTTTTGTATTCACAATGATGACTTTGCCGTCTAATGTTGAAAAGATAACCAGATCATTCATAAAGTACGGCTGAACAATTCGAATATCATTGGCTATCGCTTTGCCGCCCTGTTCTTTGAACAAAAGCTCTTTTGAATGCATATCATATAAGGCTATTTCATTATTGGCAAACAAAACTGCCAGAATATTATCTTTGACACCTGCGGTTGCTATTGTTCTTTTTAAGGCAAAATGTTTTGTCATTTTCGCTGATTGCTCTGATGTAAGCGTCAAGTTTCCGTCAATTGCGGCAGATAAAACCCAACCGTCACTTTCACCGAGTACTCTTTGATGCTCTTTGTCTATTTGTATGCTTATATTTCCGTCTCTGTCTAAAACTTTTCCATTATCCAAAAGTGCCGTATTTGATGAAATATCAACTATTTCATCTTCAATTTTGGCATGATTTTTCCAGTCATAAGAAACTTTTTTTGGTGTAAAAACCTCTTTTGTACTACATCCGCTCAGCAATACAAGCATAATTGATGCTAAAAATATATATGTTTTCAAAGTCTATTTTACTCCATAGTGCATTAAAGCACGGGAAACCTGTGCCAATGGAGAGTTCACACTGATCATACTGAGTTTTGAATGTGCCTCTTCTATCTTTTTGTCATGCATTAGTAAAATTGCAAGTTGCACCTGAGCCAAGTCCCTGTATATTGCATCCTGTTTTTCAGTGTACTCTTCAAGTTTATTGCTATCCTGAAGATTTTGTGCCACTTCATAGCTTGACAAATCACCAAGCAGTAAAGCCTGAGAATTTTGCAGTTTTTCCAATTCTTTTATATTTTTGCTCACAACGGCCCGGGAATAGACCCAAAGATCATGCAGGTTCGGACTTAAAGTTGCCAAAGTTGCCAGTGTCGCTTCATCTTTCGGATTTTTCTGTAATGTCAAAAGTGCCTGGTTTGCCGCTTCAAGTGTATGCTGTTTGTTAATATTGTATGCAATGTCACCGGCAACAAACAGTGCAATTGCCACAACAGAACCTATCATTGCTTTTTTGTATTTTTTTACAAATTTCTCCGTAACCACTGCTTTTTCAAAAAACTTTTCTTCTGATGTCAGCTCTTCTTTTACCATTTCAATATTTTCTTTTAAACTCAAAAATTCTTCCTTATATCTATATCGATTGTTTTATAAAGTTTCTAATATTACCCATAAATAAGTTAAAGTTTTATCAAATATATGATAAAATCAAAATAAACTATTATACAGGACAGACAATGCAAGTAGATGACACACTATTAACACGACTGGAAAAACTTTCCTATTTACATGTAAGCGATGATAAACGTGAAGAAATTATATCGCAGCTCTCAGAAATAGTAAGTTTTGTAGATAATTTAAGTGAGTTGGATACAAGTGAAGTGGATAGTACTTTTGCTATGGATGACCGAGCAACACCTTTACGCGAAGATATTCCCAAATGTGACAGTACCATCAGCCAGGAAATTTTAAAACACGCTCCAAAAAGTGCAGATGATTTTTTCATCGTTCCTAAAATCATTGAGTAGTGCCATGATAAAAGTTTATGGCATTAAAAACTGTGACAGCGTCAAAAAAGCACTCTCTTTTTTTAAAAAACACAATCTGGCGTATGAACTTTTTGATTTTAAAACACAGCAGCTTCCATCTGAAAAAGTAGACTACTGGGTGTCAAAAGTCGGCATCAAACCCCTCTTCAATACCAGAAGCACCACCTACAGAAATCTCAAACTCAAAGAACTGAACCTGGACGAGCAGCAACAACAGGAGTGGCTCTGCAAAGAAAACCTGCTGATTAAGCGTCCTGTCGTAGAGTATAACGATGATGTTCTTGTCGGTTTCAATGAAGAACAATACCAAAGGAGTTTTTTATGAATGAAGAAGTAAAAACAGAGAGTTCCACGCAACGCTTAGATATCAAAAAGCTGTTAAAAAGTGTCTTGGCATTTAAATCTTCGGATTTACACCTTGTTGTAGGCAGTGAACCGCAAATCAGAATAGACAAAGAGTTGCGTGCTTTGAATCTTCCTGTCCTTACCGCCAATGATATTGAAGAGATGGCCTATTCTCTCATTGAAGACAAACAAAAGAAAGTTTTTGAAGAGCGCAATGAACTGGACTTCTCATTTGAACTCAAAGATGTTGGTCGTTTTCGTGCAAACTTTTACAGAACCATTCACGGAATTGCCTGTGCTTTTCGTATGATTCCTATAGAAATTCCGACACTGGACGAATATGGAAATCCGCCTATTTTCAAAGAACTGGTAAAAAAAGAAAAAGGACTTATTTTGGTCACCGGTCCTACGGGTTCTGGTAAATCAACAACACTCGCTTCCATGCTGCATGAGATAAATATGACAGAACGTCGTCATATTATCACCATTGAGGATCCTGTGGAGTTTGTTCATAAAAACATCAAATCTCTTTTTTCTCAGCGTGATGTGGGAAACAGTACAGAATCTTTTGCCACAGCACTCAAATACTCACTGCGTCAAGATCCGGACATCATTCTCATCGGGGAAATGCGGGATGCCGAAACCATCGGTGCCGCACTTACAGCAGCCGAAACAGGGCACCTGGTATTTGGAACCCTGCATACAAACTCTGCACCGGGAACAATCAACCGTATTATTGATGTATTTGACGGAGAAGAACAGGCCCAAATTCGGGCACAACTCTCCTCTTCTTTGGTAGCGGTTATTGCACAGACACTTATTCCAAGAATAGGCGGCGGTAAAGTAGCCACACAAGAGATACTTATTACAAATCCGGCAATCCAAAATCAGATTCGAGAAGACAAAGTGCACCAGATTTATTCTCAAATGCAGTTAAACCAGCAAGAGACACATATGACAACACAGACACAACAACTCATAGAACTGCTTCAGAAAAATATTATCTCAAAAGAAAATGCCATTAAAAACTCCAACAGACCCGAAGAGTTAATGAAAATGATAGGTTCCCTTTAGGAACCTTTTCGAAAACGAATCATTTTAAATCTTTCCCCCAAAAAGTTTGGCATGATGAGCATCTTTACTTTTTCAAGTTCCTGTTTGTATATTTTTTCATCAGCATGCTCTCTAAGCATCTCCAAAAGTTCTAAAATACCCATATCAACGAGTGCGACCATCTGCGCTTTGAATTCTACAAACTTCACCCCTGCCTCTTCATAGGCATCCTTTACATGTAAGAAGGTGACATCATAGGTGATATCGCTTTTTGCAAAGAGTTCTTCTGTGTTTAAACCCTCTTCAAAGAACGGATGCACTTCATGCTTTGTATAAATTCTGAGTGAAAAATCGGGACGGGCCTGCATCTCACCGTAATCAAAGCTTATAAATTCAAACTTCTTCGCAGCATTTGCCATCTCTTTTGCAAATGCTTCATATCCTCGTGCAATTTCCCCTCTGTCTTTGTGGTATTTTTTTGCCTTTTGCTCCACCCAGTCATCTTGCTCATCAAAAATCACTTTATGGTTTTGTACCCGTGCACTTTTGCCTTTAAAATACAGTTCACAGGGAAATGCATCAAATATTTCATTGGCTATAAAAAAGGCATTGTTACATGTAAGGTCAGAGAGAGATTTGTAATGTTTCAAAGATACAGCATCACCAAAACTTTCTGAAAAATATTCTCTTTGATGTTTCTGCAAATCATCAAAACGTTCTATAATGACAAACTCAAAACTTGACAACAGCTCCGGTCGCAGAGTATAAAGAAACTCACACACATCCGCCAAAAAGTACCCATGATGTGCCCCTATTTCACAAATAACCGCATCTTTTTGTAAAAAACCTTCATCAACAAGTGAAATAATATGCCTGGCAATGGTACCGCCAAAAAATTTGCTTGTACTGACTGCCGTATAAAAATCACCCTCTTTGCCTATATTTTTGTATGTTGCATAATAGCCGTTTTCACCATACAGCCACTCTGCCATATATTCACTAAATTTTTGACTCATTCTTTTTCCCGTTTATTTTTCATTGCTGATATACATTTCATACAGATTCAAGAGTTCCAACTGCTTGTCCAGCTCATATATTTTTGTATCTATATTTTGTATCCGCAAAGAATTTGCAAGTCTTTGCACATCATATTCTGTCTTGTACCCAGCCTTAAAAAGTTTTTTTGTATCTTCCAAAAGCTTCGTATATAATACGATATTTTCATTACTCAACGCTATCTTTTTATTATAATTTTCTATATTGTGCATGACCTGTTCATACAAAGAGTTCAATTCTCTTTGTTTGTCTTTTAACACAATTTTTGCCTTTAAGTAGTCTACTTTTGCAGATTCTATATCTCTGAATGTATTAATATCGAGTGGAATTGAAAGGGCAATACCATAATCATAGTAGTTTAACTCATTTGAATTGCTGACTATTGTCGGACCTACCTGAAAAGCCTGATTTGTCGTAAGCTTCCAGTTATATCCTGCTGTAAGATTTACTTTTGGAAGATATTTTGCAAGAGTAACATTTTTATTGTATCTGTTTTTCTCTGTCTGGGCTCTATCCATTTGCAGCACTATATTATGTTGTAAAAACTCGTCATGTTCTAAAAGTTTTAATTTCGGAATAGCGACTTTTGTATAATCCAAATCACTCAAAGCATGAAAGGAGCTTACAAGTTTTTCCTTCGCAGCCTGAATATCGTACAAAACAGACAAGGCTGTATTTTTTTGAATCACAGCATCATCTAAAAACCCTGAATCAAGCTGTCCGCTGAAATACTCCTCTTTTTTCTGTTGCAGATTTATTTCACTGTTTTTAATTTGCAGTTTTTGCTTTTGCTCTTTGAACTCTGTTTGTTTTATCTGCATCAAAACAGCAATAGTATCTTTAATCATTTTTCGCTTTGCCACATCAATAGAGTATTTCGTATAATATTTACTCGCATTGGCAAATTTTATGCCGTAATAGATCCCTCCGCTTTGAAAAATTGGCTGATTTATGCGAATAGCCGCATTTTGGTTTGACTGTCCAACACCAAAAGCATTGTTTTTGGAGTAACTGTAATTGATCTGAACAGGAACTATCCATGAGTCACGCAGTTTGGAACTCTCCGCTTCATTTTTTTCATAATCATACTGAAACTGCAACTGCTTGTAAGAAGATATGAATTGCTCCAGACCAGCATTGTCATCAGCTCCAAAAAGAGGGAAACTACAGCTGAGACATAGCAGAGTTAAGAGCACTGAAGCCTTCATCAATTTCCTCTTTTGTAATTGTCAGCGGTGGTAAAAATCTTAATGTGTTTCTTCCTGCTTTAAGCATAATGACACCATTTTCCTTTGCCAGGTTTATAATATTTGTCAGTGTATCTGCATCTTTGACACGCAGACCACACATCATACCAATCCCGACTTTTTGTGTAAATATTTCCCTGTTGGCATTATAAAATTTTTCCAAAGACTGATTGAACATCAAAGAGGTTATTTCCAAATCACCGCTTTGTTTTTTTTCATTGAGTATATCTACCACTTCACATACAGCACGGCTGCTCAGATAGTTTCCGCCAAATGTCGATCCATGATCTCCTGCGCTGAGAACATGCTTGAGTGTTGTCATGACTATTCCTACAGGAACACCTCCTCCGATGCCTTTTGCCAGTGTGATAATCTCAGGGGAGATTCCATAAGCCTGCGATGCCGTAAATTCACCGATTCTATAGGCACCGGTTTGTACTTCATCGACAATCAAAGGAATTTCACGCTCTTTTAAAAGCTTTGCCAGTGCCTGTACTTTTTCTTTGTCCTGCGGCTCTACTCCGCCCTCGCCCTGAATCAGTTCGATCATTACACCCGCTGTATGGTCGTCCAGCAGTGCTTCGATTTCGTCTATACCGTCTGCATATACAAAGCCGTCAGGAAAAGGTCCGAAATAGTTATGCATCGCCTCCTGCCCTGTTGCCTTGACTGTTGTAATGGTTCGTCCGTGAAAAGAGTGGTTGAGTGTAATTATTTTGTATCTTTTTATCTCTCCGTCACGCTCCCCGTGTTTTCTGGCAATTTTTATAGCTCCTTCATTTGCTTCTGCACCACTGTTTGCAAAAAAGCACTGCATATCATACCCGCTTGTCTCGACAACTTTTTGAGCAGCCAGTGCCTGGGGTGCTATATAGTAAAGATTCGATGTATGTGTCACACTTGCCAGCTGTTCGCACAAAGCCCTGCTCACTCTTTCATTTGCATGACCGACTGAAACAACACCGATACCGGAAGTAAAATCTATATACTTTTTCCCCTCACTGTCAAAGAGAGTAGCGTTTTTTCCTCTTACAAACTCTATATCTGCCCGTGCATATGTCGGTAAAACATATTTATTATCCATTTCTTTAATGTTCATTTTGTCTACTCTCTTTATTTTTTAGCAATTTTAACTTTATTTTCTTGAAAAACAGCACATTTACCCTCATAAGAGTGCTTTGAGGATGTCAGATTGTTGACACCCGGTGTGCCGCTGTATATAAGCACAGTATCTGTACGCAGTCTGCTGTCATTTTTTACTCTCAGAACAACACTTCCGTTTTGTGAACTTATTTCAATCTCTTCACCGTCTTTATATCCATGAAAGGGATGTATATAGAGATGTTTTTCTCTGTAAAACTGAGAATTTAAACTTCTGGGACTCTTGGGTGTTATGAGATTAAACTCATCCTCAGCCTCACTCTGCTGTGTTTCAAACTCTTCCAAAAAAACAAATTCACCGTCATTGGTATCAAAACCGTTTTGATACGGAACTGCTTCTCTGTTTTCAACCTCAAAACATCCGTTAATTTTTTTCACACCAAAATTTTTAAAATACTGCAGATACTCCTCTTCTGCTTTAATTTCTATATCAAATGCCTGACACAGATACGCTGCCAAATCATACTCACTGATACCGATGTCACTCTCAATCTGTTTATGCATCACCATCAGTCCGTTATGGGCATAGGAGGTACGTATATCATCTTTTTCCAAAAATGTTTTTGCAGGAATCACCAAGTCTGCCATTGCACTTGTTTCATTCTCGTACAAACCGAAATAAACTACATTTTGTGTTTTTTGTAAAGCATTTTTGACTCTCAAACTGTCTGGCATCTGTGCAAGAGGATTTGCACCCTGAATAAACACGGTTTCAAAGGCATCAAAGTCAGTATTGACCTTGGAGACTCGTTTGGCTTTTGTTTCAAATGGAGAGCTGATTCCCTCTTTGGAATTTCCAAGGTATGCCACACCGCAGCCCTCTTTTCCAAAAAAGCCAAGGGAGACGGCAAAGGCATCAATACTGCGCATCACATCCGCCCCGTCTCTGTATTTTTGAATACCTACACCACAGACAATAGCAACCTTTTTATCTATAGTCATATGTAAAATATCGCCAATATCGCCCAAAGTCACACCGATATCTTCAAGTGTTGCTTTAATGCGCACACCCTGGGTCAATTCGTAATACTCCTCAAATTCACTTGCATACTGTTGTATAAACGCTTCATTCAAACTGTCATTAATGTATACAAATCGTGCTAAAAGTAATGCAAGGTATATATCTGTATGCGGTTTTATCTGTACATGTAAATCAGCCATCTGGGCAATTTTGGTTTTAACCGGGTCTATCACTATAATGGTTTTGTCTTTTATAAGCGGTAGTATGTGAGAAGAAGTCGTATGCGGATTTCTTCCCCAGAATATAATCACATCTGATTTTTCAATTTCAC
This sequence comes from Sulfurimonas hydrogeniphila, assembly GCF_009068765.1. Classification (NCBI taxonomy): domain Bacteria; kingdom Pseudomonadati; phylum Campylobacterota; class Epsilonproteobacteria; order Campylobacterales; family Sulfurimonadaceae; genus Sulfurimonas; species Sulfurimonas hydrogeniphila. The sequence continues at coordinate 1,417,349 of NZ_CP035534.1, forward strand.
TCAAAGGCATATTTTTGTTGCTGCCTCTGCCTTCTATTATTCCGGCTTCTCCTGCTCCGTCACACAAGCTTCCATCCGTAAGCGTTGCCCCAAAATTCGCAAAAAAGTGGTCTGTCACTTCCTGCATCAAAGCAAAATTTCCGCTGCCTCTGTAATGTAAAACATCACTTTTAAACTCTACTGCAAGCAACTCTTTTAGTTTTAACAGTGCTTCTTCCATCGTAATTTCTTTTCCCTGAAATCGTGCTTTTTCTATCCTTTCAAATTTGTCATAATGGTTGAGATGGGGGCATAAAAATCCCTTTGTATGTCCAATTTTAAGAGGTTTGAGTTTTTTTTCATCATACACTAACCCGCAGGCGTCATAACAGTCAAGAGGACAGGCCGTAAGACTACTTTTCATTATTTCTCGCTTTGAATTCAATTTTTACCAATCCGGAAAATACTTTTTGCGCATCTATAATAATTTGCGCTTTGTATTTTGAAATATTTTTTGTATCTGCTATATAAGAAACACGTGAGACTTTATACGGTGTCTCTTTTCCGTTGATATATATCACTTTTTTCTTCACATTTTTTAAATCATTTTTATCCAAATAAACACTCAGCAGAGCCTTGGAGGTATCTGCAATTTTGGCCAAAGGGGTAGAAACCCCTACCGTTTGACCCGCTTTGACGGAGATTTCATACAATACAAAGTTTTTGGCACTGATGTTTTTGTCTTTTATGGTTTTTACAAGCTGTTTTCGTCTTAACTCCAAATCGGCTATAGTGGTTTTTAGATTGTTTATCTCTTTTTGTGTTGCAAGAGAAGAGTTCTCACTGCTCAGCAAGTCATAAAACTCTTTGTCTTTTTCTATACTGGATTTTATCTTTAAATGCTTGATTTTTTGATAATTTTCTCGCTTTTTTTCTACAAGTTGTCGTAGGTTTTGTAGTATTTTTTCATTCAAAAGCAAGGTGTTTTTTTGATAAGAGAGCTTTTTCTCAACAGCCTTTAATTCATCTTCATCAAGTTCTGAATCAATTTTTATAAAGACTTTTGATGTGAGTTTTTTTCCAGTCATATTGTCATCTGTGTAAAGCACTTTGCCCGAAACATTTGATGCAATTGTTCTTATTTCATAAGGTTCTACTTTTGAATAGTATACGTTGGAAAACAAAAAGGTAGTGATAAAAAGTAATGTTACTATTATTTTCAAAAATTCTTTCCTGAGTGATATTATAAAGCTATTTTAACATTTCATTACTAATATTCAAGCCAAATTCATTTTATTTTCGCTACTATTAATGCCTATTTAAAATTAAAGGTATTATATGTCTGTATTAGACAATGTCGACGCTGCCACAAATCTGGCAAAAAATAATGAATTACAACTGTTGGTCTTTAGGGTAAGTGAGAAGAGAGACTCAGCTTTTTATGCTATCAATATCTTTAAAACCCGAGAAGTGGTCGAATCTAAAAATCATTTTTTGACACAGATACCCTCTGCTCATCCCTTGTTTGAAGGGACAATCGTTCTTCGGAACCTGCAAATACCCATTTTAAATCTTCCTGCATGGCTGGATGTGACATTAAATGAAAATGAAATTTCTCATTCCAAAATTTTAATTTGTGACTTTAACGGTATTATTATAGGACTGAGAATTATGTCCGCCTACAGAGTGATCAAAAAGAACTGGAATGAGATGCACGCACCGGACAGTTACAGACTCAAAGAAGATGGTGTAGTCATGAATGACACAAGACTTGAAGATGGAAGCCTCTGTCTTATCCTGGACTATGAAAAACTTCTTGCTGATGTCTTACCGCAGGCACTTGTAAATGTAGACAAAGATATAGAATTTTTAAAAGATATTGTCATTCCCGATAAGCTGAAATACGGAACCGTCCTCATTGCAGAAGATTCAAAAACAGCACAGCGACACCTTATACAGCTTTTTCAAAAAGCAAACATCAATATCAAACTTTTTGACAATGGTAAAAAACTGATTGACTACATTAAAACGCTCGGCGAATCTGTAAAAGAGATACCGGCAATAATTACAGATATTGAAATGCCGGAAATGTCCGGTTTTACCGTCATTCAAAATTTAAAAGCCAATCTGCTCACAAGAGATATTCCTGTAATTGTCAACAGCTCAATGACAGGAGACAATAACAAAAGAGAAGCAGAAGATTTAGGCGCAAGCGGTTTTATAGATAAAACAAAAAGTCATAATGTCATCCCTTTGATTGTTTCGGTAATGGAATCATAAAAACAGTACAAGTTTTTCAGTTAGTCTTTTCTCTTAAATCTAGCATAAAACAAACTCCATCATCCCTGTTTTTAACAGTAAGTTTTCCGTTGTGATGTTCTTCAACAATTATTTTAGACATATAGAGTCCAAGTCCTGTACCATTTTTTTCACTCTTAGTAGAAAAATAAGGGTCAAAAATATTTTGTAGGATATTTTCTGAAATTCCCCCTCCATTATCACAGATTGAGAGTACTTTATTATTAACTGTTATATCAATACAAGGGTTTGAAATATTTTTTTCCCGAAAATTATCCTGTGCATTTTTTAAAATATTTAGAATAACCTGCATAATTTCGCTGTCATACATTTTTATTTTTTCTAAACGAATATAATTAAAAGTCACTTGAATATTATTATTTTTCAAAGATGCAAGAATGATATTTAATGATTTATCAATAACTTCTTCAAACGTGCATAAAATTGACTGCTTGTTTGGTTTATAAAAATTTCTGAAATCATCAATGGTATTTGTCAGGTTTTGAACAAGATTTTCAATAACATTTAGCTGTTGTAAAAAATAATTTTGACACGCTTCCTGCTCTTGTAAATTATTCAGATTATAAGATTCCAGCTCTATTTTCATAGATAAGTTAACAGATGTACTGGCAATGGCACCAAGAGGCTGTCTCCACTGATGTGCAATCATTGAGATCATCTCTCCCATTTGTGCCAAACGGGATTGTTGTTGGAGTTGCTGATCCTGTTTTCTGTTTTTCGCTACTTCTTGTTGAATCCGCTCTTCGAGTGTTTTGTTTAACTCTCTGAGTTTCTTCTCCTGCTGGACCCTTTGTGTAATATCTTCTATAATAAAAATCGTCCCGTCAAGCATCGCTCTCATTTTTATATTCAAAATTTTATCTTTAAAAGAAAACTGTTCTATATCAACGCTTAGTTGATTTTTCTGAATCATTTTCTCCACATAGATATCAATAATTTCCGGAACCTCAAAAAAAAGTTTTTTGTAATCTTTATCTATATAATTATGTAAATTTTCTTCGTTGATTTCTAAAATTTCTAATATATTACTGTTGAGCATACTAATTTCTGAATTTTCTGAAACAGTAAGAATCCCGTAGGGAATATTTGTAATGATGCCACTTAAATATTGATGCAGGGCGAGGGACTGCTTAGTTTCTGACATTGTTCTCTTCCCTCTTTACAGCTATTATCGTTGAAGCATCATCAAGATTATATTTATTGAAAATATCTGTTGCCAACTCTAAAGTTGATAAATTACAGACCTCTTTATTTAAAAAATCATTATACTCAATACCGTCACTTGCCAGTACAATACAAAACTGCTCAGGAAGCAACTCTTGTTGTACTGATAAATCTTCAGGCAATTTCAGGCAGGAAGCTTGCGTATATGCTTGAAATTTCATCTCAGGATAAGAGAGAATAAAACCATTTCCCAAAATCAGATATTCAAGTTTATCAGGCAACAAACGCAACAGCACAAGAGTGATATCTTCAAAAGCATCATTATTCGAAAGCATAAGGTTGATATACCTTACAATGTCTTTTAAGGGCAACCGGTACTCTTCCAACAGAAGTCCTTTTACACTTTGTACGGTTTTATATGCCGACAGATCATCTCCTTTGCCTTCAATAATAGCAAATAAACTTTTATCTCCATCATAATGTTTAATAAAATATGCATCACTGTTAAACTGACTTGCCTCTTTTTTTACAGAAACTGGAGAGTATTCATATGTAGGTTCATCAATATATTTTCTAAGAATAATTGATGTTCCGCTTGTATCACTTTTTTCAATCAAAAACTCATCAACCGATCTTTTTGCAGCACCAAGCCCAAATCCCAGACTGTCTTTTGCAGAAGAGTTACCATCTTGTAAGGAGTGTTGAATATTTTTTATACCTTTGCCTTTGTCTTCAATATAAACTTCCAGCCCTTTGTTGTTTTGTGTATATCTGCAACTTACTTTGACATCCTTTGCATAGCGAATACTATTAATAACAATCTCTGTAACTGCAATTGAAAACATGCCTGCATCAAACCGGGAAAAACCAAACTCTTTCGCTATTTCGTTTATTTGTCTTGCACACTGATAGGCTTCAATCTCATCTAAAATATGGAAAACAAGTGACATAATACAACTATTTTTCTGTTTTTATAAGTTCATACCCTGTAACTTTAAAACTCACAAGCAGTGCATCTTGCAAATTTCTGATTATCTGTATTCCGCTAAACTGAATATCTGTTTTTACCATCTTCTCTGCCAACTCTGCTTTAATACCGCATATAATAGGTTCAATACCCATCAGTTTAAGTATATTTCCCAATCTGTTTATATATCCGGCAACTGCTGTATCAATTGCATCAACATTGTATAAATCTAATATTACGCATACAATTTTGTCTGATTCACTGATTTTGGTTATTTTTTTTGAGACATCTTCTATACGAGCTGAATCCAACAGTCCAAATAAGCTTACATAAATACACTCATCTGTTAATTTGTTTGCAACCATAGAAGTTTCAAGTCCGATTTGCTTCTTGCTTAGTGCCATTTTTTTATCCATTTTTTTCTCCTAAATTATTTTTTCATTTGGTTCATAAAAATAAAAACCTTGATAATCATCCACCTGAAAAGATTTTAATATTTCAAAAATCTTTTTAGAGTGTACAAATTCAGCAATTACTTTTATATTGAGTTTATGAGAAAACTCCACTATCGCTTCTACAAGAATAAAAGATTTTTCATTTTTGTCAATATCTTTTATAAGCGAACCATCTATTTTAATATAGTCTGGTGCTATGTTTAAAATATTTTCAAAATTTGAAAATCCGCTGCCAAAATCATCAATGGCAAATTTTACACCATATTTCCTAAAACGATTAATAAATATTTTTATATCATCAAAATTTTCCATACTCTGACTCTCAGTAATCTCCATAACAACCAATGAACCGACATCAGGATTCTTTCGAATATAGTCCTCAATCTCATCGATAAAAAGTTTGTTTTTAATATCATTGACTGTAAAATTAATGCCAATAGGTGTTTGTATCTCTTTTATCTTTTTCAGACTCGTAAATATTACATACGAAGAGAGTTGCGGGTAGAGTCCTGTTTTTATTGCAATATCCAAAAAAAAGTAAGGAGAGATCAGCGTGCCATCCTCATCACGAAGTCGCATGAGTGCTTCATATTTGACTACTTTTTCTTCCTGATTGACGATACCTTGGTAAACTGTAACAATATCATTATTCTCAATTGCATTTTTAATCTTGTCTTTCCAGATAAGAATATCCTGTTTTGCAGATCGGTTATCAATAGTATTGGAATACATCATATACTGTTTTTTATGTTTTTTAGCATACTCCAATGCAATTGTTGCATATTCGTACGAATTATATTGTGAAGTTGATATACCTACAGTAACTTCTATGGAAATTATGTCCTGCTCAGTTACAACCCGAAAAGATGCAAACTCTCTGAAGAAGTCTTGTAGAAAAATTTCATATTTTTCAAAGTCAATATATTCACAGTCATCCAAAACAACAAACTCATCTGCAGAAATTCTATAGGTTTTATAGTTTTTACCTGCAGTAAAATGTTGTAAAAAATGAGCAAACTCTTGTAATACAAAAGAACCTGTCTCTGCGCCATAAATTTCATTAATAGATTTAAATCCATTGATATCTATAATAAAAATAATTGGTACCGTAATTTTTTTTAAATCTTCAAACAAAGCATAGCGGTTGCACAAACCGGTTAAATCATCAAAATATAGCTTATGCCTCAACTCCTGCGTTTGTTTTTTAATTTCTCTTTCAAGGTGTTCTTGATAATTTTTAGCAAGTGTCTCCAGGTGAATCTTTTCCAATGCTTTTTTTAAAACTGTAAGAAACTGTTGATAGATAAGCGGTTTTATAATAAATCCGTCAATCCCAAGCTGAATCGCTCGTAAAATATATTCTGCATCATTATAGGCAGATAAAATGAAGATTGGAATTTTTGTATCTTGTTGGCGAATTTGTTCTATCATATCAAGACCATTCATTACAGGCATATTTATATCTGTGATAATTATATGAAATTTTTCATTTTTAAATTTTTCTATTCCCTCCTGACCGTTTGTAACGACTGTAATATGGGTAAAGATATTTTTCAACATCTCAAATGTGCTTGTTCGCGCATCTAAATCATCTTCGACAAAAAGCAAGTGAAGTTCTTTGGCGTAATTTTTCAACTCCTGCAGTGGCACTATTTTACTCCTCTATCATTAAATCAAGTAAATTAAAAAGCTCATTACTTGCATTTTCCATAACAGTAAAGTTTTTGATAATCTCTTCTGTGTTTTCAGGGAAAAGAGCTGTTTTACTCTCGGCAAACTTCATGTTTTTTATGGCAGAGTCATGAACTGCTTTGTGGTGGGCATCAAGTTTGTTATACACTTTTGTTTTGCCAAACTGCTTTTTACCGTCATTAAGATACCATTTTCCAAAACGGCATGAAAGATGATCTGCTAACGGTTCCGAAATATTCTGACTTAAGAGTGTCGAATATGCTTTTGATTTAAAGACTATATGATCAATTTTTGCAACGGATACAAGGAAAATATTGTTAATATGATTTGCATTATCGGCAGTTTCTTTTGCTGATTTGTTAAAACTTTTCAGTGTCGTATATAAACTCTCCAGATATTTTTGAGACTCTTTTGCTAATTCATACATTGTCTCAGACTCTTCCGATATTTCATTGGTTTCTTGTTTTAGAGTTGAAATAGTCATAGATATCTCTGTCGTAGCTTTTTGTGTTCTTTCTGCCAGTTTTCTTACTTCATCGGCAACAACGGCAAAACCTCTGCCGTGTTCACCGGCACGTGCGGCTTCTATCGCAGCATTGAGCGCAAGCAGGTTTGTCTGTTCTGCTATATCTTGAATCAATTCAACAATGGTAGAAATTTCTAATGACTGTTGATTGAGGGCATCAATCCCTTTTACTGTTTCAGTTATGCTTTCATCAAGTTTTTCAAAATTCTTTTGAACAGATTCTATCGATTGGATACTGTCCTGCGATGCTTTGCTGGTATCTTTTGATGTTTGTAAAATTGTCTTGGATATCTCATTACCAAACTCTATATCTTTTTTCACCTGTAAAACACCGCCAACACTGCCGCCTCCGATTTCATTAAATTTTTTCGAAAGATTTCCCTGTGTTTTTAACTGTATTCCTGACTTAATACCCTCTAATGATTTATTAATCGGCTCAACTGAACGGGCAAATATACCTTTAAATCCATCTTGAAACATCACTATACTGTTATCACCATTAGTTGCAAGTTTTATAGCAGTTTCACTGTCACGCATGAATGCCTCAACCTGGTCTAATAAATTATTGTAATTCCATGCCATATTATAGTATTTAGAATCTTCCGGAATATTGGTAACTCTTTTTTCAAGGTTGCCGTTTGCCGCGTCTGCCATGACACTGTTTATCTGATCCAGTAGTGCTTCATCACTTTTTCTTTTTTTATTTTTGAAGATTGAGAATAAATTCATCGTAGTTTTTCCCTTCTTGTTGTAATTGTTTTTCCAATATTTTCAATGAAGCACTTATGCCGCCACTCGCTTCAGCTTGACGTAACTCTCTATAGAGTTTTTCAATTATATGTACACCTCTTGCAGAGGGAGCTCTTCTAACCGAATAGTAGCCTACAATATTTCCATGGACATCTAAAGATGCAGTAACATTTGCAAAAACCCAATAATAATCTCCGTTCTTTGTAAGGTTTTTCACATAAGCATTGATATACTTTTTGACTTGAATACGATCCCACAAAAGTTTAAAAATGACACGCGGCATATCGGGATGTCGCAAAATATTATGTGGAGCATTGAGTAACTCTTTTTCTGAATAACCCGATATTGAGATAAAATATAAATTACCATAAGTAATCCGCCCCTTCGTATCTGTTTTTGAGACAATAAGCTCATCTTGCTTCATTTGTATTTCCATAAAATATCCTAGTAAAATTCTATTAGAAAAATTATATTATTTAGAAGTGTCAAGAAAGTGTCAAAAACTAGATACTCAGAGAATAACCTAAATCTTTGTGTGTTTGTATTGAGGATGAAGGGATTTTTTTTCTAAGGCGCTTAATAAAGCTTTTTATAGAATCTTCCGAAAACTCTTTCGTGTCTTCAAAAAGATAAAGGTGTAGATCAATAGCAGAAAAAACAGTATTAGGATAGCTTAAAAACAGATCTAAAAGTTTAGTTTCATTGGCACTCAATATAATCTCTTTCCCTTCCAAAAAAAGTTTTTTCAACTCTCTATTCCATAAAAATCCATCTTGAAAGGGGAGAATTGTTTCATATTCCTCTTTATAAAAAAGAGATACAGTCGTTAAAATATTCAACAGTTCTTGACGCTTAATAGGTTTTTGCAAAAATCCTATAACAGCTCCAGTATTAATAAGTTCAATAAAATAGCTTGTTTCATTATAAGCAGATATAACGATAAATTTTTGTTCTATATTTATAGATAATATTTCTTTTGTAAGTTCTATGCCGTTTAAGTGTGGCATCAAAATATCTGTAATTACAAGATCGATATTCGCAAGATTGTTCTTATATGCCGCTAAAGCTTCCCTCCCGTCAGATGCAGTATATACATGAGAGAAAAAATTTTTCAATAAAGCAGTTGTACTTTTTCTCATCTCCAGGTCATCTTCCGCATATAAAACAGTAAGTTTTTTTGTTGTAGATAATAATTCTGTATTTGTCACCTGTTCGCCTGATTTAATTAGTTACAATTTATTATATTTTTATTCTATATAGTGAATATTCAAAAATGTAATTGTTCGATACAATTATGCGAATATTATTTGATATGTCAGCCAAACTTCATACTTATGCATAAATATTTTCAGCTGTTGTTTCAAGTTGTAACAGCAGTATTGGGGTTTAAGATAGTAGAAATTGAGAAGGAAGTGTATTCATAGTGCGGGAAGAGGAGATAACGACGCAATTGCGCCGCTATTTGAATTTCGTGCCGATTAATTACTGAAAAAGTGAAATAAGCACACCAGCTGCTACTGCTGAACCGATAACTCCTGCCACATTCGGACCCATTGCATGCATTAAAAGCATGTTTGTACGGTCATATTCCATACCGACCTTATTTGATACACGTGCCGCCATCGGAACGGCAGAAACACCTGCTGAACCGATTAACGGATTGATTTTGTGTCCAGGGAAAAGGTTCATAAACTTCGCCATCAATACACCTGCTGCAGTTCCTACAGAAAATGCAATAATTCCTAAAACCATAATAAACAAAGTTTCAGGTACAAGGAACTGATCAGCTGCAAGCTTCGAACCGACACCAAGTCCCAAGAAAATAGTTGTAATATTGATAAGGGCATTTTGTAATGTATCATTCAAACGTTCAACAACACCTGATTCTTTTAAGAAATTACCGAACATAAATGCACCGATAAGCGGTGTAGATTCCGGTAAAACCAAAATTGCCAGCATCAAAACAAGGATCGGGAAAACAAGTTTTTCCAAACGGGAAACATGACGAAGTGTCGTCATCTTGATCTTTCTCTCTTTTTCGCTTGTCAGTGCTTTCATAATAGGAGGCTGAATAATAGGCACCATCGCCATATAACTGTATGATGCAACCGCAATAGCTCCCAAAAGTTCCGGTGCAAGTTTCGTTGCGATAAAGATGGATGTAGGACCATCCGCCCCGCCGATAATCGAAATTGCAGAAGCCTGCTGCAGAGTAAAATCAACAAAACCAAAATGAGCAAGCGCAACAGCACCCACAAGTGTTCCAAAAATACCAAACTGAGCCGCTCCGCCAAGCAGTGCTGTTTTAGGGTTTGACAACAGTGGACCAAAATCAGTCATTGCCCCGACACCCATAAAGATGATAATAGGAAAAAGCTCATTTGAAAGTCCCATATTGTAAATTACACCAAGGAAACCATGTTCTCCTGCAATACCGGCTATAGGAATGTTCGCCAGCAGTCCGCCAAAGGCAATTGGCAAGAGTAACAATGGTTCAAACCCTTTTGCAATTCCAAGATAAAAAAGCAAAAAGACGATAAGAATCATAATCACACGGCCCAGACCTTTATGAAAATCACTCATTTTCTGCCCTGTTGCACTCATCTCATCATCTCTTGGACTTACAAGAGCGACAATTCCTGTTGATTTGAGAAAATTTACTATCATTTCACCCATTGGTTTTGGATGATAGTTTTCTTCTTTATGTGTTGATTGTGCTTCTTGAGCAACTGTTGCATGCTCTGATGCCATTGCATTTGAAAATGCAAAGAGCATTATAAGAGCTAAAAACTTAAGTACAATTTTTTTCATTCGCTTATCCTAATACTGCTACGACTTGACCTTCTACAACTTTATCGTTTGTAGCTACATTAATAGACTTAATAACACCACCGCGAGGCGCCACAACATCTATTTCCATTTTCATAGATTCTAAAATCATGATTACGTCACCTTCGTTAACACTTTGACCCGGATTTGCGACAATTTTCCAAACATTACCCGGAAGAAGTGCTTTGATTTCTACATCATTTCCTGACACAGCAGGTGCTGCCGAAGTTGTTGATGGAGCAGTGCTCTCACCATTTACTGCTGTTACCTGAATATCTGCATCACCCTCTGCTACTTGAACACTAAACTTTTGACCATCTACTACTACTGTATAATTTCCGCTACCCATTGAACTTCCTTCACAATCTTTTTCTGTTTCTTTTTTCATTTCTGATATTTTACGAACGTTTAACTCACCTTCACCTTTAAGGAAAGTGATTCCTTTTTCCTGGCATGCAGCCGCTATAAAAATATTTTCTTCTGTTATTTCTATACCTTCTTCTTTAAGTCTGTTAATCCAGTTCTCTAAAGATTTTGCAGGATCCGCATCTGCCAAATCAAGTGCTTTTTTTGTTGTCGGCTCAAGTTTTAACTGCTCTGAAGCAATTTTAACAATTTCCGGATCCGGTTCAACCGGAGTTTTTCCGAAGTATCCTAAAACCATTTTTCCGTAACCAGGGGCAATGGCTTTCCATGGTCCCTGCATTACATTGTTAAGCGCCTGTTGGAAATAAAACTGAGAAACCGGCGTTACCGATGTACCGTAACCGCCTTTTTCTACTACTTCCTGCATTGCCGCGATAACATCCGGGAATTTATCCATGATGCCGTTGTCGCGCATCATTTGCGTATTTGCAGTCAAAGCACCGCCAGGCATTGGTGAAAATGGAATAATCGGAGAAACCATTGTCGCTTCAGGAGGCATAAAATAATCACTCAGACATGACTGTAACTCTTTCTCATAAGTAAGAATTTTACCAAGTTCAAGTCCGCCAAGGTCATAATTCATTCCCTTTGTTGCATGAAGCATTGTCAAAATATCAGGCTGAGATGTTCCACCGCTTACAGGAGAAGCTGCCATATCTATACCGTCAACACCCGCCTCAAGCGCAGCCATATAAGCAGCTACAGAAACACCGGCAGTCTCATGTGTATGCAGACGTATGTGTGTATCTTCTCCTAAAAGTTTTCTTGCCATTGTAATGGTCTCAAAAACTTTTTGAGGATTTGATGTCCCGCTTGCATCTTTAAAACAGATACTGTCAAACGGAAGACCGCTGTCCAGAATATCACGAAGTGTTTTTTCATAAAACTCGACATTATGAGCACCGTGACATCCCGGTGGCAAGTCCATCATAGTTACAACCGCTTCATGTTTCAAGCCGTGATGTTTGATTCTCTCAGCAGAATACTTCAGGTTTTCCACATCATTGAGTGCATCAAAGTTACGGATTGTCGTTGTTCCGTGTTTTTTAAACATTTTTGCATGCAGGTCTATCAGTTCTTTTGAACCGGTATCCAGCATTACAGTATTTACTCCGCGGGCAAGTGTCTGCAAATTTGCATCCGGACCTACAATTTTACGGAACTTGTCCATCATTTCAAATGCATCTTCTCTCAAATAAAAGTATAATGATTGAAATCTTGCTCCCCCACCAAATTCAAAGTGGTTAATACCTGCCATTTTTGCGGCTTCTACTGCCGGAAAAAAATCTTCCATCAATACACGTCCACCAAATACTGACTGGAAACCATCCCTGAAAGTTGTATCCATTACATCTATAAATTTCTTAGCCATTATAATCCTTAACCTTGTTTATGGTGTGCAATTGCAGCTGTTATTGCTGCAATTATCTTTTTGTTGTCTTGTTGTTGCTGTGTTGCATTCCCAGAAACAGTCTCTTCAGCTGCCTGTGGTTCAGGAAAAAATTTATGTATTATCAATGACATCAGATTGACTGAAAGAATCATTATAATTAGAAATACGAACACTGTTCCCATTCCTAAAAACATAAATTTAACTCCCTCCATAATGAGGTTTGCTTCCATAAAATTACCCTTTATTCATAATTTGTGGGCTTAGTATAGTATAAAGATGTTTAAATAAAGTTGTTGAAAAAACTTTATTTTTAAATTACTGCACAATTGTTACTTTTTGGTGACTTAATTTCATCACTTAAACTAAACACTAATTGTTTTTAGCTAAAATTAAATTACTGCACAATTGTTACTTTTTGGTGACTTAATTTCATCACTTAAACTAAACACTAATTGTTTTTAGCTAAAATGTTTTTGACAGATAAAATATTAGGATGTTTTTCAGATGATAGCAGGTATGTACGAACAGAACTTCATGGCTTATATAATTTTTGGTCTTATCTTGAATTTTGTATTTTCAATTATGTTTGGAATATATTTAAGTAACAATATCGGCATGAAAGAGATGATAGAATCCAAAGGAGACAAAGAACAGCCATTACTCATACGCTTAAGTCTTTTTATTCCTTATGCAAAAATGCTTGTTACTCTTTACAGAGTTACAATTTTACAGCTCTTTTTTCTCAACAAAGGATATACACACAAAGAGTTTTGGATTTATATGACGAATGAGCAAAAAGAAAACTCCTAAAGGAACAATATGAAAGATTTTAAGCTTAAACTTGTCCTTACTGCTTTAAGCGCAATTGTTTTCTCATTTATATTTATACTTTTGGCATTTGCCTTGCCCATACACAAAAAAGAAGAAAAAATATCCATCAAGCCAAAAGGGAAACTTGAACAGATTTCTCATTCCTTAAAAAACAGATAACTGTGTCAGAGACGCTCTTTATTTATAAAGAACTTTTCACTTCAATAAGCTTGAGTGTATCATAAGCACACTTTGGACTCAGTTTGATGGCGCAAACCTTTAAAGCCTCCAGACAGGCAAGCAAATAGTCCAGGTTGTCTTTTTTCATTAATTCATAAAGAAGTATTTCTGCATCTTTTATGCGTAAATTTCTTGCGACACCGAGATTTTTATGTGCCAATTCTCTCAATGGGGTGTAATCCAAATTGTCATGATTGTCCTGTGAATCCTGAAGTGCAGCCAAATAACTCTCAAACTGCACAATTGCCTTGATTACCTGAGCAACATAATCATCAACCAGTTGAGAAACCAACTCTGTGTCTAATCCTAATTCGTGTACGGCAATCGAAATATCATACCGGTAACCGTCAATTTTCAAATCACGCAATACCCCTGTTCCCAGTAAAGTGCATACCCGTTTGGCTTCATGCAGCAGTTGATCAACAGATTGTCTGTCCGATGGTTTTAAAAAGAATTTTAATTTTTTTAACATAATCATAAGATATCATATAATTTGTGTGAAACAGATAAAAAAGAAAAATAAAAGAAGAGAGTTTGGAGGAGTGCTACGATTGCACTCATCCAAAAAAGTTATAATGCTTTTGCTATAATTCTGTTGAGTCTCATTGCAAAATCTGCAGTATCATCAAGTTCTCTGCCATCAAAGAGTTTTGCCTGATCAAACAATACATGCGCTGCATCTTCAATCAGATTCTGATCACTCGAATCTTTTAATTTTGCAATCAATTCATGTTTAGGATTGATTTGTAAAATAGGTGCCGGCTCAGGCACTTCACCGCCCTGACCCATCTGTTTCATCATCTGTGCCATCATGTAAGAAGGGTCTTCTTTGTCTGTTTTTAAAGCAACAGGAGATTCTGTCAACTCCGTTGTCACTTCAACTTCTTTTATAGCTTCACCCAGTGTCTCTTTAAACTCTTTTGCAAGGCCTTCAAACTCTTTTTCAAGTTCTTCTTTTGCTTTTTTCTCTTCTTCACTCTCTTCAAATTTCGCATCTGATGCAGGAATAAGTTTATACTCTTTATATTCTGTCACCATCGGGAAAATGATAGTATCTACCTCTTCATTTAAGAGAAGCACATCGATACCGCGTGCCTTGAATTTTTCGAGCACAGGAGAGTGTTTGAGCATGTCAACAGAGCCTTTGTTCGCAAGATAATAAATCTCTTTTTTGTCTTCATCGACATTTTTCACAAACTCTTCGATAGTCGTCATTTCATCAGAATTCAACGTATGGAATTTGAGTAATTCTAAAATCTTTTCTCTGTTGGCAAAATCATTGTAAAGTCCTTCTTTAAGTACATTTCCAAACTCTTTATAGAATGTGTCATATTTTTCAGGCTCTTTTTTCATCATTTTAGCAAGTTCGGAAAGCACTTTTTTCACCGAAGCGTTTTTGATTTTTGCCATCACCGGATTGGACTGTAAAATTTCACGACTTACATTTAACGGTAAATCTTTTGAATCAATCACACCGCGTAAGAAACGTAGGTATGTAGGCATTAACTCTTTGTCATCATCTGTAATAAAGACACGGTTAATATAGAGTTTGATACCAGGCTGATAATCAACTCTGTAAATATCCATCGGTGCCTTGCTTGGGATATAAAAGAGTGTCGTGTACTCTATAGCACCCTCTGCTTTATGATGCATCCATTTTAACGGTTCTTCGTTTGAGTGTGCAAGTGTTTCATAAAAAGCTTTATAGTCTTCATCTTTTAATTCACTTTTGGCAATCGTCCAGAGTGCATTTGCAGAGTTAATTTGTACATTTTCTATTTCAGTGCGTGCAGGCTCTGTCTCTTTGCCCTCATCATCGGTAACAGCCGGAATATGCTTCTCTTTGTCCATAAAAATCGGGAACGGAATATGGTTAGAGTATTTTTTCACAACAGCCTCTATGCGATACTCTTCCAAAAACTCCTCTTCACCCTCTTTTAAATGAAGAATAATTTCTGTTCCGTGTCCCTCTTTTGTTGCTGCTTCTACTTCAAATTCACCGTTTCCGGTACTCGTCCATTTGTAAGCCTGATCTTCTCCTGCTTTTTTCGTGATGACCTCAACGCTGTCAGCCACCATAAATGCAGCATAAAAACCGACACCAAACTGACCAATCAGGTTAGAATCTACTTTTTGATCCCCTGTCAGATTTTCCAAGAATGCTTTTGTTCCTGATTTTGCAATTGTTCCGAGATTATTCAAAAGATCTACTTCGTTCATACCGATTCCGGTATCTGAAACAGTCAAAGTTTTTTTCTCTTTGTCTCTTTTGATATTTATTCTCGGATCAAACTTTATGCCTTTGTATGCTTCATTTGTTAAAACGAGCATATTCAGCTTGTCAAGTGCATCCGATGCATTGGAAATAAGTTCACGAAGGAAAATCTCCTTGTTGGAATAAAGTGAATGAATCATAAGTTGTAAAATCTGATTTGCTTCTGTTTGAAATTGATGTTTAGCCATAATAGTAATCCTTTTTTAAAATTTGACAGTATTTTACCAAAAAAAGTTAATAGTTGCAAGTTTTATCAATATTCTTTAGTCATTTTAACTCAAGTTTATAATATTTTTATTTTGCTATAATAACTTTATGAAAAATGATTATATAGATTTAATAGAACCTACTCCTGTTCTAAAGACAAAAAAATGTCAAATCATCGCTTTTTTACTAAAATTTTTATTGCAGTTTACTCCTGTGTTTACTGCTCTTATCGTCTGGTACATGTATGATTATTTTATAGCAGGCGCTACTTTGTTGATTACATTTATAGTTGTTGGCATTGTAAGAGCTAAAATGAGAAACAGTGTCATCCCTCTTTCTCAAAGAGAATATCACTATAATGATGAAGGGATAGCAAAATGGTTTACGGCAAAAGAATTATGCCCGAAAGAGAAAGATTAAGTACCTATTAAAGCATTGCGCGAATCATAATTGCATAATGCAGAACAAAAAGATTTAAAAAAAATATGAGCAGGGAAGTTCCGCGTGACAAAATGTTTTGTATTTTCGTTCGCTCTTTCCCGTTTGTGCGAAATGCAATAAAAAAATGAACTATTGTTGCCACGATTATAACAGCTACAATTATGAGTTTTTTGCGTAACTCCTGGACTATAATATTATCATCATGGGTCAAAAGCATATGGTACAAACCATTATCTACAATCATCACAGTACCGGTCAACAGTAAAACAACAATGGAAACCAATTCAAAGTAACCGAAAATAGGCCCTATTACCGGATAAACCTGTTGTTGTTTTTCTTTATCAAGCAGTGTAACACCCAAAATAAACATAAATATGGAACCGCCTATCCAGGCAATGGCAGCAATAAGATGAATATGTATAAATAAACCCAAATAAAATCCTTTAAATGAGTCCGTATAATATTATAATTTAAATAACGAAGTCTTGATATACAACAATATTTTTTAAATTATTCTCTAAAGCATCTTCCAATCTGCAAAACAGTTCATATATCATGTTTGCATAATCTTTTGCTTCATATTCTTTAGAGTGAATCGTACTTATATAATAATCATTATTTGAGTTTAGATGCAAGAGATTGTAGTTTATGTTTTCGGCGGCTTTGATATAATGTTCCTCATCCACAGAATCCTGAATGATACAATGAAGTTTATCATTTAAGGTAATAAATTTATCGGTACTTCTTAATCTCTTTTTTAATTCGTTAAAATCTATTGCAATTTTACATTCACAATATATTGCAATGAAGGAAAACTCACTGCCATACCGCTCTTTTCTGTAAAAGAACTCTTGTCCTTCTTCTTTAAGAACTTCCATATACTGATGTTCATTTTTTCTTATTTCTGCTATTACCTGTAACATGATTCTACTCCTATGACATACAAGATTATAATCTATTAAAATAAATAAGCCCTTATTAATGACCAAAATGCTATTATCTCTATTAAAAAGTAAACTATATTATGGCATTAATTGATCTACAAAAAATCAGCAAACACTATTCGGCACAAAAAATTCTCACTGAGGTTGACTTTCATGTGGATGCAGGTGAGCGTATAGTCATCATCGGAAAAAACGGCAGTGGAAAATCCACCTTGATGAAAATACTCAACGGGACACTCATACCTGATGGCGGACGCCGTATCATCAAAAATGATTTGGAAATCAAAATGCTGGATCAGCGTCCGGCATTTGAAGAAGGCCACACTGTCCGTCAGGCAGTTGAAGCAGGTCTTAAAGAGCTCAATGCCGCAAAAGAACGCTACAATGAACTCTCACTGCTTTTAAGTGAAGATTTTGGAAACAAACTGCTTTTGGAAGAGCATGAAAAGCTCTCTCGCTATATTGAACATCATAATGCCTGGAATCTGGATGATAAAATAGAGCGTATCATTGGGCATTTTCAGCTCAAACCTTATGAAAACAAGCCTGTTATGCTCTTAAGCGGAGGCGAACAGCGGCGTGTGGCACTTGCTTCACTCCTTTTGCAAAAACCGGATGTCCTGCTTCTTGATGAACCGACGAACCATCTTGATGTTTATATGGTTGAATTTTTAGAAGAGCTGATTCTCAAAGAGAAATTCACTCTTGTTTTTATCTCGCATGACCGATATTTCATTGACCGAATTGCGACAAAGAGTGTTGAAGTCGAAGACTGCATTTTGCGTGAATACAAGGGCGGATACAATGACTACCTCACACAAAAAGAGGAGTACCTCAGAACCCTGCAAAAGCAGCATGACAATCTGCTGGGCATTCTAAAAAGAGAAAACGAGTGGTTTGCCAGAGGGGTGCGTGCAAGGCTCAAACGAAACGAAGGGCGCAAAGAGCGTTTGATGCAACTGCGCGAAGAGGCAAAAACAAATCCTGCCAAAATCAGAAAAATGTCTGTAGAACTCCAAAGAGAAGCAAAACATTTTAACCGTGACAAAAGCGTCAACAAACAAAAAATGCTTTTTGAAGTCGAAGATCTGTCTCTCAAACTCGGTGACAAAGAGCTGTTACACGGCTTTACAACACGCATACTCCAAAAAGATGTCATCGCCATTGTCGGGCCCAACGGCAGTGGAAAATCAACACTGCTAAAAGCTCTGCTTGGACGCATAGAGCCGACAAGCGGCAAGATAAAACGCGGAGAATTCAAAGTAGGCTATTTTGACCAGCACAGAGAGATGCTTGATGATGACAAAAACCTCATAGAGACTTTTTGTCCCCACGGTGGCGACCGTGTCAATGTACGAGGCAGTGATTTACATGTATACGGCTACCTTAAAAACTTTCTCTTTCCGCGTGAATTTTTAGACAAAAAGATAGGTGTACTCAGTGGCGGCGAGAAAAACCGTGTTGCCCTTGCTCTGCTTTTTACACAGGATGTTGACATCCTCATTTTGGATGAGCCGACCAATGATCTGGATATTCCTACAATTAACATTCTCGAAGAGCAGTTGACAAATTTTCCCGGTGCCGTCATTATTGTATCGCATGACAGATACTTTGTCGACAAAATCGCAAAAAAACTCTTTATTTTTAAGCCGGACAAAACCATTGAAGAATCACATCAGCAATACTCCGAGTATCTGGAGATAGAAAAAGAGCTGCAAGAGCTGCACACTATGGAAAAAGAGGCGACAAAAAAAGAGGAAAAACCGCGTTTACATGTAACGCAAAAACCAAAAACCTTAAAACTGACGTTTAAAGAAAAAATAGCCCTGGAAAAACTCCCGGCCGAGATAGAAGAACTAGAAGCAAAAATAGAAGAAAAAAACACCTGTTTATCCGATCCGAAATGTTATGAGGAGACAGGTCTGAGCAAACTTGCCAAAGAGTTGGCAGATATGGAAGCGTTGTATGAGCAAAAAGTTGAAGAGCTTTTAACAATTCAGGAAAAAGAAGAAGAGATTAACAATGGATGAACAAGAGTATAAAGAAAAACGCGCCCAAGAGGTCAGCCAACTCGGAGCCGGACATACAGAGTACAAATATGAATATGCACCCGAACTTTTAGAAACTTTTGAAAATGTTCATCCTGAAATGGACTACTGGGTGACACTCAATGCAGACGAATTCACATCACTTTGCCCTAAAACAAATCAGCCGGATTTTGGAACACTCATTATCAACTATATTCCTGATGTAAAAATGGTGGAAAGCAAATCACTCAAACTCTATCTTTTTAGTTTTATCAACAGTGGTGAGTTTCATGAAGACGTCGTCAATAAAATAGGCAAAGATTTGGTCGCCTTGATGCAGCCGAAGTATCTTGAAGTTGTAGGTCTGTTTTACCCACGAGGCAATATCAGCATCCATCCGACTTTCAGTTATGCAAAAGAGGAAGACAAATACAAAGAGATAGAAAAATACAGATTTTTAAACAGAAATCTCAATCCGCAAAGAGTAGGATAATATGCAATTAACACCTTTACATGTAAAAGAAAATACAGGCATACAGTATATGTCTCGTGAACTTCTGTTTCTGGCACACAGCGGACAGCCTTACAGAGGAACTGTTTACATCAACTTTACCAGCAGTGGTGAGACCTTTGATTTACGTAATTTTAAAAAATACCTGACCTCACTCAGAGACAAAAAGTTTACTGCCGAAGATATTGCTTTTGAAATCTATGAGACAATTACACAAAGTATACAGACAAAGAATCTGGGTGTAGTAGTTGATTTGAGCGCACGCGGAGGTTTGCAACAGCGACTCTGTTACGGAGCAGACTTTATACCTGTAAAAAAAGAAAATATCTTTCAGGTATAATAAAAAAGACGCACAGCCCAGACTGCAGTGACTCTTCGGAATCGGCACTTCCGTGCCGACCGTTCCAACTTAGAGAAAAACTCCTTATTTATTCGCATCCTGTAAAGAATCAGCGATTAAAAATGCCAACTCTAATGACTGATCAGCATTGAGACGCGGGTCACAGTGTGTATGATAACGAGAACTTAAATCCTCTTCTGTTACAGTAAATGAACCGCCGATACACTCCGTAACATTTTTTCCTGTCATCTCCAAATGAACTCCGCCGGCAAATGTACCCTCAGCCTTATGTACCTGAAAGAACTGCTTCATCTCGGTTAATATAGCATCAACAGGACGTGTTTTATAGTTGTTGGATGATTTTATAGTATTTCCGTGCATTGGGTCACATGACCAGACAACGTTGAGTCCCTCTCTCTCAACAGCACGAATCAATGCAGGCATATGCTCGCCGACTTTGTTCGCACCCATTCTCACAATGATATTGAGACGCCCTGCTTCATTTTCAGGATTTACCGCCTGAGCCAACCGTACCAGATCATCCGGGTTCATAGTAGGTCCCGCTTTAATGCCTATAGGGTTTTTAATGCCTTTCATATACTCAACATGCGCACCGTCAAGCTGGCGTGTTCTATCCCCTATCCATACCATGTGTGCTGCAGTATTATACCAGTCACCGGTAAGAGAATCCTGTCTTGTAAAAGCCTCTTCATACGGTAAAAGCAGTGCTTCATGGGAAGTAAAAAAATCTGTTTCACGCAATGTTCTGTATGTTTTAGAAGTAACACCACAGGCTTCCATAAACTTTAATGATTTTTCTATATCCTCTGCCAATGCTTCGTATTTCTCACCCACTTCACTTTTATGGGCAAAATCCAGGTTCCACTTACTGACCTGGTGCAAGTCAGCCAATCCGCCTGATGCAAAAGCACGGAGCAGATTTTGTGTAGCCGTTGCCTGGTTATAGGCTCTTATCATACGTTCCGGATCCGGTGTACGTGACTTTTCGTCAAAGTCTATACCGTTAATAATATCCCCACGGTAAGAGTCAAGAGTAATATCCCCTTTTGTTTCCGTATCTGAGGAACGCGGTTTTGCAAACTGACCGCCGAGACGTCCTACTTTTACAACAGGAAGTCCGCCGGCATAGGTCATAACAACCGCCATTTGCATCAAGGCTTTAAAAGTATCGCGAATATTATCTGCATGAAATTCACTGAAACTCTCGGCACAGTCACCGCCTTGCAGTAAAAAAGCCTTTCCCTGTGACACATTGGCCAACTGTTCTTTCAATGAACGTGCTTCTCCTGCAAATACCAATGGCGGGTAGCTTTTCAACTCTTTTAAAACAGCTTCAAGTTTTGCTTTATCAGGATATGTCGGTTGTTGTAATATCGGTTTTTCTCTCCAGCTAGACGGGCTCCAAGTGCTCATTATCAGACCTTATATATTATTGTTTTTGGAATTTTATCAAAAAATAGCTAAAATTGCTATGAGAAAAGCTTTTTTTATGCTTAAATTAGTATAATTGTGAATATTTTTATTTGGAGATTTATGACAAAAAGTGACTTAAAATCATTAGTAACTCAAATGTATCATGAGCTGCTTGAAAATATTGACACACAACAAGAGCCTAACAAGGAACAGGTTATCACCTATTTGCAGGATGCTGTGATGACTATTCAAAATATAAATGACGGGGATATAGACTCAGTAGAACATGCAAAGCTGGCATTCACCAACACTTATAAAGAAATTGCAAATAAAACACTTTTATCATATCAACATACAAACAACAAATTTGCCAAACTGACTCAAATTCATGAAGAGACTATTCACAGCTATGAAAATCAGCTCATAGATATGCCTTCAATAAAAGAAAAGTTTGATGAGATTCAAAATCACATGGCAAAAGAGGTACAACGCGCAAATCAGGTTATATCAGAGTTAAGCACACAGGTAAAAAAACTTGAAGAGAGCTCAAACCTGGATTCTTTGACAAAAATATTCAACAGACGGGCACTTGATACATACCTTCAAAAACTCTGTGCAAAAAAAGAATTAGAGTATGAACTGCACATACTTCTTCTGGATATAGATGATTTCAAACATATCAATGATAAATACGGACATATTGCAGGTGATAAAATACTGATTTTTGTTGCCAGACTTTTAAGAAAAACATTGCGTGACGGTGATAAAGTTTTTCGTTACGGTGGCGAAGAGTTCTTGATTATACTCAACAGAATAGATGCACAAACCTGCCAAAAAATTGCAAGAAGAATTTTAACGCTTATCAGTTCAAATCAACTCTTTTATCAGGGAAAATCTTTGAAAGTAACCATGAGTCTGGGTGCGACAATGTACTATCCTGGCGATACGGCGGAAACACTTATAGAAAGAGCTGACAAGGCACTGTACAAATCCAAGCAAAACGGAAAAAATCAAATGCATATGGAAGTGAAAAATGGAATTTAACTATTTTGACATTATTGTAGGAGTTGTCATTCTGCTCCTGGGTTTAAAAGGAATACTGAACGGGTTTTTTAAAGAAATTTTCGGACTCATTGGTATCATAGGCGGTATATTCGTAGCATCCAGATTTGGTGATGATGTCGGACTGTATCTGAGTAATACGATATTTAAATTTTCAAACGAATCGGCTATAAGTTTTACAGGTTTTCTGGTAACACTGGCACTTTTTTGGCTGGTAATGGTTCTTATAGGGTTTGCATTTAAAAAGTTAAGCGCAGTAAGCGGTCTTGGTCCGATAGACAAAATTTTGGGATTTATCGTAGGTTCAAGCAAGTTTTTTCTTATAGCAGCAGTTATTGCTTATGCGGTTTATAATGTCAAGGCAATAAGAACGACACTTGATTCTGCACTCAAAACAAGTATACTCTTTCCTGTTTTAGTCGAAACAGGAAAATATATTATGAAAATAGACCCTACGGATATTTCAAATGATATCAATACAACAATCTCACAGGGCAGTGCTGATATGCAACAAAAAATTGAAGACAACATCTCAGCAGCAGCCTTGCAGCAAATTGACACTATCAAAAATCAAATAAAAGAGAAATAATTATGATACATGTAACGACAAACTTCAACAATAAAACCATGGAATATGAAGAACTGCTGAATGATTTCAAAAAATTATTAAAAAAGAATAATCTCAAATTTACGATTCAGCGTGAAGTGATATTGGAAACTCTGTACAATTCGGATGAACATCTGACTCCTGAAGATTTACATCATCTCCTGCAAAACAAATACCCGGAACTAAAAACAGGTATAGCAACTGTTTACAGAACACTTTCGCTTCTTGAAGACTCCCAGGTTGTTACCTCACTTTCATTTGGAGCACAGGGAAAAAAATACGAACTTGGTGTAAAAATACATCACGACCACCTCATCTGTACAGAATGTGGAAAAATCACAGAATTTTTGGATGATGAGATAGAAAAGCGCCAACATATAATCACAAAAAAATTCGGTTTTAAAATGACTGACCACTCTATGCAGATATATGGCGTTTGTAAAGAGTGCCAAGAAAAAGAAAACAACTAAGAAAGAAGGAAAACTATTGATTTTTGAAAATAAATACATACAGCAAAGAATAGAAAAAGCAAATGCATTAAAAGATGCAGGGTACAATCCTTATGCAAATGATTCACAAAGAAATACAACTATCGAAAAATATTTGAATGTCAACTCTGATGTGGCCGAGATGGAAAACAAACGTGACGAAAAGCGTCACTACATTGTAAGCGGGCGTATAAAGTTTCTTCGTATTATGGGAAAAGCAAGTTTTGTAAAGATTGAAGATGAAAGCGGTATGCTACAGGTTTATATTACACGCGACAATCTTCCTGAGGGTTTCTACAACACTATGTTTAAAAAAAACATAGAAGTCGGAGATATCATTGAAGTCGGCGGTTTTCCTTTTGTAACAGGACAGGGAGAACTCTCTTTGCATGTAGACAGTTTCAAACTCCTGACAAAAGCCATCTCACCGCTTCCTGAAAAATTTCACGGTATTACTGACAAAGAGATTCGTTACAGAAAACGCTATCTTGATCTGATTATGAATGCGGAAGTCAGAAAAACTTTTCAAATCCGTTCCCGCGTTATCTCTTTGACACGCCGTTTCTTTGAGGACAAAGGTTTTTTGGAAGTGGAAACACCTATGATGCATCCTATTGCCGGCGGGGCCAATGCCAAACCTTTTGTTACACATCATAATGCACTCGGTGTTGACAGATACCTCAGAATTGCACCGGAACTTTACCTTAAAAGGCTCATTGTCGGCGGTTTTGAAGCCGTTTTTGAAATCAACCGTAACTTTAGAAATGAGGGGATGGATGCAACACATAACCCTGAATTCACCTCTATAGAGTTTTACTGGGCATACAAAACATACAAAGATTTAATCGAAATCACAAAAGAGTACTTCCAGTACCTTTTTGAACATTTAAATCTGCCGACACTCTTGCCTTACGGTGATTTGGAAGTCAATTTTGCAAACTTCCAGGAGATTCCTCTTATAGAGTCTTTAACAACGATTGGCGGAGTTCCTGCAGATGTTACAAAAGACAAAGAAAAAATCATTGCCTATTTGAATGAAAAAGGTATTACGGTTAAACCCGGAATGAATTTGGGGCAGCTTCAGGGTGAACTTTTTGATGAATTTGTTGAGAAAAAACTGATAGACCCTACTTTTATTACAGAGTATCCTGTTGAAATTTCTCCGCTTGCTCGCAGAAGTGATGCACATCCTGAAATTACAGAGAGGTTTGAACTCTTTATAGCAGGCCGTGAAATTGCCAATGCTTTCAGTGAGTTAAATGACCCAATAGACCAACTTGCACGTTTTGAAGGACAGATGGCTGCAAAAGAGAGCGGAGATGACGAAGCCCATGAAATGGACAGTGATTTTGTTGAAGCACTCAGCTATGGCATGGCACCAACAGCGGGACAGGGAATAGGAATAGACAGACTTGTAATGTTGCTGACAAATGAGCACAGCATAAGAGATGTTTTACTCTTCCCTGCTATGAAACCTGTACAGGAAGAAAACACAAAAGAAGAGGAAGAGTAAAAATACTCTTTCCTCCCCCCCATCTTCTGCTGATTACAGCTTCTCTGGAGTCAGCCCTGCACTCTCTAAAAAATGACGCAGTTCTACCACTATCTCTTTTGAAATATTTGTATCTTGATGAGGAAGAGGCATAACATACTCTTTGTCATTTAAAAATATTTTTACATGATGATTTTTTGTCATCTCTATTTTTGCACCATAATGTTCTAAAGCATGTATTAGTTTTTTATAATCAATATTAGATGAAAGCGGATGCTCAAATACTTTTTCTATTTTTGCTTTGTGTTTACTCATGGGTAAATCCTTTTCTTTTTTATTTATAGTGCTATTATAACATGCAGACAGAGAAACTTTTGCTACTTAGTTTGCATTTTTTTCAAAACCAGGAATGCAGTGCCGGAACTCACCGTTTTTTCTCCACTCTCAGCCAGGACTGCAGAAAAAAATTCAGTTTTTTTCTAAGTCATGCTTTAGCATAGAAAGTCCGGGTTTCGAAATATTCCGGAATCGGTACTTTAGTGCCGACTGTTGTTACATCCTTGTCACTCTCAGCCCACCCTAAAGGATGGGTTCCAGAAAAATAATATGCTTTTTCCCAACCTAATGCATCAAGACTGAAGTCCGAGGGTTCCGAAATATTCCGGAATCGGTACTCTGCTTTTACTCCTTTTTTGCTACTCTGTTCTTTTTTTAAAGATAAGCAGTGTTTTGTCTTGTGTATCATAAAGAGAAAAAGTCTGTTTTTCCACAAGTTTGAGTTTTGAAAGTTTTTGAAATATCTGTATTTTATGAAAATACTGCACAATTGTATCTTGCTGTTTTGTATAACTTCCATCTTCTTTTTTTTCAAAAAGTGTGAATTTTGTATGCAGTTCATTGTTTTGAAATATGGCATCGACATTTAAAAATTCTTCTTCATTTTCACTGCTCATCGTTCCTTCTGCCACATCACTGAAACCATAAAGCGTATTGATATCAGCGATAAAAACACCCTCATCACTGAGTTTGTCCGCAACCGATTCCAAAAAAGAAAGAAGACTCTCTCTGTCCATAAAATTTAAAACATCAAAAATACTTACAATGGCATCAAATTTGCCATCAACCTCTTTTATATCAATGCACTCGGCGTCAAATCCCTGCTCTTTACACTCAGCAACCATTACAGCACTCAAATCAATGCCTTTACATGTAACACCGTCGCTACTCATTCGCTGCATAAATCCGCCACGACCGCATCCGACATCCAGCAGTGTTTTTACACTATAGTCATCCAGTTCCGAGCGGTATAAATCATAGAGTGCCTCTGTAGCCTCTTCTATACCTAAAAGATGTTCTGCCTTGGCATAAAGATCAAGATTAGTCATTTTCTGCTTTTATAACTTCATTAATTTTTTCGTAAATATCCAAAACTTCATCTTTTTTGGCAATATAACTGTTCTTGTTTGCTATTAAATAGGTCGAACTTGTCATAATGTCCTGCACAACTTCCAAGCCGTTTTGTTTCATAGTCGTTCCCGTTTCAACAATATCTACTATCATATCTGCAAGACCGATTAACGGGGCAAGTTCTATAGAACCGTAAAGCTTTATAATTTCTACACTCACAGCCCGTTCTTCAAAGTAACGCTTTGTAATGTTGACCATTTTGGAGGCTACTTTAAGCTCTGGTTTTGTCAAATCAAACTTTTCACCCCTTCTCATGCCTATTGCCACTTTACAAATGCCACGACGCAAATCGAGCAGACGGACAACATCAAGTCCCTGTTCTTCCAGGGTATCAAGCCCGACAACCCCAATATCAGCTGCCTGATGGTATACATAGGTTGCCACATCTTGATTACGCACAAGTAAAAAACGAAATTTCGACGTCTCAAGAATTAGTTTTCTGTCATCAAATTTAAAACTGTCACCAAAAATAGTTTCAAAAATTTCCAAAGTTTCTTTGGCTATACGACCTTTTGGCAGTGCAACTGTTAGCATTGTCTATCCTCATTCTGTAATATAATCTTTTTCATAGAGTTGAAAATCAGTTTTTCATCGACTTTTGCATCTCTAAATATCTTTTTAAATTCCAAGGCATCGCCACCTGTCAAGATGACCGGCAGGTTATTGGACATTACTTCACTATAGAGTGTTTTTAAATATCCGTAACTTATGGCATCTTGTGAATTTTTTGGCATTATATCCAAGTCACACTCAAAGTTAAATGAATATGCCAGCGCAGGAGAAATATTCTCATAGGTTTTTTGCATTGCTTTAATTCCCGGGTAAATAAAACCGCCCATGAATTGTCCGTTTTTTACAACATCAACAGTCACAGCACTCCCCGCATCAATAATAATACCGTCGGAAACAGACTCTACGGCAAAAATTCTGTCAATTCCCATAGTCTGATAATATTTTTTTTTATCAATATATTCAGATAAATCTATCCAGTTTGGCAAAGACTGCAAGTTTACATGCAGAGCCTTGTTCACACAAATATAATAGACTTTTTCTTTTATACAGGAGGGGTCAAAACTCTTTACATGTTCTTTATAGTCTCTGTTTTCATCATAAAAATGATAGGAAGTATTGCCTATATCACACAAAAGCATTATTGGATTTTCCATCCTGCTTCTTTAAAAGCTTTTTGGGCTTTTGAGCATAAGGGTGCATCTATAAACAAAATCTTATGTTTAAAATTGTGTTCACAGTAGAGTGTCAACTTTGCATAAATCTCTTCAAATTTATGCACATCTTTCATCAATATTCTGCTCTTTTGGCTCACAGCAAAAATTGCCCAAAAATATCCGCGTATATCTGTTGCCTTATAAATTTTTATCTTATTTCTTATACCCAAATCTTTTGGAGAAATCTCCTGCATCTTTTTAAATATTTTACCCTTGTGTCTCAAAGAGTCTACAATCATTTGCATAGAAATACTATACTCCTTTGTTTTTTGCAATTATAAATGCTTCACATTCATCTACAGGTAACGGCTTGGAGAAAAAATACCCTTGAATGTCATAACATCCCTCTTGTACTAAAAAGTCCAGTTGTTCTTTAGTTTCAACACCTTCAGCTATTATTTGCAAGCCTAAATTTTTTGCCAAAGATATAATTGTTTTGACAATTGCAACATCATCTTTGTTTTTTGGAACATCTGTAATAAAACTACGGTCTATCTTGATTTTGTTTACCGGCAGTTTTTTCAGATAGGACAATGATGAATATCCTGTGCCAAAATCATCTATAGAAACGGAAATACCCAAGTTTTGTATTTTATTTAAAATATCTATAGATTTTTGAGGATCTTTCATAATCTGACCTTCAAGAATTTCAAGTTCCAAAAGAGCTGTATCAAACTGCAAACGCTCAACAGTATAAGCAAGCTCTTCAATATAATTACCGCTTTCTATCTTTTTAGTAGACACATTTACAGAAACCTTTCCAAATTCAAGACCCTTTTGCTGCCATTTCAGTATCTGTTTTATTGAGTGCGTCAGCATGTATTTGTCAATTTCGAGAATTAAGCCTGTTTCTTCACAAAACGGGATAAAATCATTTGGATTAATCAAACCTTTTTGCGGGTGTATCCAACGAATCAATGCTTCTAATCCTACAATTTTTCCGTTTCTTGCATCTATTTTCGGTTGAAAATAACTTACAAATTCTCTGTTTTTCAAGGCTTTGCGTATATCTGCATCGAGTTGAATTTTCTGCAGTGCCATCTCTGTCATTTTTTTCTCATAAAACTGATAGGTGTTCTTACCGCTGTCTTTTGCTTTATACATGGCAGTTTCGGCATTGCGTAAAAGCTGGCTCGCTTTTTTGGCATCTTGAGGATACAGGGCTACACCAATACTGAATGTAGTATATATTTCTATATTTTTTATATTAAACGGTTTTTTCATCTGAATCAAAATAGATTCAATCAGATTTATTGTACTGAAATGTGTTGTATTTCTGTGCAATATGGCAAACTCATCTCCACCAAGCCGTGCCAGAGTATCATCATTCTTTATACACTTTTGCAGCCTTTTGGTAATTTCTAACAGCAATTCATCGCCTACTTCATGTCCGTAGGTGTCATTGACATCTTTAAAGCTGTCTAAGTCTAAGAAAAATATACTCAACTGTTCGCCGGTTGCTTTGTAGTGTTTTATAGCCTCTTCAATTCTGTCTAAAAGTAACACTTTGTTTGGCAGTTGTGTCAAATGGTCATGATGCGCAATAAATCGCAAAACATTTGACTGCAGTTCCAGCTCTTTGGTTTTTTCCTCTACACTTTGTTCGAGTATCTCATTTTGTTCTTCTATAAAGCGTTTGTAATTTACATTATAAGCATAATACAAGAGCACAATGATCAATAAAAAAATGAGCAGTGTTACTTCCAAAATACTGTTTTTAGCCTGTTCAATATCTGAAAGATCAATCAGTCTCAAATCTTTTGCAATGATAAAATAGCCCATGGATTTTGCATTCAAATCCGGCAACCGCAAGGTTGTAATCAAAAGAGAATGCTCTTTGTCTACTCTATATTCAGGAATATCAAGGTATTTTGTAATTGACGAACTTTTGACTATTTCAAGCAGCCTGTTGCTCTTAAAGGGATTGACTATATAATAATTTTCAACAAAAGTATTTGAATAGGCTTCACTCAACTGCTTTTTATAACTTTTGTCAACAACTATCAGCAGATCATTGCCACTGCGTTTCATTTTTTCACTTATGGAGTCAAATTTTGCGATGCTCTCAACAATACCTATGAACTTGCCTCTTTCATAGATCGGCACCATTGCTTTAAAAGTCATATCAAATTTTCCGGTACTGACGGTGGAGATAACTTTAGGATCATGAATAGCCTGCTTTACATCCTGTCGCACAAAAGAGAGATCATCTCCTCTTTTGTCACTCCAGCTTCTGTAAATGCTTCTCCCGTCGGGTGCGATAAACTGTATCCAGATATTTTTTAAAGAGGAGTAGCGTTGCAGAGTTGTAATTAAATTATCAAGATAAAGACTGCTGTGATTTTTCTGTTCTAACGCATTTTTTATATTCTGATTTGCAGAAAGTGCCAAAGTCACCAGCAAAATCGCCTCAGATTTTTCTTTAATCAGACTCTGCAGTTCATTTTTCATATCTTTACTGACTTCAAAATACTTTTCATTTTTTAAAGTCTCTACTTTATTGGTCACATAAAGATAGCTTCCTGTCAAAAAAACTGTAATTAACAATACAGCTATGACAATGATTCTTAAAAACTGCGTCATAAAAAATTATTTACTCAAACCTAATTCTGCAAATAAAACTTCAAAATATTCACTGATATTCAAAAGCTCTTCCATAAGTGTTCCAAATGCTTTATCCTCTTCTATCCACTCTTCAATTCTTTTGACACTGTCACTTTTTTGGCTCTCATCCAGCTTGTCACTGTTGACAACTGCATCTTTGATTTTTTCTAAATGTTCTTTGTGTTTATGTGCGCTCATTTCTTTTTCCTTTGTAATTAATAATTTTCATATTTTCCGGCTTTTACATCTTCTCTAAGCTGTTGAATCTTTTTTTCCATAATATTTAAAATAATATCTGCCGCCTCTGTATCATCCGCTTCGGGAACATCCCAGTCTGTTATTTTCATATTCATTTTAAACAGTAATTCCAATTCTTTTTCTATTTCAGCCTTTCTTTCCGCCAATTCCTGTATAACTGCATCTGACATTTTCAATCCTTACTTTTTCTTTTAGTATACATCAAATTTTATTTAATATCTATATACTTTGGAATGAAACTTTTGATTTTTTTGTAAATCCTTTCAAAATCTGTTGAGTAGACTCTTGTATGAGCAACAGCAGTGATAAAGTTCGTATCTCGCTCCCATCTTGGAACAAGATGCATATGAATATGCTCGGCTATTCCTGCACCCGCAGCCTTGCCCAAATTCATACCGATATTTACGCCGTTTGCACCTAATCCTTCTTTGAGCAGTTTGACACTCTGCTGTGCGAGTTTGGACATGTTCAGCCAAACTTCACTCGGCAGCTCTTCAAGTTTGTCCGTATGCATATGGGGGATAATCATAAAATGCCCCGGAGTATAAGGATATTTGTTCATCACCATAAAACAGTGTTCATTTCTGTAGAGTACATGTAAAGACGCATCCTCTTGCGGGTGTGTACTGATATGGCAAAAAACACACCCTTTTATTTTTTCCTGTGTAACATATTCATCCCTCCAGGGAGCATATAAAATATCTTCCATTCATTCTCCTTCAAAAATTATAAATCGCTATGGCAACAGTAATAAAACCAGCCTAAAGCCCGCACTGAAGTACGGGTTCCGAAAAAAAAATACAGACTCACCCGGAATCGGTACTTCAGTACCGACTATTGCTACTTTCTTGCCACTCTCAGCCCGCACTGAAGTACGGGTTCCAAAAAAAAACACAGACTCACCCGGAATCGGTACTTTAGTGCCGACTGATGGCGACAGCATTACAAAAATGCAAAAACCAGATCAGGAAAAGCCACGACAAGCCCCAGACCTAACAACTGCAAAGCGATAAAAGGGATAATACCTTTGTAGATATCCATCGTTGTAACACTGTTGCCGGCGGCCCCTTTTAAAAAGAAAAGCGAAAGTCCAAACGGCGGTGTTAAAAATGATGCCTGCAGATTCATGGCTATTAACACGCCAAACCAGATGGGATCTATTCCAAAAGCAGCCATAACAGGGACTAAAATAGGTACAATAATGAAACTTATTTCTATAAAATCTATAAAAAATCCGAGTATAAAAATACTCAGCATTGCCACAGCTATAAATACCCAGACATTTCCTATGTCTTGCGAGAAAAATTCCAAAATCAAATCAGTTCCACCGAGTTCGTTAAAAACAAGACTAAAAGTTGTCGCACCGATTAAAATCATAAAAATCATACCGCTGAGCTTCATCGTCTCAAACAGAGCATATTTTATCATCGCAAACTTAAGTGTTTTATTGTATGCCGATAAAATGACGCCACCGAGTACGCCAAAAGCCGCTGATTCTGTCGGAGAGGCGATACCGGTAAAGATACTACCCAAAACCGCCAGCATTAACAAAAGCGGCGGGATTATAGCAGAGAGTACGGCAAACATACTGATTTTTTCTTCACTCATCAGTGCCGGAGCATCTTCTTTGTTCATGAAAGCACGAATGAGAATATAGGCTATATAGAGTGAAACAAGTGTCAGTCCCGGCAAAACCGCACCTTTGAACAAATCACCGACACTGACACTCATCACATCACCCAGCACTATAAGAATGATCGAAGGCGGTATAATCTGTCCAAGCGTTCCGCTTGCGGCAATAGTTCCCGATGCCAGGCTTTTATTGTACCCGGCTCCAAGCATCAACGGCAAAGCAATGACACTCATCATTACCACAGAAGCCGAAACTATTCCCGTAGAAGCTGCCAAAAGTGCGCCGACCAGAACAACACTTACACCCAAACCGCCGCGAACACTTTTAAAAAGCGCACTCATCGAAATCAGCAGCTTTTCCGCCATACCTGACTTTTCGAGAATCAGTCCCATCATAATAAAAAGCGGCACTGCCATAAGCGTAGTATTGCTCATAATGCCGTAAATTCTAAAAGGCAGTATATTAAAAACATCAAATCCCAAAGAAGGAATGAAAAAGGCAAAAAACATTGCCACACCGCCAAAGGCAAAGGCAACAGGGATTCCCCAAAGTAAAAGTGCAAGCGCCACACCAAACATTACAAATGCCATTAGAGTGATTTCCATTTTTCAATGTCGCTTACAAGCTCTTTGAGTGCCTGCAACACCAAAAGAACAAAAGCAAACGGCATCAAAGATTTGACAATCCAACGGTATTGCAAACCGCCCGGATCTGAAGAGGCTTCATGCTGCACAAAGCTCATCTCCACAAATCCTATTCCTATATAAATAATCAAAATTGAAAGAGGGAGTACAAAAAAGAGAGCCGAGACAATATTAATGAGGGCCTGTGTCTTTGGCGAAAATTTTTCATAAAAAATATCAACACGGACATGGGTATTATGACGCAGAGCAAAGGCAATACTGAGTAAAATAACCACATCAAAAAAATGCCACTCCAACTCCTGCAGTGCCGTAGAACCGTGAGAAAAAAGATAGCGGCTTGTTGCATCAAATACAACCAAAACAACCAGTAATGCCAGAATCACTGCAGTCAAATAAGATATATACTTCATAAATTTATCGACAGCATTTAACATACAAAAATCCTATATAAAATTCGGTGCATCATTGGCAAAGAGTATGATATCGCCTGATTTTGTCTGACTGGCCAAAATGTCAACCATTGATGCTTTGTCTTTGAGTATTATTTTGTTCTTTACATGTAAATGCCTGTCAAAAAGATCTGCATTTAAGGAGCCGGTAACAATCACTATGTCAAAGACTTTGTTGATTGCTTCAATCAGCTGCAGATTCAATTCATCCGTACTTTCAACAAGTCCCGGTGTAACGATGACTTTTCTGCCCTCATGCAGTGAACACAAACGTATACCCTCAAGCATACCGTCAATATTTCCGTTATATCCGTCATCAAGAATGATTTTTCCACCGGCTTTTATGAGTTGGAGTCTATGCTCAACCGGTTCGAGGTTTTTGACAGCCTCAACTATCTCTTCATCACTCATTCCAAAACTTTTTGCTATTCTTACCGCTACGGCAATATTCATCGTCTGAAAAGCACCCAGAATATCTGTATGCAGTTGTAAAGTTCTCCCATCTGATTCAAGTTCAAAATCAGTACCTTCGAGCGTTGCCTGTACGTTTTTTATCTCATCACCGAAAAAAGTTACCTTTTCATGCGGTTCATCTGTCACAGAGGTATGAATAAATGCCTGCTCCAACCTTGGTGATTTAATAATTTCGAGTTTTGTAGCGATAATATTTTTCAAAGATTTAAAATACTCTATATGTGCCTCACCCACACGCCCGACCACAACTCTCTGCGGTTCCAGAAAAGTCGTAATTTCATAAATATCTCCGCGCTCTCTTGCGCCTGCTTCACATACATATATCTGTGTATCTTCAGGGAGATTATTGTTTATATCCGCAACAATTCCGCCTAAAGTGTTTACACTTCTCGGTGTTGCATAGACATTAAATTTATACGAGAGAATTTTGGCTGTAAAGTTTTTAATGCTTGTCTTGCCGTAACTGCCGGTAATGCAGACAATTTCCAAATCTTTCATAGATTGCAGTTTTTTCTTCGCCTCTTTCATGTAGACTTTGAAAAGAAACTTCTCTATTATATAACTGCCGATATAGGCAAGTGCCAAAGGCATAAAAACACCGTATGTTGCACAGCCCTCTTTAAGCGTACACAGTACATCCTGAAACAATGTCAGCGAAACCAAAAGAATCAAAAATCTTTTGACACGCCATGTAAAAACCAGCTTTTTATCAAGCTTTTTATACCAGATAATAATACTCGGGACAAAAGCAAATATAAAAAATATAATGAAAAACTTCCCTGTTGTGTAATAGGCGATAAAAGGAATAATAAAATACAAAATATGCCAATGCGGTTTATGATGTCTGAAAATCACTCTCTCAATTTTATAATCATACCACTGCAGGTTTGTAATAAGGTACCAGCCTAAAAGTGTGACAAAAAGAACATTGGTTACAAAGGCCAGCAGTGTTTCATACTCTTGCATTGCATACTCCCTTTTAGTGTTGCATTGTTTCTAAAAACGCAGTTTGAATTTTTAAAGAAATATCCTCTGCATTTTTCATAAAAAAATAATGATCGCCATTATATACTTCCAAAGCAGAATCATTGATAAGCTCTTGGATTTTTCTTCCCGAATCAAGTGGGGTGGCACTGTCCTCTTTACCCCAAAAAAGCAATGCTTTTTCTTCAAATCTTGAAAATTCATCACTAAAATCTTCATTGACCACATTTTTAAAAGTCTGATACATGTATTCGCTGAGTTGCTTGGCATCATCTGCCACAAAGAGCGAACGGAATTTGGATAAACCAAAAACTTTCAATGCCTTAAAAAGTGCTATTTTTGCCTGTACTTTCAAAGGCTTTGGTATATAAATACCGGCACTTGCAACCAAAACAAGCAGTTTCGGCTCCAGCAACAAAGCAACTTTTCCGCCAAAAGAGTGCCCCATTACAATATCTTTTGAAGCATTCATATGAATCATCAGCAATTCTACAATTCTTGCTACATCAGCAGTTGTTAAAGCATCATTACATGTAGAATTACCAAAACCCGGCAAATCTATATAGATGTGGCGAAAAGTGTCCATATAGGGAGAAAATGTCTGTTTCATCAGATTTTTATTGCTTCCCCAGCCATGCAGGACTATCAAATCAACCTTTGCTTGAGGATTCACTATTTCATAACTAATGTCAAAAGTATGCTGATTATACTGTATTGACTTTACCGCCATCTATTTGCCTTTGGCCTGAGAAATAGAGTGAATATAATCATAAGTCACTTTTGGACGTTTTGAATGGGGTAAAGAGGAGGCAAGTTCTTCAAGAGAGGCTGCAAAATCTTCAAAAAGATAATTTGCCATAGAACCCGGAATAGGGTTGATTTCATTGAGCAGTACTTCATCATTGAAAACAAAAAAGTCACAGCGTATCAAAGCACCTTCAAACAAACCACGATAGACTTTTTCAAAATTTGTTTTCAGACGCAGTGCCAACTCTTCACTGACATCCGCCTGAAGCACCTGTTCACTTCTTGAAAAATCCATATACTTTTTCTCAAAATCTAAAAATTCTTCTTTTTTCGGTTCTTCGACAATGGAGTAATGCATCATGCCGTTTGCGTAATATCCTGCCAGATTATACTCTTTGACACCCTCTAAAAACGGCTCTACAATGAGTGTGTCATCAAATTCAAAAGCAACATCGAGTGCATAATCAAGTTCACTTTCATCTTTGACTACACTTACCCCGATTGAGCTGCCAAGAGAAGCAGGTTTGACTATAAAAGGATACGGTATCGTTATATTGCAATGTTCATTTTTATGAATAACTTCATATTTTACATACTTGACACCTGTGGCTTCACACAAATATTTTGTATAACGCTTGTCATAAGAGAATGTACAGGCATCCACACGCGGACCAATGTATTTTACAGAGTAAAAATCAAACAGTGCGGCTATTGTCCCGTCTTCTCCATCCGCCCCGTGAATTAAATTTAACACGATACTGTTGTATTGACTCTTTGAAAACATGCTTTTTTGTACAAAAGAGCCCTGTGCGAGTGTAAGCAGAGGCATCTTTTTATAGGCACCTTTTGAAAAAGTGACTGCTTTCATTTTTGCAGGTTCTATGAGATAAAAAGTATGATCACTGTCACAAAATACAAATGTCAAATCAAAACCTGCTAATTTCTCTTTTAATGTTATGGCACTGACAATGCTTATTTCATGCTCGAAACTTGCACCGCCAAATAAAATTGTTAATTTCAATAGATATTTCCTTTTAAATTGTTTGGAGTTGTTTAAGGGCACCTTTTACAAGTGAAGCGGTATCGTCTCCCTCACATGCGCTCAATGCCTTTGCTATTTTATCTTTTTTAAAGCCTAAAGCTTCCAGTGCTTCACTGGCTTCGTTAAATGCCTGTGAGGCCTGCGGTGTTGCATTGTCACCGAGTATTTCAGCATCAAAACCGTTAAGTTCCACTAAAATTCGCCCGGCACTTTTAGGCCCTATTCCGGGTACTTTTTTGACACCGTTCACGTCTTTGTTATTTATAATTGCAGCAAACTGGGAAGGTGTATAGGTAGAACAGATTGCCATAGCAACCTTGGGACCGACGCCGTTGATTTTGATCAAACGGGAAAACATTTTTTTCTCTGCCATATCCATAAAACCAAAAAGCAGCTGTGCATCTTCGCGAATGATGTGTGTTGCAAACAAAGAAACATTTTCTTTTGGCAAAGCAGAAAATGTGTGTAAAGAGATAAAAACCTCATATACAATTCCCTGTACGTTTACATGTACATATTTTGGTTCTTTATATTCAATTTTTCCGTGTAAGCCTACTATCATATTTATTTCATTTCCTCTTCATTCATAGGACGTATGGCATATTCGCCTTCGTCCAGTTCAACGAGTCCAAAAACCTGTTCACGGGAACCTTCCATAGGTTTATAAACCAGTTCCATAGGAGGGTCGACCAGTTTAAATCTAATTTCGTTGTACCCTATCCACCTGTCTCTGTTTATAATCCTTGCATCAAAAATATTTTCTTGAA
Organism: Sulfurimonas hydrogeniphila; assembly: GCF_009068765.1. Taxonomy (NCBI): domain Bacteria; kingdom Pseudomonadati; phylum Campylobacterota; class Epsilonproteobacteria; order Campylobacterales; family Sulfurimonadaceae; genus Sulfurimonas; species Sulfurimonas hydrogeniphila. The sequence continues at coordinate 1,455,022 of NZ_CP035534.1, forward strand.
AAGAAGAAGTTTTTGTTGTTAAAAGGTTTAACGCATCCTGTGTCACTGAAACTTCGGTCTTTAAATTCTTTACATTTTCCTGCATGACCTGAAACTGTTTGTATTTTTTTACAAAAGAAGCAGGCATTTTCACTCCGTTTTTTTTGTAATGCAAAAGTCTTTTTTTAATTTCTATAAAAGCCGGTGTTGCTTCTTTGAGCAAATGCATCTGTTTTTTTAATTCTTCTCGTAACTCTTTGAGCTGCAGCTCCAGTTTTTCTATTTTTTGCTGATTCTCGTCCAGGCTTTCTTTGGCTTCTTTTTGCAACAAAGGATCAATCGTAAAAATGTTTTCACTGCCCTGAAGTTTTTGTATTTCAATGCGTTTTGTTGCAATTGCTTTGACATGAGAAGTACAAATTTCTATATCTATTTCCCGGCCTCGAATTATACCACCTAAAGCTTGTGCAACCTTTACCTGCTCACCGTCAATTTCACCATGTTCGAGTCTCGTAACCCGGATATTTTTCCCATAGGCTTTCCCCTTATGGACATTTATTTCCAAGTTGTCTGCTTTGATAACAGCAGTTTTATGCGTTTGTCCGTTTACAGTAGCCTCTTTTGCTATAACTTTTGCATTGGAGCCGACATTTCCTTCAATTTTTATTTTACTTACCTCAACAGTCATACCTGTTCCAACAGCATCTTTGACGGCATCTGTCTCTTTTACAGACATCTCCACATCAGAGTCCACACCGCTTTTGATAGATCCTGTCGTTTTGAAACTGACTTCTCTTACATCAACGTCATTTTTTATCACATAAGTATCGTTTTCAAAAGCAATATAACCATTTTCATTGGCAATATATTTTATTGATTTTTCATCTTCAACGACTCGTATCGTACTGTCAACTTTAAAAGTCGGTTCATGTTTGACGACAGGCTCGGCAGGTTTTATATATTCGCCACGACAGTTACGCCCGGGTTTTCCGGGTTTTGGTTTGATATACTCTATAAGCACTTCATCTTTTTTGACACTTTGTATAAACCCTCTTAACGCATAATCAATTCTCTCATTTTCATCAAACTCTTTATTTTTTTCAAAATAGAGTATCAAAGCATCATTTGTTGTAGGTGTCGGCTCAATCCCTTCTGCTATCAAATGTGTTTCATTTTGCAAAAATTCAAGGTGCTGCGCCACTCTGACTCGTGCAGAGATTTTTGAGACCACATCAGGAAGCATCTCATCAAAAATATGCACAAGAATTCCTGCCCGTATTTTTTTCTTATTTATAAGATCCAAAAAACTGTCTTCGAATCTCGGAGAATACTCAACACTTGATCCCGCTGCAATACTCAGATACACTTTACACTTTGTAGCATTGGCCCCAACTGCTGTTTTGAAATTTTTACAGAGTTCATCTTCATCCAGCCTTTTGGAAAAAATTTCCACCTCATATGTCTGTTTAATCTGAAAATCAGGGTTTAAAAAGCTCTCTTCATTGTTGAGTTCACGCAGGGCTTCGGGTGTGACTTCTTCCCATTCACTCTCTTCTTTGTCTTTTTTTATTCTCGTATAAGTCTGAATATCAAGTATGTTAAAATCCAGCAATTCCGGCTTTATATCGTATGATTTTGCAATGTTAAAAATCTCTTTTGCAACATTTTGCGTTCGTACGACAGTCGGACGAACTTTTCTTACTGTTTTAGTCTTTTTATCAGAACCAAATAATGCCATAATGAAATTACCATACTTTTTTTAATTTTTTTTATGAAAGATTTTAACCAAAGATTTGTTAAAATTATGTAAAACTTATATTATATCGACAAAGAAGCCTATGTTTAAAGCAATTTTCACCAACAGTTTTGGAATTCTCATCTCCCGTGTATTGGGATTTTTCAGAGACCTTTTAACCGCATCCGCACTTGGTGCAAACATATACAGCGATATATTTTTCATCGCCTTTAAACTCCCCAATCTTTTTCGCAGAATTTTTGCAGAAGGTGCTTTCAGTCAGGTTTTTATACCTGCGTTTACACGAAGCAGACACAAGGCGCTCTTTAGCATCAATATACTCCTTGTTTTCACTTCTGTCATACTTATACTCACCCTTCTTGTCAATCTCATACCGCAGCTTTTTACAAAAGCAATCGCCACAGGTTTTGATGCGGACACCATTGCCCTCGCCGCTCCCTATGTTGCCATCAATTTTTGGTACCTTCCGCTTATATTTTTTGTTACATTTTTGAGTGCTATGCTGCAGTACAAACACCATTTTGCAACCTCGGCATTTGCAACTGCCCTGCTCAATCTTTCACTCATTGCTGCTTTGTACCTCTCTCAGGACAAAAGCCAAAGTGAAATTGTTTACTATTTAAGTTACGGGGTCATTATTGGCGGAGTGTTGCAACTCGGCGTCCATCTGCTGGCCATATACAAACTCGGACTGGCAAAACTGCTTCTTGGCGGCGTGAAGTATTTTGGAGTCAAATCTAAAAATATAAATGAGGATACCAAAAAATTTCGCACAAATTTCTTTCCGGCGGTCTGGGGAAACTCTACCGCACAGGTTTCTGCTTTTTTGGACACTTTTTTAGCCTCGTTTTTAGTCACCGGTTCTATCTCCTATCTTTACTATGCCAACCGCATTTTTCAACTGCCTTTGGCACTTTTTGCCATTGCCGTATCTGTTGCGCTGTTTCCAAGAATCGCACGCTATTTAAAAAACAATGATGAAGCAAAAGCGCTTGCAAACCTGCAAAAGGCTTTCTGGTTTTTGGCATTTCTGCTTACATGCAGTACTCTTGGAGGCATCATCCTTTCTCATGAAATCATCTGGCTTTTGTTTCAAAGAGGTGCCTTTGACGCCCAGGATACCCAAAACACAAGTGCCGTACTGCAAATGTATATGCTCGGACTTTTACCTTTTGGCATACAAAAACTTTTTGTTCTCTGGCTCTATGCAAAAGAGATGCAGGCAAAAGCCGCAAAAATAGCGACTGTTTCTCTTGTCGCCTACATTACTTTTGCCTTGGCTTTTATTGGCCCTTTTGGCGTGGCAGGTTTGGCACTGGCAAGTACCATCGGCGGCTATGTGAGTCTCTTTTTTACCCTCAAAGTTTTTGGGATAAAAAACTTTTTTGCTATACTTCGTTCAAAAAATCTCATCTATCTGGCTGTAAGTTCTGTTGTACTTATCGCATTACTACTCTATTTAAAGGAAATTCTCCGTGCATATATTTGATTCTGTACAAAAAACAAAACGAAAATTCATTCCGCTCAAAGAAGGAAAAGTCACACTCTATGTCTGTGGTCCTACCGTTTATGATGATGCCCACCTCGGACATGCAAAATCAGCGCTTGTGTTTGACTTGCTTACGCGTGTTTTGGAGGCAAACGGATATGAAGTCATCTATGCACGCAACATTACCGACATAGATGACAAAATCATCAAAAAAGCGATAGAGCAGAAAAAAGAGATACAGGAGATTACAGACTTTTATACAGAGGCATACCACAAAGAGATGGAAGCTATCGGTGTAAAAAAACCGACCCTGGAGCCAAAAGCAACACAAAACCTTGAAGCGATGGTTGATTTGATACAAAAGCTCATAGACAAAGGACATGCCTACACAACACCTGATGGCGATGTCTATTTTGATACGGCAAGCGACAGTGAGTATCTGACGCTTTCACACCGCAGCCAAAACGAAGAAGACAAGCAGGAGCGGGTCGCGAGTTCTAGCTACAAAAAAAATCATGCCGATTTTGCCCTGTGGAAAAGTGTCAAGGACAACAGTGTTACCTTTTCTTCTCCTTTTGGTGCAGGTCGTCCGGGCTGGCATCTGGAGTGTTCTGCCATGATAGAAAAGCATTTGGCCTACAAAGATACGCCTTTTGCCATAGACATCCACGGAGGCGGAGCTGACCTGCTTTTTCCCCACCATGAAAATGAAGCGGCACAGACACGGTGTGCCACAAAACATGAACTTGCCAACTACTGGATGCATAACGGATTTGTCAATATTGAAGGCGAAAAGATGAGCAAATCACTGGGCAACAGCTTTTTTCTCAAAGATGCCCTCAAAGAGTATGACGGCGAGGTATTGCGGTTTTACCTCTTAAGTACACATTACCGCAGTAATTTTAATTTTAACACGCAGGATCTGGAAGCTTCCAAAAAGCGTCTTGACAAACTCTACAGACTGAAAAAACGTCTTTTTGGTTTGTCTGCGTGTAATGATGAAACACCCTTTAAAAAAGAGCTTTTAAAATCTCTTAATGATGATATGAATGTCTCAACGGCTCTGGCCCTTATTGATGAGATGATAAGCAAAGCCAACGAAACACTCGACACTGCAGGAAAACACAAACTGCTCAAGCGTGAGACTCTGGCAAATTTGGCATACATAGAAGAAATTTTGGGCTTTGGTGTACAAAATCCTTTTGAGTATTTTCAGTTTGGCATAGATGACAATACAAAAGAGAAAATTAATACCCTCATAGAACAAAGAGACAGCGCAAAAAAAGAGAAAGATTTCGCGCTCTCGGACAAGATTCGAGATGAAATTCTTAGCCTTGGTGTTCATCTAATGGATACCCCGCAGGGAACTTTTTGGGAAAAAGTATAAATGACACTCAAAGAACTCCAACAGCATCTTGAGAAAAACGCCCTTGCATGTAATGAAGAGTTTAAACGCCTGTTTCATGGTCGTGGCGGACTTTACGAGGAGTGGAGGCATCTTACAGTAGACTCCATTGACACTATTTTGAGTATTGCTTTGTATTTTGAAAAAAAGAATGAGACAGAACTTTTAGAGATGCTCAAAGCCTTTACATGTAACACGCGATATACAACACTTGTAATACAAAGACGATATCTTAAAGATGCACCGAGTGAAGTGATTACAGGAGAAATTCCGCAGGATTTACATGTAACAGAAAACGGCATGCAACTCAAAATCAACCTTCTCTCCAACAAAAACAGCGGTTATTTTCCCGATATGAAGAACGGGCGTGCCTTTGTACGCGAAAATGCCAAAGGCAAACACATTTTAAATCTCTTTTCCTATACCTGTGCATTTAGTGTTGCGGCAAAGCTCGGAGGTGCAAAGAGTATTGTCAATGTCGATATGAGCAAAGGTGCCCTAAAAACAGGAATGGCAAACCATGCTTTAAACAATCTCGACCCAAAAGGTGTGAGCTTTCTCTCATACAACATACTCAAATCATTCTCTTCACTCAAAAGAAAAGGTCCTTACGATATGATTGTCATCGATCCGCCGAGCTTTCAAAGAGGCAGTTTTGAAGCGACAAAAGATTATGAAAAACTCATAAAAAAACTGCCGCAGCTTGCAAGCCAGAACTGCATACTTTTGGCATGTCTGAATTCTCCTGAGTTGGAAAGTAACTTCATTATAGAGATGATAGAAAAATTCGCACCGAGTTTTACATTTGAAAAACGACTGGAAAACCTGCCCGAATTTGCAAGTAATGACGAAGAAAAAAGTTTGAAAAATCTTGTTTTTACAAGAGTTGCTGTATAATCAGTTATGAAAAAAGAGAACCAAATCAAATATGAACTGATGCGACTGATGGCATTGGATTCTTATGCCTCTTCTGTTTCATTGCTTTTTATAGTTACCGTAGTTGCCGCTCTTTTTTGGCAAGAGACAGCACTGAAGGTTCCGCTTGCTGTTTGGTTGCTCTCTCTTTATACTGTTCTTATAATCAGAAGCTACTATGTAAGACAGTTTTTACATAATAAAACAAACCTTCAAAAAGCACAGACAATTTTTAATTTTTCCACCATTTTTTCAGCTCTGCTCACCAGTGCAGGTTTTTTGTTTTTATTTACAACTGCTGACCATGTGCATCAGACATTTATTATAATTATTATTTCCGGAACTTCAGCCGGTGCTGTCATTACACTCTCTTATTTCAAAAAACTGAGTATCAGTTATTTGTTTGTCCTGCTGCTTCCGCTTATTTACACTCTTTTGACACATAAATCGAATGCTTTTAATGCACTAAGCTATCTTATCATTTTGTTTTTGATTATGCTCTCCATTTTTTCGGCAAAATACAATAAAAATATTGTAACAACATTAATAAGCAAATATAAAATTTTGGCGACCAAAAAAGCACTCGAAGTTTCAAAAAACAATTTTGAATCAATTTTCAAAGAACTTCCTATCGGTGTTTTCACCTACAGCAAAGACCTCGTACTGACCCAGGTGAACAAAGCATTTGCAAAAATTATAAAGGTTCCTCAGGAAAAACTTTTCAACCTTGACATGAAAACACTCAAAGACAAATCTATAATAGAACCCCTGCAAAAAGTTTTTAAAAATGAAAAAGCAGTTTATGAGGGTATTTACCATACAACACTCACTGACCTGGATCTGTGGATACGCCTCCATGCAATTCCCATGTATGATGCACAGGGCAATATCATTTCCGGACTGGGCATGGTAGAAGACATCACAACAGAGGTACAGAATCAAAAAAAACTGGAGTACCAGGCTTTTTATGATTCTCTGACCGGTTTAACCAACAGAGCCTCTTTTCGCAACTATTTAGAGCAGTTTATGAAAAAAATTCACCGCTCAAAAGAGTATGGTGCCCTGCTGTTCATTGATCTGGATGACTTTAAGAATATTAATGATTCTATCGGACATGATGTCGGTGATTATGTATTGCAGATATTTGCACAAAGAATCAGAAAAGTTCTCAGAGCAGAAGATATTTTTGCCAGACTCGGAGGGGATGAGTTTGTCATTCTCCTTTCGCAAACTGATGCAAATCTTGCAAAGATGCATGAAACAGCTCTGTACTTATCGGAAAAAATTCATACAACCCTCAAAGAACCGATACACAAAGAAAATGAAACACTCTATATATCACTCAGTATAGGCATAAAAATACTCACACCCGAAGAGCTTGATACTACCACTATACTCAAACATGCAGATATAGCCATGTATGAATCAAAAAAAGGAGGAAAAAACAAAACCTCTTTTTATGACAGCGCAATGAGCAGACAGATACAGGAGCAATTGCTTTTGCACAATGAACTCAAAATTGCCATACAGGAAAAACAGTTTGAACTCTACCTGCAGCCTATTGTAGAGACAAAGACAGGTAAAATTGTTTCTGCCGAAGCATTGATACGATGGAATCACCCGACAAAAGGGCTTCTGTTTCCAGATGCTTTTATAGAGTATGCAGAACAGTCCAGCCTTATCATCAACATAGGCAGTTGGGTGATAGAGAACGCTTTTGCAATGTATAAAGAACTCGAAGATACGCTTGAAAATATTGCTGTAAATATCAGCTTGAAACAGTTTTCCCAGGATAATTTTGAAGAACTTTTGCTTGCGAGTGCAAAAAAACACAATGTACATCCTCGCTGTATCAAACTTGAACTTACAGAATCTGTGATGCTAAACAATCTGGAAAAGACCATTGACAAAATGCTCCATATCAAAGCGCACGGATTTGCATTTTCCATGGATGATTTTGGCACAGGCTACTCTTCACTCTCCTATCTGAAAAATCTGCCGTTTGACTATCTCAAAATCGATCAAAGTTTTGTACGGGATATGCTTGAGAATGAAAATGACAAAAAGCTTGTCAAAATTATTATTGATGTGGCAAAACAGTTTGATTTTTCAGTAATAGCCGAAGGGGTAGAAACAGTCGAGCATGCTCACTTTATAGAGGAAAACGGATGTGACTACTATCAAGGCTATTTGATATCCAAACCTGTTCCTTTGGCAGAATTTAAAAAACTCCTCTAAAAGACTTATTATTATGTAAGTTAATAAAATTAATAACTTACATTTATTAATTGTTAATGCTGATTGGAATAATATTCCGCCATGAAAACACATATCACAAACTTTTTTCGATCCGTTTTCTATTTGTACTATGATGGTTTTGTAAATATGAGAATAGGCAAAACCCTTTGGATTCTCATAGCTGTAAAACTATTTGTTATGTTTGCCGTTATAAAATGGCTGTTCTTCCCAAATATATTGCAGGAAAACTTCAAAACTGACACACAAAGAAGTCAATATATTTTGCAACAACTCACAAAGGAAAAATAATATGGAACACACTGACGTGCTTGTTGACTGGTCACGGGCGCAATTTGCTCTTACAGCACTCTATCACTGGCTTTTCGTACCGCTTACACTTGGTTTGACATTTATCGTTGCCATTATGGAAACTCTTTATGTCAAAACCGGCGATGAAAAATGGAAACAGACAACAAAATACTGGATGGGACTTTTAGCCATTAACTTTGCCATAGGGCTGGCTACCGGTATTATTATGGAGTTTGAGTTTGGTACCAACTGGTCGAACTACTCCTGGATTGTCGGCGATATTTTCGGTGCACCGCTTGCCATTGAAGGGCTTATGGCATTTTTCATGGAATCGACATTCTTTGCCGTTATGTTTTTCGGCTGGGACAAAGTCAGCAAAAAAATGCACCTGACCTCCACATGGCTTGTTGCGATCGGTTCAAACCTCTCTGCACTGTGGATTTTGGTAGCAAACGGCTGGATGCAGCACCCTGTTGGTATGAAATTCAATCCCGATACGGCAAGAAACGAAATGTTGAATTTTTGGGAAGTATTTTTCAACCCGAATGCAGTCAGCAAGTTTTTGCATACAATAAGCAGCGGTTATGTACTTGCTTCACTTTTTGTTATAGGAATCAGTGCCTGGTATCTGCTTAAAAAACGCGATACACAGTTTGCACGACGCAGCATTATTGTAGCCTCAAGCTTCGGGCTTATTACCTCACTTTTTTTGTTAACCACAGGTGATGAATCAGCCCACCAGGTAGCCCTCAACCAGCCCATGAAACTTGCCGCTATGGAAGGTTTGTATGATGGAGAAAAACGCGCCGGAATTGTTGCCTTTGGTGTACTTGATACCGCAAAAGAGATAGGTGACGACTTAAATCCCTTTCTTTTCAGTTTTGAAATCCCGGGTGCGCTTTCTTTCCTTGGCTACCATGATTTGAATGCTTTTGTACCGGGTATAGACAACCTGATGCAGGGAAGCGAGAAATACGGCATTATGTCCATACCGCAAAAAATGCAAAAAGGGAAAACTGCCGTGGCCGCTTTAGGCGCCTATAAAAAGTTCAAAAAAGAAGGCAATCTCGTTGAGGCTGAAAAAGCACTCAAAACTTTTGAAGCAAATCAGGCTTATATGGGCTACGGTTATTTGAAAAAACCGCAGGATGCTGTCCCCGATGTTGCACTGAGCTTTTACAGTTTTCACACAATGGTAGGGCTTGGAACATGGTTTTTGGTTCTTTTTATGGTGACCCTTTATTATGCCATGACCAACGAAATGCACAACAAAAAGTGGCTGCTCTACCTCGCAGTGGCAACCATTCCGCTTGGATATATCGCACAGGAAGCCGGATGGATAGTAGCAGAAGCGGGACGTCAGCCCTGGGCTATTCAGGATCTGCTTCCGGTAGGCATGGCAGCTTCCAACATTGCCTCAACAAGCGTTATGATTACTTTTTGGCTCTTTGCAGTGCTTTTTACAGCACTCTTAATAGCCGAAGTAAAAATCATGTTAAAACAGATAAAAATCGGGCCGGAGGGACATTAAATGTTTGACTTACTCACTTTACAACAATACTGGTGGTTCTTAATCAGTCTTTTAGGAGCACTCTTTGTCTTTATGACCTTTGTACAGGGCGGACAGACACTGCTGTATACTCTGGCAAAAACAGAAGATGAAAGAAATGTTTTAGTCAACTCTTTAGGGAGAAAATGGGAACTTACTTTTACAATGCTTGTCATGTTCGGCGGTGCGCTTTTTGCCGCAATGCCGCTTTTTTATGCAGTAAGTTTCGGCGGTGCCTATTATGTCTGGATGGGCATTCTTTTTTGTTTTATTATTCAGGCTGTCGCGTATGAATACAGAAAAAAACCGGACAATTTTTACGGGGAACGTTTTTATGAGACCCTGCTCTACATCAACGGCTCCCTCGGGATATTTTTAATCGGTGTGGCAGTGGCGACACTCTTTAGCGGCGGTAATTTCATTGTCAATGAAAACAACCTCTCACACTGGACGATGCAGAGCTACGGGCTTGAAGCACTTTTAAACCCTTTTAATGTTGCCTTTGGATTGATGCTTGTTTTTCTTTCACGATTTCAGGGTGCTTTGTATTTTTTAAATAATGTCGATGTGCCGACTGTTACGGCAAGAATCAAAAAGGTTGTTATTGTAAACTTCGGGATGTTTCTGATCCTTTTTCTTTATGTTTTGGCAACAATATTGTTTATGGACGGTTTGCGTTATGATCCCGATACCCTTGTTGTCAGTGTTGAAAGTATGAAATTTTTACACAGCTTTATGGATATGCCGGCTTTAGCAGGTTTACTGCTTGTCGGTGTTCTCACATTATTATACGGAGTAGTTATCGCAGTAACGAAAAAAGCACAAAAAGCCATCTGGTTTAGCGGATTGGGCGTTATACTTACAGTGCTTGTATTGTTTTTGATTTTGGGACTGGACGCTTCGGTTTTTTACCCGTCACTTGCAGATATACAAAGTTCACTCACCATACAAAACAGTTCAGGAAGTCACTACACACTTGAAGTGATGAGTATTGTCTCTGTCCTTGTTCCGGTTGTCCTGCTTTATATTATATTTGTATGGCGTTCAATGGACAAATCACAAATCACAATAGATGAAGTCAAATCTGACCCGCATCATTACTAGGAGAAATTATGGAATATTTAGCAGAATCAATTTGGTATTTAAGCTGGCCGGTCATTATTTATCTCTCATATAAATTTGTCAGTCTCAACCTGCATCACTACAAAAAGATGGAAAGACTCGAAGAACTTGAAGAAATACATACTGAGAACTCACTAAAAATCTCCTGATTTTTAGGAGTGTTCCAGCATACCTTTTTCTTTGTTTTTGTAACGCTCTTGAATATCTGTAAAAACTTGTATATTTTTTAAAAAATTTTCCACTAAAAATGGATCAAATTGTTTTGCTTTACCAGATTCAATATAATTCAAAATTTTATCAAGTGGCCATGCTTTTTTATACACTCTGTCATGTCCCAATGCATCAAAAACATCTACTATTGCTATAATACGCCCATAAATATGAATGTTTTCGCCTTTTAGACCTCTTGGATATCCGCTTCCATCCCATTTTTCATGATGTTCATATGCAACAATTGCTGCAGTTTGTAAGAGTTTTTGTTGAGAACCGCTTAACATTTCATAACCCAGTAAAGAGTGTTGTTTCATAATTTCAAACTCTTCTTCTGTAAGTTTTCCCGGTTTGTTTAAAATAGCATCTTCAATCCCTACTTTTCCAATATCATGCATTGGTGCTGCCATTCTTAGTTCTTCTGCTTCTTCAGAAGAGAGTCCAATTATTAATGCCAATGCTTTTGCATATTCACCGACTCGTAAAACATGATCACCCGTCTCCTTTGATCGTGTCTCACCAATTGCTCCCATCGTTGCAATAACCTCACGTTGTGTTACAATAATATCATTTGTGAGACGCACATTTTTTTCAACCTCTTTTTCAACCAGTTCTGTTATATGTTTATTGTATTTTGCAAGCATTCTATTCGCTTTATCAAGTTCCAAAACAAGCAACTCTTTATCGTTTCTGTCTTGAATAGATTTCTGTTGCATCTTCACAAAGTCAGTCACATCTTCAAATAAAATAATAATTGTTTCGATTGCTTCAAATTTGTTTTTTCTTCCTGCTTGAACACTAATGGTAACATAATCACCATTCTTGTAAATCAATGGTAGTTCTAAATTTGCTCTTTCTCCTTTTCCTATTTGCATCAGTTCTTTCTCTAAACCAATCAATTCAGGAATAAGTTTCATAATACTGACATACATTTGTGAAGCTTCTTCTATATCAATATATTTTATAACTTTGTCAGAGAATTCAATACATTGCATATTCATATCTGCCACTATATATTCATACTGATGCCGTTCATAAATAGCATTAAAGACCTCTTGTATATGCATTTGAACCTCCTTTTTCAACTCTATTGTTTTAGTATAGCTTTACTCAGTGAGAGAAAAAGTTCTTCCACATTCCTGCCATCTTTTGCAGAAGTTTCAAAAATTTCTTCTACTTTTTCAAGAGAGTCGCGAAGTTGTGAAACTGTACTTTTTATTTGAGTATTTTCTATAAGCAAATCAGCCTTATTCAAGGCTACAACAGCAGGAACATTTTTCAGTAAATTTTGTGCTAACTTTAGATGCAAAGATATATTGTCTATACTTGATTGGCGTGTAATATCTCCCACAACAATCACACCATGTGCTCCTAAGACATAGGCAGGATTTGTATCTTTTACATCTGTCCGCCCTTCAATATCCCAGATCATAAGCTGTAACTCTAATTCTTCTGAAACTTGTACATATTTTTTAGATATTTTAACACCTATAGTTGTAAGGTAATCATCACTGAACTGGTTATCAACATAACGACGTATTAAACTTGTTTTTCCAGTTGCAAAATCGCCGATTAAGACTACTTTTTTAGTTATCATTTTTTATCCATTTAATCTGCACTAAGCGTCCTTCATGATTTTTTTTATTCTCCATCTCTGCTAAAGGAACAGGCGAAGCAATAAAACTTATCCTACTAGACGGTATCCCTTTTTCTATAAGATAATTATACACATTTTTTGCTCTTTCTTGCGCATAATATATATTTTTTGAAGAAACACCTCTTCCATCTGAGAAGCCCATTACCAAGAGATTTAAATCATTATAAAGTTCTAAAGTTTTCTTCATTTTTGAAGACTTCATCCATAAATCAATAAGCTTCATCTTTTCCTGAGTCAACTTGGATTGAGAAACCCCATAATAAATTTTCAGTTCATCTTGGGAAAAACTATACTCAATATCTGAAATAATTTGCCTAATACCTTTTATAGAACTTACTTCTTTTAATAAATCATTATAGCTTTTTTTATTTTTTATTATACCACGTATCATAAGTATACCGTTATGGAATTTATATCTCAATCTGTTTCCACTGTCCAAATTAAGCATTGCAAATGCAATCGACAACTCTTTATTTATTTCTTCTTCGCTTAAAGGTGCATGCGCTAAAACAATTTTATCTTCCAATACTCTTCTTGTCAGAAGTGGTTTGATTGTCTGTAAAATATTTGTATGAAGACTTTCATAAGGAATCTTACCTTGAACTAAGACGTTTTTGTAGTTGACATCCACGTTGATATTATAAAGATTAAGATAAGGATTTTTTTGCAAATTTTGTTCAATTTTCTCTTGTAATACTTGATTACTGTAATTTATGTAAGAATATAGAGATAATCCGGCTAATGCTGATATTCCTACTATCCAAAGAAAAGTATAACTTTGTTTTTTTTCTTCTTCTTCCAATATTTCGCTTTCATTTTCAAGCAAGGTATCAAGCTGTTCATTAATCTCATCAAGATTGAGTTTATCCTTATCTCCTTCAAAATGCATAATTGCATCAGAATGTTTTTTGACTAAGAATTCCAAAACAGATGTAATTTTGTCTTGTAACTTACGATTACTTGTACCGCTTAAAACAACAGCCAGATAACAACAACCTGCCACCTCTAAATAAATAGTATAATTTCCAAACTCTATTTCATTTAACTCTAAACTATCACTGTTCTTAGAAATCCAATCATTCACAAAACTTCGAATCGCACTCAACATTGAAGCGACCATCTCAGGTTCTATAGATTCATGATTTTTAATGCTTCGTTCACTAACTAAAAGTCCACTCTCCTTATGAATTAAAAAAACACTCTCTACTTTATTTAATTTTGTAGAACTTTGCAGAAGCAATTCTGTCTCTGATATACCTTTAATTTTAGCAACGATTTTTCTTTTGAGTGTTTCATATGAGAATGTTGTTTGTACTTTTGTATTTATCTCATCAATCATATCTTTAAAAGATTGTGAAACAAACTTACTAATCATATTACCAATAACAGGATAAAGTGCATCTACTATCTCATCTTTTTCATTTTTAACTTGATCTTTAATTGCCAGGGAAATTATAGGAGACATTACTTTTGCTATTTTATCACTCGAGTCTTGAATGGTGCTCTGTAACATATCACCAATAAGTGGAGCAAAAATAGCAATAAATTCAGCTTTATTTTTTTCAATGGTTTTTGAAAATATATCACTTAAAAGTGGTGAAATTTTTTCAACAATAACAGTAGCATCACCACTTTCTTTGATAGCCTTCTGAAGAAGCAGTTCAAGTTCATCTATTTTATGGCGTTCTTCTTCAAACAGCAGCTGTTTTAGTTTTTCGTAATCATTCATCTAATTACTTACTTTTTTCTTCCTCTTTAGGTACGCTCTCTTCTATCATCATGTCAAAATTCTCTGCTATGGTTGTATCTTTTACCTTCATGGCTAAATCAAAAAACATACTTGAAAGATTATCTTTTGAAACTTTTGCGCCCTCGAGATTTTCAACCTGTTCTTTAAGAAGTTTTATAATAGATGTTTCAATTTCTTTTAGTTCATTATGAAGTTCTTCTTTATTTTGGATATTTTCTCTTTTCATTGCATCAACTTGTGACTCAAATACTTTTTGAACGTCATCAAGCGCATTGTTTGCTTTTCTTTCTTGGCGAACAAGCTGTTCTTTTAATTCAATACTTTCATCCTGCAGTGCGTTTGATACAGTTTTAATCTTTTGTTCCAGAAGTTGCACATTTGAAGCATGTTCAGCAGTCAGTTTTTTCTCTAATAATATTACTTTTTGACTTAACTCTTTAGCAACAACATTCATATTTTCTTGAAGTTTGCTCAATTCTTCTTCAAATTTACGAATTTGCGGACCAAACATAAGCTCTCTTATTTGATCCATATTTCCTAATTGCCCTATTGAATTTTCTATTTTCGTTGCCATTTTCTAAACCTTTCATTTCTTCAGTTGCACCATAATAACATAATACATATAAAAATGTAATATCACTAAATATTTACAATAAAGCTTTTAGATACCGGGCAACTTTAGAGTCTAATTGCAGTAAGTTGCCAAAAGCCCTGCTTTGAGTGCATTGTACGTCTCTTCTCCTTTGAGTTTTTTCACGATTTTCAGACCAAAGCACAACGCCGTACCCGGTCCGCGTGAGGTCATCACATTTTGATCTTCAACGACCATTGCTTTGTCTCCCATATATCCTTCTTGGCGTATCTGTTCTTCTACAGACGGGTAGCAGGTATATTTTTCTTTTAAAACACCCGCTTTGTTCAGGGCAAACGGGGCTGCACAGATAGCTCCGATATTTTTTCCTTTGGCATCCATTTCACGCAAAATTCTCTGTACATTTTCATCATCAGCCAACGCATAGGTACCGTCCCATCCGCCAGGCAAAACGACCATATCAATCATGTCGGCATTGACATCCTTTACATGTAAGTCCGCTTGAATGACAATATTGTTCGCTCCTTTTACAAGCATCTCATCACTTAAAGATGCAACCAAAACTTCAATCTCTGCACGTCTTAAAACATCTATGATGCTCACCGCTTCTATCTCTTCAAATCCGTTTGCCAACGGGACTAAAACTTTACTCATAAACTACTCCTTTCCTGAGAACTTTTTATTATTCTAACACGACTTCAGTAACAAAAAAATTAAGTACAATCAAAGGTCAAAGAGATTAAAATGTTCACTAATAAAAGTTATAATGTGTTAATATTAAATACTGGAGATATTTTGACAAAATCGCTGCTTATACTCTTACTGCTTCTTTTGAGTGCCTGCTCTTCAAAACCACAAAAGCAGATTGTCATCTCTACAAATCAATGGATAGGCTATGCACCTTTGTTTTATGCCTATGAAACAGGAAAACTTGATTCTTTGAACATAAAAATAGTTACCAGCGTCTCTCTTGCAGAAGCAGCCGATTTGTACAGTATCGGCAAGGCGGATATGGTCACGACTACACAGCATGAATACAATGTTTTAAAACAAACCACCCATGATATCAAAGCGGTTATTTTGATAGACCGCTCAAACGGCGGCGATATGATTTTGTCAAACAGAACACTTGAGGCACTCAAAAAAAGTACAAAAACAGATGCCTATCTTGAAGTTGATTCCATCAATCAGGAAATTTTACTTGATTTTCTCAAAAAAAATGCCATCAGTAAAGAGAAGATAAACTTTATAAACAAAGATCAGCGGCAAATCCAGGATGTGGAAAATGACCCCCAAAAAGCCATACTCATTGCCACCTACACGCCTTATGAGATTGCTTTGAAAAAAAAGAATTTCAAAGAGGTTGCCTCAACAAAAGATATTAACAGTATTATTGTCATAGATGCACTGTGTGCAAGAGATACTCTTATCAAAAATGACAAGCAGAGGCTTATACAACTCAAAAAAGTGATAGACAAAGCTATAACAGCCATAGAAACAAATCCAAAAGCATCCTATAAAGTTATTTCCAAATACTTTTCACATGTAAGCTATAAAGAGTATCGTCACTCTCTGAGTCTTATCAAATGGATAAACAAGCCCTCACAGGAGTTTTTGGAATATATACAACAGTATGGATACAAAAAGGACGATATCATTTTATGAACTCCATTTCCATAAAGAGTTTTATCCTGTCGATTATATTTGTTGCGTTTGCACTCGAAGGGTATATTTTTTATAATTTTTTTGAAAATTCAAAAGAGACGATAAGCAAACTGCTTCAGACAAGCATACAGACCGATGTGTTAAATCTCAAGCACTTTATGGAAAAAAATTTAAAACAAAAAGACATCAACTTTATTGCCTCTCATATTGACAATATTATTATCATTAATCCCACTGTCAAAGATATACATATTCTTGACAGCAACAAAAATATTATTTACCATGCAAATATCAGATATGAAAATCACAATCACTCAACACAAAAGTGTCTCCCGATTTCCAAAATTACAAATACGAATATTTTCAAACAACAGTGTTACTCTTTTTCCATTAAAACTTTTCATGGACTCCAGGCAAAATATTATTATGCAAATGTATATATTGATGAAGCCTATACGCATGGACTCATTGCACAACAGATAAGAAAAATTCTTGTCGCCTTTCTTGTAAGCGCTTTTGTCTTTATACTGTTTTTATGGATATTGTCAAAAATCTACATCATCACACCTCTTGAGAAACTGCGCCAGTATGCCTACTACAGTCGAAATCCTCCAAAAAACTTTTTTGTCAAAGAGATAGAAAGTATCCGCTACTCCCTCAATATGACATTCAAAAGGCTGCAGCAGGAACAGGAAGAACTCTATAATTTGTCGACAAAAGACCCTTTAAGCGGTCTGTATAACAGGCTGAGTCTTATAGAAAAAATCAATTGGCTGATTGCAAAAAGCAAAAGAGACAAAAAAGAGTTTGCCATTATATTTTTGGATCTGGATAATTTTAAAAATATAAATGATTCAAAAGGACATGCCTTTGGTGATAAAATTCTTTTGCACATTGCTCAGGTTCTTTTAAAAACAACCCGGGAAAATGACATTGTCGCACGTCTGGGAGGCGATGAATTTGTAGTAATTCTGCCTGATTTTACAAATGAAAATACAATTATAGAAATTGCCCAAAGACTCAAAGAAAAACTCTCATTGCCTTTTAGAATTGAGGATGAGGAGTACCAGATCACTGCCAGCATGGGGATTGCCATCTATCCCAAAGACGGCAGGGATGTTCAGACACTGCTAAAAAATGCAGATATTGCAATGTACAAATCAAAAGAGCTCGGAAAAAACAATTTCCAGTTTTTTACAAATGCCATCAACAAGGCGGTTCAGGAAAAAATACATATGCAGCAAATCATAAAAGATGCTTTGCAACACAATCATTTCAAACTCTATTATCAGCCAAAAGTAGATATAAAAACCAAAAAAATAGTCGGATGCGAAGCACTTATCAGACTTATAGACCCTGTAGAGGGAATCATTCCTCCTTACAGGTTCATCGGTATTGCTGAAGAAAACAGAACGATTATTCCTCTTGGAGAATGGATTATTCAAGAAGCTGTTGCTCAAATAAAAAAATGGGAACAGACTCCTTTAAAAAATATAAAAATCTCTGTCAATCTGTCTGCTGTGCAATTCCAAGACCCAAAACTCTTGCAAAAGATACAAAAATATACACAGGACATAGACAGAAGCAAATTTGACATAGAATTGACAGAATCTGTCCTTATACAACATTTCAAAGAACGGTTAAATATTATCAAAAATATTAAAAAGCTGGGAATCACTCTCTCTTTGGATGATTTTGGCACCGGCTACTCTTCTTTGTCTTATCTCAAAGATATTCCTTTTGACACCCTTAAAATAGACAAAGCATTTATAGACAATATTTACACAAAAGATGATTTGACTTTTATCAATATGATAGTGGGTATTGCCGATGACCTGCATCTCAATGTCGTCGCCGAGGGTGTCGAGACAAAAGAACAGCTCAAACTTTTAGAAGAAATCAACTGTAAAGAGTACCAGGGATATTTGTGTTCCAAACCGGTACCGCCAAAAGAGTTTGAGAAGTTATTTAGCTTAGATTGTGTATAATAATCCAATTTTATACAAGTGGACAGTTATGTTAAGTTATGAATCTATAAAACCTTATCTTTTTAAATTCCAGCCGGAAACTGCACATCATATTGCCGAATGCGTTTTACGCCTGCCAAATATTTGTCAGATTCCCTTTAACTTCTTTTTGGAATCTCATTTCATCAATGATGCAAGTCTGAAGCAGGAAATTTTCGGACGTACCTTTTACAACCCGGTAGGACTTGGCGCCGGCTTTGACAAAAATGCAACAATGATACGCGGTATGCAGATTTTGGGATTTGGTTTTACCGAGATCGGTACAGTCACCCCAAAACCCCAGGCCGGAAATCCGAAGCCAAGAATGTTCCGCCATGTGGAGGAACAAAGCATTCAAAATGCTATGGGTTTTAACAATGACGGCGCCTATAAAGTCATAAAGAGACTCAAACAACGCACTCCGTTTACTACACCCATTGGTATCAATATCGGAAAAAACAAAACAACACCTGAAAAAGAGGCTCTTAATGACTATACGCATCTTATCAAAGCTTTTGACGGGTTGGGCGACTATTTTGTAATTAATATTTCCTCACCAAATACACCCGGATTACGGGATCTGCAAAATGAAGCGTTTATTACAAACCTTTTTACACAGGCAAAAAAACTCACACAAATGCCGATCTTGCTAAAAATTGCACCGGACATGGAAATACAAGACGCCGTAAATTTAACAAAAATGGCAGTAGCTGCCGGAGCTGACGGTATCATAGCGACCAATACAACTATAGACTACTCACTTGTCAAACATCCAAAAAGTATAGGCGGGCTCAGCGGTGCCGTCCTTAAAGAAAAAAGCTTTAAAATCTTTGACGCTATTGCAAACGAACTCTATGGAAAGACAGTACTGATTTCCGTCGGCGGTATTGATTCTGCGGAAGAAGCATACAAACGCATACGGGCAGGCGCATCACTGGTACAGATTTTAAGCGGATTGATTTTTCACGGTCCCGATATGATCATGAACATAAACAAAGAACTCATACAACTGCTCAAAGCAGACGGTTTTGACAACATCACACAGGCCGTCGGAGCTGACAGAAAGCAATGAAAACATTACTTACAATACTCTTAACACTAGGAACACTTATGGCGACATCACTCCCAAAATATGAAACAAAAATACTCAAAAACGGACTGCAGATTGTAGTCATCCCTTTGAAGAACCATTCAAATGTCATCAGTACGGACATTTTTTACAAAGTCGGCAGTCGAAATGAGGTCATGGGCAAAACAGGCATAGCCCATATGCTTGAGCATATGAACTTTAAATCCAGCAAAAATCTCAAAGCCGGTGAATTTGACAAAGAGGTCAAAAGCATCG
The DNA here is from genome assembly GCF_009068765.1 of Sulfurimonas hydrogeniphila. Taxonomy (NCBI): domain Bacteria; kingdom Pseudomonadati; phylum Campylobacterota; class Epsilonproteobacteria; order Campylobacterales; family Sulfurimonadaceae; genus Sulfurimonas; species Sulfurimonas hydrogeniphila. Next base: position 1,475,009 of record NZ_CP035534.1, read on the forward strand.
GAGGGGTGAACAATGCTTCAACAAGCTTTGACTATACGCACTACTATATCAAATCAAGCACAGACAATTTAAACAAATCCATAGAACTCTATGCCGAACTTATGCAAAATCTCAATCTCAAAGATGACGAGTTTCAACCCGAGCGTGATGTTGTTACAGAGGAGAGACGCTGGAGAACTGACAACAATCCTTTGGGATATCTCTATTTCAGACTTTTTAACAATGCCTACATTTACCACCCGTACCACTGGACACCTATCGGGTTTATGAATGACATCAGAACATGGACCATCAAGGACATAAGAGATTTTCATGCGACCTACTATCAGCCGCAAAATGCCATTTTAATGGTAACAGGGGATGTCGATCCAAAAGAGGTCTTTAAAAGTGCAAAAGCCGCTTTTGGCAAAATAAAAAATCATGGGAAAATCCCAAAAGTAAAATTTGTAGAACCGGAACAGGACGGTGCAAAAAGAGTGATCGTGCATAAAGAGAGTGAAGTGGAAATGCTCGCTATTACTTTTCATATTCCTGATTTTAAAGACCCTGACCAGGTCACACTCAGCGTTATTTCCGAAATTCTCTACTCGGGGAAAAGTTCACGGCTCTATAAAGAACTTGTAGACAAAAAACGTCTTGTCAACTCTGTCTATGCATACAATATGGAAAACACAGACCCGGGACTTTTTATCTTTATGGCTACATGTAACCCCGGTGTCAAGGCAGAGACAGTAGAAAAAGAGCTTATCAGACAGATAAACCTGATGAAAGAGACAAAAGTGACAAAAGCGGAGCTTGAAAAAGTCAAAATCAACACAAAATCAGATTTTATCTATTCGCTTGAGAGTTCAACCTCTGTGGCTAATCTTTTTGGCAGCTACCTTGTACGGGGAAACATTGAACCTCTTTTACATTATGAAGAAGAGATCAATAAAGTCACAGCAAAGAAAGTACAAAAAGTCGCCCAAAAGTATTTTAATTTTGACAAATCGACAACCCTTATTTTAAAGAAATAACAAATACTTATAACATAAAGTTACATAAAAGTAATTCTTTTGTAACTTTATCAAAAAAATATCACAAAAAATAAGTTTCTGTGCTACCATTAGTAAAAATAATACTATGCAAGGTTCTTATTCGTGTCAAAAACTCTCTTCTTTCTCCTTATTTCATCCGCTCTTTTTGCCATTTCAAACCAGGAAGTTGCCAACAAATGTGAAGCTGTTATGAACGGTTTCAAAGACTCCTCCTCAACTATGAAAATGACGCTCATTAATGCCAACAATCAAAAACGTGAACGTCATATGAAAATGATCATTCTTGAAAAAGCATCCGGAAACAAATCACTGATGACCTTTCTTTCGCCTGCGGATGTAAAAGGAACAAAGTTTCTCAATTATGAGCATATCAACAAAGATGATGACCAGTGGCTCTATCTGCCGGCATTAAAACGTGTAAAACGGATCGCTTCAAAAAACAAATCGGGCTCTTTTATGGGTTCGGAATTCTCTTATGAGGATCTCAGCTCTTTTAGTGCGAAAAAATACACTTTTACAGGTGAAGCCAAAGAAGAAATGCTCAACGGCAAAAAATATTATGTCGGCAAAAGAGTGCCTGTGAGTAAAAACTCAGGCTATACAAAACAGATCTCATGGGTGAATGCAAAAACATTTTTGATAAAAAAAGTGGACTATTACGACAGAAAACATGAACTGCTTAAAACAGCTTTTTTTGATGATTACAAAAAGATAAAAGGCGTATGGCGCGTAGGCATGATGAGAATAAAAAACCATCAAAATGGCAAGAAGACCATTTTAGTCTGGGAAGACGAAAAAATAAAAACCGGGCTCAAAGAGAGAAATTTTCATAAACGCGTCTTGAAAAAATAATTATGAAACTGCTTTTTTTACTGCTTTTTTGCATAAGTATCCTTTATGCAAAATCTGATGATACCTGCTACTCCGTACAACTGACAAGTTTTAAATTCAAAAAGAATTCGACCTATGATTTTGCAGCACACAATTACCCAAAAACATGCAGACTTATCTCTTTTAGCAATATCAACAGTGTACGCTGCGGGTGTTATGAGAAATACCGTGATGCCAGAGCAGCACTCAAAAAACTCTCAAAAAAATACCCAAAGCCTATTATTGTAAATACATATAAATACAGATTTCAAAAAAAAGTTGAAAAAGTTGAAAAATTACAAAAAAATTACAAAAAAATTACAAAAAAGCCGCAAAAGAAAAATATTCCAAAAATAAGTCCAGTGTTGCATGAGCCTTTGCGTGTAAGCGAAGAAGTAATACAAAAAGAAACAGCAAGTTTCCTCGATGACATCAGCTATCAGGGCAATATCAACCTGACACTGCAGTCCTATATGAAAGCTCCTGCAGGCAAAGAGAAACAAAATGCACTGCTGTCTGCCAATTTTGAAGCAAAATACATCAAAGAAAACTTTACAGGGTTTGCAAAAGCCAGAGTACAACAGGATTATTATGATTTGCAAAAAACAGTGAAACATACCAACAGAAGTTTTATCCGTTTGGATGAACTTTACGGCAGTTATGATTTTGAAAATGATTCCATCCTTCTTGGAAAAAATATTTTGTTCTGGGGTGCACTTGAAGTACGCAATATTGTCAATGTTTTTAATCCTGACGAACTGCGGTCTGACCCTTTTTACACAGACAAACTCGGTGTCATCAATGCAACTTACACACACTACACAGAAAGCGGAGAGTTTTCTGCCATTATAAAACTGTATGAACAAAACAGGAAAATGCCTGCCTATCCTTATGTCTATTACTATTTTCCCGCTACACTCAATGTAGCGCCAAATGTTACTCTGCCTTTGGTATATAAAGAAAAACTCAGAACAAAAGCCAGCCCCTACCGACCAAGTATTTACCTGAAATATTCAGACAGCACAGACACCCAATATGCACTTGATTATGCTTTTGTCTTTGAAAACGGGTACGATTCCCAACGCTACTATACACAAACACTCCAGACTGACAATACTGTTACAACAGAAGAAAATGCCTACCTGGTCAACAAATTTATGACCTATGATACCCTTGTAATTGGCGCAACACTCTATAAGCTTGAAGCCACCTTTGCCGACATTCTTGATGATACACTTGTTTCTGATTATATACATGTAGGGATTGGTGCAGAACATACGCTCTCGCAGGTTTACAAAGAGGCTGATCTGGGATTACTTGTGGAATACTACCGTTATATTACACTGCAAAGCGGAAAAAAAGATGATCTGGCACTGTTTGAACTCTTTCAAAATGACCTTTTTTTAGGGCTTCGTTACAGTTTCAACCAGGGCAATGATGCAAGTATCGTCGGCGGCGGCATATTTGACCTTGATTATAATGAACAGGTCTACTATATGGAGTATCAAACCCGTGTTATGGATACTTTCAAACTTAATTTTGACTACAGATACATATCTCCGTCAAAAAATTACAATACGGCTTTTAAACTGATGGGTGCGCATGAACGCATCAGTCTAAAACTCGGTTATTATTTTTAATATAGAGGAAAAAATGAAAAAATTTGTAGATTTCATCATCAGATTTCGCTGGTTTATTGTCACACTGATTCCGCTTATTACTGTTGTCCTTGCCTATCAGCTCAAATATGCACAGTTTGACGGCTCCTACAGAATCTGGTTTGGCAAAGAGTCACAAACACTCAAACAGTATGATGCCTTTAAAAACACCTTTGGCAATGATGACTCCATCATCATAGTTTTTCGCGATGAAAACGGTATTTTTAACAAAAAAGCGTTACATGTAATAGATCGGCTCACCCAAAAACTCTGGCAGACAAAATACATAGCAAGAGTAGATTCGCTTACAAATTACCAATATGTCCATCAAAACCCGCAGGACGAAGATGACATTCTCATAGATAATTTTATAGAAGATATTGACGCTTTACATGTAAATGATTTACAGAAGAAAAAAGCAATTGCTTTGGGTGAAGATTTGATTGTCAACCGTATTATATCAAAAGATGCCAAAACTACTATGATAGTCGGGCGTTTGACACCAAAAGCAGGCAACACCATTGGGGCTTCCAAACATATTATGCAGGATATAAACAGATATATCCAGGAGGAAAAAGAGAGCGGTTACAAATTTTATCTCGCAGGCGGACCTGTTGTCAATACAACATTCAGTTCCCTCGGTCAGTATGATGTCAAAACCTTCACCCCGCTTGTTCTTTTGATAGCTATGCTTCTGCTGTGGACTATTTTTCGTAAAATTTCCGGTGTTTTTCTGACAATAGCCGTCGTTGTTTTTACCTTTACTATAGTTCTGTCACTGCAAACAGTTTTTGGCTACAAACTCAACAACTTTACGGCAAATATGCCCGTATTTATCATTGCTATCGGCATTGCCGATGCTATGCACCTTTTTTGGATCTACCTGCTTGGCAGAAAAGCAGGACTTGACAATTATGCGGCAATTCATGATACTTTGGAGAAAAACCTCCTGCCTACTTTTTTAACCTCCATAACAACCGCTGTCGGTTTTGCTTCTTTGGGTATTTCAGATATTGTTCCCATCAAGACCTTAGGTCTGGCAACAGCAAATGCCGCCATATTGGCTTTTGTCATTACGATACTTTTTGTTCCTGCAGCCCTGGCAATTTTAAATATAAAGGTCAAAGTCACGCAAAAGACGGCTGTCCAAAACAGACTCGGTGCCTTTGCCAAAAAATATGCAAAATTCATCATAAAGCATGACAACAAAATTATCATTGCCACACTTTTGCTCTTTAGCTTTATAGCTTTTGGACTGACAAACCTCAAAGTGGATTCCAATGCGGTCAGATATTTCAGAGAGGATGTTCCCTTTCGTCAAACCGTCAATGTGATAGAAAAAAACCTTACCGGTCCGATGAGTTACGAAATTGTCATAGATTCAAAAATCACAGACGGGATTAAAAATGCAAAATTCATGCAAACTGTCGATAAATTTTCCTATGCGCTCAAAGAAAAATTTCCGGATGCCAGACATACTTCTTCGCTTGTGGATGTGGTCAAAAAATTCAATGAGGTCATTGATGCAAACAAAAGCATACCAGACAACAACAATCTTATTGCCCAATATCTTCTGCTGTATTCACTCTCACTGCCGCAGGGTATGGAAATAAATGATAAAATGGATGTCAACGAACGGCTGCTCAGACTCACTGTATCTATGAATGTCGTTGATACCTCAAAAGATCTGCAGATGATAGAGTGGATTGAGAAGTGGTGGCAAAAAACACCCTACTCTGCACAGGTTAACGGTCAGACCCAAATGTTTGCACATATGCAGGCTGATGTAACAAAAACTCTTATTGAATCTATATTGCTTGCCATTACCGCTACTTCTCTGCTTATGTTTTTTATTTTTAAAAATATAAAAATGATACCGCTCTTTTTAATTCCCAATATCTTGCCTATTGTCTTGGTCATAGGTGTTATGGGCTGGCTCAACATTAACATAGATTTGGGTGTAGCCATCTCAGGTGCCATCATTCTCGGTATAGCCATAGATGACACAATTCACTTCTTAATCAAATACAAAGAAGCGAGAAAAAAAGGATTTGATTTTGAAAATGCCCTGGCCTATGTTATGCAGTATGCAGGTTTGGCAATGGTACTGACCACTGTCGTTTTAAGCAGTGCATTCATAGTCTTCCGTCTTTCACAGTTTATGCTCAATGCAAATTTCGGACTCATTACAGCCATTGCTTTACTCATCGCCCTGCTGGTAGATCTGCTCTTATTGCCGGCACTTTTGAAAAAGATTGACGGCAAAACAAGAAGCATACTTATAGAAAAGGAGAAAATATAATATGTTGGATATAGAAAAAGCCTACAAAACAAATTTTAAAAAAGCCGTAAAATACCTGCCGGCATCTGTTAATAATTTTTTTATACAAAGACTCAAAAAAATATTTCATGAAGAAAAATATAATGAAATTCATGAAAAAAACCATTATCTGCATGGACTGGAGTTCGTTGACAGTATGCTTGAACTTTTGGATATAGACTATACCATCAAGCCAAAGGAGCTCAAAAACATTCCCTCAACGGGCAGAGTACTTGTTGTTGCAAACCATATAACAGGAGCATCAGATGCCTTTGCTTTGGTACAACTCATAGCAAGTGTAAGAGAAAACAAGAAAGTAAGACTGATGGTAAACGGTATGCTCATGGGTGTGACACAGGCAAGTGACATCATCATTCCCGTTGACAACATTACAGGAGCCATTACAAAAACAAGTATCAAAGCCATTAATGAAGCTCTAAAAAATGAAGAAGCGGTAATCATTTTTCCCGCAGGCATTGTCAACAGATTTTCACTCAAAGGGATAAAAGACACCCCGTGGAAAGCAAGTTTTTTAAAAATTGCCAAAAGAAACAAAACACCGATCCTGCCGGTAAGAATCGAGGGTCGCAATAGCTTTTTATTTTATTTTGTCTCGCTGATACTTCCCAAAAAGCTCAGCGGTCTGTTAATGCTCCCGCATGAATTTGTCACAGCAGGAGATAAAAAACCGCTAGTATTTAACATAGGCAGAGTTATTCCTCTCAGCTCTTTTTCTGATGAAAATATCAGCATTGCCGAGTATCTCAAACTTTTCTACCGGCATCTTTATACCCTTGGAACAAAAAAAGAATGTGTATTGCAAACTGAGACTACCATCACAGCAGCGCATAATAAGATGCTTTTGCGTGCAGAGGTAAACAATGCCGAAGTTTTGGGACATACACTTGACGGCAAAAAAATCATTCTCGCCCAGGCGGATGAAGCACCGTTTTTAATGCAGGAACTCGGACGCGTGAGAGAAATTTCTTTTCGTGCAATCGGCGGCGGGACAGGCACGGCAAAAGACAATGACCTGTATGACAACTACTACAAACATCTTATCCTTTGGGACGAAGAAGATCTTGAAATTGTCGGAGCCTACCGCATAGGGGAAGTCGCACAAATCATAAAAAACCGTGGTATGGAAGGGCTGTATACTTACAACCTGTGTGATTTCAGTAAACATTTTCAAGACTACTGCAACAACTCCGTAGAACTCGGACGCAGTTTTGTGCAACCAAAATACTGGGGCTCACGGGCACTCGACAATCTGTGGCAGGGCGTCGGTGCCTATTTGGCAAAAAATCCGCATATCATTTATACCTATGGCACAGTTACCATTAATGCAGACACACCAAAACAGGCCGTTGCGGCACTTGTCTACTTCTACTCTCTGCATTTTTCCTGCAATACCGATATGATGAGTGCAAAAACACCCTATTTTATGAGCTATGAACAAAAACAGGAGTTTGACATGCTTTTTAAATACAGATCCTACAAAGAGGGGTTTGTTGTTTTAAAAAAATATCTCAAAGAGTTGGGAACGGCTGTGCCGACTTTGTTTAAACAGTATGCAGAACTGTATGATGAGGGGGCTGTCCGCTTTTTCGATTTTAGTGTCAATGAAGGACTCCATGGTGTGGTCGAAGGATTTATCATTGCAGACAATTCAAAAATGAAAGAGGCGAAAAGAAAACGCTACATTAAAAACTTCGAATCTGAAAAAATTTAATACTTTTTAGCTATAATTAGCCATTATTTTTAAAGGCTATTTAGAATGAATTTAGTAACAGGTTCTTCAACCGCACTGATAACTCCGTTTAAAAACGGAAAACTTGATGAACAGACCTATGCTGCGTTAATACAACGCCAAATAAACAACGGTATGAATGCAGTATGCCCTGTCGGAACAACAGGCGAAAGCGCCACACTGACACATGATGAACACAAACGCTGTATAGAAATTGCCGTAGAAGTCTGTAAAGGCACGCAGACAAAAGTTTTGGCAGGAGCAGGCAGCAATGCAACACATGAAGCGATAGAAATTGCCAAACATGCGCAAAGCTGTGGTGTTGATGCTATTTTTTCTGTTTCTCCCTACTACAACAAACCATCACAAGAAGGTCTGTACCAACACTATAAAGCTATAGCAGAAGCTGTCAGCGAACTGCCGTTTATGCTTTATAATGTTCCCGGACGTACAGGTGTGGACATTTCTGCAGACACGACTATCAGACTTTTTGATGATGTCAAAAATATTTACGGAGTCAAAGAAGCGACAGGCAGCCTGGAGCGTACTGTAGAACTGCTTTCGCGCAGACCCGAATTAAAAGTATTTTCAGGGGATGATGCGATTGACTATCCTATTTTGGCAAACGGCGGAGCAGGAATCACTTCAGTTACATCCAATCTTATGCCTGACCTGAAATCAGAACTCGTCAACAAAGCGCTCAGCGGTGATTTTATGGGGGCAAAAGCCATCAATGACAAACTCTACCCTTTGAACAAAGTGATGTTTTGTGAGTCAAATCCTATTCCGATAAAAGCGGCAATGTATATAGCAGGACTTACAGAGACACTGGAGTACAGACTGCCTCTTGTTGCTCCAAGCAAAGAAAACATGAAAAAGATTGAAGAAGTAATGAAAAATTACGATATTAAAGGACTCTAAAGTATGAAAAACAAAACTCTCTTTGTAAGCGGCGGAACTCGCGGAATCGGCAAGGCAATTGTGTATGCTTTTGCAAAAGAAGGCTGTAATGTTGCCTTTACCTATGCTTCAAGCGCTGATACCGCAAATGAAATTATTAAAGATATCGAGACAAATTACGGAGTAAAATGCCGTGCCTACAAACTGGATATATTAGAGCCAAACACATATAAAGATGTTTATAAAGAGTTTGACGAAGATTTTGACAGACTGGATTATTTTATATCCAATGCAATTATCTCAGGGCGTGCCGTTGTCGGTGGATTTGGACCGTTTATGCGCCTTAAGCCAAAAGGTCTCAACAATATCTATACGGCAACGGTAGATGCTTTTGTCGTCGGTGCACAGGAAGCTGCCAAAAGAATGGAAAAAACAGGAGGCGGCAGCATTATTTCCATGAGTTCTACAGGAAACCTTGTTTATACGCCGAATTATGCAGGTCACGGAACAAACAAAGCTGCTGTTGAGGCTATGGTACGTTATGCCGCAGCTGAACTCGGTGAGAAAAATATTCGTGTCAATGCCGTAAGCGGCGGACCGATTGATACCGACGCACTCAAGGCATTTCCAAACTACGAAGAGGTAAAAGCTGAAGTTGTCAGACGCTCTCCGCTTTCTCGTATGGGTGTTCCTGAGGATTTAACAGGTGCATGCAAATTTTTGTGTTCTGATGAGGCATCCTGGCTGACAGGACAGACAATAGTCATTGACGGCGGAACTACTTTTCAGTAAACACTTACGGCTTATGAAACTCTAAAGAGATCAAGCCCGTACTTTAGCATTAAGAGTACAGATTCAGAAGAACATATCGGAATCGGTACTTCAGTGCCGACGGCCAAAACATTCCTGCCACTCTCTGCCCACCCTGAAGGATGGGTTCCAAAAAGCCATACATTCCTCAGAATCGGTACTTCAGTGCCGACTGTTAAAACATTCCTGCCACTCTCTGCCCATCCTGAAGGATGGGTTCCAAAAAACCACACATTCTTCGGAATCGGTACTTCAGTGCCGACTGTTATTACTTACTTTTACGCCACTTTCAGCCCGCACTAAAGTACGGGTTTCAAAAATTTGTAAAAGAGAAGAAAGTTTTATAAACGAGCGTAGTTAACACTTATGCAGGCATCTAAAGATGCCAATTCATTCAAGGTAGTATCATTTACCGCATTGTCTACCAAGATCACAGCAAGCGCTTCTGACTGCTCGTTTCTTGCCAATGAAAAATCTGAAATATTGACATTGTTGTCTGCAAGTATAGTTCCTACACTGCCAATGACACCGGGAACATCAGAGTTTTTAAACAGAACCATATCACCTTTGAGAGGGAATTCAATGTCAAAACCGTCTATTGCAACAATACGCTGTAACCCGTCTTCAAAAATTGTAGCCGAAATTGATGTTGTTCCCTCATTTGTTGTGATTTTCACAGTGATCAGGTTCTTGTAAACTTTTGAGTCTCCCAAATTAACCGCTTCAACTTCAATAGCTTTTTCTTTGGCAACAAAGTCTGCATTTACATAATTTATAGTCTCTGAACTGTGGCTCAATGCCCCAACTGTCACAAAAGTAGCAAGAGAATCAACATAGTTTGCTATTTCTCCCTGCCCTTTTACTTTTATAGAGATTATTTTAGACTTATTAATCTGAGACTCCAGAAAACCGATTTTTTGTCCCATTTCCAAGAATGGCTTTACAAAAGGAGGTATTTTACTCTCATCTATCGGCAAATTCATTGCATTAGGATAGGCTATTCCTTTCGCCGCGGCGATTGCATTTTGTGCCGCCTGTGTTCCGATATTGTACTGAGACTCATAGGTATTTGCTCCCAAGTGAGGAGAAACGACAATATTGTCCAAATCAAGCAGTTTATTGTTAATTGCAGGCTCTTTAACAAACACATCGATGCCGGCAAAACGAATTTTACCGGATTTCAGTCCGTCATACAAAGCATCTTCGTTATAGAGTCCGCCACGTGCACAGTTGACAAGCACAACGCCGTCTTTCATTTTTGCAATTTCTTCTTTATCGATAATATTAATTGTCTCTTGGTTTTTCGGTGTATGTATCGTGATAACATCACATGCCAAAATATCATCAAAATTTTTCGTATAGATCATGTCCAAATCAGTTACCTTTGAAGGGTCGATATACGGATCATAGGCAACTATATCCATCTCAAATGCTTTTGCGCGTTTCGCAACACGGGAACCGATATTTCCAAAACCGATAATACCGAGTTTTTTACCTTTAAGTTCATATCCGTACCACTTTTCACGCTTCCAGATTCGCTGGTTTTTCAAATGGTCATGAGAATACGGAAACATTCTCATACATGAAAGCATGTGTGTCATAGTAAGTTCTACCGCAGCAATTGTATTGGCAGTCGGTACATTCATTACAATGATTCCTTTTTTGGAACACTCGGGAATGTTGACATTGTCAACACCGACACCGGCACGCACAATAGCTTTCATATTTGTTGCATGTTCTATAAAAAATTCATCAACATCCGTTGAACTTCTTGTGATGGCAACATCTGCTTTTGGAATAATTGTTTCAACAAGCTCTTTTTTATCCACATCAGCTGCCATGATGAAGTTGATATTTTCATCTTCTTGAAGCATTTTCAAGCCGGCTTCATGGATATGGTCACACACAACTACTGTATATTTCTGCATTTAATCTTCCTTTTTATAAGGCGCAACAGTGGCCTTAATTTTATAATTTTTTAGCACTTTTACCAATTTGTTTAATTTATCTACATTTTGTGAATAAATAAGTAAATCTATACCTTTAGTATCTTTTTTTAAAAAATACTTTAATTTATGTCTTTTCAACTCTTCTTTGAGACAAAAAAGCTGATAGGGATCTAAAAGTTTTGCTGACAGTTTATAGGTAATAGTTTTAGTTATTTTTTCATTCAGATCAAGTGTAATATACACTTCATTCACAGGATAAAAATAACCGAGCCTCTCAGATTTTGAAAAATGATTCAGCCACAGTTTTTCCGGTTTTTTAAAAACAGTTTCATTTTTTAAAACCAGAGGTTGCGTATCTATCACTTCATCCTGTGAGTTTATAGATACTAGAAAAAAGACAATAAACACGGCTACCCCCAATGCTAAAAGCGGGGCAAACCATTTAATTATCTTTTGCATTTAAAAGCTTGAGCTTATTTAAATTTATCTTTTATCAAGTCACCGAGAGAGTGTGATTCTGTATCATTAATCTCTTCAAGCATTGCCTGATTTTTGATATAATCCAATTTTTTAACAGATAAACGGATACGGTCACGACGGGTATCAATGTTTGCAATTGCAGCTTCTATTTCCTGACCCGGCTCTAACTCTTCTTTTACCAGTGGCGCCAAATCTTCATCACGAATAAGTGCATCAACACCGTCTTCGAGAGAAACAAATACACCAAAGTCTTTAATGTCGCGAATAGTCCCTTTGACTACAGAGTTTACTTTGTGTGTTGTAGCAAACTTGTCTATAGGTGACTCCAAAAGTGTTTTACGGTTTAAAGATATTTTTTGGTCTTCTTTGTTGATTTTGGCAATTTTTACTTCAACTTCTTCACCGGATTTCAAAACATCTTTTGCTTTTGTATTTTTGTCCCATGAAATATCCTGATTGTGTAAAAGGCCTTCAACACCGTCTATACGGACAAATGCACCAAAATCAGTTAAAGATGTAACTGTACCGGTCACCACATCACCTTCATGATATTTTTTAACAAATTCATCAAATGGTTTTGGTAATAGTCTTTTTAATGAAACACGAAGTTTATGTGTTTTAGAATTGATTTCTATTACTTCAACATCGATTTCCTGTCCAACTTCCAGATAATCATTTGGATTTTTTACATTTTTGTTCCATGTGATTTCTGAAATATGCAAGAAACCTTCTATATCATTTCCAAGATCAACAAAAACACCGTATGCTTCAATATTTGAAACAGTAACAGTAATTGTGTCGCCCTCATCCAGTTCACTTTCAACTTCTGCCCAAGGGTCAGGCTGAACAGCTTTGATAGATAAAGAAAGATGACGCTTGTCTTTGTCATAAGAGATTGCTTTGACAGTTACAACATCACCCTCTTTATAAAGTTTTGACGGATTTACCGGACCTTTATAAGAGATTTCATTGTAGTGTACCAAACCGTCAACACCGCCGACATCTACAAACATACCGTAACTGGTGATTTTTTTGATAGTCCCTTCAACAATAACATCTTCAGCCATCAGTTGATCAATAATCTCTTTTTTCTTTTTGCGCTCTTCATTGAAAAGCTTACGACGTGAAAGAATAATCGAATTTTCAGCCGGATCAATTTTCACAACCTGTGCTTTGATTTTACGCCCTACAACATCGTCAGTCTCTTTGAATGCTGCTAAAGAACGCGGCATAAAGAATGAAACTGCATCAGCCTCAACAACATATCCGCCACGATTTTTCTTCGTAATGACACCTTCAACAACCAGGTCTTCAAAATCCTCTTTGTGTGCATCAATAAACTCTATAGTTTTTTCCTGCTCTAAAACTTTCTTGTATGATATTTTGGGACGCTCATTGTAGTATCCCATTTGCATAACTTTAATTTTATCACCGGTATTAAACTTCAACTCACCGTTTTCATCACGGATTTCGTCAAGGCTTAATATACCTTCGAGTTTATCACCTACACTTACTAATGCTCTGTTCTCATCAGCCTGTATCTCTACTATTTCACCTTCTACGATGCGACTTGTTTCTTGCTTTTTTTCGCTTGCTGCGAACATCTCTGCAAAATTTTCTTCTTCTTCAAATGATTCGTTATCGAACGCCATTGCCTATCCTCTGTTACATAAAAATTGTCGTGATTATAACAAAGTTATGATTAATTTATACTTTTTTCAATCGAATTGATAACATTTTGTATAATCCAGTCCGGAGTGGAGGCACCTGCAGTAACACCACAATGTTTTTTATCCAAAAACCACTCGCTCTCTAATTCGTTTTCATCTTCAATATGATGACTGTTTGGACAGTTTTCATAAGATATATTAAAAAGCTGTTTGGTATTTGATGAATTTTTTCCACCGATGATTATCATAACATCTGCTTTTTTAGAAAGTTTTCTCACAGCTTCCTGATTTTCAAATGTTGCATTGCATATCGTGTTAAAAATACGTACCTCTTTGTGGCGGGGAATCAGATAATTTGCAATCTCCATATAGTCTTCTACTTTTCTTGTTGTCTGGGCAATCAGTGCTATACGTTCATGAAACTTCAGATTCTGTAACTCTTGAACGCTTGTAACAACCGTTGCACCGTGTGTTGCATAAGACTTTACTCCTTTTATCTCAGGGTGTGATTCATCCCCGAAAATGACAACATCATACCCATTTTCACTCATCTCCTGAGCTATCTCCTGTGGCTTTGTCACAAACGGACAGGTGGCATCCACCACTTCAATGCCATTTTCTTTGAGTTGCGCAAGTTCACCTTTGACTATACCGTGTGTCCGAACGATTGCTTTATCTCCCGGCTTGAATGTTTGAAAATCTTCAACGAGGCCTACTTTAAAATCTTTATCCAGTCTTGCTATCTCTTTAGAGTTGTGAATCAACGGACCATAGGTTGCTGCATTTGTATTTTCTTCTGCAATTTTAATCGCCCGTTTCACACCAAAACAAAAACCGTAGTTTTCTGCAAGCTCTATTTTCATTCTGTAAACTCCGTTTCACTTATTTTGCTTAAAAGTTCAAAAAAGTTTGGAAAAGAGGTATTTATACACTCCAAATCACTCACTTCCATCCCGCATTTCACTCCTGCAATAATAAAACTCATAGCAATCCTGTGGTCTCCGTCACTCTCAACCTTGGCTTTTTTCAATGCTCCGCCAGTAATTTTGTATCCGTCTTCATATTCGTCAACTTCAATACCGCAGGCTCTCAGACCTTCAACAACCGTAGAAATTCTGTCAGACTCTTTGACCCGCAACTCTTTGGCATTTTTGACAATACTCTCGCCATTTGCAGTTGCCATAGCTATGGAGAGTGCCGGCAGTTCATCAATCAACCATGAGATGTTTTCCTCAATGACAATTGAGTGCAAAGGCGCATACTTTACATGTATATTGCCAACAGGCTCATACCTGTCATCTGTTAATTCGTAAGAGATATCCGCTCCCATACGTTCTAATGCCTTAAAAGCTTCTATTCTTGTAGGATTTAGTGTAACACCTTCAAGAATTACCTGAGAACCCGGAACAATCGCAGCCGCAACTGCAAAGAAAAAAGCAGAAGAAGGATCAGCAGGAACTCGAATTTTTAAAGGTTCAAGAAGTTTTTTTAACGGTGTAACAGTCGTTGTCAAACCATCTACTTTGATATCTGCCCCCATACCTTTGAGCATTCGTTCTGTATGGTCACGTGAAAGTTCCGGCTCGCGATACCTGCACACCCCGTCTGCCCGCAGTGCTGCCAAAATCATTGCACTTTTCACCTGTGCTGAAGCAATTTTACTCTCATAATCAAAAGCTTTCAAAGAAGCGCCGCGAATTGAGAGCGGTGCCAAATCTCCGTTTTTTCTGCCGTCAAGTTTTGCACCGATGCTCATCAACGGTTCCGTAACACGTTTCATCGGGCGGCGACGAAGATATTTGTCTCCCGTAAGAACAAAATGTCCGTTTGCAGAACTTAACAGTCCGCAAAAAAGGCGCATACCTGTTCCCGAATTACCGCAGTCAAGTATTTCAAACGGTTCCTGTATGCCGTTAGAGGATATTTTAATGATTTTTCCGTCATCTTCGACATTTGCACCAAGATTTTTTACAATTTCCAAAGAGTTCATCGTATCTTCGGCCCGTAAAAAATTTTCTATCTCACTGACACCTTTGCTTAGCATTGCAAACATGACACTTCGGTGTGAAATAGACTTGTCCGGGGCAATTTCTGAAATTTTCAGAGAAAAAGACTCAGCAGGAGAAACAACTACCGTATTCATCGCAGACCAATTCCAAGTTTCTTGTTTAATGCATCGAGGATAGAATCCATTGCCGTTGTGATATCTTCTTCTTCCAAAGTTTTTTCATCAGACTGCAGTACAAAGCGCAGAGAAAGGCTGATGTTGTCACCCAGTGATTCATCACTGTATTTGTCAACAGGATAAAAGCGCACAACTTCTTTGCGTGCATGTGTATGAATCACATCTTTGACTCTCTCATAACTCATATCTTTTGGCATTATGATGCTCAAATCTCTAAAAGAGGCCTGATATTTTGATCTCTGCTGTGCGGTTTTCAATGCATAAGGAATTTTTTGCAAATCAAGTTCACACATATATGTTCTATGCAGATCATAGGCTTTTTCAACTTCAGGATGCACTCTGAAAAGTTCTCCGATCACTGCATTGTTCAACAAAACCTCTGCTGACTGATAGGTATGGGAAAGGGCATGTTTTGTCGTATACTCACGCAACTCTATATCGCCAACCACATCCGCTATCTTCTGCACAAAAAAGGCAAAATCGACCTTTTCAGGCTTACCGCTGTTGGCAAGATTTTCATTCTCTTTATCCCCGCTGAAAACAAATGACATTTTGTAAGACTCTTCCCTGGTCGGGGTAAAAACAGAACCTATTTCAAAGAGCCTGACAGAAGCGTAACCATTTTTAATATTTGAGGATGCTGCTTTGAGCAGACCTGTTAAAAGTGTAGGACGCAGAGTGTCTAAAGTCTGTACAATTGGGTTTAAAAGTTCAAGGTCTTTTTTTGTTGTTTCAAATCCGTAAGACTCTAAAATCTTTTTCTCATCAAAAACAAAATGAACAGATTCAAAAAATCCGCTCTGTGCGCACCTGTGTCTAAAGACAGAACGCTTTTTGTATTCAAAATAGTTGTCTTCAAGTCTGTTTGCTTCTTTGAGAAGAAAGGGCTTGGAAGGGATATTGTCTATCCCGACCATCCGTACAATTTCTTCTACAATATCCTGCTTGTTTGCAATATCGTGACGAAACTGCGGTATGGAAATTACAAACTTGTCAACTGATGACTTGGAAACATCAAAACCTAAATTTTTCAAAATCTTTGTAATAACGATTTTGTCAATATTTGCACCAATTATCTCATCAATTTCCTGCTTTGTAACAATCACATTCTTTTCTCTGAATGACGTAGACAACTCTATACTGCCGCTGAATGTTGATGAGACAGAGTTTGATTCTATCAGGTCAATACAGTATGAAAGTCCGCCATTCAACTCTGGTTCACTGCCCCGTGATGTTTTGTAAAACATTGGACCTGATTCAATTTTTTTCTCGGCCATTTTTTTAGAAATAATATCAGGCGGAATATAACTGGCTTCCAAAAGAACAATTCCCTCGTTTTTTGTCACTTTGGATTCATCTTTTTGAATAATACCGACTATGGAAGCAATTTGCCCCTCCTGTGTTTTGATACAGGCATATCCGTTTTCATCTTCGCCAAGAATAATCTTCGCCATCACTTCATCATCTTTTGTAAAAAACTCATGTCTGTAGGCTCTCAAAATCACACCTGTAGCATGCGTCACATAGAGTGTCATTGCTTCAACATCACATTTTCGGGACTCTTCTATCTGTCCAAGACGGAGTTTGACAATAAAAGGCAGAACCAGTTCTTTTAAATCTATGGCTTTATAGCGTAAATTTACATCCAAATCTTTTTCATGTGTTAAAGAGAGAATGCGTCCTATTCCTCTTTTTTCATCATTGTCAGTCTGTTCGTACTCTTTCACAGGTCTGTCAAACGCAGCGCTCAAGTCTCTTGCAACACCACGAATACTTAAACAGTCTCCACGGTTTGCTGTCAACTCTATTTCAATCAAATCATCATTGAAAAGAGGATTTTCATTGACATCCTGTCCAAGCGAAAAGGTTCCTACACTTGCATCCAGTTCCATAATACCTTTGCCCAAATCAGGCAGACCGATTTCTGACGCCGAGCATATCATCCCCTCTGAATCTACTCCGCGAAGTTTGACAGGTTTTATCACAAGTCCTGACGGCATTACAGCCCCGATAGTTGCCACGACTACATGTAACCCTGCTCTGACATTTGAAGCACCGCATACAATTTGACGGATACACGACCCTATATCAACCTGGCAGATATTGAGTTTGTCTGCATCGGGATGTTTTTCACACTCTAATACTTTTCCAAAAACTATTTTTGCAGGTACACGATATTCGTGAATCCTGTCAACCTCCAGACCGATAGCGTTAAAAGTATCAGCGAGTTCCTTTGTCGAAATTCCTTCCAGGTCAATCCATTCGTTTAACCAACTCTTCGTAACTATCATTGAAACTGCTCCAGTAACTTAATATCTCCCTCAAAAAGTGAGCGAAGGTCACCTATGTGATGAATCAGCATTGCAAAACGCTCTACTCCCAAACCAAAAGCATACCCGCTGACATTTTTGTAATTGACCGCTTCAAATACATTTTCATCCACAATACCGCAGCCGAGTACTTCCAGCCATCCCGTATGAGAGCAGACACGGCAGCCTTCTCCCTGACAAAACACACAGGAGATATCCACTTCCGCAGAAGGCTCCGTAAAAGGGAAAAACGAAGGGCGAAAACGAACCTTCACATCACCAAACATATACTTTAAAAAATCTTCCAGAATGAACTTTAAATTGGCAAAAGAGACTTTTCCCTCTTCATCAACAAGCAATCCCTCAACCTGATGAAACATCGGGGTATGTGTCAAATCATAATCACGGCGAAAAACCGCACCCGGTGCGATCATACGAATCGGCGGTTTTGACTCCAGCATTGTTCTGATTTGTACAGGTGAAGTATGTGTGCGTAAAAGCATTTCGTCTTTAAAATAAAATGTGTCTTGCATATCTCGTGCCGGATGGTATTTTGGAAGGTTGAGTGCTTCAAAGTTGTGAAAATCATCTTCAACAATCTGCCCTGTTTTTACAGAAAAATTCATACATGAAAAATATTCTACAATTCTGTCCATTGTTTCCATCACAGGATGCAGTGCCCCTGCTGAAGATTTTGTGCCAAACATTGACACATCTATGGCCTCTTCTTTCATAGCACGTTGCAACTCTTGCGTTTGCAAGGCAATTTTTTTTGCAGTAAACTCATTCATCAATGCACTCTTGTGCTTGTTTAAATCTTTTGCGATTTGAGATTTTTGCTCATTTGGAGCATCTTTCATTTTAGCAAATTCGGCAGCTAATATGCCTTTTTTTCCAAAGACAGCAATGCGAATCTCTTCTAAAGCTTCTACACTTGGTGCTTCTTTTATTTTATCATACCACTCTTTCAATAGAGTCTCCGTAGTTATTTAATTTTGTAGTGATTATACTGAAAAATTTGTTATAAATAGCTTTTATGTGCTACAATAATAAGAAATGAAGGAAAGAATTATGTGTCTTTTTTGTAAAATCGTAAATAAAGAAATACCCGCAAATATTGTTTTGGAGAATGAAAATTTTTTAGCTTTTCATGACATCAATCCTAAAGCACCTGTGCATATTTTGGCAATACCAAAGTTGCATATAGACAGCTTTAACGAAGTTACCGGTGAGACTATGGCAAAGATGACAGAGTTTATTCAGGAAATTGTCAAAGAGGTCAAGATTGAGACCTCAGGATACAGAGTCATTACAAATGTAGGAGAGAACGGCGGACAGGAAGTCAAACATTTGCATTTTCATATTCTGGGTGGAGCAAAACTCAAATGGGGCCATTTCAGTGATGCCGATCCAAAAGATTTTTTATAGCTAGAGAAACTCTCTAGCTTGGGCAAGACTCGATTTCGCCCATATCTATTTTCGCTCCGCCGCCGCTGATCATTTTTTCATTTTCACGAATCAGCTTGCCGTTATGTGTGATGGAGTAAGAAATCTCTGTTGTATCTCGAATAGTGTTGATAGTAGAACAATACGTTTCAACCGAAGCCATTACCCATCTTGCCGCTGTTACATCATCTGCATCCGAATTAAAACTGTAGGTCAAATGCAATTTTACAAATTTACGAGGATGATCCTCCGCACGAACCACATCACCGTCTACCACTAAATCGGTGACTGTTTTTCCCTGATTTTTCGGTATCAGTATCAAGTCAGTTGCACTGCATGTAATGATACCTGCCAAGAAATACTCAACAGGTGAAATTACCGGACAGTCTATAATAAAACTGCTTTTCTCGGTTTTTGCCTCAAATTTCATTCCTTCTTTGTGTGATACGCTTACTTTCATTTTTTATTGCTCCTCCAAATATTTTTTAAAATAGTCCAGTTGTTCCTGTGTTCTTAGTGTTGCCGTACCGCCTTGGGATTTTCTGGCATTCATAGAATTTTCCAGCACAAGAAAATCAAGGACATCTTCAGAAATTCTCTCATCAATTTCCTGCAAATATTTTAATGCAATTTCACTTAAATCAATGCCAAGTTCTTCACTTTTGGCCACTGCTTTTCCTGTAATAAAATGGGCTTCACGAAACGGAATATTGCATTTTTCAACCAAATAGTCAGCCAAGTCTGTTGCCGAGAGATGCCCTACCTTACAGGCAGAATGCATATTTTGCGATTTTACCTGCATTGTTTTTATCGCTTCTTTTAAAATTTCCAAAGAGATTTCAGCCGTCTCTACTGCGTCAAATACACCCTCTTTGTCTTCTTGCGTGTCTTTGTTGTAGGCAAGAGGCAGACCTTTCATAACCGTCAAAAGTCCGACCAGTGCACCATATACACGGCCTGTTTTTCCGCGAAGCAGTTCAGGAACATCCGGATTTTTCTTTTGCGGCATTATTGAACTTCCTGTGGAATATTCATCACTCAGTTCTATAAATCCAAATTCATAAGAGGACCAGAGAACCAACTCTTCACTCAAACGGGAAATATGCATCATCATCGTCGATATATTAAAAAGAATTTCAAGAGCAAAGTCTCTGTCACTCACGGTATCGAGACAATTGACACTCACACGTTCAAAACCCAAAAGTTCTGCGCTGTATTGTCTGTCAATATTATGCGGTGTTCCCGCAAGAGCGGCACATCCAAGCGGTGACACATTGTTTCGTTCATACGAACTTTCAAACCGCTCAATATCACGTTGAAACATTGCCAAATACGCTCCAAGATGAAACGCAAAGTTAATAGGCTGTGCATGCTGCAAATGTGTCATACCCGGTAAAAGCGTCTCTGTATGTTTTTCTGCGACACCCACAATCTCTTTCATTAAAAGTTTCACAAGTTTCGCAATTTCAAGATTTTTTCGCAGAACATAACGACGAAAATCAACAGCAACCTGGTCGTTTCTGCTTCTTGCTGTGTGCAACTTCTTCCCGGTATCTCCTATAATTTGCGTCAGGCGTTTTTCTATGCCCATATGCAAATCTTCGTCAGAAATATTCCACTCAAATTCGCCTGACTCAATCTCTTTTTTTACCTGAGCCAAACCTTCTTGAATCTGCCTTAGTTCATCTTGCGTTAATATACCCTGTTTTGCAAGCATCTGGGCATGTGCAAGGGAGCCCTCTATATCTTCACGGTATAACTTCCGATCATACATTATCGAGGCATTAAATTGATCTAAAAGATTTGAAGCAGATGCCGAAAAACGGCCTGACCACATTTTTTCCATAGTTTTTCCTTCGTTTGTTTCATAAATAATATTAAAAAGTTTGCTATTTTATCTAAAAAGAAGAGTTTTACAAAGAGAGAAAAATAAAATGAAGCGATTATGCTTCATTTTATTTAGTTACAGGCAGGAACATTCCCGCTGTCTTTGGCATATTCAACTAAAAACTGTTTCAAATGTTTTGATTTTCTGGCATATTTTTTACTCTTAAAATATTTCCATGATTTTTTGGCTTTTTCACTTTTCAGGTGGATTTCTGCCAAAGCTTTGCCTTTCTTTCGCATAAGCTTTTTCCATTTTTTCATTTTATACTTTGCAACAAAATTCTGTCCGGAGTCATGACACTTTAAACATTTTTTAATAAAAACACGCTGCCCTTTGTAAATAGCAGCATTTGACGAAGAAAGCGTCAAAAAAGCCAAAGAAAGTGCAATTAATAAAATTTTTTCATATACTTTTCCTGAAGTGAAATATCTTTCATTGATATTACATTAGAAATTATTATATATTCCTTACAGTGATAAAATTTATCACATAAAACACAAAAAATTCTATAATTGAAACTTACCGACGAGTTTTTCGTCCAGACTCCAGACTCCTTTTTCTTTTAACTTTTCAACAACACTCTGTGTACATTCGACATCATCAGGCCATTCTCTTGTAAAATTATCCAAGGAATTTTTATTTGTACCGTCAATACCTACCATGAGTCCCGATGTATATACATCACGCAGTGCATCCATATTGTTCGTGACACGCCAAATCAGCATATAAGAGTTCCGTATGTCATTTTTTTCAGCATCAACAAATACAACCACTCTTACATGTGTACTCAATACCAGCAAATCATCAAAATACTCTTTTACATTTCTTTTTTTATCTACACTGATGACTGTAACAGGGTTGTTTGTGCGCTGCATAAACTGATGCAAATCTACAACATCAGGAATGAGCTCTTTTACTCTATTGAGAAGTTCTGCATCTCCCAAAAGCTGAGGCGCTTCAACGCTGTCTGCACCAGTAGCATCTATGCCAAGCTTTCCGCCTACCAAAGTCTCAGGAGATGAGTGGTCAAGCGCATCCAGGATACCTTCTGTAATAAACAGTGATTTAGGAGTAAAACGATTCAGAACATATGTGGCAAAAGCTTCATAGTTCTCCAGTTTTGGTGCTTTTTCATCAACAAAAATGGCATGTTTGACAAAGCTCATCTGTCCGGCGCCCCAAAAAGCATGCATAAACTGTTTTGCATGTCCTTTGTAAAGTGGCTGCATTTTTGCAAGTATCAGGTTGTGAAAACCTGCATTTTCCGGCATGTGGTAATCCAGCAAATCAGGAGCAGTTGTTTTAAGCAAAGGAAAGAAAATTTTTCCTGTTGCCCAACCCATATATTTGTCTTCAAGCGGCGGTTTTCCGACAACAGTAGCTAAAAAAGTTCTTTTTTGCTTCATCGTTATCGCTGAAACTTCCATCACAGGGTAAGGTTCTTCCAAAGTGTAGTATCCTGTATGGTCACCAAACGGACCTTCAATTTTCAGACTATCAGGATCAACCCAGCCCTCTATTACATAATCCACATCTTTGGGAATATACAAAGGCGTTGTCAAAGATTTTACAAGCTGTGCAGGCTTTTTGGTAATCAGTCCATACATTAAAAGCTCATTCACGCCATAAGGCAGAGGAGCAGTTGCGCACCAGGTATACAAAGGATCTCCCCCTACAGCTATACTTACAGGCATTTTTTTGCCGGCTTTTTGATACTGGTCAAAAAAGTGTGAAGAATCCTTATGTATCTGCCAGTGCATGCCCAAATGATTTTTATCATATACCTGTAATCTGTACATACCAAGGTTTACCATTTCGCCGTCAAGGCTTTGTGTATAGACCTGACCCATTGTTATAAATGGTCCGCCGTCTTGTTCCCAGGTTGTCAGGACCGGTAATTTATATAAATCTATTGCATCTTTTAAATATTTTATCTGCTGGCATTCTCCCTCGCCTTTGAGACGTTTTGGAAAAATATTTTTGAGTGAAAAAAGTTCACTTGCCATAGAAATTTTCTCTTTGAAGCCTACGGGCGGTTTCATATGCAGCAGTTTTGTAATTTCATCTGCCACAGACTCAATAGTTCGTCCAAAAAGCAGCTCACAACGCCTGTAAGATCCAAAAAGGTTCATCATGACCGGTTCTTCAAATTTTTTACCGTTTTTTTTATCAACAACATTGGTAAAAAGCAGTGCTTTGCCGCCGTCTTCTTTTTTTACTTCGGCATAAGCCAGATGCGGAATTTCAAGATATATATCGAGTTCAGTATCTATTGTTGTGAGTTCATCATTTTTTTGTAAAAGTTTTATTGTTTTTTGCATATATCCTACTCAAATATTTTTTCCTGATTGTAGCATATAAAAACTGAGTGTATAAAAAATCAGCCTCTTGTTTTTATTGCAAGCTGTCATCGTTTCTGTCTTGTTTTAATTTTTTTTTCAAAATAATTTTGCCGTTTTCAACACCGGGTTGATTGTAGGCATCAATATACATCAGTTTTGCACACAGGGAAGTCAACAGTTCATATTCATACATCAAAGCGGCAATGGCACTTTCACAAACACCGTCTATTGTTATCACATCACACGGGATGTCTTTTTGGCTGTTTATTGATTCTATCGTTGCATCCGCCTGTTTGTTTATCAATTCGGAAAAAGGAATATTATTAAGATATCGTAACTCTTCAAGCCCTTCCAGTTTTACATCCGGAATTTTCAAATCATTGTCAAAATTTTCCACCTTGATGACAGTTACCGTTTTATCTCGTCTGCCTTCGATGATAAGCTGTAAAAACGAGTGCTGATCAATCGGACCGATAATACCGATAGGTGTCAATCCCTGACGTGTATTGTTTATATCAATTTTACCAAGACTTTCTCCCCAAAGCTGAATATACCACTTGTTGAAACCTTCAAGGCGTGAGGAGTAGGAAAAGACTACATTTATGTTGTAATTGTATTTGTATTCGACTAAAAATCGGGCTTTTTTTAAAAGGCGTTGTTTAATATTTATGCCATTGTCAGCCGGCACTGAAGTACCGGTTCCGGAGATATTACCTGTGTCATCTTTGTGGAGAGGCACTGAAGTAGCGGTTCCGGAGATATTACCTGCGTTATCGTTGTGGAGGGGAACTGAAGTAGCAGTTCCGGAGATATTGCCTGTGTCATCGTTGTGGAGGGGAACTGAAGTAGCAGTTCCGGAGATATTGCCTGTGTCATCGTTGTGGAGAGGCACTGAAGTAGCGGTTGCAGAGGTACCCTGGAACCCGTACTTCAGTGCGGGCTGCTCTTTATGAGTCCCAAAAAACTCATCATGTACTTTTCTCGCACCGGACAACAATGCATCTATGTCTATACCCACTATCGCCAAAGGTAGTAAACCGACTGCACAAAACACAGAAAAGCGTCCTCCCACATTTTTCGGAATCTCAAAAATCTTCATGCTGTGTATACGGGCATAATCACTTAATTTGGAATCGTTCTCACTGACAATCACGCTGTTTTCTCTGTTACATGTAACCAAAGAGTTTATATACTTAAACAATGCAATTGTTTCCAAAGTTGTCCCGGATTTTGAAATCACTATAAAAAGCGTATCTTCCAAATCAATATTTTCAATCTTGGACTTTATATCAATAGGGTCTGTAGTTTCAAGAAAAAAAAGTTTTTTCCTTAAATCTTTTGAGTGTTTTAAAAATTTATAAACAGCATAGGTACCAAGGGTACTTCCGCCGATACCGATAACGGCTATATTAGTTTGTTTCACTGTTTTGGCATACTCTTTATAAACAGATGTATCTTGAAGCGGCAGTGTATAATAGCCGATAGAGTTCTTTTCTTTTACAATTTCAGCAAAAACATCTTCATCTGAGATAGTCGGATTGAAATTATGACTATAGTTCATGAACAACTCTTGTTGTAAAAATAATTTGTAGCTGCAACAAAACCGTCTACACTGCCACAGTCAAAGCGTTTTCCTTGAAATTTATAGGCAATTACTCTGCCTTGTTTCGCCTGTTGCAGCAGTGCATCGGTTATTTGAATTTCTCCGCCTTTACCCGGTTTTGTTTCACGCAAAATATCGAATATATCCGGAGTAAGGATGTACCTGCCTATAATGGCCAGATTGGACGGAGCGTCCTGCGGGGATGGTTTTTCTACCATATCTGTAATTTTAAAAGCGTTATCGCCCAGACTAAAGTCTGGGTTCCGTATCTCACCTTCAATATCCTTGTCGCCTAGACTAATGTCTGGATTCCTTGTCTCACCTGCATCTGATTCATCTTCCCGGAACCCGTACTTCAGTGCGGGCTGCTCTTCTATTGCTACTACACCGTATTTGTTAGTATCATCATAAGGTACTTCTTCGACAGCAACGATAGAGCACTTGTATTTTTCGTAAAGTTTTACCATCTGTGCCAAAACACCCGCACTCTCATTATCACACAAATCATCTGCTAGTATGACGGCAAAAGGTTCTTTTCCGATAAGAGTTTCACCTGTCAGTATGGCATGTCCAAGCCCTTTCATCTCAACTTGTCGCGTATAGGAAAAGGTGCAGGTTGTTATTACTTTTCTTATCTCTTGCAAATAACTCTCTTTTGCAGTACCTTTAATCTGATGCTCGAGTTCATAAGAAACATCAAAGTGATCTTCAATTGCACGTTTCCCACGCCCCGTAACGATTGCCATAGTAGTAAGCCCCGCTTCTATTGCTTCTTCCACCCCGTATTGAAGAAGCGGTTTCGTAAGGACGGGGAGCATCTCTTTTGGTATCGCTTTTGTAGCCGGCAAAAATCTTGTTCCGTAGCCTGCCGCCGGAAAAAGACATTTTCTGATTGTTGTTTGCAAGAGAATCCTTTGTTTTAATGAAATGATTATAGTAAACCTTTGATTATATTTACTTAAATTCAGCCCGTACTGAAGTACGGGTTCCGAAAAAGCTGCACATCTCCAGGAATCAGTACTTTAATGCCGACTGTTGTTGCTTACTGTCACTCTCAGCCCACCCTAAAGGATGGGTTCCTAAATACTGAATACTTCCCGGAATCGGTACTTTAGTGCCGACTGTTCTTTAATTCTTATATTTTCAATTTATATACTTTAGCCTGTGGTGTTAATATCACAGGTTCAAAAAGTTTTTTATCATAATTTTCCAGCACCATCAGTTGTATATAGAGCGAATTATATGTCTGTTCATCCACTATTAAAAAAGTATTATAGTTTTTCATAAAAATAATATTTAAATTTGAGGAAAGGTTGATAACCTGTACCTGTTTGTGTAGTTTCATATTTTTGTCATAGTAAGTTTGCACAAAACGTCTTATCGGCAATGTTTTATTTCCAAGAGTAAGCTGCAGAATTCTTTTGTCTAAAAATACATTTTGTGC
The DNA here is from genome assembly GCF_009068765.1 of Sulfurimonas hydrogeniphila. Taxonomy (NCBI): domain Bacteria; kingdom Pseudomonadati; phylum Campylobacterota; class Epsilonproteobacteria; order Campylobacterales; family Sulfurimonadaceae; genus Sulfurimonas; species Sulfurimonas hydrogeniphila. The sequence continues at coordinate 1,501,670 of NZ_CP035534.1, forward strand.
CAATTGAATTTTGTTGCCAATATCTTTAAAATTCCTGCTTACAAAGAAAAATGGCTGCCTGCCTTTGTCTCCGTTCATTAAATTCAAATTTGAGAAAAGTGTGACAGTCGGATAAATGTTTATCATTCTGAAAGGCAGATAAACGTAGATATCTCTTGTTTTTTTCGGCAGTTTAATATCAGACTGCAAACTCTTTAAAAATTCGTTTGTATCTTTGTATCCGTAATCTTTTGTCATCTGTTCGATATTTGAAAAAACTGTAATATTTTTGTCTTCTATCTCTTTCTTGTTTTTATCTCCAAAATCGTATGTTTTTTCCGTATACTCTACATCAAGCCGTGCCATTTTTGCAGCCTCTTCCTGTGTGTGTGTCAGCATAAAACTCACAGGAAAATTCACGCTTCCACTGTGTTTTCCGCCATCGGCCAAAGTTTTGACATCTGCATAGTATCGAATTGGATAGCCATAGTCCCACCATGCTACAACATAATCTTCACGACTTGCTCTTTTTCCCAGGGTAGTTAAAACTTTCACTTCATTCGCATTAAAAACAGTAGGTACTTTATACGCCTCTATATGTTTATAGTTTGGATACAGTGCCAGCAGAGTAAAAGCACTCATGCTTAAAACTTTCAACTTCTGCGTAGGCATTTTTGAAGCAATCTGCGTAATTAAAAAGGCAATGCCGAAAGCTAAAATCGGTACGGCATAGATTGTAAAACGAAGTCCACCGACATAGGCTAAAAATCCAAGCCCGACAAGAGGCAGTGAAAAGAGCATAATACGGTGTTTGTACAGTAAATAGATATAGCCAAACAAGGCAATCACAAAAGTAACAGTATTTCCACTGATACGATTAGCAAAAGTCTCAAAAGGAATATGCCCTGCTTCTCGTACCGTTTGTATTACCGTGAAAAAATGAAGTCCCAGTCCTTTGGTTCCCGCACTGACACTCTCTCTAAAAATATAGCCTTTTAACTGCGACCAAATCGGATCAAATCCACCGGTTGCAAAAAATGCAATAATTGAAGTCCCTAAGATATAGTAAATATACTTATCATATTTTTCCTGCTTAAATGTATAAAAAGCGGCTAAAACAAAACCCAGACGAACCAATCCGTCTGTATTCATCATAGCAAACATCATAATGGCAAGCAGTTTATAATTAAATACATTTTTTCGATCAAACACCAAAGTATAAAAAAGAATCAATCCGAAAAATGAAAACTCCAAAGAGTAAGATTGAGGGTACCACCATCTGTAAACCAGAATATCCAAAGCAGTAAAGAGCAGATATATGTCTTTATTGGTTTTAATCGCCCAAATAACAGACCAGAGCAAAAACATAGGAAGCACAATGTTGAGCATATCGGTATCATAATACCCTGCCATTGTACGGTTATAATAACTCCATGCAACAGATGCAAATATTGCGGCAATAAACCCCATCTCAAGATTTTTCAGCGCTTTGGCTATCAAAATGATGGGAATAACGACAAGAGAACTCAAAAATACCGGTAAATAAAAAATAACACTCTCAAAGGAAAAAGGCAGGATTTTTGCAAAGAATGCTGTAAGTTGGGAAGCAGCACTTGAAACAGGTGAGAGGTCATGCAACTGATGAAATTTATCAAAATACTCTTTTGCATCCGGATTTGTTCCGGTTCCGGAAAGTAAATCACGAGCACCTTCCGCCCAAACATAACCATCATTGGTATTAATCATAAACTGCCCGTTAAAATAAAACGGTGCATATCCGTTAAAATGATATACCCAAACAAGGCGCATACCAATAGAAAAAGCAAAAGCTATAAAAATATAAAGAAGTGTTAATTTTGTTTCGTGGGAAGTATCTGTCAAGTTTTAGTCCTCTAAAAAGTTGAGGAATTATAACATAAAAAGAAGTGGCTCCGGATACTGGATTCGAACCAGTGACCAAGTGATTAACAGTCACCTACTCTACCGCTGAGCTAATCCGGAATGTATGGCAGAATTCTATCCAAACAATTTTAAAATAACCTAAAATTTTGATAATTTAGGAATTTGTTTGATGATTAAACTCCGGCACTATCTCTTTGAGTTTTTTCAGCGTATCATTACATGTAAGCAGTGCTTCTATATCTTCATTCAATCTTTTCAAATCATACGGTGTAGGTTTTGCCACGGTTATGGATTCATATTCTGTTTTTGTGTCACTCTCGTCTATCAAAAGCTCTTCATAGAGTTTTTCACCCGGTCGTAAACCTGTATATGTAATGTCAATGTTTTGACTTCCGCTCAGGTCAATCATTTTTTTTGCCAAATCAACTATCCTTATCGGTTCACCCATATCAAGTATGAAAATCTCACCGCCGCTTCCTATAGCACCTGCCTGCAAAACCAGTTCACAGGCTTCGGGTATCAACATAAAATATCGTGTGATATCAGGATGTGTTACGGTAACAGGTCCGCCTGCTTCTATCTGTTTTTTAAATTTTGGAATAACACTTCCGCTAGAGCCTAAAACATTACCAAACCTCACAGCGACTATGTCTGTTCCCTGTCCATTTGAATTTTGGGCATACAGTTCGCAAATACGCTTAGTCGTTCCCATAACATTTGTAGGACGCACTGCCTTATCGGTAGATATCATCACAAACTTTTGCACGCCATGCTTTATAGACGTATCTATAACATTTTTAGTGCCTATGACATTATTAACGATGCCTTCATATATGTTTGATTCAACAAGCGGTACATGTTTGTATGCTGCGGCATGTATAACTATCTGAGGTTTATACTTTTGAAATGTTTCATCTAAAAGTTTCGAATTTACTACACTTTGCATAACAGGAACAGCATCAACATTCTTAATCTCTTCCAAAATAGCATACAAATTGTATTCGCTGTGGTCTAAAAGTATAAGTTTTTTCGCTCCGTATTTTTCACATTGACGACATATTTCACTCCCGATACTCCCACCGGCACCCGTAACCAAAACAGTTTTGTCTTTTATGAATGCTTTTATCTTTTTTTTGTCCAAATCTTTTGGATGGCGTGCAAGCAAATCTTCTACAGAGAGATCTTTTAACTGTGTCGAAAGATTTTTTCCCGTTAAAATTTCATCAATAGAAGGAAGAATCTGAATAACTTCAAAGTAATTTGAGAGATTGTCATATATCGTTCTGATACGCTCTTTTGGAACAGACGGCATGGCAATAACAAGCAAATCATACTTTTTATCTTTCATAACTGTTTTGAGCTGTTGCTCAGAAAGTATATTTACAGAATCTACAGAACGGTTTTGCAAAGCCTTGTCATCATCCACAAAATATTCTATTTTATACTTAGAATCATGAAACTCGGATGCCAGTTTTATTCCAGCCTTCCCTGCACCATAAATTACCACTGATTTTGTCTTCTTTACTTTTGATTTGTTGGTAAAATAATAGTATGCATACATCAAAAAATTAATGCTAAAAAGATATAAAAAAAGTTCTGATGCCAAAAAAGAAAAACGTACTTTTCCATAAAATACAGGCAAATAAACAAAAAAAGCAGCAATATAGACAACACTTTTTATAAGAAAAGTTTTTTGCGAAGCTTTCGACCAAGAGAGAGAGTAGTCTCGCAGTATAAAGCGTGATGCAAGCATACGAATGACGATGACGCTTGCCACAACCTCAAACTCAAACGGCATATGATAGATAAAAAATGTCCACCAAAACGTAATAAAAGAGAGTACTATAATTACTAAAAAGTTTAATATTTTTTTATCTATTCGCACTATTTATGATTCTCTGGATCTTTAAGTTTTAATACGCTCATACTATACTTTCCTCTCTTATTATAAACATCATTATAACACATTTGTAAACTCACAGTTTTCACTCCATATGTGCAGCGCACCATAAAGAGTGGGTTCCAAAAAACTGTACACATTCACAGAAATCGGTACTTTCCTGGCATTCTCGCCCGCACTGAAGTACGGATTCCAAATGCAACAATTTCTCGGAATCGGTACTTCAGTGCCGACTGATAAAATACGCCAAGACAAATAAAACCATATTCGCCCCCATAGCCATAAACACAACTCTGTCATGGGAAAATCCGGCCTGCGTCAGCCTTTGGTATAGATGCTTTTTATGTGCCACCAAAAGCCTTTCTCCATTGAGGTACCGCTTGACTAAAGTATACGTCGCATCAAACCAAAACACGCCAAATAAGATAATCCATATCCATAAATTTACAGCATCTTGATTTGCATAATATATAGCAAAAATCGCTACAGTATACCCAAGCAAAGTACTCCCGACATCTCCCATAAATATCTTCGCTCTATGCCAGTTCCAGACCAAAAATCCTAACACAGACACAATCAAAACTAAAAAATGCACCCCGCCAAAAAGTAAAAAACCGGCAATTCCAAGAAAAACAGCTTCACTTCCGGCATAGCCGTCAATTCCGTCTAAAAAATTGTAAAGATTGATAAACCAGATAATCGCCACAAAAGCAATGATATTAGCAACCAGTTGATTTTCAATGCTAAAAAGCCAAAAGTCCAAGCTACCTAAACCACCCAGAGCCATTAACCCACCAACAGCGACACTGCTCTGTGTGACAAGCCTTACTTTAGGAGAAAGTTCATACAAGTCATCCAAGTAACTTACAACAGCAAGCACAACCCCCGCCATTAAAGCATAATACAAAGATGAAACAATCTCTCCCCTGAAAAAAAGATAACTCAACCCCACAAACCAAGTAACAGCTATAGCAATCCCCCACCATGAGGCGTAGGCACCGTGTGAGAACTCCGTTCATTTACCTCGGCAACCAAGGATTTTTCAATGGCATAATTTTTGATAAAATAAGTGAGCATAAATGACAATAAAAATAAAAATATATAGATCACAGATCGCTTCCTTTATATCTGACTCTCAAAAACACAGGAAATCTTGGCTTTTTGTATTTTGTAAATTCTTGGTACTTAAATGTTACAATATCACCGACTTTAGGAGGATCCATTCTCTCTTTATTTGTAAATCCACTGCCTATTTTAAAGGTTGCATTGTTATCTAAACGACAGGTTAACGATCCCATCATATTTGCAAATTTTCCTTTGCCATGGTTGAGAGAGACAACCCTGCATTCGGCATCTTTAAATGATTTTACTTTTAAGGCTTTTGATGTTCTTTTGTCTATATATGCCACATTTGGGTCTCGCACCACAACACCCTCACCGCCTTTTGATTCTACTACGGATAAAAATCTAAAAAGTTCATCTTTTGAATTCACCTCTCTTTGAACTATTACATGTAAGATATCACTTTCATATGGTTTTACTTTTTCTAAACGCTTCAAAAGACCTTCTTTTGCATGAGGTACTTCAAAAATGTTATATGTAATTTCTTTCCATTTTTCAGATGGTACTTTATCTCGCACTATAGAAGATATATTTTCAAAATCATCCCTTTTGCTCCACAACTCCCCATCTAATTCAAAAGGAGGAAAATCTTTTATAAAAAACTTTGGAGCATAAATATGCTTTCCTCCACGACTTATAAGTTGTTTCCCATCCCAGTAAGCACGGATCCCATCAAGCTTTTCACTCATTACCCAATTTGTAATATTTTGATCTTTATAGACTTGCAAAAGTAAAAGTTGTGGTTTTTGCGCAAACAGTACAAATGGCAGGAGTAATATTAGGTACAGTTTCATATCATTAAGTCCTTTAAACTTTTCTCACCGTTTATCATAAAATCAATCCCTTCTTCCGCACCAAACGGAAGCGATGCTTCAGCCTTGCCAAAAAGTTTTTTCATTGCATCCTTATTGTCAACTTCCAAACTCCCATAAAGCCTCTTATGAAACGATGGCTTTAAAACCTTCAACAAACTCTCAAAAAACGGCACCCGAACAAGATAAACTTTTTTTCCTAAATTTTCAGCTATAAGCTCTATAAGTTTTATGGTACTAAACGGTTTATCATCGCTCACTAAAAATATGCCATCTTTTTGCCGCTCAATGACAGCATCCATAAAAAAACATAAATTCCCAATGTAGATCATACTGCGTCTGTTCTCAATTCCTCCAAAAGGCAACACAGGCACTTTGCGAACCAAATTAATAAGATTTTTTATGTTAGCTTTCACCCCATACCCATAAACAATAGGCGTTCTTATAATAGAAACAATAAAATTATCATCTTCGATTTTTTGAAGTTCCTGCTCGGCTTTTAATTTACTTTTACCGTATTCATCCTGAGGGTAACATGGTGTACTTTCTGTATAACAAACATCACTCTCTTCCCCATATACTTTCACACTGCTCATAAACACAAAATGCTTCACGCCAGATGCTTTTGCTTTTTTGGCCAGATCCAAAGTTTGCGTAACATTTATCTTTTCATACGCCTCTTTACTCGCTCCACCCATCTGATGTACCAAAGCAGACAAATGTACAACAACATCAACACCCTTTACATGTAGAGCATCAAAATTCTCCTGTAAAAAAGAAAAAGTTCTTATATTATAGTGTTGAGAATATTTTAACTGGAAATAACTCCCGATAAAACCTCTTACCCCTGTTAATAAAATAGTTTTCATCTATATATCCATGTCTAGTTTCTTTAACTCACCTAACAGTTCATTCCAAAAATATTTTTGATCATACTTTTTGACAATACTATCTCTTACATTGCATCTAACAAAATTGTAAAATTTTTCATCTATAATAAATTTTTCCATTGCATGGAACAAAGCTACTTCATCTTTTTTCTTTACCAGCATTCCATTTATATTGTGTTCTATTACTTCATTACACCCATTTATATCAGTTGCAAGCAGTGGTATATTAAAACTACCTGCTTCTATGAGAACATTTGGCAGTCCCTCCCTGTATGAAGGAAGAACAAATAGGTTAGTAATGCAAAGATATTTTCTTATATCATCCTGAAATTCTATATATTTTACAGAATTATTTTCTTTTATTATTTGATGGCTTTGTTTAGAAATCGGGTCTGATTCATTTTTATAATCGCCTATCAATAATAATTTAATCTTAGGATATTTATCACTTAACAAATCAAATACACTCAACAACTCATCAATGCCTTTATCTTTTACAATTCTTCCTACAAAAGTTATTATAAAGTCATCTTTCTTAAGCTTTAAATTATCCTTGATTTTATTTTTTTGACTCTCCGAAAACTTATCTTTAAAAAACTCGGTATCAACACCGTTAACTGAACCATTTCCAATTATAGCAACCTCTTTCGCTGTCATGTTTTTAACTGTTGCAGTCAAAATTTTGCTATTACAATATATTTTAGAGGAAAAAAAATATGTAGTCTTTTCTGTTATTGTCAATATTTTTTTTCTTATTCCTGTCGCTTCCAAATGAGGAAGGCCCACAACACTGTGCAGTCTATGCGGAACTCTAGTTATCCATGATGAAATCATTCCAAGTAATCCGGCTTTTGGAGTAAGTGTATAAACAATCAAAGGCTTCTTTTTTAACAGATACACTGTAAGCTGTATCAAAACTTTTAAATCTTTAAAAATATTAATTTTTCTATTAAAATCCACTATTTTTACAGATACATTTTCATACTCTTTAATACTTTGGATTTTATCTGAATATGATGTAACTATTTCAACTTCATAATAATTAGATAAAAATTTTGCCTGTCCTTTTAGCCAAGTTTCTAAAACAACAGGAACAGTAACCATTATTACAATTTTTTTCATAAATTAAATTCTTGTTGTAAATATTCTTTCACATTGATAAAATCATTTTTTTGAATTACTTCAACCAGTAATCTTGCATCAGAGGTTGAAACTTTTAACTCATCTCTAAATATATTGCTTGTTTTAATTTCGATCTGATTATTTGACAAAAATTCCAAGATCCCTTTTATTGAACTGCCAAAACCAGTACCTACATTAAGTATTTTAATATTTTGTATCTTTAACAGTTTACTATATATAAAAACCACATCATCAATATGTATAAAATCTCTAATGGCATTTCCATTGTTTACTATTTTTATTTCTTGATTGTTTTTATGAGCATTTATAATTTTACTGATAACAGAAAATTTATCATTTCCGCCATACATATTAAAAATCCTGGTAATCGTATAGTCTATCTTATACTCATTACAATATTTTTCAATCAATTTCTCATTTGCAACTTTTAAAGAGGCATGCAAGTTTATAGGTTTTAATTCATCTGATTCATTACATAAAATATTATTTCCATATACGGAACTGCTACTTGTGTATATTATTTTGTTGATGTCTGCATTTTTAAAGTAATCAAGCACTAAAGAAGTAATTAAAATGGCATTAGTGATGTAACTACTACTGCTATCGAAATTATTTAGCTGTGTTGCAGGTTGAAAGTTATTAAAAATAATATTAATTTTTTGATTTTTATACTCTTGTAAAATATTTATATTTTCCAATATTTCTCTTGAAGACAGTAATATGGAATTATCTATATACCTATTCATTCTTGTAGAAAGATTACTATTTTTCCCAATAATTAAATTTTTAGGCATAACTGTATCTCTTAAAAACAATCTTACAAATTTGTAACAAAGAACTAAATACATAATGTCTCATCGGTATCTCTTTTTTTAAAAAAATCAATGAAAGCAAATACAATGCTTTTCTGTAACCTATATCTGTCTCTCTGTTTGAAATTGAAGCATTATGAACTCTATAATTCAACAGCTTTTCTTTGAGTAAAACAATTTTTTTTTCATTTCTAATTAATTTTATCCAAAGTTGCCAATCTTCTACCGCAATCAAATTTTTCTCTTCTTCAAAATTAACTAAAGCACTTTTTTTTAACAATACAGAATTTACATTTATATAATTGATATAATAAATAATATTTTTCATACTTATAACAGTTTTTAAAAAATTAACCAGTTTTTGATTATCAAAATTTCCTTGTAATTCAGATTTTTCATCAATTTCATATGCCAATGTATGGACTACGTCAGCATGATTGTTTTGTAAAAATGCTAATTGTTTTTCTAACTTTTCCGGCAACCATACATCATCAGAATCCAAGAAAGCTATATATTCACCTTTTGCAATTTTTAAACCCTCATTTCTAGGATAAGCTGGTCCTCCTTTGTTCATATCCAAATTTACGACCTTGATTCTTTTATCTTGCTGCTGATATTCCTCAATAATAGAAACACTTTTATCTGTTGAATTATGATTTATAAGCAGTAGTTCAAAAACCTCATAAGTTTGCTTCAACACTGATTGTATTGTTTCATCTAGATAATTTTCTGCATTATATATTGGAATAATGACACTAATCAAAGGATTTTTCATATTAAATTTTATCCTTAATATATTTTTTCAAACCACTTTCCAAAGAAATATTCACTTTATAATTCAACTCTTTTTGCGACATTTCTATATCTGCACATGCTCTGATTGTATCAATTTTACGACTTTTATTCGCACCCCATGCAATATTTGCTTTTTTATTTGTAATACTTTCTAAAGTCTTTACCAAATCTCTTATTGATATACATTTTCCTGTTCCCACGTCATAGTCAATTTTAGAAGCTTTAATATTATTAAAATCAAGAATAAGGTTATAATAAAGGTTTACAACATCATCTATATGTACAAAATCCAATATCTGCTTACCATCACTCATATTAACAGCCTCATCCGAGTCTAGAGAATCTATAGCATAATCAATAATCTTTTTATTGGCATTTTTCTTTCCATAAACTGTAAACAAAATCATATTTAAAAATTTAAAAGAGTTCTTTTTGGCATAGTACTCAATTATATATTTTGCAGAAGTTTTTGTAGCAGAATAAAAATATGTTGGGCTTATTATATTGTTGATATGATATTCGGAAAAAGAACCTGTATTTATAAACAATTGCAACTTGCAACCTGATAATGCAATTAACAGATTAGAGGTAAATACAATATTTGATTCTATTAGCTTAACTATATCTTTTGGTTCATCTGAACTTGTTGAATATGCAGCCAGATGAACTACAATTTCAGGTGAAAATTGTAAAACACTGTCATTAAACTCAGTTAGGTTATTACATTCGATATATATAACCGCATTCCCAAACATTTTTATGGCACTTTTTGAATCTCGAACAACCAGTGCAATTTCTATATTATGATTGATTAAAAGTTTATTCACAAGATCTGAACCAACATAGCCGGTTCCGCCAGTTACAAGAACTCTTTTTTTACCATTCATAGTTTATCTCATTAATATCTAAATTTATTGCTTCGTCTGGATTATGCTCAATTGAAGCGATATTTAATAACATACTGCTTTCGCTTAAACCTTTAAAAGCCATCCACAAATTTGGTTTTACAGTAAGTCTTTGGTAATTTTTTTGAGAAAGTTTTACACTGAAAAACTCTTTATTTATTTCATCATACACAACAAATTCTATTTCTCCAACAACCACTACAAGATTTAAAGTCATTTGAGTATGTTTCTTCCATCCCTTGATATCATTTAGGTATATAGTTGAAAAATAAGCTTCTCCAAATCCATCAAACCCCTCATCACTTTTTTTCATGGCATGAAAAATATCACCTTTTGGATTATAAATCTGTTTTAGCGGTGTTAAAATTACTCCGTCCATTGCAAACCTCGCGTTTTTGCCATACTTTCATATTCATTTATCTGTTCCAAAGTTTTTTCTAAAATATTGTTATTATTGTTATAAAAGTCATAATACCACTCACTGGTAAATCTAATAGTATCTTTATACTCTAAATTTGCCTGCCATTTCAGATAAAAGAGAGCTTTGTCACAATTGAGTTTTAGCAATCCTGCCTCATGAAAAGGTATGTTCCCTGTAATAGTAAAAGCATCCTTGGCATTTGTAAAATGCCAATACTGACTTAAATCTGCAAGCAATTGTTTAACTGTGTGATTTTGTTCTGCCCTTGGTCCAAAGTTAAACGCTTCCCCATGCAAAGAGTTGTTTTCATACAAAACCTGCCCTAGATTTAAATATCCACTTAAAGGTTCAAGCACATGCTGCCAAGGTCTCGTAGCTTCTGGGCTTCGTATCTCCACACTTTGATTTTTACTCCAAGCGTGCATGCAGTCAACTACAATCCTGTCTTTTGCCCAATCTCCGCCACCTATAACATTTCCGGCTCTACCAATGGCTAACTTAACATTACAATTGTCTTTTTTAAAAAATGAGTGATAATATGATTTTATAATAAGCTCAGCAGCACCCTTGCTACCACTGTAAATATCTTTACCACCCATTTTATCATCCTCTTTGTAGCCCCATACCTGTTCTACATTGGCATACGCTTTATCACTTGTGATAATTATAACGCTGCATTTATGATTTGAGTTTTTAAGAGCTTCTAAAATATTTGCCGTTCCCATTACATTTGAGGATATTGTGTCAATTGGATTTTCATAAGATGTTGAAACTATCGGCTGTGCTGCCAGATGAAAAAGAAACTCCGGCGCTTCTGCGGCTATAATTTCATTCATTTTAGATAAATTTCTTATATCCTCTTGATAATGCTTTATCTTTTTTTGTAGCTGTAACTCTTCAAACATTGAAGGATTTGTCGGAATATCTTTTGAGATGCCTATAACTTTTGCCCCAAGTTTTAAAAGCCACAGAGTAAGCCATGTGCCTTTAAATCCTGTATGCCCGGTAACAAGTACTTTTTTATCTTTGTATACATTTTTGAACATTGCTATTCCCATACCTTCCAAGGGGCAACACCTTCATCCCAAAGTTTATTAAGATCATTTTTATCTTTTAAGCTATCCATCGGCTTCCAAAAGCCTTCATGTTTGAAAGTAAATATTTCTCCATCTTTAGCAAGTTTTTGCAGTGGTTCTTGCTCAAAAACAGTTGCATCTCCACCTGTAATGTAGTCAAAAACTTTCGGTTCGCAAACAAAAAACCCTGCATTTATCCAACCACCGTCACCCTTTGGCTTCTCTAAAAAATCTGTTACCTGATGTGATTCAGAGATATTAAGTGCACCAAAACGTCCATCTGGTTGAGCAGAGGTCATAGTCATTGCTTTACCGTGTTTTTTATGAAATGCTACCAATTCTTTTATATTTACATCACTTACCCCATCTCCATAAGTGAGCATAAACGCTTCATTACCAATAACTTTTTGTGCCTGTTTAATTCGTCCTCCTGTCATAGAGTTCAGCCCTGTATCAAGCAATGTTACCTTCCATGGTTCACTTGAATTATTTAACACTTCCATTTTACCATTTGACATATCTATAGTTATATCACTTTGATGTAAAAAATAGTTTGCAAAATACTCTTTAATATAATAGCCTTTATATCCTAAGAGAATAACAAAATCATTAAAACCATACTCTGAATATATTTTCATAATATGCCATAAAATAGGCTTACCCCCTATTTCAACCATAGGTTTTGGCCTTATGTCTGTCTCTTCACTAAGTCTTGTTCCAAAACCGCCTGCTAACAGTAATACTTTCATAAATTATTTTCCTCAATTCCAAATATATTTTTAATTCTTTCTTCTGTTGGCTCTCTAAAAAAGTTTTCCTTGTACCACAAAGAAATTTGCTTTATTTCATCTTTATAATTTTTTCTATATACCAATAACTTATTATACAATTTCTCAATATCATCTTTAGTAAACGCAATATCCCAAATCTTCCCTTTTCCATGGGTCACTAATGGATTAGCGGTAAGATTATCTTGACTGGCTATTATTATTACAGATAATCCACAGGTTACTGCCTCAAGAGAAGTCCCAGAAGCAGTACCTATTACTAGTTTTGTGTTTTCAAAAAGTTTATAAATATTGCTATTCGAAATTTCAATAGTATTTGGGATATTACCAAGTTTATGTATATTAACTGCTGGATGGTTTTTAAATATCACATTATCTAAATGTTCTATCCTTTCTATCATATATTTTGTATCATTTTCTATATAAGAACCGAGCAAAAGTACATTTTTTTCTTCTTTGATACCCTGAAATTCAAAAACTCCTTTATATCTTAATGAAACTCCAACATCATATTTCACTTTTTCTCTATCTAATACATAATATTTTCCATTAACAGACACCTTATGAGGTGATGCAAGCATATCATAATCTAAATCATCTACATAAGCATTAAAATAAGTTTCATAATTTAAATAAAACTGTAATGCGTTTAATGTTATTTTGTCATTATGATTTCTAATCCCATAGTTAAAACTTCTCTCAATCACTTGAAATTCACTCCAGGAATATATTGTTTTTATACTCTCAATTTGAGCTAAATTTTTACCTAAAATATATCTTGTTAAACTATCAAAACTAAAATATTTAATATCATTAACTACAGCATTATTAAATATTTTATCAATATCATTCTCTTCTTTTTGTAACAGTCTTAATGTTTTAAATGGATACACTACTATAAGTCCAAACAGTTTCACAAAATCACTTAATTTCAAAAATTCATACTCAAATACAAAATCCTTTTTATCTTGATTTATTATTTTAAAAAAGTGTTTTAACTTTAATGGATTTTGACCAACGCCATAAGGTCTTAATAAAATAGCATACTGAGTATGATATTTTTCAAATATTTCATAGATACCGGTTAAATAATTTTCACTAAATTGACCATTTTCATTTGTCTTATCTATAAGTCCAAAAGTATCAATAATAATTTCTAATCTGTTTTTTCTTTGTTTCTTATAATAAATTTTATAGATAAAAAAAGCAGTAACATATGAAAAATAAAGATAAATATTTTTTATATAATATTTCACTAATTTTCTTGTGAATAAAAACAGATTATTGTCTTTTTGAATATTATTTGTAAAAAAGTTTTTAGGAAACACACTTGCATATGGATTTTTAACTAAAGTAGCATTAATTATTGTATAGATATCCCATCTGGCATTTCTTTTTATCTTATCAATGTAGGCATGAAAATTACTTTTTTTATTTTGGTAATTCTCCTCTAATTCCTTTGGATTCAAAGTTTAAACTCCAAAAATGTATCAATATAATTTCCATACTGTTTTAACTCTGAATTATTATACCCATAAAAATTTATCTTATTCTTTTTAGCCGCATTATAATCTGTGATGGCATCACCGATTAATATTGTTTCATCAGTTTTGTAATTATATTTCTCCATAATATTAGCTATTAAAATATCTTTTTTAGTTGGACTTCCATTGATTGATAAAAAATAGCATGTGATTTCAAACTGTTTACACAAATCATTAAGTTCACGATTTTCTGCACCTGAGACGATATGAAAATTATATTCTTTGTAATTCGCTTTTATAAATTCAATGGTTTCCATAATTAAGTTTTCTTTGTTAGATAATTTCATTTTAATAATCCGAGCAAATTTATCTGCTAGTTTTACAATTTCATCTTCTGAAATATCTTGATGCAAAATATCAGTATAAAAATATCTAATTTTATCAAATCTTGAAACACCACCGTTTTCATAATGATATTTCTCAATCTGTTGTAAATATTTTTTGTCATAACCATGGAACAATTTTACAAAACCATCCCCCTTAATCTTCATACTATCAAGTATAACACCATCAAAATCCCATAAAATTGTTTTAATCATGTAATATTCCAAATACAGTACATGGTAAGCCATCACACTGAGATATTCTAAACGGTGACACTATAATCTCTTTAAACTGTACATTTTCGCTAATACTTCTTAAATCCATATCTTCAAGTAAAAGTATAGGTTTTTGGGGATTTAAAAACCTTTTATGGGATTCTCTTCCTAATTCTCTGTTTTGAAAACTAGATACAGAGATAGAATCAAATCCAAACACTCTGATAGATGGAAAATTTTCTATTAAAAAATTATAAATATCTCCATGAAAACCATAATTCTCTTTCCAAAATTTTTCACTATTTCGACTATTACAAATACCTGTTTTTACAATTAAAATATCATAACCAATATCTGTGATGTTTTTTAATCTTGCTGTCAATTTTTCATTTATAATTAACTCTTCTTGAACTATCTCTACAATGAGTGGTTTTTTAAATACCCAAAAATCAGCATTAAAATCCTTAACAGTCTGTCCCTTTTCATAAAAGTGGTAGGGCATATCTATATGTGTACCTATATGAACAGTAGTAGATATTGTTGTATCATTAGCAACATCCCCTTTTAAAATATCACTTTTTTTTATTTGTACAAATTTATTTTTATTCCCGTAAGCAGGTGTGTGTTCATCTAATATATAAGACAAAAACAACATCTACGCTTCCAGCTCTTCATGAATAACTTGAATACATTCCAAAAGACCCTGACCTAAATCAATATACGGATTTGCCACCAACTTTTTGGCAACAGTTGGATGATACGAATAAGGAGTAATTTTATAGTGTCCCATGTTATTATCTGTAATTTGCTTCAGCTCTAGCTTGTTTTGCATGATCTCATTTATCATTGTAAGGAGTTCTATACGTTTTAGTCTTTCAGTTCCTGTTAAGATAATATGCTCATTTTCGTAACTTTCATCCTCTAAAATGTCGACTGAAAGTTTTGCTGCATCTGCTGCGTGAATGTATTCTCTTAGATCTTGACCATCACCTTTGTAGTGAAGTTCTCCATTTTTCAAGGCATCATATAAAAGATTATAAATATAATTGTTATGACTCGCTCGCTCTCCATACAAAGAGCCGTAACGAATAACTGTATATTTCAGACCATACCTTTTATAATATTCTTCCGTAAGTTTCTCTGATGTTTGCTTACTAATGCCATAAAAAGAACCCTCATTACTAAGGGCATAAGCACTGCTTGCATACACAAATCTTTCTACTTTTCTTGTTTTACATACTTCAAGTATATTTAGATTCCCCATAACATTTATATTCATAGTATTGATTGGGTCGTGGATAGCATCATCAAGATTTGCTATCGCTACAAAATTATATACAATATCAGCGCCATTAATTACATTTTTATACTGTTCATATCTAATATATCTACAGTTTGAAACTCTTGATTTACTTGTAAATACTTTGACTTATGAATATCAGCAATAACTACATCATAGTTTCTACGAGACAGTTCATCAGCGACATACGAACCTAAAAAACCACTTCCACCGAAAATAACAACTTTCTTACGATTTGGCATTTAATACCTCACTGCACTGAATTTTTAGGAGTACTAACATATGGCACTCTCCACTTTGAATTCTTATCATAATTTATAATACTCTCTTAAATGTTTTATAGCGCTCATACCCATAGCTTCTACAGCTTCTTTTGCGTTTCCACCAATGTGCGGTGTGCATATAAGATTTGGAAGTTCTAAAAATTCTTTATCTGTAGGTGGTTCTTCAACATAAGCATCTATCGCAGCACCTGCGATTATGCCGTTTTTTAAAGCATATTTTAAATCATTTTCATTTATCAGACCACCTCTGGCCGTATTTAACAAATATGCTGTTTTTTTCATCATTTTCATTTCATTTAAAGTTATGAAATTATATGTGCTTTCATCTTGCGGTGTGTGCACTGTTATAAAGTCAGACTCTCTGTAAAGTTCTTCTTTACTCACTTCTATCAAATCGTTTTGAGTATAGTATTCATCTTGATTTATAATGTCATTCACAAGTATTTTGCACCCAAAAGGCTTCAACAGTCTCACTAATTCTTTACCTATGTAACCCACGCCAACTATACCAACTGTTTTTCCGCTCAGTTGAAATCCTCCGGACTTATTCCAGACACCACTTTTAAGTTCATTTGTTGTCATAAAAAGATTACGACTAAACATAAGCATAAACCCGAGTGCCATCTCTGCTACTGAAAGACGATTTACTCCTCCTGTCCAGCCAATAGCTATGTCCCTTTTTTTACATGCTTTTTTATCTAAATTATTAAGACCAACACCATATTTTGAAATTATTTTTAAATTTTTACAATGCTTGAGCACTTCTTCATTCACAGGTTCCAGTCCAACTATCAAAGCCTCAGCATCTTTGATATATTCTATCAACTCATCTTGATTAAACCTTTTGCCCTCTAAATTTAGCTTAGCCTCTGGAAAATATTTGTATACTTCTTCTTGTAAGATCTTATTTTTTGAAAAACTGGGACTTGTTGCTACTATATTCATAATACTAATCCTTAAAAATTTTTAATATGATAGTATCACATTTCCAATTATTTATTAAATCATTCCTATAAGCTTCTAATGTTTTTTCAGAAAAAATATCAAATCTACCTTGTCCCCCTGGTTTTCCATCCATCATCCAAGTTATATGATTTGACAAATCATATCTCTGTTCCGCTAATAATTCATATTTATATCCTAACTCATCTAAAATATATTTCAATGATTGAGGATTATAATAATAATGATGCGCAATAGACCAATAAAATTTTTCAAATGTTGGTATATTATAAACAGAAGTCAATACATCCGTAGCAGATGGTATTTCGGCTATAATAACTCCACCATCATTGAGCATTTCGTAAGTTTCTTTTAAAAAATCAAATGGATTAGCTATATGTTCAAATACAAAAAAATGTACTATCAAATCAAATTTAATACTTTCTTTATTCTTTAATTCACTTATGCTTTCGTAAGCTTGATGCCCGTTCTTTTTTAAAAATTCTAAGAATTCACCAGATGGTTCAACCCCATAACAATCTAAACCAACATTTTTAAAAGCATCCATCATAAATCCTGATGAACAACCAATTTCTAATATTTTTTTGCCTTTGTGCAAATGATTGGCTAAAAAGTGCCATCGCCTTTTTACTTGATCTTGGTTTGAATCTATATGCTTTTGTGCATTGCTCCAATCTCGATGGTCACCTACTCTTTTGGACATAAATTTTTCAAACTCTTTTTTATAAAAATGTTTTTCTTCTTCTTCGGTTAAATATGGGTATAAATATATTACACCACATTTTGAACATTCCCAAAAATTATGCTCATCTTTTCCACCAAATACATAATCTGCTCTTAAGATTTGATTCTCTTTACATTTACATACTCTACATATTGGCATTTTAATTCTCCTTAACCCACTCAATCATTTTTTTTAAACCTTGCTCAAAACTTGTTAATGGTTTATCATATATACTGAGTAATAATTGATTATTTGCATATATCCCAAACTGATCACCAGGAGTACCTTTTGATATAACAATATCTTTTGTACTTTGTAAATTATCTTTTATTAAAGTCAATATCTGCTTGACTGTTGTTTTTTTACCTGTCCCAATATTTAAGATTTTGTTTTTAAATTTATCATTTCTTGAAGACTCTATAGTGATGTCAACAACATCATCAATATATATTAAATCCCTAAAACGATTTAAATCACCTTTTACAAGTACCTTTTCAAAAGAATCATCTAAAAATTGCTTCAGATATATACTAACCATGCCCTGTTTTAAATTTTCAAGATTTTGCCCCGGACCATACACATTAAAGTATCTTAATGCTACATACTCTATATCATATTGTTGTGCAAAAATTTTCATATATTTTTCACTTGCCAATTTGCCAACAGCATAAAATGATTTTGGATTTTCAACATCATCTTCAGAAAATTGCTCTTTATTGGATTGCTCCCCATATACAGACATAGTAGAAGCATATACAAATTTTTTACATCCTGTTTTTACACAATATTGCAATAACTTCAAAGTAGATAATGTATTAGTATTTAAATCATATTCTGGGTCTTCAAAACTTATCTCCCCAGAACTTTGACCACCTATATGAAAAATTACATCAAATTTTGCATTTTGAAGCTTTTCAATAGTTTCATTTTTACTAAAATCTTCATTAATAAAAACTGTATTTTTAGGGATGTTAGAAAGATGACCTGTTTGAAGATTGTCTATAACATATACTTCATTTCCCTCATTTAACAATCTATTAGCAATAGCACTACCAATAAACCCTGCTCCTCCTGTTACTAAATATCGCATCTTATTTTCTCTTTCGTATAAGTTTTGCAGGAACACCACCCATAACAGAATATGGTTCTACATCTTTTGTAACTACAGAACCCGCACCAATAATTGAACTTTTGCCTATTTTAGTATTTGCTGTAATCACACAATTTGAGGAAATCCAAACATCATCTTCTATTATAATCTCACCATAAGTATGTCCTTGTTCTCTAAACGGAACATTGGGGTCATCAAAAGTATGATTTGCGGCTCTTAATACACAATTCGGAGCAATCGCACAATCATCTCCAATAACTATCTTACCAAAACTAGCACCAAGTTGTGAATTAGTATTCATTGTGAAGTTATTTCCTATCACAATATCCCCTCCATCATGAGCATAAACATAACTATTTTTCATTAATACTATATCATTACCTAATGAAATATTTTTAAACCCCATAATAGTTACTCCAGTATCAATATTAAATTTTCCTTTTACTTCTTGAAAAAAAGGTCTATAACCCCAATATCTTAATGTTGTGCCCAGTTTTGTTGGTATTGATGATAAGAATGCTATATAAAGTTGAAAAAATAACTTTTTAAATTTATTGATAACTTTCAATTAACTCATCCTTTTTAACCATATCCATAATCCTCTCTAAAATTTCTATATCCACTATTATCTCTTTAATACCTCGCTATCTCTTATAAACTCAAATTTATCAATACAATATTTATAAAAAATATCATAAAAAATAAAAGTTTATAAGTAATGTCATAAATAAGATTGATACTATCTACTACTTCATCTTGATTGAAACTATACTCATGAGCTATCTCATTTCTATCTTTTCTCAACTTCAACCATTCATTTTTATCTACAATTCCTAATTCTTCTAATCTATTGAGTCTGTCTATAAATGGTTTACTTTTTACCTCTTCTCCCATTAGCTCAAGCAATGCTGGGAAAAGTTTATCTCCCATAGTATCCTGTAGCTTAGAAAATCTAAATATAAGCTGATCTATATAGCTAATATAATCATCATTAAGATTGTTATACTTTTGAATATTAAGTGGTATAATTGAATCCAGTTTCTTTTTTGCTAAAAGTAACCTTTTTTTATGCTGATTACATTCATGGAGTTTTTCTATAAATGTAGCTTTTAGATCTCTCATAGTTCTATCCCTGTTCTTAAAGCCTCTTTTTCTATAAGTCTATTTAAATCTTTTGCAATTACTACATCAATTTTTTGCTCACCTATGTACTCATCTAATTTTACTAAAAAATCAATCTTCTTTTTTCTTAACTCATCATGATTTTTAGGAACAATATACAAGTCAATATCCCCACCTCTTTTTGTATCATCTACACGACTTCCAAAAAGATAAATTTTACCATCTTTAAAAGTTTCAAAAAAAGCTTTTTTTATTAAGTTTACTTCATCATCAGTGAGTCTCATCTATTTATACCTTAACTTATATATAGTTCTCAAACAACTCATCATCTTTCATAATCTCCACAACTTTATCCAAATCTTCCTTTGTATCAACAGCTTTTGTTTCATACTCTGTGTCTATCATTTTAACTTTGCCCCCATTTTCAAGAATTCTCATCATATCAACTGATTCTATTATCTCTAAAGGTGTTGGTTCCATTTCATTGTACTCTAGTAAAAAATCTCTAGTAAACGGTATGACACACACTTGTTTTTTCATAGGAACATCCAAAACACCTTTTTTTCTACTTGGTATTGGTTCTCGTGAAAAATAAAGGGCATGATTATTCTTATCCATAACAACTTTTACTTCATTTGGATCTTCAAACTCTTCAACCGTGTTTAAATCGGCTACTAAGTTTGTAATTTTTATGCTTGTATCTTGAAGCATAGGTTCTACTGCTTCATCTATCATCTGAGGAAATGTCAAAGGCTCATCACCCTGCACCATTATCATGATGTCAACTTTGATATTTTCATCTTGTTCTATTTTAAGCATAGCCTCCGCACACCTGTCACTGCATCTCTCATGGCAATCACTTGTCATAACAGCTTTTCCGCCTATGGATTCTACATAATTATAAATTTCTTCATCACATGTAGCTACATACACTTCACTCAAAAGTTTAGACATTTTTACCCTTTTGTAAACATGTCCTATCATTGGCATTCCAAGTATATCTGCCATCGGTTTACCTGGAAACCTACTTGAGCCCATTCTTGCTGGAATTATCGAAATGATATTCATGATTTTATTCCTCGTATAATAAATTTATCAAATCATTACATCCAAAGGAGTAGTGATTTGATATTTATTTTTTAGTTTTTGATAAAGTTGTTATATTTGTCAAATACTAAAACAACTTACAGTTAAAGAGTTGAATGACAGTCATTTTTCCTTATGAGGTGTAATGCCAACTATCTAAGAAAGCATACTGCGTTTAACCTGAGTAACTTACCCATAGGATGCCAGGATGAGTTCTATCTCAATCCTCTATCGTTACGAGGCTGTAAGAAAAAAGTTAAACATACGAAAGGATGTACAGATGCACTATTATGTAGGTATAGATATAGCAAAAGGTTTTCATGTTGCCTGTGTGGTTAATCAAGATGATAAAGTGATAAAGAAGTCACTTAAGTTCAGCAATGATGAGAATGGCTTTAATGAGCTACTTTTACTTTTAAACTCCATTGATGAAGTATCAACCTTTACCATTGGTATGGAAACCACTGGAATTTTCTTTGAAAATCTCTATCTTTATCTGAGTGAAAAAGGATTTAATGTACTATTACTCAATCCTTATCAAACAAATAGATTTAGAGAGATGGACAGCATGAAGAAAGTAAAAAATGACAACATTGATGCTTTAATGATAGCAGCTCTTATTAAATCAGGCAGATACTCTAAAGCCTATGTAAGTGAAGATACTTATCAGAGTATCAAATCACTCTATAGACATAAGAATAATCTACTTGAAGAGATGAAAAAGCATAAAAGACAAATCTCTACACTCTTAGCTGTGGTATTCCCAGAGATGGAACAAGTGATAAGAGATCCCTTTAATGTGACAGGCTTGGCACTTTTAGAGAAGTATCCAACTGCAAAGCATTATCATCATGCGAGTGTAGAGAGAATACTAAAAACCTTTCGGGGTATCAAAGGCAATAACTTCAATGAAGAAAAAGCTACAAAGCTTTTAGAGTTAGCCAAACACTCTGTTTATCAAGGCAATGGTGTAGATGAGAGAGCTTATGTTATTAAATCTCATATCCGAGTGATTAAGCTTCTACAAGAGGAGCTTAAAGAGCTTGAGAATGAGATGTTAAAGCTTTTTAATCAAACACCGCAACTTGAGAGTAATGAAGAGCAAGAGATTATGAATATTATTGATAATCTTAGAACCATACCAGGTGTGAGTGATAAAACCATCTTTGCTCTTATTAGTGAGTGTGGAGACTTAGCGCGATTCAAAAATAATTCTCACTTCATTGGTTATTTAGGTCTTTATCCTACACTAGAGCAATCAGGTAATAAACTCACCTACGGTGCAATCGCAAAAAGAGGTGCAAAGCTTGCTAAAAAAGCTCTCTATCAAGCCGCTATTGCTGCCATTAGGCATAATGAGCAACTCAACAAGCTTTTTCTTGACAAGGTCTCTCAAGGTAGAGCCAAAAAGGAAGCTGTTGTGATTGTTGCAAGGAAGCTTGCACATATCATTTTAGCTATATATAAAAACAATGTTGCCTATAACCCACAAAGGGTATTTCAAGCATCACTATCCTAAAGTTTAATTCAACTATTTAACAATAAGTTGTTATAGAACTTGATAAACACTATATAGGAAATTATATAAATTGTCCTATACCCTCAAGGGGCACCTAGTACCTTATCATTGTCAACCAAACAGTTTTTAGGTGTTTGATCATTGAAACACTTGAGTCAAATTCTAGATAATGACTTTAATAAAGTGCTTCAAAAATCAAACAATCCCAAGAGTTTTATACTCTTGAAAATGTTCTTTGAGGTTTTATTGTTACTGGGCTATTGTTTTTTTTATTTTTTTACTCCGTTTAAGTTATTCTTTATAGGATTGCTTTTTTAATTGTTTCCATCCCTTTTATAGCCAAATCTCGCATAAAAAAGTAATCTATCCCGTAAGCTAAAAATGTACAACCTTGTTCTATCTTCTCTTGTAATTTTGATGGGTCTGTATCTACTACATGAAAACCTGAGGGGATATTGTTTTTTTTGCAACTATCGAGTACAGTTTGCACAGCATCCTTTACATCATCTCGTTCAAACTCTCCAGGATGACCTATACTACCGCTTAAGTCATACGGACCTATAATAGTACCATCTATTCCTTCTACACTTATAATTTCATTTATATTATTTATTGCATCTATATGCTCTATTTGAGCTATGATTACAAGCTCTTCTTCCACCCATTTTTTATATTCTTCAAAACCTGTTCCATATTTAGAAGCTCTGTATAGTCCAACACCTCTTTTGCCTATTGGTGGGTACTTTGCAAACTCTACTGCCTGCAGCGCATCTTCTTTTGAATTTACCATGGGCACTATGATGCCATCAGCTCCCATATCTAAAACTTTTTTTATGATTACTTCTTCATTTTTACTTACTCTTACAAGTGCTTTTATTCCACTTGATTGAATGGTCGCTATTAAATCTTGAATTGTTTTTAAGTCTATTGAAGTATGCTCTGTATCTACTACAAGCCATTCAAAACCAGCCAAAGCCATAACTTCAACACTCATAGTATCGCCTATCATTATCCAACTACCAATAGTTAACTCATTGTTTTTTAGTTTATTTTTTAGTGACATTTTTTAACCTTAAAAAAAGTGTATTTATCTCATCTCTATCAGTTGCAAAAACTTTTGGAAATATATATGCTCCTATTATAACAAAACCTGTATATAGTGTACTTGATGTCAAAAAATTTATCAGAGGAGAGGTAAAACTAAAAACATGACTTGATATATAAGCGATGACTACAAAAAACACTATGGAATAAATTTGATGATATACAAATGACTTCATCTTAAAGTTTAAAAATTTAGCATTAAAATAAAGTTGAATATTTACACCAATTAGTTGAAGAATAAGTATTTTAACGGCAAGTCCTATAGCCCCAAAATCTAAAATATATATCAGTCCAAAAGATATAAACATCCCTAGTGGCTGTGTAAATAAAGATATATTGCGCATAAGTTTCGTCTTCCCAGTAGCATAAAATACACTTCCACTAAGCTGTCCATAAGTTTGATGAATAGGGTACAATGCCATTATCATTAAAACCGGATAAGCATTTTGAAATTTTTCATCTGTAAATATTGCCAATACATTTTCACTCTGTATAGAAATAAATACCGCAAAATATGCAGCTATACTATAAAGCATAGGTATATATCTATAAAAAAGTTTTCTCATATTTTCTAAATCTTTTTTCTCATAAGATTTACTAAATTCTCTAGTGATGATAGGTGTCATAGCAGAGGTAAATAAAAAACACATAGCTGCTAAACTATAAGCAAGACCATAAAACCCGGTTTGTTCACTTCCAGCTATTTTTTGAAGAAGCCAAATATCAAAAAAACCGGCAATTAGTCCTACTATGCTGTATATCACAAGAGGATGACAATATTCTATAAACTCTTTTGAGAGATTTAGAATTGAAAATTTAAGACTAAAAACATTTTCAAATATCCTTTTTTTAACAAACAGCCAAGAAATTATCAATAAAAAAGATATTAATGCAATATATTGAAAATAAAAATATTTATGTAAATCAAAAGCAGTAACATAAACAAAACACAAAAGCAACAAAAGAGATGCTATTTTATGCCCTATTTTTATAAGTTCTACTGATACAGTCAATGCATAGGCATCTGATATTTTAATAAATATTTGAGTAAACCATGAAAGAAAACCAAAAAGTAAACCCATAAAAATATATTCACTTGGTATATTTGGCAAAAGTTTTTCACTGTAACCCAAGCTTTTAACACCATATACAAAAAGTAATACTATAAACAATACTGCAATAGAATATAAGAAATAAAATGAGATAAGCTCTTTTCTAGTATGTCTAGCTGAGAGCTTTGTAAAAAAAGCAATAGAACTTCCCATATCTAAAAAACCAATTGCTTTCATAAAAAAATCTTGAAGATATACAAACTGCCCGTAAGCAACAGGACCTAATGCTTTTAGTACAATAGCTACTAAAATAGCACCTATAATACCACTTATGATATTTGCAAAGAGTTTAATGCTATATCGTTTTTTTAGGCTATTTTCTTGCATTTAGTTCTTTCTCTAATATTTCTGTAACTAACTTTTTGGTATCACATTTTTTTGAAGAGTAATACTCTATAATGTCATCATATCGTTTTCTATTTTTTGTTATATTTTCAATATTTCTAACTTTTTCTTCCAAATCATCAACAGTATCAACTAAAATGAACATTTTTTTCATATCTTCTAGTGTCTCTTCTGGTAAGCAGAGAGGTGGTCCACTAAACAAGATTATATCTCTTTTATAGTGCAATTCTCTATTTATAAACTCTGACGAAAAATAGTCACTAATTATATATTTACTTTTCGGAATTAAATTTTGAATTGGAATACTAAATTCTATAGTCACATTTGGATAATTCTGACTTAATTCTAAAAATGGTATATATAACATTGTCTCCAGCATAATACCTGGCTGTATTTTGATACATATATTTTTATCTTTCAATTTTATACCAAAAAGCTCTATTATTTTTTTATGTCTTGTGTATATATTATTTGTATCCGTTGAAACTAAATGAGAAAAATTATTTATTAACACTCCTGTATATGAATAACCGGTACAATATGTAATATATAAAAAATCAAACTTTTTTTTCTTTTCTTTTATTGAATAGTTAAAATTTATACTACCTACAGATTCAATTTTTTTAGCTCCTCTATTCTGAAATAATTCTTTAGTAAAGTCATTAAATACAAAGTTTATATCAGCAGGATATATTTCATTGTATTTTAAAAAAATATTTTCCTGTAAATAACTGCCATGTTGCATAAATATATTTGGAATTGAATTTTTTTTATTTATAAGTATTTGTCGATAGTTTTGCATCCTGGATAAAAAAGAAAAAGGTTTTATAATTATATATTTTTCATCATATTTGGTTATATGAATAGTAATATCTTCTAATAATTTCATATATTGATTTTTAAATAGACTGTTTTTTTATCTATTATAGTTTTATTTACTCTTCCTATGAAATCAAAAATTTGCTTTTTTTCAATACTCTCTTTTCTCGTTACCGGATTCAAATCATTATAGACATCTAAAAAATGTATCATATCATATGGTAAGCTTGTATCTTTTCTTAAAATATATTTATTTATAATATTTTCAAATATATCTTTTTTATATTTTAAAGTATTAAAAATATTTTGTAGTTTATTCTTTTTATAAAAACTTGCATCTTTATTTTTTATGTTTATAATTTTATCCACATATTGATTATCAAATAAACAACTTTTATATAAAAAACAATTCTCTTCTCTCTTTATACCATCTACATCTGTAAGATAAAAAATTTGTCTATTTTCTTTTTTGGCTAATTTTAAATAACTTTTGAGCTGATTAAAATATTTTTCAAAAGTTATCAAAAAAGCAAAATCTCTAAATAAAAAACTCAATTCTTTAAAGTCACTAAAAATTTCTTCAAACTCTTTATATTCTTTAAATACATTTTTATGAAATTCTTCAATCTTTACTATATCATGAAAAGTAATAAATTTTTTCTTAGCTTGATTCAATAAAAAGCTAGAATAAGGGGTCAATGATAATATATTTGCATTAATATCTTTTAGATAACTACTTAAATCAAAACTATTTTGTTTAAATCTCATATCAACAATATATAAATATTTATCTTTCAAATCTATCCCCAAACTTATAGTCTTTATCAGATATTTCACCCAAAACATCTTTCAAATACTTAGGATGTATTCCATATCCTGGTCTTACACTTCTTACATTTTCTTCATTAAATTTTTCACCTTTTTTTATATTTTTAGCCACATAAAGACTTCGTGCAAATTGACGAGATTTTTTCTTTTTTTCATTCATACTATAGTCAACTTTTCCAAGCAATTTCTCAGTATCTCTTATAGCTTTTACCATATCACTAAATTCTTGTTTATCAAGACTAAAATCAGCATCAGCTCCACCTATGCTTTTATCTAGTATAAAGTGTTTTTCAATTACTTTCGCACCAAGAGTAACCGCTGCTATAGGAGCAGTTAAACCTAAAGTATGGTCACTAAAACCACTAATAACTCCAAAAGTTTGTGCTAAGTTTGGTACCATTTGCAAGTTTGCATCTTCTAATGGTGCTGGGTAAGCAGAAGTACATTTCAATAAAACTATATCTTCATTTCCTTCTTCCCTGCAAATATCCACAGCATCCTGAATCTCATCTATTGTTGCTATCCCTGTACTTATAATAACAGGTCTGCCCGTAGAAGCTGTATAGCGTATAAGTTCGTAATCTGTTATCTCAAAAGAAGCTATCTTATACGCTGATGGATTAAACTGTTCTAAAAAGTCAACCGCCGTTTTATCAAAAGGAGAAGAGAAGATGTCTATACCTATCGCTCTTGCATATTCAAAAAGTTCTTTGTGCCACTCCCACGGGGTATATGCTTCTTTATACAAATCATACAGTTTTTTTCCATCCCAAAGAGTGCCACCTTTTATGATAAAATCTTCTTTATCTGAGTCTAGTGTCATACTATCTGCTGTGTATGTTTGAAGTTTAATAGCATTTGCACCTATCTCTTTTGCACCTTTAATAGTATCAAGTGCATTTTGTAATACACCATTATGGTTTGCACTAAGTTCTGCTATTATATAAACTCCATCTTTTTCTAAATCAAAACTACCTATTTTCATTTTTCAACTCCATACAAATTACATCTTTGTTATGCACTATTTTTACTCCAACTTCTTTAAAATTGAATTTTTTATATAAATTTATAGCTTTTTTATTATCTTTAAAAACTTCAAGTTTTAGTTTTTTAAACTT
The DNA here is from genome assembly GCF_009068765.1 of Sulfurimonas hydrogeniphila. Lineage (NCBI taxonomy): Bacteria > Pseudomonadati > Campylobacterota > Epsilonproteobacteria > Campylobacterales > Sulfurimonadaceae > Sulfurimonas > Sulfurimonas hydrogeniphila. Next base: position 1,529,733 of record NZ_CP035534.1, read on the forward strand.
TAAGTTTTTAAAGACATAATTAATGCATAATTGTTCTAAAACTTGACCCACCCCAGCTATTTTTTCAAAAGGATTAGCATATAGTCCAAAATAACATTCTCTCTTTTTATAGTCAATATCGGTAAAATAAATTACTCCAAGAAAGATATCATTTTTTTTGACTAAAAAATACTTATCCTTTTTTTGTTCTAAGAGGTTAATATGTTCTAAATGTTCATATAAAGAAATCTCTGTATTACGATACATCCATTTTTTTACATCCAAATGATTCCTCCACTGCAAAACCATTTCTTTCTCTAAATCTGATAAGTCAGGAAATGAAATTAACTGATAGCTACCCATCTTCATCGTATATTCCTCACACATTTAAAAGCCTCAACATACTCTTTGCCTATTCTCATACCTCGATGCTTAGCATTTAGTTCAATTCCTTCTAAACTCCTGGGATGAGGATATTTACACAATTCGGAATCATACGCTTTCATTGCTTCTATTTTTAAACTTAAAGTCGTTGAGATATCATAAAAAGTATCAGGACTAAAAGAAAGTGGATAGTTCCATTCAGTGGAAGATAAAACCTCAAAGCTATATATCTCCTTAACAGATTCCTCTTCCATAGGTCTAGTAGCGGTAATGACAGTTTGATAGGTTATTCGATGGTCAATATTTAAATCATTTTCATAATGAGTAAAGATAATATCTGGTTTAATATTTTCTTTAACTTTAGAGACAACCTTGACAATATCTAACAAATCAACACTATCAAAACGATTATCCGGAAAACTTTCAACAAAAACTTTTTTAATACCTATAATGCTATTTGCTTTTTTTATTTCACTATTCAGTACCCATAACTCATTTTTTTTATTTTCTATCTCTCTTTTTTTATCTCTACTTGTTTTTCCCTCTCCAAGAATAAGTGTATATGCTTCATATCCTTCTTTTATAAGTCTTGCAACTGTTCCAAAACAACCCAATACTTCATCATCAGGATGCGCTGCTATAATTAATATCTTTTTATTCATTTTCTTTTACCTCAAACCTTCCGACCAGTTCATTCTTTTTTAAATGAACTTCACTAAATTCAATTTTTAAATTATTTACCTCTATATATGCTTTAGGATAGCCTTCAGCATCCAACATCCTTATAAAATCATACATTTTTTTCATAGTTGTAATTTGTTCATTAAGTATATTACTCTGGTTGGGAGTTCTTCTTTTAAATTTTGTTATTTTACCTTTTTGTGGTATTGATTTTATTGGATGATTCAAAAATTGTGGAATCATTTTATTAAAAATAATATTAGACAATTCTATAAAATTTTCTTCTGCACTTCCAAGGGAGATATTAAAAGGTTCTTTTAAATAAATATTACCTGTATCAAGACCTTCTTCAACTCTTATAGCAGATACTTTTGTTTCATATATTTCAGACATTATTAAATTTTGGAAAGGACTTCCGCCTCTTCCAAACGGTAAATCAGTCATATGAAATAAAATTGATTCAAAATTTTCATATATCTCTTTAGGTATTAACCAAGACCAATGAGGGAAAAATATATATTTAGGCTTTATTTTTTTTAACTCTTCATAGTTAAGCTCTTTGGGTGTTGTTATTAACATAAAATCAAATTTATTTTTATATTTTTCTGCCAAAAGAAAGTATTGTTTAATATTCCATTCCTTAATAGTGGCAATGATAATTGTATCTTTCATATCAATCCTTTAAATATGTCTATATTATCAATAGTTTTATATCCATTACTTTTAAGATAACTATAGATTTCTCCTTGATTATCAGCCGTCTTTATAACCACAAAATCAACACCTAAAAAGTATACTTCATTCACCGTTACACTAGGAGTTATTATAGCTAATTGACTCTGATTCATAAGCTTTGCTATCCTCTTTGAGTTTATGAAAAGTGAGATATTTACTTTATCTTTAACATACTCCTGTAACTGGGTTAGATTTTTATTCGCAGTTGTTGTAACAAGTGCCACTTTTTTATCTTTTGGTAAAATTTCTAAAATTTTTATATTTAGATTAGCTGTATCTGCTCCACCCATTGCAATAAAATACTCATAAATTTTTTCTCGTTTTATCTTCTTTTCTTCTATAAATTCATTACGCAAAAGTGTATAGTCAGCCCCACATCTTATCTCACAAAAAGAAGGAACTAAACTTTTATATCTACTTTCATCAGCACTCATATTATGATTTAACAGTATATCACAATAGTGCTTTTCATAAGTATCATCAAACGAAAGAATTTTTAATGTTGGATTTTTGGTTTTTAATGCTTTTTCAGATACTTCATCTATTTCATAATGATCAATAACCAACAAGTCTATTTTTAACTTTTTGATCAAACTGTGTAATTCATTGAGCGTATTAGATTTTAAAAGTTCTATGGCATATCCTGCCTCTTCTATTCTTTCATTTGCATTCCCTTCCAGATCTAAAGTAGCAAAAATAATATTGGCATTTTTATACTGCTGTGCCAATACTAAATCACGCATAATATGCCCTGTTCCTATGCTTGAAGATGAATCTACACGAAAGAGGATATTTTGATTCATACTTAATTCAACCTTTTGAATCCGCTGTGACAGACATCAGTTTCTAATAAATTTTTAATTTTTTTATTTCCCAGTTCACACTCTTTGATAATCTCAAAAATCGGTTCTAATTTCTCAAAATATTCATTTACAATATCCTTTGTATGTGCAATGGAAGCATAAAAAACATTAGAAGCTAAAAATCCTTTTTTTAGCATCTCTTGTGTAATATAGGTTTTATATTCTAATGCATCACTGCTCTCTATCATAAATCCACCCAACGGTTTAATACCCCAAGTATTTATTTCTAACTCATATTTTAATGCTAAATCTTTCCATCTTGTTGTAACATCTGAACCAATCTTGCTAATCTTCTCCCAAGATTTTTCTTTTTCCATAATTTCAAGTGTTTTTAGTGCTGCTGTTGGACCAATTCTTTCTGTCCAAAAAGTACTGCTTATAAAAGTATCTTGTGTGGCTGTCATTATTTCTTTTTTACCGATACAAGCTGAAATAGCATAACCATTTCCAAGAGCTTTTGCAAAAACTGCCATATCAGGTTCAACACCAAAATTTTTATGAAGCCCTCCATAGCTCTCCCTGAATCCTGAAGTACACTCATCAAAAATCAAAACAATATTATGTTTAGTTGCTAAAGCTCTCACTTTATGTAAAAAACTGTCATTAGGACCTTCATTTCGTGAAACTTCCATTTTAATAGCTGCAATCTCATTTTGATTTTCTAAAATGATTTTTTCTAAACTTTCAATATCATTATAATTAAAAGGTAATGTTGTTCCGACCAATCCTCTTGGAACTCCACTAGGTTTTAACCCTGGAAGGAGATGTCCATCCAGGTTCTTATCACTGCTAAGATTTGTAGAAAGGTACCAGTCATGCCAGCCATGATACCCGCAAATAGCTATTTTATCTCTACCTGTAGCACTTCTTGCTATCCTAATAGCTATTGAATTTATTTCACCACCTGCTCGTGCAAATCTTACCATATCTGCCCAAGGATGAAGATTTATGAGTTTTTCTGCCAAATAAACCTCTTCAGGACAATTAAAAGTGGACATATTACTTTTATAAGTTACTTCTCTTACAGCTTCATCAACTTCATCATTTGCGTATCCCAAAGTATTTGTTCCAATACCCATAATAGACATATCTATATATTTTTTATCATCTAAATCCCAAACTTCACACCCTTTTGCTTTGCTGTAATATGCGGGCCATAGGTCAGGTAAAAACATCTCTGGTCTTTTTGAAAGAAGTTGTGTTCCTCCTGGAATATACCGTTTTGCTTTTTTGTATAATTTTTGAGATTTACCCATTTTTTTGATCCTCTTGTAATGATTTTAAATAGCCCTCATTACGATTAATTTCACTATTGAGTTCTAAAATATCTAAATTATGTTCCAGAAATAAAATCATTTCTTCAAATGTAAAATCATTTGTTTTGAAATGATTATAAATTTTCTCTATAACTGTAAAATCACTTGGTTCGTCTACTGTTAAACGCCAATTATTATAAATAATATCTTTTTTTAAATCCATAACCTTGAATTTACCGCTATTCCTAATATAAGGTGTTACATGCTCTTTTTGAGATATTTTAGTTGCTTCATAATATGCTTGTTTTAATGTTTTAAAAGTAAAAACTTCAGCATCAAGTCCATCTGGATAGATTGGTTTTACACAATTTGCCATATAATCACAATCAGCTATTAAAAAAGCATCTATTAATTCATCTATAATCTTAGCATCATGTACAGGACAATCTCCTGTTAGCCTGACAATAATATCGCTATCTTTTAAATCTAACTCATTACAGCATTTATAAAATCTCTCTAAAACATTATTTTTTGAACCACGATAAACTGAATATCCAAATAATTGAACTGTTTTTGCCAATTCATCATCGTTTTTTTCCAAACTCGTTAACAATATTAATTTATCTATTAATTTAGATTTATCTGTTCTTTGCAACTGATGAATAATCATAGGTATACCCAAAAGAGGTTTCAATACTTTTTTAGGTAATCTAGTAGAATCTGTTCTTGCTTGTAAAAGTGCAACAATTTTTCTATTCATTGCATATTCCATCTACTTGGATTAATTATATTTTCTGGAATATTTGAAAAAGCTCTGTTTATATTGTTTAAAATTTCTTCCTTTAATTTAGGTAATTTACTGTAAGTTTCTATATTTTCTTTTGCCTGAGTTAAGCTGTCACATCCAAATAAAACAACAGCATCATCTGCTATACTTTCTACATATGCCATTGCAAAGTCTGCTATAGACAAATCCAGTGTTTCTCGCATACTATTCATCTGCTTTAAATACCCCTTAGCTTCCATAAGTGTCCCTGTTAATTTTTCTATCTCCATAAAAAAAAGACCCTGGAGAAATACAGAACGAATAAAAATCAATTTGTTAGCCTCTTTTGCTTTTTGAAACCAACTATTATTATTTGCCCTTTGATCAAACAGATTAAAAGGAATTTGAATAATTTCTATTGAAGTATTCTCTATTGCCAAATCAAATTCTTCATTGGTATAAATAGAAACGCCAAAGTGATTAATTAGATTATACTTTTTTAATCTATCAACTTTATCTCGATATTCATCTCTCCATCGAAAAAGTAACTCCCCATCATGTAGCATAAAACCAAATAACTTTGAATAACCTAATCTATCCAGTGAGCGAAACAGTATCTTTTCCACATCTGAAAGAAAAATATCTGATTTTACTTTTGAAACAATGTGACAACTTTTTTTTTGATTTAATGCTTTGCCTAAAACGATTTCACTATCTCCATAAGCAACAGCTGTATCAAAACAATTAATACCACTTTGTGTTACAAATCCAACAATATCATTCACCTCATCTTGTTTCGGTTTACCACTACTGTTTGAAATACCATAATTCAGTCCAAATTGAACTGTACCTAAAGAGAGTTTGGAAATTTCATTCCCATTGAAATTTATATATTTCATTTTAACATCTCAAACAAATTCTCTATAATATATTCTTGTTCATCATCACTCAGTTTAGGAAACATTGGTAAAGAGAAACACTCTTTGTAATAGTTATCCATATTAGGCGTGTATTCATCTCCATAACCTAAACTTTGATAATAAGGTTGCTTATTAATGGGCATATAATGCAACTGAATACCAATATTTTTTTCTCTAAGCCTATGAAACAATTCTTCTTTTGAAAGAGTAAGTTTTGAGAAATCAACTTGCACTACATAGAGGTGATACGATGACTTGCCATCAAAAAAATAAAGAGGCTTGATAATACTCTCTTTAAAAGCTTCGTCATACCTTTTTACTATCTCTGTTCGCCGTTCTATAAAGCTATCTAGTTTATTAAGTTGAGAAAGACCTAATGCACACTGCATATCGCTAATACGGTAGTTAAATCCAAGTTCCCGCATCTCATATTCCCAAGGTTTCATATCGGGGGTTTTAACCATTCCGTGACCTCGCAATGTAAGCATCTTTGCATAAAGCTCTTTTGAATTTGTAGTAATCGCTCCACCTTCAGCCGTAGTCAAATGCTTCACAGGATGAAAAGAGAAGATAGAAACATCAGAGTTTGTACAACTCCCTGCTTTGATGCCATTATACACGGCTCCAATAGCATGAGCATTGTCTTCTAAAATTCTAATACTGTAGGTATCTTTTAGATATTTCAACTTCTCTTGATTGACCATGCGACCTGAAAAGGAAACAGCATATATGGCTTTGATAGAACTGTCTTTTTTAAGCTCCTCTTCACACAGATCCAAATCAATATTCCCGTCTTTTGCAATATCGACAAAAATTGGTTTAGCCCCTGCATACAAAATAGCATTGGAAGTAGCCAAAAATGAGTTTGGTGTAGTTAAAACTTTTTCATCCTTATTTAATAAAACCAATGAAGCCAAATGTAAAGCAGCGGTACCATTAGCAACAGCAATACAATATTTCGCTCCACAATAATTACTAAGAGCCTTTTCAAATACTTTTACTACCGGACCCGTTGTTAAATAGTCTGATTTTAATACATCTACGACAGCATCAATATCATCTTGCTCTATAAATTGTTTACCATAAGGAATAAATTGTTTCATCTTATAAACTTTGTTCCATTGCTAAAAACTCTTTTTTACTTATCCATTGTGTATTGTTTAATGAGTTATACTCAAATCCTATACCTATATCTTTACCTTCCTCACCCAAAGCATTAGCTGTATAATCAACATGATGGTTAAATTGAATTGTTGGAGTAATAACATAATAGGTTTTATATTCGACTACCCTGTCATCAGCTGTTATCATCACCTCATGCATCTTCTCTCCCGGTCGAATACCTATAATCTTATGTGGCAAATTTGGAGCTAAGGCTTTGGCTAAATCAGTCATCTTCATTGAAGGAATTTTAGGAATAAATATCTCTCCTCCATGCATTCTCTCAAAATTATTTAAAACAAACTGTACACCATCTTTAAGGGTAATTAAAAATCTTGTCATATCGGCATCGGTTATAGGTAATTCAGATGCACCTGTCTCAATAAGATTTTTAAAAAAAGGAACAACTGAACCCCGACTTCCAACAACATTCCCATAACGAACTACTGCAAATCTTGTTTTTCGTTTTCCTACTATATTATTTGCAGCTATAAAAAGTTTATCAGACGCCAGTTTAGTTGCTCCATAAAGATTAATTGGACTCGATGCCTTATCCGTAGAAAGTGCTATTACTTTTTCAACCTCATTTTTAATAGCAGCATTTATCACATTTTGAGCACCATCAATATTTGTTTTAATACACTCTGTTGGATTATATTCAGCTGCAGGAACATGCTTTAAAGCAGCCGCATGAATAACATAATCAACACCATCCATAGCATATTCAACACGCTGTGCATCGCGAACATCCCCTATAAAATACCTCATGCAATCATCATTAAAAGATTGTGCCATTTCATACTGTTTTAATTCATCACGACTAAAAATAATTATTTTGTTAGGTTTGTACTTTGCAAGTATCATTTCTGTATACTTTTTCCCGAAACTACCTGTTCCGCCTGTGATTAATATATTTTTATTGTTAAACATTTTGTTCCTTTGTTCTCATAATATTAAATTACATATTTGTATAGTTTACTAAGAGTTTTTCGTATTTTTTATAAGAGCAGTACTCAGTATATCTAAAATTTGAATTGTAGTAAAAAATTTATTTCTTATTATCTTAAAAGGTGAAAAATTTTCTGTTAGTATTACATAATCTGTTTTTTCTATTGCTATTGTCATAGACTGTTTCCAACTCTCTTTGCAGTTCTTCATACTCAGCTTTTTTTCTGGCGATAAACTTTTTTGTAAGGTCTATTTTGGTTTTTATGCCATCTTCTGTCAAGAGGTATTTGTACTGGTTTTTATGTTTGTTAGCGAAAAAGTTTTCGGCTTTTACCAAGCCTTTTTCTATGAGGGCTTTAAGAACATAGTTTACTTTTCCTACACTGTATCCCAATTCATCAGCCAAAGATTTTTGACTTCTTGAGCTTTCTATCTTTCTAAGTACATTCAGTATCAATTCATCATTTTGCAATACGGTATTCCTAAAATTCAATTTTTGAATTATAATCTTTTTTTACTTATATAGTTATAAAATGTTCTCTTTCATTTCAATTTTTCTGGAATCTGTACTTTCTATGCTAAAACAAACTACAGAAAAAACTAAATTTTTTTCTGTAGTGCCGACTGTTGTTTTTGTCATGCCACTCCCAGCCCACCCTAAAGGATGGGTTCCAAAAACAATAGCTTCCCGGAATCGGTACTTCAGTGCCGACTAACAATTCCAGGTTACAAAAATACCCATTACTATTAAAAGCACACACAATATTCTGACAATTAACAATAAAATTAGCTAAATAATATTTTTTTATGTACACTGTATTCAAATCAAAAAAAGGATTTCCATGAAATTTTTAGCTATATTAGCCATAAGTACTACACTGCTTTTTAGTGCAGTAGATATAAACAATGCAAGTAAATCAGAGTTGACAACACTAAGCGGCATCGGTGCGAAAAAAGCTGAAGCAGTTTTAGCCTACAGAACAAATCACTGTTTTAAAAATGTAGATGATTTAACAGCAGTCAAAGGTATAAGTACTAAAACTGTAGAAAAAAACAGAGCTAATTTAACAGTCGGAAAGTGTAAAAAATAACTTAATTCTTAGATTAAGAATATTGGCTAACAAACCATACAGTCTCAGCTGTTTGAACTTTTTTGCCACTCTCGCCCGCACTAAAAGTACGGGTTCCCAAATACTGTGGAATCGCTACTTTAGTGCCGACTATTTCCAAATTTTACTAAAATCAAACGGCAGTTCTTTGTTGCATTCATCAATTTTAAATGTCACAATCCCATCGCTAATATCACACATTTTTATATATTTGCCATTTTGAAGCTGGTACACTTTTGCATTTTCTTCTTGAGGATCAACCATGATGTAGTAGTTCACACCCTCTTTTTCATACAAATCATATTTTACGCCTCTGTCTTTTTTGGCAGTTGCCTTGGACAATACTTCAAAAATAATTTTTGGCGCCTGTGTAATATAAGCATCATTTTTGGGTTCATGGCATATCACACTGTTGTCTGGCTGAACAACAGTATCTTCTGCAATTTTCCAATCAACAGGAAGCAAAACCTGACATTTTGGACAGTCTTGAAAAATACTTTTCAATTCCCATCCAATATTATTACTTATTTTCTGATGTTTAATCATAGGAGCAGGAGACATAGCGTACGGATACCCAGCTATCAGTTCCCACTTTCCATCCCATAATTTATAATCATCATACGTATATCGTGGTATTTCTTCTACTTTTAAAGCACCCATAATAAATCCTTGTAAAATTATTGTTCATTATAACAAAGTTTTACTTTTTATTTGAATGAGATATTGATAATATTTATTTTGTAATGATGTTCATGAGGTGGTGGCCTGTCTCGGAATCGAACCAAGGACACAGTGATTTTCAGTCACTTGCTCTACCGACTGAGCTAACAGGCCTTTGTGAAAGAGTTGGAATTATAGTCATACTTAACTGAATAGTTGCTTAGTATGAAGCTCTTCAGCGGTTTTTTTCTTTTTTCTTTGTCCCAACAGCTTTTGTATAGTTTTTTTAAAACAATATTTCTGTATTTATCCAGATCTTTTGTAAATACACACTGGCATTATCTTCTACATATTTACCGTTGCTTACCAACTTTCTTGCTACTATCTCAGCCTACCCTGCAGGATGTGACATTCGGAATCGCTACTTTCTATATTAAAACATGACTTGTGAGAAAAAAACTTGATGTTTTCTTGGAACCTAGGTTTTAACCTAGGCTTTAATCTTGAAAAACACAAAGCCCGCACTGAAGTACGGGTTCCGAAAAAGCCGCTTAACTTAATGGCATTGCCTAAAGGATAGATTCCAAAAACTGCACATCTCTCGGAATCGGTACTTCAGTGCCGACTGTTTCCAAATATCGGTAAAATCAAACGGCAGTTCTTTGTTGCATCCATCTATTTTAAATACTACAACCCCGTCACTTACATCACACATTTTTATATATTTGCTGTTTTGAAGCTTATACACTTTTGCATTTTTTTCCTGCAGGTCAACTGTGATGTAGTATTTTATGCCTCTGTCTTTTTTGTTGCTCTAAAATTTTTCCATCTAACTCATACTGAATTAAAAGCCTTTTTTCTTCACTATTACATGTAAGCAGCAGTTTTTTGAGCACTTTTATTCTGTATACATCCATATTTTTTCGAAACCCGAGTTGTGCATCATGCCCGGCATATTTTATAATAAGTGTTTCATCTATAAGCCCTATTTTATGCTTACATGTAATACGAAGCCACAGGTCATAATCTTCACAAACTGCCAAATGCTCATCAAAAAGTCCTACTGTTTCGAGTAAACTTTTATGAAGTATTACGGATGAAGGAGCAATATTACAATATGACAAATTTTCTAAAAAAGCATCTTTTCCTATTTTTCTATATTTTTTAGGTATTTTTACCGTAATTCCGTTTCTCACCCATTTTTCATGCGTATAACTCATTAAAATATCCAGATTATGTGTATGAAAATCTACTTGTTTTTGCAGCTTTTGAGGGCAGAATTCATCATCTGAGTCCAAAAAAGCTATCCATTCGCTTTTGGCGATTTCTATGCCTTTGTTCCGTGCAGCAGAAACTCCACTGTTTTTTTGATAAATGTATATAATGTTTGGAAAATCATTTTGTATGTTACATGTAGTATCGGTAGAACCGTCATCTATCACTATAATTTCTTTTGGTGTGTATGTTTGAGCGAGTACTGATTTTATGGCTCTTTTTAAAAGTTTGTATCGGTTATATGTTGGAATGATTACCGATATGTCCATTTTTCACTCTCCTGCCACTCTCGCCCGCACTGAAGTCATAAGTATCTACACAACTCAAAAAAGCAAAGAAAGCGGAATAGATATTGCATAAGATTTTAAAAAACAAGAGAGTTTATGCAATGGAAGAGCGTTTAAAAAAAAAGATATATGAGACTGGTAAAAAGTCATATGAATCATAAACAACACAGTACCAATGGATTAAACCTGCTACAAAAGACTGAAGGATTTTCACAAGCACAAAGTGCTTGGAGATTTTACAATAATGAGCATGTAGATATAGAGTCACTCAATGAGCCAATGCTTACAAGAGGGATTAAAACTATTAATAAAAGCAGTGATGAATATATACTTGTAGCCCATGACTGGTCACTCATAAATTATAAAAACCATACGGCAAAAACAGATTGTATACGAAAACGCAGAAGCAATGTAAATAATGCTTCATCAAGAGGATATGAGTTGCAAAGTTCCCTTGCAATTGAGAGCAGCAGCGGCAAACCAATCCTTCCCTTGGTACAGAACCTAAAGACACAAGATAAAGTGCTCTCAAGCTATAATCCTACAATGAAGAGTCATCTTACCCATCTCGGTGAATTAACACAAAGAATAGCTTATATCAATCAATCCCTCAACATACAAAAGAAAATTGTACATGTAATTGACAGAGAAGCAGACAGTGCGGGGTTTTTCAGAGGACTGCAAAAAGAGGATTTATATATAGTACGAGCATTAGACAATGTCAAAGTCAGGTATGAAGATGAAGATATTACCCAAAAAGAGTTGTCCAAAAAAATGGATAAAGGCAAATATGTAAAAACTATACAGTATCAAAATAAAAAAGTAAAAATTTATGTTAATACGGTAGATATACTTATAACAAGAGACAGCTATCAAAAGACAGATACGCCACAAGGTAAAACAATAAAACAAAAAGTAAAAGGCAAGCCAATAAAAAACAGATTTATAGTCCAAAGACTCATAGATGAGAAGAACAATACAGTTGCTACCTGGCTTCTGTTAAGCAATCTTCCAAAAGATGTTGATATAACAAGGATAGGATTGTGGTATTATTACAGATGGAATATAGAAACGTATTTTAAACTGTTAAAAAGCTCAGGGTTTAATTTGGAAAAATGGCAGCAAGAGAGTGCACAGGCTATATTTAAACGCTTGTTTGTTGCCTCTTATGCCTGTTTGCTTGTATGGGAAATTGAACATACAAATAGTAAAAACATGCTGGCAATTAGAAAGTTTTTAGTTCGATTAAGCGGGAGATTGGTAGCAAGAAAGAAGATATCTACCTCTCCGGCTCTGTTAGCAGGTTTATGGAACTTCTTCTCTGCTATGGATATGCTTGAACTTTATGATATTGAAGAACTCCATAGCATTAAAAAAGAACTCAATGACTTTATGCAGATGGAGTTTTAAGTTGTGTAGATACTTATGACTGAAGTACGAGTTCCCAAATAACTGCATATTCTTCGGAATCGGTACTTTAGTGCCGACCAGTTTACCAGACCTTTATCTCATTATACACACTGTCACGCTCAACAGGAATAAAGCCAGAATTTGTTATCAATCCCGTAAATTCTTTCACATCCACCCCATTGGCACTCGCGGCTCCTGCTGCAGAGTTGATGGACTCTTTTTCTATCGTCCCATCCAAATCATTTGCCCCGAATTCCTGTGCGACAAGTGCAAGATTCACAGTCGATGTCACCCAGTACGCTTTTAAATTCGGCACATTGTCAAGAACCAGCCTTGCAATGGCATAGGTTTTGAGTATTTCATTTGCCGTAATCGGTTTGTCAATATTAAGGTAATTATTTTCTGTCTGATAGACAAGCGGTATAAAAGCGTTAAACCCACCCGTTATATCTTGCAACTCACGAATTCGCATCATATGATCTATACGGTTTGCACGAGATTCTACATGTCCAAAAAGCATAGTAACATTAGATTTTTTCCCGCGTTCATGCCATTTACGATGAATTTCAAACCATTGATCTGATGTCACTTTGCCTTTACAGATGTAATCTCTGACCTTTTCATCAAAAATCTCCGCACCGCCGCCGGGCATAGAATCTACACCGTTTTCTACCATCAAATCAAGCACTTCATCATATGTAAGTCCATGATGACGAGACAAGAAGTCCACTTCTGCAGCAGTCAATGCCTTTACATGTAAGGCTGGATACTTCTCTTTGATTTTTTTAAAAATACCCAAATACCAATCGAGCGTTACATTAGGATTATGGGCAGAAACTATGTGAACCTCTTTTGCATCATGTGCCACTATGTTGTCGACTATATTCATAATTTCTTCATGGCTCATTGTATACTGGTTAGGATTTTTGCGTGTTGCCGAATAGGCGCAAAATTTACAAACATCTGCACAGACGTTTGTAGGGTTTATATGCCGGTTAATATTAAAATATGTCTTTTTACCGTGTAATTCCTGACGCTTTGCATCGGCAAGTTCACCAAGTTCAAAAAGGTCTCTTTCATAAAGTTTTATTGCATCTTCAAAATTTATTCTGTTATTCATTCTTTTACCTGTTTTTTTAGCGCTTGCAGCCCACTCCAAGAATGGCTCCGGAATCGGTACTTCAGTGCCGACTGTTACTACTTTTTTGTCACTCCCGCCCACCCTAAAGGATGGGTTCCGAAAAATAATGACTCCTCGGAATCGGTACTTCAGTGCCGACTTTACTTCTTTAAAGTCCGGGGGCTTTCCACATTGAAGTCGTGATATTATCATCAACTAGCTTTAATTGCACTTCATACGCTTTTTGCCATCTTTCTTTTAACTTTGCATAAACTTCTTTATTCTTCTCGTTGGGCATATATTTTTTATCCCAGACCACCAACTCTTTTGCCGCTTCTGCTAAACTTTTATAAACACCGACACCTACACCTGCTGCCATTGCCGCACCAAGTGCGGTTGCCTCGGTCACTTTTGGAATCTTCACCACACAGCCCGTTACATCCGCTAGAATCTGTGCCCACAGTTTTCCTTTGCTTGCCCCGCCTGCAAAGACAATCTCTTTTATTTTTATACCGCTGAATACCTCTATATTTTGCAAATTAATGCTTGAAACAATGGCAGCATTTTCCTCCAAACTCCGAAACATTGAGATATGATTATATTTCTCGGCATCAAGTCCGAGATTTAAAAAACTCGGCGCGGCATGGTACCACTTGCCGTATTTCATCACATCTGAAAATATCGGTAAAATATCATAAGAACCTGCGGGAATTTTCTGTGCTTTTTCTTCTAAAACTTCATAAACATCTTTACCACACAGACTTGCCTCTTCTTTTTCCGTCTGACAAAAAGCGTCGCGAAACCAGCGCATAACAAGCCCAGAAAAAAATGTTATGCCCTCCGCCTGAGAAAGCCCTTCTATAACATGCGGATTGACGCGTATACTCATATCTTTTGGTGGTTTGACACTGCTTGGAATATTGACCACCTGTTGCCAAAAACTTCCACCCAAAATTGCCACATCACCCTCTTTGACAACCCCGAGTCCGGCAGAACCAAGTTGCACATCTCCTCCGCCCATCACAACTTTCGTCAAGGGGCTCAATCCTGTTTCATCTGCAACTTTTTCACTTACATTGCCAAGAATCGTTCCCGTTTCCAGCACAGGAGGAAATATCTCCTCTTTTATACCGACTTTTTGTGCCATCTCTTTTTCCCAGCTGCGCGAAGCAAGAGAAAAAATTCCTGTAGTGCCGCCGTTACTTGGGTCAACGGCTATTACTCCGCTCAAACGTGCCAAAATCCAATCACCTATCATAGAAATATTTGCCACTTTTTCATAGATTTTTGGTCTCTTGTTTTTAAGCCACAGCAAACGGGGCAAAGCGCCAAGAGCAAAGGTCTGTCCGCTTTTTTGGTAAAACTCTTCTTCGATTTCAGGAAATTTTTCTTTTAAATATTTTACTTCTTTTGAAGCACGGGCATCAACATTAGCAACGCCCCAGAGTTCCTTGCCGTTCTTGTCATACAGGACAATTCCCTCACGCATACTTGTAGCACTGAGTGCCAAAATATCTGCAGGATTAATCTTTGATTTTGCAATAACATTTTTGATACAGTTACATGTAAGCAGCCAGTTCTTTTCAAAATCAAAAGCCATGGAGTTTGCTACACCCTCTTCTTCTAAATGTGTCCATTCTTTTTGCTCTGCGGCAATTTGCTTCCCCTGCGTATCAAAAAGTACAGCACGAATACTTCCTGTACCTGCATCTATTGCTAAAAGATATGCCATATTTTTCCTTTTCATTAACTTTCCTACCACGCTTGCCCGCACTGAAGTACGGGTTCCAAAATGCAGTGACTCCTCGGAATCGGTACTTCAGTGCCGACTCTTTGAACTTTTTTGCCGCTCCCACCCACCCTAAAGGATAGGTTCCAGAATGCAGTGACTCCCGGAATCGGTACTTCAGTGCCGACTTTTGTTACTCATATTTACTAAAAACCCGCTCATCTGTGAGTCCGGCTTTGAGAGGGTTATTTTTTATGTAATTATAAACTTTTACATAATGTTCTTCATCTCTTATAAGTTTGTCATAATACCCGTCTGCCCAAAATTTTCCTGATTTTTGCAAAAGTCTATTGAGTTCAACCGCACTTTTACCTTTGATATATTGCATAATTTTACCTAAATCCTCATTTTGCTTGAATAACAAATGAATATGATTTGGCATAACTGCCATCATTTCCACATCATAAAGTTTTTCGTCTTCTTCTAAAATAACATCTACAAAGACATCAATAGCTTCATCAAACAGATAGGCACCATTTTTTGACATGTCCAAATAACTGTCTATTTGAAACTGTTTTATATGTTCTTTTTCATCATTTGCCAGAATTTTTTGTACATAAGCATCTACGCTGTCTTGTGTACGAAATGTTATAAATTGGTAATGTTCTTTCAGACTGATATGATGCAGTTTTGTGTGGTTCATTTTTTATTGTAAAGCCCTCTTTAAATTTTTACTCAGTTTAGCCCGCACTGAAGTACGGGTTCCGAAATTTCCCGGAATCGGTACTTTAGTGCCGACTGCTGTTACTTTCTTGCCACTCTCGCCCGCACTGAAGTACGGGTTCCGGGATAAATTACACTTTCGTGCCGCCTTTGTTACTTTTTCAGTTTCGCCTGTTCCAGTTCCCAGTACTCCATCGCAAAGCTCTCTTTTTCACTGATGCTTTGGTAGCCGCCTAATTTGTCTGAGCGCAATACTGCCAACATGGTATGGTTTACTATATCATTGATAATTGCCGCTTCTTTTCTGTTTTTTCCAAAAGAGATGACTGCGAGATTTTTTATAATCATATAATTGGGGGCAGGATTCAGCATCACCTCATCAGTGGCATATTTTTCAAAATAGGTTTTATACTCTTGCATATATTTTTCTACTGCTGCTTCCAAATTTGTATCTTCCATCACAAGCGGTACTCTTTTTGTGCGTATGATATGCTCAGGAGTCAAGACACCGCGTGATGCAAACTCTTTTAAATTCGGCTGTGACGCATAATATGCTGCCAAAGGCGACTGATTGATATTGATAGAGACTTCATAGCCTTTCGCGGCAGAAAGTACCTTTGTTATTTTTCCGATATCACAGTCACTGTGGACATAATTATGTTCAATATGCACAACAGCCTGTTCGTCCAAAAAATTTTCTGCTTTTGTGACGGCTTCTATCATTTTGTCATAAGATTTTTTGGCATCATTGTCGAAAGTAAAAATCCCGTGATGATGCAAAATGATGCCGTCTATACTCTCCCAGTCCAAATCTTTTGTCATTTTATAAATTGTATGTGCCAGTTCAAAGCCCGGCATAATATAATCAACAATTAAAAAATTTGGAAAAAGCTTGACAATATGCTCATCCCCGTTCACTGAATTTGAAATCGTTACAATAGCATCCGCATGGGTATGGTCCACAAATTTGTAGGGAATCAGCGCATGCAGTATCGCTTCCACCGAAGGATTCGGCGCAGATTTATCCGTCATCGCCTCTCGTTGCAGGTGTACCATTTCACTGTCACTCAAATGCTCACGTTTTGCCATTTCTAAAAGTACATCCAGTTTCACAGGTGCAAAACCTTCTGCTTCTATGCTTGCCAAGTCCCAGCCACTTCCCTTTACATGTAAGACATCTTCGCCGTTTATTTTGCTTTTGAGTGAGGTATTGCCGCCTCCGTGCAGTACCAGTTCATCATTTTGTCCCAACAGGTTTGAGCTGTATACCCTCAAATCCAAATCACTTTTACATGCAGCCGCTTTTTTTTCATTCCATAAATTGTCCATGATTTAGCCCAACACTTCTAATTCATCTGTGTATTTGTCTTCACAGTATGGCTCGTATGAAGATTTATATACTTTATAATGGGCAGAGGCTTTATGCCCGTTCAGTGCAGCTTCATTTTCCCAGGTCTCAACTGCCATAAATCTTTTTTTATCGTTTTTGTATTGAAATATTTCATAAAAAATACAGCCTTTTTCTGCCTTGCTCGGTGCTACCATTGCAGACAGCAGTTCTTTCATTTTTTCTTCACAGCCCTCTTTTGCTATGAATGTTACGCTTTTTGTAATTGTCATTTTATTTTCCCTTTTTATTTTTACTGCCGCTCTCAGCCCACCCTAAAGGATGGGTTCCATTAAGTTAAGCGGCTTTTTCGGAACCCGTACTTCAGTGCGGGCTTTGTGTCTTTCAAAACTAAGGCCTAGATTCCGAAAGAATATCGAACTTTTTTTCTTAACCTAACGGCATTGACCCTCCAAAAATAGGTTCCATTGTCGACTATTTTTGCTTTTTTAAATTTTAAAGATAAATTATAGCAAAAATTCAATATAATCAATTATGAATTTACTTTTAGAAATAGAAAATGTATTAGAAAAAAAAGGCTCAGACTTTGAGCTGTCCAAACTTTTTAAACAATACATAAAAGAGTATAAAGAATCGCTTCCCGAACTTTTTACAAAAAACCAGGGCAAAGACTTCCTTGTCCGCCACACAAAAAAACTCGACTCCATCATCGAACTGATGTATAAAACTGTCCTGCGTCGAGCCTTTGGCAACTACCTGCCTATGCGCAGTTCCATACCCATAGCCATTATAGCCCTTGGAAGTTATGGCAGAGAACAGCTCTGTGTACACAGTGATATTGACCTGCTCATCGTTTACCAGGATGTTGAAGGGTACAACTCTGAACTCATTATCGAAAAACTGTTTTATCTTGCCCTTGATGCAGGGATGAAACTCGGACACAGAGTCCACGAGGTTGACGACCTCTTTAAAGCAAGCATACAGGATATAACCATTAAAACCTCTTTAATGGAATCCAGGTTTATCACAGGATCTCCCTTTACCTGGCATGCAACGCAGAGAGAACTTGGCAGAATTCGTCTGCATGAACAAAAAGAGTTTCTCCTTGCCAAAATAGAAGAAGCACAAAAAAGAAGAAAAAAATACCCGACCTCTATGCAACCAAACATAAAAGAGAGTGTTGGAGGCTTACGGGATGCCCACCTCATCTATTGGGTAGCCAAAACAATTTATGGCATTAACAGTATCAAAGAACTCAGCGGTACTGTTTTCAGTGATGAAGAGTACAAAGAATTCCGCATAGCCCTTGAACTCCTCTACAGAGTCAGAAGCGCCCTGCACCTCATAGCAAACAAACAAGAAGACAGACTGCTTCTTGAGTATATTCCTCAAGTGAGTAAACTATTAGGCTTCAAAGACCAAAAAAAACTTGCCGGTAAAGTTTTGGAAGCCGGATGGCGTATCAATAACTTCACACAGATTTTTGTAAAAAAAATGGTACGTCCCTATATCTATGATGCCAAACATATAGCATCTTTCAAACGAAACAGGCTCAAAAAAGGTTTTTATCAGTACAATGCAAGGCTTTATGCTTCCTTCAAGCTGCCTCAGCAAAAAATTTCAGATTTACTGCAACTGCTTCTTGACCTAGAAGACAAAGACTACCGTTTTGATGCCGGTTTTTTGCATCAGTTTACTGTTGCAAAAGTTTCCCATCCACTGA
This sequence comes from Sulfurimonas hydrogeniphila, assembly GCF_009068765.1. Classification (NCBI taxonomy): domain Bacteria; kingdom Pseudomonadati; phylum Campylobacterota; class Epsilonproteobacteria; order Campylobacterales; family Sulfurimonadaceae; genus Sulfurimonas; species Sulfurimonas hydrogeniphila. Next base: position 1,548,810 of record NZ_CP035534.1, read on the forward strand.
GTGAAAAAACCTATTTTCTCATAAAAAAGCTCTTTACAAAAGCCCATATAGCTTCCTTTTTAAAACTTTTTTATGATGCGGGAATCCTTCCAAAAATTTTTCCGAATTTTCGAAAAGTCATGCATCTGCCACAGTTTGACGGCTACCATCACTACCCTGTTGATATTCATTCCATCAAATGTGTCCAAGCCCTGGAAAACATTACAGAGCCTTTTTTGCAAAATCTTTTTAATACACTGAGCGAAGAAGAAAAACTGATTCTCAAAATTGTCGTATTTTTCCATGACAGCGGCAAGGGAAGAAGGCAGGATCACAGTGAAGTCGGCGCAAAACTTGTTGTGCAGTTTGCAAAACATATCCATTTGAATGAAGAGCAGACAAAAAGAGCAGTCACTCTTGTTCGGCAGCATATTCTTATGAGCAGTGTAGCCTTCAAAGAAAACATACACAATGAAAAAACACTCTATAAATTTATGTCAAAAGTGGGCGATGCCAAAAACCTTCAACTGCTTTACATCCTCACCTATGCCGATATCAGCGGTGTCGGCGGAGATATCTACAACGCTTTTAATGCAAAACTTTTACATGATTTGTATTTAAGTGCTCTTGAGATTGCCCAAAACACTGGAAGAATTACCGATGCAAAAAAAAGACTGCTCATAGAAGCAAGAGTCAGAAATCTTGACGAGTTTAAAGAACTGCCGAGTCTGTTGCAGAAAAAAGTTTTAACAATAGAATCCAATCTTTTTTTCTTTAAACATGCACCCCAGGACATTATCAGTATTGCCAAAATTGCAAAAGAGACAAAAGAGTACAGTTTTCGAGTCAAAAACATCAACTCTTTGAGTATAGAAATTTATCGTCGTATCCCTTTAAATATCGGTTATCTTCTAGCTACCCTGGCACATCTCAATGTTGCTTCGATGGAGATTTTCACTCTCTTTGACGGCATTAAATATTTTAAAATCGAGTTTATACAAAATGTAGACTCTAATGTACTCGTTGAAATTCAAGACACCATTGACAATGCTTTTGACATGAGTAAAGAGGTCAAACTCAAAAAAATTCACATTAAAAGAGAAGAGATTGCAATTGACTGTGAACACTCAATGACGCATGCCGAACTGACAATTCATACGGCAAACCAGATAGGGCTTTTGGCCTATGTCATGCACAAGTTTGAAGAGCTGCATATCAATATCATCACAGCAAAAATCCACTCAAGCAAATACAAAGTCCGAGACAGTTTTTTAATGGAAAAACAAAACAATATATGTAATAATGTTGAAAAAATCTATGAATTATTATCAGAAAATACAAAATAAAGGGTCTGCATGTGCGGAATTGTCGGATATATAGGAAACAAAAATACAAAAGAAATTTTATTAAACGGCCTCAAAGAGCTGGAATACAGAGGTTATGATTCTGCCGGCATTGCAGTGTTGAGTAATGGAGAATTTTCCAATTTCAAATCCGTAGGCAAACTTGTCAACCTTGAAGAAAAAACAAAAGATTTTGTGACCGACAAATTTGCAGTCGGTATCGGACATACCCGCTGGGCAACACACGGCAAACCAACAGAACTCAACGCCCATCCCCATACCGGAATACACTCTTATGTCGTGCATAACGGCATTATAGAAAACTATGCGGAGTTAAAAAAAGAACTCCTCAAAGAAGGTAGCATTTTTTTAAGCCAGACAGATACCGAAGTGATTGTACATCAATTTGAAAAAAACCTGAAAAATACCAAAAATGCTTTTGAAGCCTTTGAAAAAACAATTTTTGAACTCAAAGGGGCTTATGCAATTCTTTTAGTCACGAAAGAAGAAAAAAATAAAATATTTTTCGCAAAAAACGGTTCTCCCATGCTTGTAGGCATCAACGAAGCAAATGAAAAATATTTTGCATCCTCGGACACACCGCTTATCGGACAGTGTGGTAAAGTCAATTACTTTGAAGACGGTGATTACGGCTATGCGACACCTGATGAGCTTGTTATTTTTGACAAGAACCGTGAAAAAAAAGAACCTCATTTCATACAGCTTACAAACAACAAACTCTCCGCACAAAAAGAGGGATACCGTTTTTTTATGGAAAAGGAGATATATGAACAGAGTTCTGTTGTTGCCGATACGCTTTTAGGACGTTTGAGTGATAATGCAATCATTTTTGATGAACTGGGAAAGGATTTTTTCGAAGGTATCAACGAGATAAAACTATGTGCCTGCGGTACTTCGTACCATTCGGCCCTGACAGCCTCTTACCTGTTTGAACGCTATGCAAAAATAAAAACTTCTGTTGAAGTTGCTTCAGAGTTTCGCTACCGTTCACCTCTCATGAATGAAGATACACTCTTTGTTGTTATATCACAAAGCGGTGAGACTGCAGATACACTTGAGACACTCAAAATGGCCAAAAAAGCAGGATTAAAAACGCTTGTTATATGTAATGTTGACAACTCTTCCATGGTCCGCATTGCCGACAAAACGATACTCACGCGGGCAGGCATTGAAAAAGGAGTGGCTTCAACAAAAGCCTTTGCAACTCAGGTCACGGTTTTTTGGATGCTTGCTTTACATGTAGCACAAAGCAAAAAAACACTCACCAAAGCTGCAATGGCACAACATATACACCATCTGCGCAGCATTCCTGCAAGTGTAAAGGTCAGTGATACCCTGCATGAACGCATCAAACGGTTGTCAAAACGCTACTTGCACGGACACGGTTTTTTCTTTATCGGCAGGGATGTCTTTTTTCCATTGGCCCTTGAGGGTGCTTTAAAACTCAAAGAGATCTCTTATCTCCATGCCGAAGGGTATCCAAGCGGAGAGATGAAGCACGGACCTATTGCTCTGGCCGATCCGGAACTCTTCACCATTGCCCTGCTGCCGCAGCATATGCTTTATGAAAAATCAAAAAGCAATGCTGAGGAGCTGAGTGCAAGAGATTCTACTATCTGTGCCATCAGTCCTTTGGAATTTGACAAGGCGGATGACTTCATCCAGACAAAAAACATGAACACTATATGCTGGAGTTTTTTGAAATGATGGTTGTTTTACAACTCTTATCCTTAGAAATTTCGATTCGTCTTGGAAATGATGTTGATATGCCAAGAAACCTTGCAAAAAGTGTTACGGTAGAATAGATATTTCTTGAAATCGGTACTTTCTCTGCCTGCAAGCCCGCACTGAAGTACGGGTTCCGGAATGCAGTGACTCCCGGAATCGGTACTTTAGTGCCGACTCTTTGAACTTTTTTGCCACTCTCAGCCCACCCTAAAGGATGGGTTCCGAAAAATAGTAACTCCTCGGAATCGGTACTTCAGTGCCGACTGTTGTTACTTTTTTGCCACTCTCAGCCCGCTCTGCATTGGTTCTTCAAAACCTCTGTTTTATCACTAAAATGTAACTTATAGACAAAAATAACATTTTTCACTTTAAATTAATTTGTTTCTGGCTAATATATTAAAAACAATCCTATTATAAGTGAACACTATGCAAACAAAATCAAAACTCCTACTCTTTGTCGCTTTAATGCTTTTGGGTCTTGGCCTGGCCACTATCGTAAATGTCTCTTTAAATTTCAGGGAATACAGTATAAAAGATGCCACACAAAAAGCTACAATGGCTGCAGCTATCGTCAAAGACGGGTTGACAGCACATATGGTCAACGGTATTATGGACAAAAGAAGTTATTTCCTCAACCAAATCAGCTCCAACAATGATAAAATAAAAAACTTGTGGATTGTCCGATCTGATAAAGTCATCAAACAATACGGAAAAGGCTTTAACAGTGAAACAGTAAGAGATGCGATTGATGAAGAAGTTTTAAAAACAGGAAAGATGGTTCAAAAAATTTCAGAATCGACTGAAAACTCTATGCTTAGAATTACTATTCCCTATAAAGCCACAGTTGCAAACGGTCCAAACTGTCTCTCCTGTCACAATGTTCAGCGAGGAGATACACTCGGAGCCATCAGTATGGAGTTTGACATTACAGATATGCGTAATGCAGGGATGTTTACCATTTTGAAAATACTTGGAATAAATCTTCTTTTCATTGTCATTGTATTACTGCTGATCAACCATTATGTAACACCCTATATGGAGCTTTTCTCCAATATGCAAAAAGGAATAAGAAAAGCCTACAAGGGAGACTTTTCCTATGAATTTACCACAAAAGTGAAAGGTGATGCCAAAAACATTGTCGATCAGCTTAATACGCTCTTTAGAAAAATGCAAGAGACCTTTGGCGACATAAAATACAACCTTGCAACATTTATTCCCCAGGGATGTGTCTCTTCAAGTGACCCTCTTCAAGAGGCAAAAACAATCATCGGAGAACTCTCAGATATATATAAATTTAAAAAGACGATTGAGCATGATCTTACAAAAGAGATAGTCTATCAAAGAATTGTAGATGTACTGAGTAATAAATATGAACTTTCGCATTTTGCATTTTATGAAATAGATACACTCAAGGCTGTAAGAAAGCTTATTTACATCTCCAACGGCAAAAGTGTCTGCAATGACAAAGTGGATGAAGATGCATCATTATGCAGAGCACACAGAACAAATACGGCAGTAATCTCAAGTGAATTTGTCAATTTATGCCGAGAATGCAGTTGTGAAGGATTGGAATATATATGTATTCCTTTTACCATTAATGATGAAAACTCTCTTGTCATTTCTATTACAACCAAAGAAAAAAATGAATTAAACAGAGTCAATAGTTTTATTAAAAGTATTGAAAACTATCTTGAAGCGGCTAAACCGGTTATAGAGAGTAAAATTTTAATGTCCAAACTCCGTGACACCTCTCTCAGAGACGCAATGACAGGACTTTATAACAGAAGATTTCTCGAAGAATTTATAGACACTTTTGCAAATCAGGCAAAACGGGACAATACAACATACAGTGTTTTAATGCTTGATGTTGATTTCTTTAAAAAAGTCAATGACACCTACGGGCATGATGTAGGAGACAAAGTCATTGCCAAAATAGGAGAAGTACTCCGCAGCAGTATCAGAGAATCAGACCTGGCAATTCGATACGGAGGAGAAGAGTTTGTTGTCCTGCTGCACAATGCCACAGATGAAGGAACAAAAATGATTGCTTCAAAAATTCACTCTGAATTTTCAAAACTTGTTTTTGATGTCGGCAACGGAAAAACCATACAAAAAACCATGAGTATAGGTATATCCAAGTTTCCCAAAGACGGTGATACTATTTGGAAATGTATCAAATACGCAGATACTGCTTTGTATGTGGCAAAAACGACAGGAAGAAATAAAATTGTTGAGTATAAACCGGAGATGTCAGAGGATGAGCACTTACGATAAACAGATATAGAGGAAGCTTAAGCAACGCAAAAAGCGTTGCTTGTTTATAAGTTTTTAGCTACAGCCGCATCCGCCGCCGCTTTGCTCTTTAGGTGCAGAAGCAGCACCTGTTGAACATGCACTTACACCCGGTGGTGTTGTCGGCTGAACAGACTGATTGTCCACTCCGCCGTTTGCATTGATCTCTTCAATTGTACTCCAGATAGATTCAGCAGCTTTCATATAACGTTTTGCTGTTTCTGATGACGGGTCTGCAAAAATAATTGGTTTTCCTTCATCTCCACCGGTACGGATAGCCGGCTCAATTGGGATTTCGGCAATTATTTTCGTATCAAACTCATCCGCCATTGGCTGAGATGTGCCTTTTCCAAAAATATCATACTCAACACCGGTATCAGGTGCAATAAATCCGCTCATATTTTCAACAATTCCGGCTATAGGAATGTTTAATTTTCTAAACATATCAAGTGAACGGCGTGAATCATCAAGTGAAACAGACTGTGGTGTTGTTACAGTCAGACCCGCAGTTACAGGCACAGCCTGTGCAAGTGAAAGCTGTGCATCACCTGTTCCAGGTGGCATATCAATCACTAAAACATCCAGTTCTGACCATAAAATATCACGTAAGAACTGCTCTATCGCTTTCATAATCATAGCACCACGCCAGATTAACGACTGCCCTTCTTCCATGAGTGAGCCCATAGACATAACTTCAATACCGTATGCTTTCATCGGAAGCACTTTATTTCCGGTTACTTCCGGTTTTTGATCAGAAATACCTAACATACGAGGGATATTCGGACCATAAATGTCAGCATCCAAAAGACCTACTTTTTTGCCTTGTTGCGCAAGTGCAATTGCAATATTTACAGCAGTAGTTGATTTTCCGACACCGCCTTTACCTGAACTCACCATCAAAAAGTTTTTGATTTGCGGTGCGATGTTTTTGCCTTGAGACGAACTTTCTTTTGGCATTTGCGGTGCTTTTATATTTACAGTAACATTTTCTGCCCCTGCTGATTTTAAAGCTTCTGTAGCTTCATCTTTAATTTGTTGTGCTACTTCCGGAGCTGATGATGTAATTTCAACAGTGAAACTTACATCATTTCCGTTTATTGCTATATCTTTTACAAAACCAAATGTTACGATATCTTTGGTAAATCCTGGATACATAACTTTTGAGAGTGCCGATTTTACAATTTCTTCAGTCATTCGTTTTCCTTTAATTTATTTAACTTTTTTGCCATTCTCAGCCCGCACTAGAGTGCGGATTCCCAAAGAGTCGCTTAACTTATTGGCATTGACCCTAAAGGATAGTTCCGACTATTTAAACTTTTTGACAATTTTTGCTTTAAAAGTGTACTATATCTAAATAAGATAAATATTGTCTTGTTTAAAATCAATTTCTTTTTAAGCCAGACTTTAAACTAAAGCTTCTGCTTCAGCCTCTGCCGCTTCTTTATCTTTGTTGTCTTGAATAATTCTTTCTATTCCCTCAGGGTTGTCCATAATTTCCTGTGTAATTTTGTATGAACAAAATTTAGGCCCGCACATAGAACAGAATTCTGCTTCTTTAAATACATCCTGAGGCAGTGTTTCATCATGGTATTCGCGAGCGCGTTCGCTGTCAAGTGCCAATTCAAACTGTTTTTCCCAGTCAAATGTATAACGTGCATCGCTCATGGCATCATCAATATCACGGGCACCTTTACGGCCACGGGCGATATCAGCAGCATGTGCCGCAATTTTATAAGCGATAATTCCCTCGCGGACATCATCGGCATTTGGAAGACCAAGGTGCTCTTTTGGTGTTACATAACAAAGCATGCTCGCACCGTGCCATCCGCCGACAGCCGCACCGATTGCAGAAGAGATATGATCATATCCTGCTGCAATATCAGTGACCAACGGACCTAAGATATAAAAAGGTGCTTCGTGGCAGAGTTCTCTTTGTATCTTCATGTTACGCTCAATCTGGTTGATTGGAACATGTCCCGGACCTTCAATCATAACCTGTACATCTTTTTCCCAGGCACGAAGCGTTAAATCTCCAAGCACTTTGAGTTCACCAAGCTGTGCTTCATCAGACGCATCTGCCAGACAACCGGGACGAAGAGAGTCTCCTAATGAAAGAGAAACATCATACTTTGCGCAGATATCCAAAATATCATCAAATGCCGTATAAAAAGGGTTTTCTCTGTGATAATGCATCATCCAGGCAGCCATTAAAGATCCCCCGCGAGAGACAATACCCATTTTACGTTTTGCAACTTTTGGCATAGTCTCAAGCAGGAAACCCGCATGAATTGTAAAGTAAGAAACCCCTTGTTTTGCCTGACGTTCCAGCACTTCAAGCATAACATCTATAGTCAAATCCTCGATTTTGTTTCCGACATCATGCAAAATCTGATAAATAGGCACTGTTCCGATAGGAATCTTTGAAGAAGCGATAACAGCTTTTCTGATTTCATCCAGGTCGCCGCCGGTTGAGAGATCCATTGCCGTATCTGCCTTATAGTGTTGAGAGACCTCCATCTTTTCTACTTCACCCTGTACATCAGAGGCAATGGCAGAAGAACCGATATTTGCATTTATTTTACATTTACTTGCAATTCCGATAGCCATTGGTTCCAATGAAGTATGATTTATATTTGCCGGTATAATCAGTCTACCGCGTGCTATCTCGCTACGAACCAGTTCAGGAGACAAATCTTCTACTTTTGCAACATACTCCATTTCTTGTGTGATGATGCCTTTCTTTGCGTAGTGCATCTGTGTTCTTACAGAATCACCCTCTCGCTCTTTTACCCATGAAGATCTCATAAGTTACTCCTCAATATTATATTTTCATTCTTTATATATGATGGAAATATAATCAAATAAAGTTAATCTAACATAAAGTGAAACAATTGATGAGATTATTTATGTAAGTGCTTAGTCAAAAAATGTGAACATAAAAATGACAAATTTACACATTCAAGATAAAAAAAAGCTTTCTATGTGTATAATTTCGTAACACTTTTATATATGTAGGAGACTATTTGTCTGATTTAACGCTTGTACTATTGTCAGCCGGTAGTTCTAGTCGCTTTGACACCTCTGTAAAAAAACAGTGGTTGCGGATACAGCACAAACCTTTATGGCAGTTTGTAGCAGACAGGTTTGCTCACAGCGGGCTTTTTTCAAAAATTATTATTGTTTCATCCGAAGAAGATATTGCCTTTATGCAAAACTATGCCGATTACTCTTTTGTAAAAGGAGGCAGTTCCAGACAAGACTCTTTGCAAAATGCCTTACTACATGTAAAGAGTGAATATGTTCTTGTCAGTGATATAGCAAGAGCCTGTATCAGCGAAGATTTGCTTCAAAGAATACTTGCGCAAAAAGAAGAAGCTGACTGTATCGTTCCTTTTTTACCTGTAACAGACACCATAGTATATGAAAATACGACAATAGACAGAGACAAAGTCAAAAAAATCCAAACACCCCAACTCTCCCGCACTAAAATACTTCAAAAAGCCCTGCAGACACCTACTGAATTTACAGATGAGAGCAGTGCCATTGTTGCCTACGGAGGAACCCGCACCTTTGTTGCAGGGGATGAAGATGCCTGCAAGATAACTTTTACCCATGATTTAAACAGGCTTCCCTGCCTCGAAGCACCATCAAGTGACATTTTAAGCGGCAACGGTTTTGATGTCCATGCTTTTGACGAAAAAGGAAAAATGTTTCTTGGTGGTGTAGAGATAGATGCTGATTACGGATTTAAAGCCCACAGTGACGGAGACGTTGCTCTGCACGCACTTATAGACGCCCTTTTAGGGGCTGCAGGCATGGGTGATATAGGCATGCTTTTTCCGGACAACAACAGTGCCTATAAAGATATAGATTCAAAAGAACTGTTACGAACAGTCGTGACAAAAATCTATAGCTACGGTTTTGAAATTGTCAATGCAGACATTACAATAGCCGCACAAAAACCAAGACTTGCAAACTATAAAGATGCAATGAGAAAAACTATTGCAGAAATACTTAAAATCGACAAAGCAAGAGTCAATGTCAAAGCAACAACCACAGAAAAACTTGGTTTTATAGGCAGAAGTGAAGGTGTTGGAGTCATTGCCAATGCAAATTTAAAATATTTTAACTGGAAGATAATAGGATAACATGAAGATATTAATTATAGAAAATGAAGTGTATTTAGCCCAGAGTATTGCAACAAAACTAGGTGAACTTGGTCACACATGTGAAATGTGTACATCCACCAGAGATGCCATCGGGAGTAACAACTATGATGTTGTTTTACTCTCGACAAACATCAACGGACAGGATTTTAACCCGCTTATAGAAACATTTAAGAACTCTATCGTTATTTTAATGGTTTCCTACATTAGCAATGACACGGTTTCAAAACCACTGAGTGCCGGGGCAAAGGACTATATCCTCAAACCTTTCATGATTGAAGAGCTTGTACGGAAAATTGACCATTATCAGGATTATGAAAAACTCAAAAAACGCACTGAAGCCTATGAAAAATATCTTGCACACACATTTTCCAATACAAAACATGAACAGAATTTGGATGAAATTGAGTTGCCGCTTTTCGTATCATCCAATTTTCAAAAATATGCGGATGCATTCGCCTTTGAATATGCCCAAAAGAAAAATCTTCCCATACATTTTTTATCATTAAGTGATTCAAAAGCATTAAATGAGATAGCTTCGCTGCCACAAAATTCAATTATATATATCATTGATTATCAGGCACTCAAAAAAAGTGATAAAAAACGTTTTTGTGACCTGATACAGGGGAAAAAAGCCATTATCGCCAGCAGCGATAAAATTGAGGAAGTCGCCTACCCTGTTATAGAGATAAAAAGCGACAGCAATGTTTTTGACAAAGGAGAAATCCTGCCAATAGAAGATTATGTCAAATTTATTGTTTTAAACTATCAAGACAAATATCCGGATACAGAATTGTCAAAAAAACTTGGGATAAGCCGCAAAAGTTTATGGGAAAAAAGAAAAAAATATGACATCATCAAGAAAAAATAAAACAATTTATATAGACAAAGAGGCTGCTTCTGTTCTTGAACTCGTTACAGAAGGCCTTTTGGCCCCTGTAACAAAACTTATGAATGAACAGGAATCCAAGGAAGTCCTGCAAACCGGTCTTGTAAACGGTCAGTCTTTTCCCTTCCCTTTTATATTGGCTCCTTCGGGCAAAAAAAATGAAAAAATCATTCCTACCTTGGAGCCGGGCGAAGAAGTTACTATTATCTGCAATGGTAAAGAGTTTGCTGTGCTGTGTGTCGAAGAAACTTTTCAAATTAATCCCAAGGAACGGGTAAAGCACATCTATGGCACTGATGACCTCACCCATCCGGGTGTCATGGCCACCATTAAAAGAATAGGCACCTGGGCACTTAGCGGTAACTATACCATTCTCAGTAAAACAAAACACAAGAACAAAATAAAAATCCAAAAAGCAAAAGAACTCATAGGAGCAAAACACACCTCCTCTTTGATGATGGGAGTCAACCCGCTTCACCGTGCCCATGAAAGGCTGATTCGCCAAACACTTGAAAGTACCGATCTGCTTGTTATATTTTTACTCAAACCTTATGACAATGCAAATTTAAAGTATGAAGTACGGAAAGAAGCATTAGAATATTTTATCAATAATTTTCTTCCTAAAAACCGGGTAATTATTATTCCTCTTGAAAACAGCTATATCTTTGCAGGCTACAATGAAATTATTGTCGATGCAATTGTCGCAAAAAACTATGGCTGCGACAGACTGACCATTGGCCGTAATCATGCCGGTTTAGGCATGTTTTATGACTGTAATTCAAACAAATCGATCATAGACAAAGTTACAGGCATAGATATCGAGATTACCGTTGCAAGTGAGTATGTGTACTGTGATGAGTGCAAAACGCTTGTGAGCAAAAACACCTGTCCTCACGGACAGCATCATCAGATCTCTTACCATGCGGACTCAATTTTGGCACTTTTGGAGGCAGGACTTTTACCTCCTGCTGTTCTTATACGGAAAGAAATTTCATCATTTTTACTTTCTAAACTCTTTCCGAACAGGTTTAAAAATCTTGAAAAACTCTATTATGACACTTTTCCGGTAAAAGGTTTGCTTGAAGAACATACAGAAAAAGATTTTTATCTTGAGTTAATGAAACTCTATCAAACAACATCACTGACATAAGGAAAACAATGAACTGGTTTTTTCTCACTTTAGGCTACAGCGGACTCTCTCCTAAAGCTCCCGGGACTATGGGAACACTGGCTTCACTGCCGCTTGGTATGGCAATACTTGTCTACTTTGATGCAACTACACTTTTTTTGGCGGCACTGCTTATTTCGATTATAGCCATTAAAGTTATTAACAAATATGAAGATGAAACAGGCAATCATGATGACCAAAGAATAGTGATAGATGAACTTGCCGGGATGTGGTTTGCACTCAGTGTTGCACCCGCTGTCGGTGTTGCAAGCACTGAGATAACGGATCTTCAAAATGGGTTTTTGGTGCAGGCACTTCTCTCTTTTGTTCTTTTTCGATATTTTGATATAACAAAACCCTCTATTATAGGGAGAATAGACCGTGAAGCAAAAGGCGGCGTCGGCGTGATGGGAGATGATATTATTGCAGGTTTTGCGGCCGGAATCTCCTCAGCTGCGCTTTGGCAGGGATGGCTCTACATCAGTAAAATGATATAAAACATCCCCCGTCAATGCCATTAAGTTAAGCAAATCAATACTTTCTCGGAACCGGTACTTCAGTGCCGGCTGTTACAATAGTCTTGCCACTCTCAGCCCGGACTAAAGTCCGTGTTGCGAAAAATCAATATATCTCCTTTACCCGTCCTACTTCGCCACTCATCAAACGGACTTTAATACCGTGAGGGTGTGTTGCAGATTTTGTAAGAATATCTCTGACAATCCCGTCTGTTAAATAGCCGCTTTCCTGATCCTGCTTTAAAACGATGGCAACAGAAGCACCCTGTTTGATATCTGCTCTTTTCGTACCCTTATTCATGTTCATCCTTTGTTTCATTATAAATTGAGAGAGACGGAAAGGCAAATTCTAAAGAGTTTCTTTCAAAAATTATCATTATTTTTTCCATAACATCCTGCTTCGTCTTCAGCCACTCTTCCCACTCCACTGATTTTGAAAAACAGTATACAAGTATGTTAATGCTTGAATCTGCAAACTCGTCAAGATACACAAGCAGTGTCTTTTTGACACCTTCAAGATCATCTTTAGAAACAAGTTTTGCTATATGTCCATACTCAATCTCATGCTCATATTTTGTATTTTTTGTTGCAATTTTCGGATGATTTTGCAGCATTTCTCTGATTTCTTTGATGGCATTTTTAATATCTTCCTGTCTGGAGTCATATTTTACACCCAGTTTCATCTTTATTCTGCGTCCAAGTTTTCTTTTGTTCCAGTTTTTTATATCTTTGGATGCAAAGGTGCCGTTTGGAATGGCAATAAGAGCATTATCAAAGGTTCTTAGTGTTGTCACACGCAGACCGATTTCAACAACAACACCCTCTTTGCCGTCAACTTCTATCCAGTCGCCTTGTGAAAATACATCGCTGAAAAGGACAGAGAGTGTTCCAAAAAAGTTTGAAATTGTATCTTTTGCTGCAAAAGCAACCGCAAAACCACCAATTCCAAGACCAGAAAGTACAGCGGTCAAGTCAACACCGGCAAAATACAGAACAATCAGCAAACCGATAATGACAATAAAGAAATTGATAATTTTCAATCCGACATTAATCAGTTCGCTTTTTATATTTGATTTTTCTTTTTCAAAAGTATTGAGCTTGATAATGGCTGCCGTATTGACAATAATATAAATAATATATGTAAAATAAAAGCCGTATATCATGTTAAATATACGACTTACTTCCTCTATGGAGCTGAAATTATTGTAAACATATATAACCATGTTTACATTAATAATCAGGATGAGGATCTCTATACTTTTACGCAGTTTCTCAAGAATCTGTTCAGAGTATCTGCTTAAAAAGTCTATTTGAAGAAACAGTTTTTGCAATGCGATATAAAAAACTTTTCTTAAAACATAAATTACCAAAATCAGCAAAAAGATAATAATAAGCTTCACAACACTCAGTCCGTACGACTCTAAAAACCCATCTACAGCTTTCACCACCGTAAAGGAGTTAATAAAAACAACAGGCTTGATTATATGGTATTTGACATATTTGTTCAGTCGGTAGAGTTTATTCTCTGCTTTGTATAAAAAGGCTATAAAATCACTGTTTATCTCCTGCAGCGCATAGTATTCCTCTATATTTTTTTTTGCCGCTTTTAAGATGGGAGAAGGATCTTTGAGTGCCAAAATATGTTTATAGTCTTTTGCTGTAATTTTACTCAGGGCTTCTTGATTCTGTGCCGTATAAACATTTAATTTTTCTTCAAAATCCTGAATATTCGGTACATCCAACGACAAAAGTACATTTTTAATCAATATGTTCTGATTTTTGACAATTTCATACGACTTCAATTGTGCCTCATCTCTGATTACGGCATATCCGTTACCCAGCCGTCTGTTAATCGCAATGATTTTTTTCAGTGAAAATATTTCCTTGCTGAAATCCTGCACATTCTCAATATACTGCTGTTTGTTTGAGATGATAGTATTGAGTTCCTGATCATACATGTACTCCTGTTTTTGCAGTAAATTTTCTATCTGCTCCTGGGAGAGATTTGCATCATTCATTTGATACACCAGCTGTAACTGTGCATCTATAAACTCTGAGTATTTTACCTTTGCACTCAATGTCCCGGCAAATATAAAAACAAAAGTCAGTAAAATTAATTGAACTTTTTTAATGGGAAATCCTTTATTATATACCTTCAGCTATCATAGCATCAGCTACTTTTTTAAATCCTGCAATATTTGCACCATCAACATAATTCCCCTCTACTCCATAGTCTTTTGCCGTAAGCGCCACCCGTTTACAGATCATCTGCATCGTCTCCTGAAGCTTGTAGTTCACCTTTTCATAACTCCATTTACTCATAGAAGCATTTTGACTCATCTCAAATTCACTCACAGCCACACCCCCTGCATTGGCAGCTTTAGCCGGTGCAAAGCATACTTTATGCGATTGCAGCAAAGCAATAGCATTTGGAGTCGATGGCATATTCGCACCCTCAGAAACACTCACGCAGCCGTTTTCTATAAGGTTTTGTGCATCCGCTTCAAAGAGTTCGTTTTGCGTAGCGCACGGAAAAGCCGCATAACACGGAATATTCCAAACAGCATGCTCCCCTTCAGGGTACTCTGATACAGGCGTATATTTTGCCTCTGTATGTGTCTGTACATACATTTCCAAAGAATTGCTTCGATTCAGTTTTAACTCTTTTACCAGAGCCAGGTCAATCCCTCTTGGATCATACACTGTCCCGTGAGAATCCGAACATGTCACTACAACAGCACCAATCTCCTGCAGCTTTTCGATTACATGTAAAGCAACATTTCCAGCACCGCTGACTGTGCATATTTTCCCCTCAAGCGGCTCTTTGTTTTCAATTTCAAGCATACTCTGTGTAAAATAGACCACCCCGTAGCCTGTTGCTTCGGGACGCATTAAAGAACCTCCGAAAAAATAGGGTTTTCCGGTCAAAGCACCTTCGTATGAAGATGTAATCTTTTTATACTCTCCAAAGAGATAGCCGATTTCCCGGGCACCGACTCCGATGTCACCGGCAGGAACATCTATGCGCGGCCCGATATATTTATGCAACTCTGTCATAAAGGCTGTACAAAACTTCATAACTTCAAAGTCACTTTTTCCTTTTGGATCAAAATCACTCCCTCCTTTGGCACCACCTATAGGTAAACCCGTCAGTGAGTTTTTCAAAATCTGCTCAAAACCCAAAAACTTCAAAATCCCTTCATTCACACTCGGATGAAAACGGAGTCCTCCTTTATAGGGTCCGAGTGCGTTGTTAAACTGTACTCTGTATCCTGTATTTACCTGTATTTGATTATTGTCATCCAGCCAGGTCACTTTAAACTTTATAATCCTGTCAGGAACGACCAATCTGTCTAAAATTCCGAATCTGCTGTATCTCTCATCAGACTCAAGCAACGGGGCAATCGAGTAAATCACCTCCTCCATCGCCTGGTAAAATACATTGTTTTCAGCACAGTTACCATGCTCAAATTTTTTAATTTCTTTCTCTGCTATCGACAAAAAGAATCCTTTATAAACTACTATTGTGAAGGAATTGTAGCACAAGCTGGAAAAAAAGTAAAAACTATTGAAAAAAGTCACAAATTTATCATAAAAGCCCTTGCTTTAAGTCAGTCATAATATATAACATATTATTATGTGACAATCTTGTGATTTACTTATAAGGAACATATTCATGTTTAGAAACAAAAGCATAAAAGAACTGATGTGGCTATTAACAATAGTTATTGTTGTATCTCTCGTCGGTGCAGCCGGATTTACATATTATGCGCTTAACAGCATAGAAAAAGAGTTCAATGAGATAAAAGAGAGTTCCATTGACACATCTCTGACTATCTATGATATAGAAAAAAGAATGAACTATATCAGCAGAAATGACAGAGATGTTATGCTCGGCGGCGATATTGAAAAAGACAAAAGAGAGCTCAGAGAAAATATCAGTGCAATTGCAGAAAATTTCAAAAAACTTGAAAAAGTGTCCAAAAACGGTTCCAATGCAGAACTTCTGAAAAAGGCAAAATATTCAACACTGAAATTTATCAATGAAGCATATAAGTATATAGATTCTTTAAGCGCTGATGATATTAAAAACAACAAAGAAGGCATTTACCACGTTTATCATCAAAAACTCTCGCCTTTGGCTATGGAGTCACGAAAATATTTTAAAACATTTGTAAAAAACAAAAAAGAACAATTTATAAAAGATATGAAAGCCATGAGAAGCGCCATAACATTTTACAAATTATTTGTACTTGGTTCAAGTCTCCTTATTATCATTATATTATTTTTGCTCACTACAAAAATCAGAACTTCCATAGTTTCGGGTATCAACAGATTCAGATGTCTGATAGAGACTGCTTCCAATGGTGATTTCAGCAAAAAGAATGAAATCAGAACACAGGGAGACACCGAACTTGATGCTATGGGCAAAGCACTCAAAATCCTTATAGAACACACTGAAAATATGATTCATGAAGTAAATACTGCTATAACAAATGCCTCCCAGGGTGACTTTTCCAAACCTATCTCTACTGAAGGAATGCACGGAGAGTTCCTGGTTGCTATCAGAAATGTCAGTAAAAGTATAGATTTTATGCGTGAACAGTATCAAAAAGCACAAAGAGACTCTTTTAACTCAAAACTGAGTGTAAAAAGCGTCAATGTGTCCGAATCTCTTACCGTTATTCAATCTGATTTAAAAACAAATATAGAAAAAATCAAAGAAGTAACACATGCTACAGATTCTGCTGCAAAACTTGCAAATGACTCTCGGGCAAATATCAACACTGTTGTCAATGGACTGCATGAACTCAATGAACAGGTAGGTACAAACCATTCAAATATAGATGAACTTGCTTCACAAACAAATAATATTACATCAGTCATCGAGCTTATTACCGATATTGCCGATCAGACAAATCTTTTAGCTCTTAATGCTGCCATAGAAGCAGCCCGTGCAGGTGAACATGGTCGAGGATTCGCAGTTGTAGCAGATGAAGTCAGAAAACTTGCAGAACGTACACACAAGGCTACAAGCGAAATTTCAATCTCTATAAAATCACTCCAGCAGGGTATGAGCGAAATTCAGACAAGTTCTGAACTGATGAAAGAGACAGTAGATGCCTCTACCGCTAAAATAGAAGAGTTTGAAACGACACTCATTGAACTGAGTGACTCCTCAACAAAAATTGTAGACCAGTCATACTATATGGAAAACAGTATATTTATTGTACTGGCAAAAATAGATCATATTTTATATAAATCACGAGCATATAACTCTTTGATTTCTTTGAAAAAAGTACTCAAAGCAGTCTCTTCTCATGAATGTAATCTTGGAAAATGGTATGATCATGAAGGAAAAGAACGATTTAGCAATACTTCGGCTTATCCGCAAATAGCACAACCTCATAATATTGTCCATGAAAATGCAAACAAAAATCTTGCATTCCTTGATAAAACAAACGCGCAAGAAGAGGTATTGGAACATGCTCAGGATATTTTACACAACTTCGAAGATATGGAAAAAGCATCAGAAGAACTCTTTATACTTCTTGACACTATGCTGAGTCAAACACAAAGAGAAGAATAAGCTCTTTGTTTACTCCCACTCCTCATATTTGGAGTGAGAGTGCTTGTCTTTTTTATACCGTTTGGCATTTTTACTTTTCTCCAACTGGTTTATACTGTAAAGCAGTTCTTCTTTAATATTATCAATATCTTCATCAGAATCTTTATAGCCTATCATTTTTTTTACGAGCTGTTGCAGATCCTGCAGTTCACCCTTGTACAGTTGCACCTCTTCCACCCGATTGAGCAGTTTCAGCGCATTGTCAATCTTTTTATTGTACTTTTCATGGTCCAGGGCATCGCTGTTTAGCAAGTAGGACAAAATACTTTTTTTAAATCTTTCCAGTGCTCGGATATACCGAAGCCTGTTTGCATTCTCGATTGCTTTTTTTGATGCTGCCATTGTAAGCCTATTATTTATTTATGAGTATAATTATACAAGAGATTTCTAAGAACTCGAACAATATTTGGAGAAAATACCATGAAAAAAGCAATTTTACTGCTGATGCTCTTTGCTCTGTCCTTAGCAGCAGAAGTAAAAAATGAATATATTTCACAAGAATTACTCAAGCAAAATATTCCTATTGTAGATATCAGAACACCGGGAGAATGGAAAGAGACCGGTCTTTTAAAAGGTGCAATTCCTATCATGTTTTGGGATGCAAGAGGAAACTATGATGTAAGAAAATTTTTAAATGAATTACATAAAAAAGTTGACACCACAAAACCTTTCGCCCTTATCTGCCATACAGGCAGCAGAACTTCCATAGTCGCGCCGTGGCTTGCAAAAGAGTTTGGGTATAAAGTAATCAACCTCAAGGGTGGAATGGAGTATGCAACCAAAGGGTTACATCTCAAAACAGTATCCTACAGGCAATGAGTCGATTAAAAACAGTTTTAAAATTTCTTCTTTTTCTGACACTCCGAATTGTGATAACATTCGGAGTGCTTGGATTGCTGATTTTTCTTCTCTGGGGTGCTCTTTATCTTATTTTTTACTAAATCCGAATCAGAGTAATGATTTTATAACATTACTGACCCCTTGGTGCAGATTATAATTGGCTATTGGAAAGTCCAGACTTTCATTTTCCAAGTTCACCGTATACCTGCTTAAATATGTCCCTAACTCACTCAAGTCTATCGGTGTGTACTGCTCACATTTCTCCTCTTCAAGTTTTGTCCGTACTAATTTATTTGCCTCATTAGAGTGTGCAAGGGTAAAAGCCAGTGTTTTCAAACTCAAAAAATCACTCCATCGAAGAAAAATTTCGGGAGTCAACGTCTCTATATACTCTCCTTCCGGTGTAAACAACAGGTCATTGTCCCGCAAAGGAATCAGTACCGATAAAATTGCACGTGAAAAGGGGGCCACTTTATCACTCCAAAATGGTGACTCATTTCTTGTTTTGAGCTCTTTTTCAATTTCATTTACTATCGTATCTAGACTTTCATTTTTAAAAAGTTCATATGTTTTTTGTTTCATACCCTCATCCATGTAATATTTTTTATAATCATACACTTTTAGTATATAATTTCACATTTAAAAAGGAGCAATAGTATGAAATTACATAAAAGTTTTATCACAAACCTCACTGCGCTGTTTCTTGTTGGAATATCTTTTATAGTGCCTTTATACAAAGAAGCTTTATTATATGCAGGTCTGTTTGCACTCTCTGGTGCCTTGACAAATCAGTTGGCAATTCACATGCTCTTTGAAAAAGTACCGTTTTTGTATGGTTCCGGTGTTATCGTAGAGAGATTTGAAGCATTTAAAAGTGCTATAAAAAATCTTATCATGAATGAATTTTTCACAAAAGAACAGCTGGAAAAGTTTTTTGCCAATGAAGAAAAAAAAATAAACCTTGTACCTATCATAGAAGAGACAGATTTTACACCTGCTTTTGATGCTTTAAGCAAAACAGTAATGGAGTCCTCTTTTGGCGGCATGTTAGGGATGTTCGGCGGAGAAAATGCCTTGAACACTTTAAAAGAACCTTTTACAAACAAACTTAAATCAGCAGTCATAAAAATAGTCACATCCAAAGCATTTAATGACACCCTGCAACACCACCTTAGCCATTCATCCTTAAATGACGATATGATACAATCAATCGAACGCGTTGTAGATGCAAGACTAAGTGAACTGACGCCTCAAATGGTCAAAGATATCATACAAAAAATGATACATGAGCACCTTGACTGGTTGGTTGTATGGGGTGGCGTATTTGGAGGGCTGATCGGACTACTGAGTTCTTTTATACTATAGAAGTTTAAACAACTTCTATAGTTACATCATCACCTACACTCAACACATCGCCTGCTCTTATTTTGGCTCGTTTTCGCAGTTCAACTTCTCCATTACGGGTCACATATCCGTCAGCTACAATCATTTTTGCCTGTGCGCCGCTGTCTACAAGATCTAACACTTTTAATAATTTATACAACTCTATATACTCATCTTTTAACTCAAATTTCATCTACTCTCCTCTTTATAATTTTCAGTTTTTCTGACCGTGATAATTTTTTTATTTCATATTCACGCTTTGAAGCACTGCTTCTGTTTGTATGTTCTTCATTATATACCAATCTTACCGGTCTTCTGATTTTAGTATATTTTGCACCTTTTTCTGAATAGTTATGTTCAGAAACCCGTCGTTTCAAATCTGTTGTTATCCCTGTATACAGGCTATTATCACTACATTGTAAAATATATACATAATATACCATTTATACGTCCTTTCATCAAACTATATCATAACTACAGTATCATTTTGTAACAATTTCTTAAAAATATATGAATTTAGTTGTAAATAACAAAAAGTTATAATATAATAAAGACTTAATTTATCACAAATTGGTCACTTTTTTTTAATATAGGAAAAGAACATGGAAAAACAAAAAGTAATAATAGTCGAAGATGATGAAATCACATCACTTAACTTAAATATGTCTTTACAAAAGCACGGATACAGTGTGGTGGCGATGTGTGATAATGCTCCTATGGCAAAAAGTAAAATAGCTACACACAATCCGGATGTCATTATTATTGATATCTCTTTACAAGAAAGCAATGACGGAATCGAACTTGCAAAAACTATAAAAGAAAAATATGATATTCCTTTTATTTATCTCACTTCGTACAGTGATGATGACATTATTGCCCAGGCAAAACTTACTGAACCTTATGGATATATTGTAAAACCTTTTGACCCCGGATCTCTGCATGCAACTATTCAAATGGCTTTGTTCAAATACCAACAGGAAAATGAGAGAAAAGAGAATATCAATTCACTCAAAGTAGATAAACTGAATCTTGAAAAATTACTCTATTCCAAGCGTTCACAAGACAAACCAATTGTTCCGTTCGGGGGTGGTGATTACCATCTTGACATCAGTATATGCGAAACCTTTTACAAAGGGAAAAAAATCAAGCTTACAAAAAAAGAAAATGCTTTTTTACGCCTTCTTGTTGCCCAACTTGGTTTGGTTGTATCATTTGAGCAGGCAATGAACTATGTCTGGGACGAGCACGGTGCTACAGAAAACAGCGTCAGAACACTGGTTTGGAGACTGCGGAATAAACTTGAAACAGACATTATAAAAAATGCCTCAGGAATTGGCTATTATATAGAAGATTAATTTATTTTAATGGATGCAATTTTTTCTTCTATTTCTTTCAGGGTTTGCTCATAATTATAGTCTGCATTTTCAAGTTTTGCCATTCTTTCCATTTCAGTTGCATTTTTTTGTAAAATTTCAATTCTGAAATTTCCACTTGACCCTTTAATACTATGAGCCAGAAGTGCTGTTTTTTTATAATCTCTTGCAGCAACCGCTTTTGCCAAGTCACTCAGGGTCGTTTTCATTTTTTTGATAAAAAGTGTCAAAAGCATAATAAGTTCATCTTCATTCAACATCAACTCTTTCATCAGTTTCTTCGCATCCAACCCTGTAATCTTTTGGTTGTCAGCGGAAGATACATCTGTTTTATCTTCCTGTATAACACTGTAGGAATCCAGTTTCAGATATGCCATAAAAACACGTTCCAACTCTTTTAAAACCAGAGGCTTCCCTAAAAATGTGTCAAATCCGTTCAGTAAATCTCTCTCTTTACTCCCCTTTAACACATTGGCCGTCAGGGCAGAGATTGGCGTATGACTTAAACCGTTTTTTTCCTCGTATTCGATAATTTTAATGACGGCATCTGTTCCGTTCATAACAGGCATCTGTTCATCCATAAGAATCAAATCATATTTGTTTTTTTGATACAGTGCAACCGCTTCTTTTCCATTGTGAGCCAAATCAAATGTCAAGCCATATCTGTTGAGGACAATCTTCATTAATTCCTGGTTTGCCTCATTGTCCTCAGCAACCAGGATATGTCCCTTAAATCTATTGGATATTTTTTTATTATGAATTAATGATAATTCAGGGTTGAGCAGCTCATTGAAATGTTTATGAATTTTTGAACAATACAGAGGAAAACTCATCGCTTTGATGTGCGCATAGTGTTCATATGTATCATACTCTTTGCTCATAAGTGCTATATATTTTTTCCCAGAGTAGATAATCTCTTTTTGTATGTTTATGTCACATGTCTCATGTACAAATATACATATGTCAAACTCGCAGTCCAGCGTCTCTACAACACTGATGTTCATCGCAAAAATTTCAGCATACTTCAAAAAGGATTCATGTCGGAAATCCAAAACTTTGTCTTTTGCATAAAGTACCATTTTTAGTTTCTGAAAATCACTGATATCTTTAAATACCTGACACTCATCATTTTGCACTGCAACAGGAATATCCAGCCAAAAGGTACTGCCCTCTCCCACCTGTGATTCTACATGAACACTTCCATTCATTAACTCTGCAAGCTGGTGTGATATACACAGACCCAGGCCCGTTCCCTCTTTGTTGTTGTTTTGGCTAAACTGTGCCTGTGTAAATGCTACAAATATACTTTCCATATCTTTTTCGTTTATGCCGACTCCGTTGTCTGTTACACTGATTTTCAGTTGGTTGTCATGACAGCTTGCTTCAACCTTTATCACACCGCCGTCGGGTGTAAATTTTATGGCATTACTTAAAAAATTTGAGACTATCTGTTGAATTCGAAGGACATCGCCAAACAACTCTTTTGGAATACGAGGATCTATAAATGAAGTAATGGTAATATTTTTTGAATTTGCACTGGCTACAAAAAGCTCCATCGTATGGCTTAGCTCTTCATGCAGAGAAAAAATCTTTGGTTCAATCGTAAACTCACCGCTTCTCAGTTTTGAAAAGTCCAAAATATCATTGATAATACTCAGTAAGTTTTCGCCGCTGCTTAATATAATATCTAAATAATTTCTATGTTTATTGCTTATATCTTCATCCATCAAAAGGTTTACAAAGCCTAAAATAGCATTTAAAGGCGTGCGAATTTCATGAGACATATTGGAAAGAAAGTACTCTTTTGCCTGAGAAGCACGCAGTGCTTCCTGTCTTGCGTCAATAAGCTTTTGAAAAATACTGTCTGTATAATACTTTAAAATACCTTTAAAATTTTTATCAAAAATATACGAAATTTCTTCAAAGATCTCTTTTGAATTTATCTTCGCATCATAAGTGAACTCTACCATAGAACGACGAAAATTACTGCATATCTCAAACAACTCGTCAGCACTGATTTCACGATGTTTCAAATAGGCCAAAAACTCCTGCATAACAGGACAGTCACCGATATCTCTCTCACCCGCGATTACACCCATAAAGTAGTCAAATACACCGCTGGCATATTTTTCTATAAATTCTTTTTCATCTATCTTATGTAAATGAAGGATCTCTTTTACAGAAGCATACGATATCCATTGCTGTAATATATCTGACTTTGAAGATACAAATACGCCTTTTACTGCTCTTAAATGGATGCTGCCTTCTTTCATTGTTATACCATTATCCTACATGTAACAAAAAGTATGACGCAACTGTAATGACAAACAGTTTCACCAAAGATATTGCAGTTGTTCCGACAATATTGCCCAATTGGCAACTACTGCATGCGACATAAAGTTTTCCTTCATACTGAGCATAAAAAAAGTAAACTATGTTTAACCCAAGGACTCCGTATATCGTATAAAGTTGATATGTCCATAAAGTCTGTAACGTCTGCTCCTTATCAATAAAGAAAGATGCTACAAGCGGAAGAAGCATAAAAAACATAACGACATGTATGAGTTTCAAAATTTTGTCTCTGAAAAAGACCGTAGGACAGTAATCGGCATTTGTAGTATTTATACCATTTTCTAAATTTTTTTCAAACTTCTCTTTTTCTTCTTTGGACATTTTTTGCACAAAAGTAGCGCCAAAGGTATAGTCTATTTTTCGCTGAATTCTTACAGAAAAATCTCCACTTGCCTGCAGTGACTTATCATTTCCGTTTCTGTCTTGATAAACAACGCTGATAGTTTCAAACCGTTGTATCTGTGCTGTTTTTCCAGGATAGTACAGTGTTGATTCTGTAGCCGTGACAGTACCCTTATGGTTTATCAACCGGGGGTTTATCATCTCTATCAGCTTCCCTTCATCATCTTTTACAATAATCAGGTTATAGTAACTCCCTATCTGATAAGCACTCAAAGCATCCAAATTATTTTCATTGATAGTATCTTTGAGATCTTCTATCAAGGCAAACAATTCATCATCAAATTTTCTTATGTCTACAGCGTATTCTATACTCAGGGGCGTAGGATGCGTTATAATCTCTCTTACCATTATTTTTTATACCTTATACACGAAAGAGTCTTGAATAAAATTTCAAGACTCTTCTTGTTAATGACTTTTACCTACAACTATAATCATTTTTATATTGATTATTATAAATCTGATAAACTGCCAGATTACACACGTACGCATTTTTCTAGCAAATGCCCCCGGTATCATTGTTAATGTAAACTGATCATTCTTTTGAAAATTTACCTCTTCTTCAACATGTTTTACTTCGCTCATAATATCTCCTCTTTTTTATTCTGGAATTAATGTCCAACCTGGATTTAGTTTTGCTTTATAGATAAACAGATAGTGTAAAATATGTTTAATCCAGTGCCCAGCAAGACCTATTTCACCAAATGTATAGTCTGTATCACGCCCTGTTCCCGGATATTTTTCAAAATCAGGAACAACAGGATAGACTGTCATAGCAGCCGCAGTTCCGTCAAACAAACCTTTTCCGGCACTTGCAACACAGGCAGCACCCATTTCAGCCATTGACGCTTCATGCAGGTGGGCATTTTCGCCTTTTGTAATCATATCACAAACAGAGTGTGCAACCGCTTTTCCGATAATACCAGAAGGCATACCCGTTCTTGGAGGCGTCGGATTAATCGGTGTTCCGTTTGGTGATTTCATCGGTTTAGAGATAAGATGTGGCGGAGCAAAAGCAATACCTGCAGCAAACATATTTTTATAAGTAGGATTTTGGTATGTTCTTGGCCAGTCACTTGCTTTCCACTCTTCGTATGGCTTTGGCGTATAGTCCGCATCCACTTTCATGAAGCCGTTTGGAGCAAATACCGTATCAGTAATATCTTCACCGGCTTTGTTGTAGGCTTTTAAACCAACACCCGCAAAAGGAGGAATAAGCATTGCAAAATCAAACTCTTCTTCACCAGTTGAACCGTCAAGCAGTTCATACTCAACTTTTCCGGCTTCTACTTTACTTGTATGTGCACCGATAAGCCAGTCAACATTTCTTTCGGCAAAAAGGGATTCTGCAAACAGTTTGGAAGAAACAACATAGCCGCCAACTTTCATATGCAGTCCGCCCATACCGAAGTCACCTAAAAAAGATTCATTGGAAATCCATTTCATATCCGCCATGTCACGCACACCGGCTTTTCTTAATTCATGCTCAATATTGAAAATATACTCAAATGCAGCCCCCTGACATGTACACATTCCGTGTCCTGTTCCTATTAGGAATTTTTGACGGGTACCGCCTTTCATTTTTTCAATGGCTTCATTTAATTTTTCTGAAGCATGGACTGCATGGTCAGCTGTACAGACAGAAACAGTATGCTCACCCAATTGACTACCTTCGCCTAAACCCGGAGTAGCTCCGAAATTCAGCTTTGGTCCTGTCGCATTGACAATATAATCATACTCTATATTTTCAGTCTGTCCTGCTTTGTCAGCACTTGTATACTCAATAGTCACAAAAGGTTTATCACTTGACTGCGAACCTTCCGGATTTAAAGAGAGCGCTTTTGCCTGACGATAATCAATACCGGCTTTTGCATAAACAGGCGCTAAATCAAATGTCACATCCTCTTTTTTCATTTGGCCGACACCCACCCAGATGTTTGACGGAATCCAGTTCCACTTGGCATTTGGAGTGACAACAACAACTTCATGATCTGAGCCTAACCATTTTGCAGCGAATGTAGCTGTTGTATGACCAGCAACACCACCACCTAATACAACTAATCTTGCCATATAATTTTCCTCTATAATTTAAGTTCTTGGTAACTTTATCAAAATAATATCACAATGTTATCACATGATTTTCTTTCTTTTTTAGATAAATTTTAAAAGCAAAAGACACAACAGCCTGAAAATGCCTAAAACAGGGCATTTGTAAAAACAGTAACTCCATAAATTAAGTTTATTTTAATATTTTATCAATAATTTCAAAACTGTTTTTTGAAAGCCCCTGTGTAGAAATTACACGCGAGAGTTCTTTTTTTATCAGTTCTTGATTATGTTTGTTCATTTTATCACAGACTTTAAAAGCACCGCAGAGCCCTGAAGCTATTTGCGGATTGATTTTATCTATTTCTATGATTTTGTCAGCCAGGAATTTATACCCGCTTCCGTCTTTGGCATGAAAATGTTTATGGTTTCGCGCGAAAGAACCGACTAAAGAGCGGACAAGATTAGGTACTTTTTCATCATATACTTTATCTCTTTGTAATTTTTCAACACGTTCGAGCACATCATAACGGCTCGAAGATGCCAAAATTGCAAAATATTTGTTCATGACGAGTGTTTCATCTTTATATCTGTTATAAAAATCCTGCAGTGCAACTTCAGCATACGATACATGTAAGTTTTCCAAAACATCCAAAGCAACAATACGGTCAGTCATCGTAAGTGATTCTTCATACTGCTTTTGTGCCAACTCTGCGACCTCACTATTTTTCAAAATAGAGAGAATTTTCAATGCTCTGTTTTTTATAGCTCGTTTTGCAATATGTTTTGCTTCTAAACTTCCTGATGCAGGCAGATGATTTTGTTTATAAATATCTAACAACTTCTCTTTGTATTTTTGCGCTATATGCAACAACAGTTGATCCTGTGCATCATATATCACGTCAAAATCTATCTCTTTTTGCAGTTGCATAATTGCCGAAACAGACGGCAGTTCCAAAAGCAGTGCTTTGTAAGACAAGTCGACATCCAAATCAAGCAAATGTCCATAGGCATCTACAAAATCATTATTGATTGCATTCGACTCTATAATTTCATTGATTGTCCGGAGTGCAAAATTCTGTGTTGCCTCATACTGCGTAAAACTGTTTGTATCATACTTCATTAAAAAGGCATAGTTGTTTTCTTCCTGTTCTACAATTATCGGTGCAGAAAAATCCCTGTTTATCGAAAGTACCGGTTTTTCTTTTAAATTATCAAATACAAAAGTTTCACTTTCTTTCGATATTATCAAAGTTTCTGCCAAAATCTCATTGCCATCTCTGTCTAAAAGCCCCATCTTTAAAGGGTAATAATAAGGCTTTTGTTTTTTTCCATCAACATCATCTGGAACTTTTTGTGTTAATACTATGCTATATGTCCCGTTTTCAAACGACTCCTTTACATGTAAACGCGGTGTACCGCTTTGTTTGTACCATCTTTTAAAAAGTGCCAAATCAAAATCACCGCATTGATACATCGCCCATAAAAAGTCATCAGTGGTAACCGCCTGTCCGTCAAAGGTTTCAAAATACAAATCCATTGCCTGTCTGTAGTTTTTCTCACCCAAAAGTGTATAAACCATGCGTATCACTTCTGCACCCTTTTCATAGACCGTAGCTGTATAAAAATTGTTCATAGATATATAAGACTCCGGCTGAATAGGATGGCGTGTCGGGGAAGCATCTTCGACAAACTGTCTTTCTCTGAGTGCTTTTACATCTTCAATGCGTTGCACCTGTACTGAATTCATATCTGCTGAAAAGCACTGGTCGCGAAAAACTGTCAGTCCTTCTTTGAGTGTGAGTTGAAACCAGTCTCTACATGTAATGCGGTTTCCTGTCCAGTTGTGAAAGTACTCATGCGCTATCACAGACTCTATTCCCATAAAATTGGCATCAGTGGCTGTATCGGTATCTGCCAATACATAGGCGGAGTTAAAAATATTGAGTCCTTTGTTCTCCATTGCACCCATGTTAAAACTGTCAACCGCTACAATATTGTATATATCCAAATCATAGGCACGCCCGTATTTCTCTTCATCCCATTTCATAGAGGCTTTAAGCGAGTGCATGGCATGATGACACTTCTGCTCATTTCCCAAATCGCAGTAAATATTCAATGCGACTTTATTGCCTTGTATTGTTGTAAATTCATCACTTATACTGCCAAGATGCCCTGCCACAAGCGCAAAAAGATACGAAGGTTTTGGATGCGGATCCTGCCAGGTTACCCCATGGCGTTCATTGAAATTATCATGACATTTAATTTTATTGCCGTTACTGAGTAAAACAGGATACTTCTTTTTGTCTGCAAAAATCGTCGTTGTAAACAGACTCATGATATCCGGACGGTCAAGGAAAGGTGTAATACTTCTAAATCCCTCAGGCTCATTCTGGGTACAAAAAATATCGCCTGATTTATACAGCCCTTCAAGTTCTGTATTGTCTTGCGGATATATTTTGTTTTTTATTTTTAGCTCAAACGCATCAGGAACATTGAGAACAGTCAGGTGTTCCTCTTCGATAATATAACGGCTCTCCTGCAACTTTAAGGCGTTTAAAGAAAGCTCTAAAAGTTCCAGATTCACAGCATCAAGAGTTAAATCATTCACACTTGCATCTATTTTTTTTATCTGCATAGTATTTGTCACAAGTGTCTCTTTTTCAAATAATTCAAACAACAAATCAACACTTTCAATTGCATAGGCGGGCTTTTTATAATCTTTTAGATATTTTGCTTTTACTTCTGTATTCATTATTACTCTTTCATTTTTAATACTGATATTTTACTTAAATTTTCCATGAAAATTCATTAATTTTAAAGTATAAGAAAGTTTTATACAATATAATTCCACATGTTCAATTCAAAATTAATAAATTTCAAAAACTTACTTGTTTTTATCCTCATATACACACTCTTTTTCTTTCTTTACGGATTATATTCTTACAGTACGGCCGAAAAAGCCTTGCATGCAAATATTAAACAAGAACTGCTCCATGGTGCAAACAGTGTCCCTTTGATTCTTAAAAGTACCTACCATGATGATAATTTGCTTGCAAAGAAACCTTCGTATGCACAAGATTTTGAAAATATTAAAAATCTTACTCAGTTTATCCGTAATACCCATCTTGCATATGTATACTCCTTCGTCCGGGATAAAAACAATATCATCAGATTTTCAAGTTCAAGTGCCAAAGAAAAAGATTTGGAACAAAACAGCAGTGACATCTACTCTTTTGATACATATACAGACCCACAACTGCAAGAGCTTTTTAACACTGCAAACTTCAACCAACCTCTTTTTAATCATTCAAAAGACAAATGGGGAGACTTTTACAGTGTCTACATCCTTAAACAGACAAAAAACGGTAAAAAATATGTTGTCGGTGCCGATTACAATATTGAGGACATCATCACACTCAAACATATACTTTTAAGTAAAATTCTGTATTTGATTGTCCCTGTATTTTTTATCATTCTGTTTTATATGTTTTTCAACTTCATCGTTGTCAAACGTTTAAACAGTATTGTGACACAAAAAA
This sequence comes from Sulfurimonas hydrogeniphila, assembly GCF_009068765.1. Lineage (NCBI taxonomy): Bacteria > Pseudomonadati > Campylobacterota > Epsilonproteobacteria > Campylobacterales > Sulfurimonadaceae > Sulfurimonas > Sulfurimonas hydrogeniphila. The sequence continues at coordinate 1,578,475 of NZ_CP035534.1, forward strand.
CAGACGAAATTGAAAAGGCTTACAATGTTGATGCACTTACGCAGCTTGAAAATGCCAAAAAACTTGTTTATGACTTAGCTAAAAAACACAATGACATTCCCTTTTTTATTGCCATTTTGGATATTGAACATTTTGGTATGCTGAATGATATTTACGGTTATGCCTACGGAAATGAATATCTGAAATATGTTGCAAAACTGCTGCAAAAAAATATCTCTTTGGACCTGAAACTGTATAAACTCCATGCAGACTTGTTTTGCATAGTCAACACACAGACAATGCCGGTAAAAACATTTATGCAAAAAACAGAAGATATACTCTCTGCTTTGCATCACCAAAAATTTACCTGTGAGGGATATAAAACTACACTCAGTATGAAAGCCGGCATAGGAGAAGTTGTTGAAAGTTCCAATCCATTTATTCATGCCGAAATAGCCTTGAAGTTTGCAAAAAAACACAATATGCTCTTAGCCCTGTATCATGAAAATATGAATCACAACAAAAAAAACAAACGTATTTTGGATGATATAGATTATGCCCTGCAATATAACAAGGTCTACAGCTATCTGCAACCCATATATGATGTCAAACAGCACAAAATCATCAAATATGAGACACTTATGCGCCTAGAGAGACAAAACGGAGAGATTGTTGCTCCATGGTATTTTTTGGATGTAGCCAAAAAGACACCTCTTTATCATAAACTCTCTCTGCAAATGTTTACACAGGTTATTCAAATAGCCAAAAAGAACCCTTCTTTAAGCTTTTCTTTTAATATTTCCGCTTTGGATATTCAAAATTCAGAATTCTGCGAAGCCATTTTTACGCAGGCGGTCCAAGAAAATATTGCCCGGCAGTTAACCTTGGAAATTTTAGAAAGTGAGGAGTTTGACAATTTTGATGCACTCTGTAAATTTATACAAAAAGCAAAAGATGCCCGGATCACAATTGCCATGGATGATTTTGGAAGCGGATATTCCAATCTTTCAAATGTCATTAAACTGAATCTCAATTATCTTAAAATTGACGGTTCCATAGTCAAATATATTGCATCAGACATACATTATGAAAAACTCTTTAAAAATATTATCAATTTGGCAAAAGAGCTTGACCTTATAACCATTGCTGAGTATATAGAAGACGAGACGATACAAAACAAGGCTATAGAACTTGGGATTGATATGCTCCAGGGCTATCATATAGGAAAGCCTCTGCCCGATATTTTAGACTAGTCTCTCTTGGTTGTCTTACGCTTTTTCGGATTTCGTTTCGTCTGTATGCCTGTGGTATTTTTACTGTAGTGACGAATTCTTTTACTTTCAGGCTTTTTATGCTCTGCTTTGAGTTTGACTTCATCCACATCTTTTCTTCGTATCGTCGGGTCCGGTTCAAAACCTTCTACCACTTCTTGAGGAATTTTTTGTCCTATAAGCTTTTCTATATCTTTTATGTCATATTTTTCATAAATATCAATGAGAGAAATTGCCTCACCTTCACGTCCTGCACGCCCCGTACGACCGACTCTGTGAACATAATCTTCAGGAATTGAAGGCAGTTCGTAGTTAATGACATAAGGCAACTCTTCTATGTCCAAACCACGTGAAGCAATGTCGGTTGCCACCAATACTCTTGTTTTACCCTCTTTAAACTGCTTGAGTGTTTTTAAGCGGTTTGCTTTTGTTCTGTCTCCGTGAAGAATCCCACATTTTAGTCCGTCTTTTTGCAGTTCCTCAAAAAGTCTGTCGGCACTTGCTTTTGTTCTTGTAAAAACCAAAACCTGAGGAAAGTTTCTTGAACCGATGAGATACGCCAAAAGCTCGGCTTTTCTTGCAGTATCCACAAGATAGGCCACCTGATTGATTGTATCTACCGTTGTATTTTTCTTCGCTGTTTCTATAAATGCCGGTTTGGTCAAAATCAGTTTGGAGAGCCTGCGTACCTTGTCACTGAATGTTGCCGAAAAAAGAAGTGTCTGATGTCTCTTTGGCATAAGCGGATGAATTTTTCGAATATCTTTGGTAAAACCCATATCTAACATTCTGTCCGCTTCATCAAGCACAAAGATTTCCACATCTTTGAGGCTCAGACCGTTTTCTATATGTTCCAAAAGACGTCCGGGCGTTGCAATAACAATCTCCGTTCCCTTTTTCAAGGCTTCACGCTGCTTTTGCAAATCTTTGCCGCCAACCAGAATCGTTGTCCGAATCTCCATATATTTTGATAAAGCCGTAATATCATCATGTATCTGTATACTCAACTCCCGTGTAGGAGAAAGTATAACAGCACGGACTCCTTTGCCCTGTACAGGTTTTCTCAGTTTTTGCAGTATCGGCAAAACAAAAGCGGCTGTCTTGCCCGTTCCCGTCTGTGCTGTTGCAAAAACATCTTTTTTTGCCAGTACCAAGGGGATAGCCCTTGTTTGCACCAGAGTAGGCTCTGTATAGCCCAAATCCTTTATAGCATCCAGTAACGGCTTAAAAACTCCCAGCTTTTCAAATGACATTTTCTTCCCTCAATTAATATATCTAATTTTAGCATATTTTCTTCCCTTTGTATCACATTTTGTTTATAAATCAGATAATAAAATTTAATAGCTGTTTCAGCAATACTTGTGATAATTTTGTGATATAATTACCAAAAAATTAAAAGTTAGCGAATGATTCAAGCCTATAAACATTATTTACATATACTGCTTAACACTGAACAGGTCAGTGAAGATGAACTCAAAGAAGCATCTATTATTATAGTACCGATGATTATAGGGCCCATAAGCCTTGTCTGGGCTCTTATTTATATCGCTTTTGAACAGTATATTCCGGCACTCATCCCTCTTTTTTACTCTTGTGTCTCATTTATAAACCTTTGGTGTTACAGGCGAAATAAAAATTTGTTAATCATTCAGAAAGTCCAAATGTTACTGGTCCTTATTTTACCATTTCTGCTCATGTGGACCTTAGGAGGCTTCGCACAGGGAAGCTATGTCATGATTTGGGCATTTTTTGCCCCTATTGCCTCGCTTATTCATGAAAAAGAGCAAAAGTCTCAGTACTGGCTCTATTCATTTGTAGCCCTGGTGGTGTTGTCAGTAGTCATAGATCCTCTCCTGATTACACATTACAATCACACCATACCGCCGCTTGCACAGGAAGTTTTTTTCTTTTTGAATGTTACTGCCGCTTTGTGCGGTATATATCTTTTACTCAAATATTTTATTCGCAAAACAGATATCAACACAAAAGAAAAACTCAAAGAAAAACACAATGAACTCATGGAATATACCCAGGATGAGTTAACCAAAATGTTTTACACAGACTCTCTGACAGGTTTGCCAAACAGACGGGCCCTGATAGAAGCAAAAAAGGAGATACACAATTTCTCGCTTCTTTTGATAAACATAGATACTTTCAGTCAGATCAATGATCTTTATGGTGAAAAATTCGGAGACAAGGTTCTTATAAAATTTTCTGAATTTTTGCAGGAAAATCTTAAAAAGAATCCGGAATGCAAACTGTTCAGACTCAGCGGAGACGAGTTTGTTTTACTCTCCAAAGAGAAAAACCGCGACACACTCAAAAATAATCTCACAAAACTTATAGAGGAGATACACAAACATCCTCTTACAATTGAAGACCATGATATCTATTTAAACATAACCGTCGGCATCTCTTTTGAAGAAACAGAACTTCTCCTGCCAACTGCAAATATGGCACTCAAACTTGCAAAAAAAGAGTCAAAAAATATCGTTTTTTACAGTGATGAAGCCTCACTCAACGAAGAATATGAAAATAATCTAAAATGGATTCAGGAGATAAAAGATGCCATCCTTGAGAACAGAATTGTTATGTTTTTTCAACCTATTATGGATAACAAAACGCATACAGTTACCAAATACGAATCACTGATACGGCTTGTAGACAAGAAAGGCAATATTATTACACCATGGCACTTTTTGGAAATTGCAAAAAAAGCCAAACTTTATAAAAAACTGACAAAAATTGTGATCAGAAAGAGTTTTGAAGCTTTTAAAGACAATACCTATGATTTTTCCATTAATTTAACCATTGAAGACATTCTGGATCACAATATGAATGAATATATTTTTCAAATGCTACAAAACTATGGCATAGGGAAGAGAGTTATTTTTGAAATTGTCGAGAGTGAAAGTATAAAAAACTTTGACACCGTTGAACGCTTTATAAAGAAAGTGAAATCCTACGGATGCCGTATTGCCATAGATGATTTTGGCACAGGGTACTCAAACTTTGAATACCTTATGAAACTGCAGGCAGATTTCATCAAAATAGACGGCAGTATTATCAAATCCATTCTAAACAACAAAAGTTCAGAAGTTTTGACCTCCGTCATTATTTCCTTTGCCAAAGAGATGAATATAAAAACAATAGCAGAATATGTTGAAACGAAAGAGATACATGAAAAACTCATAAAAATGGGTGTAAACAAATCACAGGGTTATTATATAGACAAACCGAGTGCAGACCTGCACTAAAACATTTTTCACTGCTGTTTATAAGTTCTCTCCTGCTATAATCGTGGTCAAATATAATTTATATAAAACAAGTACAGAGATGATAAGAAAAACTTTAAAAAAAACCTCCAAACATAAAAAACTCAGAGATTTAATAAAAAAATATAAAATACCCCCAGAGTATCTTGCAACAAACCGTAAAATGATTTCACGCGGTGTACTTATAGGTCTCTTTATAGCATTTATTCCTATGCCTATGCAGATGGCAGCCGTTTTGCTTTTTGTGCCCTTTATAAAATTCAATGTACCTGTAGCTCTTGCCATGTGTTGGCTGAGCAATCCTTTGACAATGCCTCCAATGTACTATATGGAGTACCTGACCGGTTCATTTTTGCTTGGCATACAACCGGAACCTGTACAAATGACACTTGAATGGTTTTCAAACAACTTAGACAATATTTTCATACCTCTTTATTTTGGTACTACGATCTATTCTGTTTTTGGTTCCATTGCAGGGTACTTCTTAGTAAACTTTCTTTGGAAACAATCTGTTGAAAAGGAAAAAAAGAAACATTATTCAGACAGGTAAACTGCTTTGTTTTTGCTTCACCTTTTAGTCTTTAAAGACGCATAGTCCAGACTGAAGTCTGGATTCCAAAAGAGATATTAAGGCTTAAACCTTTTGACTCTTTTTATAACTCCACGCCATTAGGCCAATGCCTACAATCAAAAAGGGAATACTAAGCAGCTGCCCGGTTGTCAAATCAATTCCTAATGAATAATCAGCTTGGCGAACTTTGACAAATTCAATTAAAAATCTTGCACTGAAAACCAACACAAGAAAAAGCCCAAACAAAAAGCCCTTTTGCAGCTTCTTATAGTTTCCTTTATAAATCAATGTCAATACAAAAAAGATAAAAAGGTACGACAAAGCCTCATAGAGTTGCACAGGATGTCTTGGAATCATATCCACCCTGCTAAAGACAACAGCCCAGGGCAGGTCACTCGGTTTGCCTATAATTTCGGAATTTATAAAATTTCCCATGCGGACAAAAAAACCAAAAAGTGCCGTGGGGATTACAAGCCGGTCAATCAGCCATAAAAAGTCTGTTTTATACTTTTTACATCCGTAATACAGAACAATCAAAACACCCAGTCCACCACCGTGAGAGGCCAATCCGCCTTCCCATACGGCAAAAATCTTCATAGGATGTGCCAGATAATAATCCGGATCATAAAACAGGACATGACCAAGTCTTGCTCCTATAACTATTCCGACGACCGCATACAAAAAAAGCGGTTCAATCGTGCTTTCATCTTTGTTTTCCAAACGATAGACCCATTTCATAAACTCCAGACCCGAAAGTATCGCTGCAGCAAACAACAGCCCGTACCAATGTACCTGCAAGGGTCCAAATGAAATTAAAATAGGGTCAGCGTTCCAGACAAAATGATTCATACTACTCTTTTAACGCCTCTGCTATAAGTTCAATCGGATTTTTAAAAACCGTCTCAACCCCAGCATTGTGCATAGAATTGTTTATCTGCATACGACAGGCACTGCACTCTGCACTGACAATCTCCGCCTTTGTTTCTTTAATCATGGCCGCTTTTGGCACACCTGCAGCTTTTGCAAAATGATACTTTTCTGTCTGCATGGTCACACCGCCAAATCCGCAGCATAAATTCGGATCACTCATTTCCACTATTTTATAGTTTTGGCGAATCAGATTTCTCGGTTCTTCGTGAATGCCCTGCATCTTTTTCGCATGACAGGGGTCATGGTAGGTTACTATCGGACTTGCTTTTTTCTTGGATGCCAGAAGATGTTCCAAATGGGTATGGTGCTGCAGCCACTCCGTAGCCATAAAAACCTTCTCCATAACCGCTTTGGCACGGGCTTTCCATTCCGGCTGGTCATGAAAATAGTGTTCATAATCTATTTTGAGCATTGCACTGCATGTAGCCTCAGGAACGATAATAGCCTCAACATCTTTGGCAAAACTCTCAAAGTATTCTATGTTAAACTTTGCATTTGCATCAACTGTATCAAAATCTCCCGTAAAATACGCAGGCGCAGAACAGCATTTTTGACTTTTTGCCAAAAATGCATCAATTTCAAGCACTTCTAAAATTTCTAAAAGAGAATCTCCTATGTTTTTGTAATTGTAATTTGCCAAACAGCCTATAAAAACAGCTACTTTTCGCTTTCCGCCGTTGTTTATATTTTCAGGATGAGAATTTAAAAAAGATGTTTTTGTCAAACTCGGCATCAATCTGTCAGATTTTATAATCGGCAGATTGAAGCGTGATGTCATAGAATTAATATCATCTTTGATTTTAAATCCGCAGGTCTGAAAGGTATACCCAAGCTTAAATGCAATGTCATTGAGCCATCTGTGACGCAGAAGCAAAAAGAAGGCTTTTTTGTACCATGCTATACCGAATTTTTGTGCAATGTCACTGCGCACCTGCTCTATTATCATATCTGTCGGCAGTGACTTGGGGCACACTTCAACACAGGCCGTACATAAAAAACAGCTCTCAAATATATCTTTTGCCGTCTTGTCAAGCTCCAGATTTCCGCGTTTGTACGCTCCCAAAAGGTCTATAAATCCACGTGGAGAAGTCACCTCATCCGCATTGACATTATGAATGGTACACACAGGAATACACTTCCCGCATTTGACACAATCATCAGCGATCTCATTAAAATTAAAAATATCTTCTGGTTTTTTACTCATACTTACACCGTCTTTGAAAATGTTTTGTCACTGCCGGCATGACGCTTCATATAGGCATCAAAAGGCATGGCAATATTTCGAATGAGCAGGGTGCCTGTTGGGGAACACTCTATATACTCATTATTCATTGTTATTAATTCTTCTTCCATAAAAGGTTTTAAATCCAAAAGTGCATCTTCAAAATACTTTTTAAATTCCAACCCAAACATAGCTTCAAATCTTTTAATATCAAGCTTGAAATTACTCATGAGTTCCATAATGACATGCTGGCGAATCATATCATCTTCACTCAAAGCCACTCCCCGTTCAAACGGCAGTTTGCCCGCATCAATTGCTGCTTCATACGAAGGCATATCTTTAAAATTCTGAGCATAGTAATCAACCCCTTCTCCGATGGAAGTTAGTCCTACTCCGATCAAGTCTGCTCCGCCTTTGGTGGTATAGCCTTGAAAGTTTCTATGCAACTCACCCTTGTCTATGGCTTTAAAAAGTTCATCTTCTGGTTTCGCAAAATGATCCATACCTATCATTTTATACCCGTTGTTTGTTAAAAAGTCAATTGTGTACTGCATAATCTGCAGTTTTTCATCAGGACGCGGCAGTGTTGTTTCATCTATCTTGCGCATTGTCTTTTTCAGCCATGGCACATGTGCATAGTTAAATACCGCAAACCTGTCAGGATTTAACGTCAATGCCAACGAAAGCGTCTCTTTGAATGTATCAAGTGTTTGAAAAGGCAGCCCGTAAATCAAGTCAACATTGACTGAGTCCATATTGTATTTGCGTGCCAGATCCATTGCATCTTTTGTGATATTGTACGGCTGGACGCGATGCACAGCAACTTGCACTTTTTCATTGAAATCCTGAATACCAAAACTTACACGGTTAAATCCGTGTTCACTCATCACACGCATTTGCTCTTCATTGATATGGCGCGGGTCTATTTCACAGGAAATCTCTGCATCTGCGACAAAATTCGGAAAATAGGACTTGATTTCAGTTATGATTTCATCTAGTTGTGCAGCAGAAAAAAAAGTAGGCGTACCTCCGCCAAAATGCATTTGAATCACGTCTCGCTTACAATCCAAATGCTCTGAGAGAATTTTCAGTTCACGCTTGAGATACTCCATATACCGAATCATTTTATCTTCTTTTGAGGTAAAAACAACATTACACCCACAAAAATAACAGGCATTTTTACAAAACGGTAAATGAAAATAAAGGCTCAAAGGACGAGAAGAGTCCTGTGTTTGCAGTTTTTTTATATATTCGTCATAACCAAAGGCATCATTAAATTCCAACGCTGTAGGATACGAGGTATATCTTGGTCCCGGCTTGGAGTATTTTGTAAATTTTGCGAAGTCTAATTCCATCTGTTGCTTCCCTCTGTCAATAATTCATTGGATTATCTCCAAAAAGTGTTGAAGAACTCATAAAAGCATGTGAGTTTCGAATGAAATCTAATTTTCATTTTATATTTAAAGCCAACACCTATTGAATGACACTCTTTTTGATATACGCTTCAGTATCTTGGATGTAATTGGTATTGATAGAGTATTTTCGACTGTCTAACGCACCCATTATATTGATAAAAGTAAAATACAACACGATAAAAATTAATATTTTTGTCATATACTTTTGTCCATATTCTTTAAGATAAATCACAACAGGAAGAATGGCAAAAGGAAAAACAATGATAAGGTGCCAGTAGCTAAAAATAATCGGCGACAAAACAGAACTGACAAACACCCCGACAAGTGCACCAAACACATACAGAAGCAGCCATTCCTGTTTTGTTTCTATGGGTTGATGTCTTGTAAATAATTTTCCTTTGATAAGTGTATAAAAATATCTGTTTGCTTTGTAAGATATGTAAATTGTAAAAGCACCTACTGAAAAAACAAGTGCTTTATACCCATACACAAAAATCATCTGCACAAAATGCGAAGCCCCCAGCCAGTCAAAATGTGCACTGGCAATGAGCTTGTTTGGAAAGAAAAAAGAACCATAGCGCAACCAGTAAAGAAATGACTTCAGGACAGGATAGACATGCACACCGCCCCAGCCTATATACCGTCCCGTATCATCAGCATGATGGATTATTGCACTGTTTTGCATCACGGTCAGCAAATAAGGCACCAAAGAGATACCAATAACAAGCGTTCCAAACAACACGCCGTACCAATTTACTTTTACCATGTTTCTATAAAGCAGATAGAGTGAAATAAGCGCAAGTATAATCCACGAATAATGAAACTGCAACGCCAACCCTATAGCTGTTACATGTAAAAAAGAATAAACAAAAGAACTTTTCTCACGCTGTTTGTAGGCAGTCCAAATATGCAGGGCAGAAAAGAAAAAAAGATATGACGGATTGTATAAAATGTTTTCAAATAAAAACCAGGGATTGAGCCAGTACAGCACCAAAAAGATCAAACGAACATCTGTTTTGTATATATCTTTGAGCACACTGTCCAAGAGAAAATAAGAAGCAAGATGCAAAAATATCAAAAAAAGCATCGGTGACATCGGAGAATCATAAAGCATCACAGGCAGTGCTACCACATACGAAATCATACTTCCCGGTACATTACCGACCGCACTTGCCGCATTGCCGTAGTTAATCCAGACATGATTATATGCCCCCATATAACCCTTGTAAAGCATTTGCGTTTGATCACCCGTAAGTATTTGGTGCTGTGCATAAAACCATGCCAAAAACAGACCCAAAACAAGTAAACTTATCTGAATAATTTTAAATCTTTTTTCTAAAAACAAATCAACTTCCTTTTTTAAATATTTGGAACCTAAACTTTAAACTTGAAAAGAGCACAAAGCCATTTAATCGGAATCGGTACTTTAGTCATAAGTATCTACACAACTTAAAACTCCATCTGCATAAAGTCATTGAGTTCTTTTTTAATGCTATGGAGTTCTTCAATATCATAAAGTTCAAGCATATCCATAGCAGAGAAGAAGTTCCATAAACCTGCTAACAGAGCCGGAGAGGTAGATATCTTCTTTCTTGCTACCAATCTCCCGCTTAATCGAACTAAAAACTTTCTAATTGCCAGCATGTTTTTACTATTTGTATGTTCAATTTCCCATACAAGCAAACAGGCATAAGAGGCAACAAACAAGCGTTTAAATATAGCCTGTGCACTCTCTTGCTGCCATTTTTCCAAATTAAACCCTGAGCTTTTTAACAGTTTAAAATACGTTTCTATATTCCATCTGTAATAATACCACAATCCTATCCTTGTTATATCAACATCTTTTGGAAGATTGCTTAACAGAAGCCAGGTAGCAACTGTATTGTTCTTCTCATCTATGAGTCTTTGGACTATAAATCTGTTTTTTATTGGCTTGCCTTTTACTTTTTGTTTTATTGTTTTACCTTGTGGCGTATCTGTCTTTTGATAGCTGTCTCTTGTTATAAGTATATCTACCGTATTAACATAAATTTTTACTTTTTTATTTTGATACTGTATAGTTTTTACATATTTGCCTTTATCCATTTTTTTGGACAACTCTTTTTGGGTAATATCTTCATCTTCATACCTGACTTTGACATTGTCTAATGCTCGTACTATATATAAATCCTCTTTTTGCAGTCCTCTGAAAAACCCCGCACTGTCTGCTTCTCTGTCAATTACATGTACAATTTTCTTTTGTATGTTGAGGGATTGATTGATATAAGCTATTCTTTGTGTTAATTCACCGAGATGGGTAAGATGACTCTTCATTGTAGGATTATAGCTTGAGAGCACTTTATCTTGTGTCTTTAGGTTCTGTACCAAGGGAAGGATTGGTTTGCCGCTGCTGCTCTCAATTGCAAGGGAACTTTGCAACTCATATCCTCTTGATGAAGCATTATTTACATTGCTTCTGCGTTTTCGTATACAATCTGTTTTTGCCGTATGGTTTTTATAATTTATGAGTGACCAGTCATGGGCTACAAGTATATATTCATCACTGCTTTTATTAATAGTTTTAATCCCTCTTGTAAGCATTGGCTCATTGAGTGACTCTATATCTACATGCTCATTATTGTAAAATCTCCAAGCACTTTGTGCTTGTGAAAATCCTTCAGTCTTTTGTAGCAGGTTTAATCCATTGGTACTGTGTTGTTTATGATTCATATGACTTTTTACCAGTCTCATATATCTTTTTTTTTAAACGCTCTTCCATTGCATAAACTCTCTTGTTTTTTAAAATCTTATGCAATATCTATTCCGCTTTCTTTGCTTTTTTGAGTTGTGTAGATACTTATGACTTTAGTACCGACTGAGAGTGGAAAGACTATTGCATCAGACGGCACTGAAGTACCGGTTCCGAAAAAGCATTAATTTTCTTAACTTAATGGCATTGACAAAAAAATTATTTAAATGTCCAAAACTTATGAATAACAAATGTAATAAGCGGCATTATAGCAACTATCACCAGTGTGTGCAAATAGCTGTTTTGAATCGGAAAAATATCAGAAAGCAGATAAGAAAACAGAAAAGTTCCGTACTGCACCAAAAAAAATTTCATGAACTTTTTTATATGAAAAGTGCTGTGAAATACATAGAGCGTTTGAAAAACATAAGAAAAGACAAACGCCGTAAAAAATGCTAAAGTATTGGCAACAAAAACAGAGGCCGCAAAAAAGTAAATAATTGCCCAGGCAGTCAAAAGATGCACAAGCGTTGCTATGACTCCAAAAAAGCCGTATTTTGCCAACTGAAGTATATGACTTTTAATATTCATCTTCTACTATATAAATCGGTCGGTTTTTTGATTCTACATAAATTCTGCCGATATATTCGCCGAGTATGCCTATGCCCATCAGTTGAATACCGCCTAAAAAGAGTACAACCGTAATCATAGAAGCATACCCGGGAGTATCTGCGCCAAACAAAAGCGTTTTTAAGATAATCCATGAACCGTAAATAAAAGAGATAAAAGCAAGCCCCAAACCTATATATAGCCACACACGAAGCGGTGCCGTTGAAAAACTCGTGATACCGTCAAGCGCGAAGTTCCACAACTTCCAGCCGTTAAAACTGCTGTCTCCGGCAATACGCGCATCTCTTTTGTACTCAACAACCGCCGTTTTAAACCCAAGCCAGGCAAAAAGCCCTTTCATAAAACGCTGACTCTCAGGCAGTTTTTTCAGTTCTTCAACCACCCGTCGTGACATTAATCTGTAATCACCGACATTATGAGGAATCTCAATATCTGAAATTTTATTATGAATTTTGTAAAAAAATTCGGCACTGATACGTTTGGCAACACTGTCTGTTGTACGATCGACACGCTTACCAACGACCACATCATAGCCTTCTTTGTATTTTTTGATAAAATCAAGTATCAACTCAGGCGGATCTTGTAAATCAACGTCTATAGGAACGACAACTTCCCCTTTGGATGCATCAATCCCGGCTGTAAGTGCCGCCTCTTTGCCAAAGTTTCTTGAGAGATTTATTACTCGTACATTGTCATACTCTTTGGATTTTTCTTTGAGCACAGACAAAGTACTGTCACGACTCCCGTCATTTACAAAGACTATTTCAAAATCTTCACCGGTGTACGCCAAAACAGAGAAAATTTTGTTCAGAAATACATCTATAACATCTTCTTCATTATAACAGGGAACGACTATGGATAAAAAAGGATTACTATTTTTCATACACTAATTATACCTTTTTTAATTTTATTTGTGTACACTTTTCAGATAAATAAAGAGGTGCTTACAAAATCATGAACATTGACAAAATAGTAAAACTCATACGATATACTGCAGGACTTCCAAAAAGTATTTATGTCAACCTGAGACTTTTGCCACTTTCACAGGCAGTTCTTCTGCCTATAATAGTTTCCCGTAAAACAAAACTGCGTTCGTTATCTGGAAAAGTGCAACTTTCCAAAGTAAAAACCGGCATTGTTCGCATAGGTTTTGGTGGGACAGATATGATGGACTATGCTTATGAACGCACTATTTTAAAAATTACAGGAAAGATTCATTTTCAGGGCAAAACAAAAATTGGCGTAGGTGCAAAAATAATGGTCAGCGGAAACCTTACTTTAGGAGACAGGTTCGATATCACCGGTGACGCCACCATAATCTGTGCAAAAGAGATTGAAATCGGGAACAACACTATGATAGCGTGGCAAAGTATCCTTATGGATACCGACCAGCATGCTATTTATAATGCGCAGCATACTGTTATCAATCAAGATAAAAAAATCACTATTGGCAATAATGTCTGGATAGGGGCGAGAAGTTTTATACTCAAAGGGTCTGTAATTCCGGATGGCTGTATTGTCGGTGCAAATACAACAATTACAAAATCTTTCACTACGAAAAAAAGTATTATTGCAGGCAATCCTGCTGAAATTTTAAAAGAAAATATAAGTTGGAATCATTAATGCATCCAGTTCGTGATACCTTTTTTCACAACAACAGCCGGATTGCCAACAGCGATAGAAAAAGCAGGAATATTTTTTGTCACAGTAGCATTGATGCCTAACACACTTCCGTCCCCTATATCTACTCCTTTTAAAACAGTAACGTTATCAGCAAGCCAGACGTGTTTGCCTATTGCAATGTCTTTCCCTTCATTGATAACAGCAGTGTCTACATAAATAAAATGCCCGTCTGAAGTCATAATTTTCACATTTCTAGACAACATACACTCATCCTGAATAATTAATTTTTTGCCCTCTTTTGCTGAGAGATAGCAACCGTGACCCACAATAGTATTTTTACCTATATGTATGGAACAGTTGTCTCCTAAAATTTCTATCTGTGTGTATCGTATCGTTACACCGTCTTCAATAGTCAGGCTGTTATTTTTTCCTTTTATGGAAATATCACAGTTGGTAATTTTTGCGTTTTTTGAAAGCGACAAAACGACGCTGCCTTTGATTCTTATTTTATTGCGGAGCTTCTGAAGGAGTGTAAATTTTTTCATCTTATTACTCTGTAGAGTTTCTCAAGCTGTGCAGTATAATCAAACTTTTCTTTTACTTTTTTAAAAGCTGCTTGAGCAATTCCTTCCTTCACATGTAAATCATTATATAAAAATCGGATTTTCTCTCCCAAGTCATCTACACTTCCGTCAAACAGCAGTCCATCCACACCCTCATCTATAATTTCCAATGGCCCCCCTTTGCATGTAGCTATGACCGGAATTCTGTTTGCCATCGCTTCAATGACTACAAGTCCAAAGGTTTCGTTTTCTGTGGCAAGCACATTCACGTCAAAAAGTTGCATATGCTCATTCACATCTTTTGTAAAACCGGTAAAAATCACTTGTTGTTCTATACCCAGCTTTTTTACATACGCCTGCAGTTCCTGTGCATAATTATCATCCATAAAAGCTCCCACAACAACTGCTTTTAGATTTGCATCTTTTAAACCAACGACAGCTTCTAAAACTTTATACTGTCCTTTGCCTTCTTCTATTCTGCCGACAATTCCGACAACAAAAGCATCTTTAAGTTGATATTTTTGTCGCAATTTCGCCACTTTATCTGCATCTGTCTCCGGAGTTTTTACGCCAAGATAGACCATTTCAAGTTGTGGTCTTACTTCTGCAGGAATGAACTTTTCAAGCTGTTTTTTCACCTGCAGGGTTACTGCATGTATCATATCAATATTTTTATAAAGCCATTTATGGTAAAAATCATCTTTAAAACGGGTCATTCCCATATGTCGGCTCTGCACCAGCTTTGGTTTTTTTCTGCTCAGTACTTTAGCCAAAACAGCCGTTACGATATCTTTACTCCAGTGAAAATGTACTATATCAATGTCATTTTCATCTATATATTTAGCCAGTTGCAAAGCCGGTATAAATGGAAAAAATTTATTTCGTTTAAGATAAAATTTGTCATTGATATCAAGATAGTCATCAAGTTTGCTTTGCGGTGCTACAACCACTTTACATGTAGTCTTTTTAGAAAACTCTTCATAACAACTTGCCACAAACATCTCAAGCCCACCCAGTCCGTGTGCCAGACACAATTCCAAAATATTTTTATTTTTCATACAGTTTGTCTATGAGTTGTTTTGTAACGGCGAATACATCCGCAACTTCCGGTGAGGTATATTCAACATTAAAAACACAGTCATGCTTCTCTTCGCGTGGCCAATACCGAAACGGCGGTATATGAAAAAAGATGCCTACTGTCGGAATCTCCAATGCAATGCCCATATTTCGCACACCGGTGTCATTAGAAACAAGGCATCGACTGTTTGCCAAAAAGTGCATTACTTCTTCTATGGGCATAACTTCTTGAAGTTTTATGTTTTTTCTCTCTTTGAGCGGTTCGTAAATTTCATAAAATTTTTCATCTTTGCCGATACCTTGAAGAATAACATGATCATAATCCTGATAGTTTTGGGACATCTTTGCAATTAACTCCCGAAACTTATCTTCCTCCCAACACTTGCTTTTTGTCGAAGCACCGGCAAAATAAACAATTTGTTTGAGATCCTCTGTTTTCGGGTATAGTTTTTCCAATCCGTAATGAAGCGGAAACTCTGTTTTTGCCCCTAAAATATTGAGCATATGTTCCACAGAAACAGCCTCCACAACAAAATCACTTCTGAGTGTCGCTATATCAAAAAACATTCTTCTGATAGTTCTATACGGGTAACCTATTTTTAATTTTGCCTGAGACAAAAAAACCAGTAAAAGGCTCAAAGTACTGTCTGTCAAATCAAATATAATATCCTGAGGAGGCAGTTCTTTTGCCTCTTTTATCCGCGTAAGAAGTCCTGTTTTTGAACCGTCTTCTTTATATCTGCTCATTACATGTAATGCATCTGTCAGATCCTCTGGAATACCGTACATATAATGTTTTACAACACTTAAAGTAATTTTTGCATTGGGGAAAAATTTACGAAGTTCTATCAAAAAAGGACGTATGTTCATAAAATCGCCGATAGCCGCATGACGGATAACTGTTATACTTTTTATATCTTGCGGTTTTTTGTCTTTTAAATATTCTCGTGCTTTTTGAGATGCAAACGCACTGCCTCTTCTAAAATTTAACTTCAAGCTAATGCCTTTTTTTGTATAATTATTTTTATTATACAAAATTATTTATGAGAGTTCTATGAAATACAAACTAAATCCGTCTTTTGAAAATGAGTTTAAAGATTTTTTGCTGCACATGCAAAAATATTTCAGGGATAACAAAAACTCTATTCACAAAGCCCGCAATGAACTAAAAATAATTTCTTACAAAGAGATACAGACTGTTGTCAAATCTTTTAAAATTCCAAACTTCTTTCGTCGCATTTTTTATACCTGTTTTCGGGATTCAAAAGCAAAAAAATCGTATGACAACTCCATAAAAGTAGGCAATTTTGCACCTGAACCTATTGGGTATATTGAGTTTTACAGACAGGGACTTCTGGCTGAGAGTTATTTTGTGGCAAAAAAATTTGATTATGATTTTACAATCCGAGAACCTTTACTCGATAAAAATTTTCCAAAAAGAGAAAAAATTCTAAAAGCCTTTGCCCGCTTCAGTCTGCAACTGCATAATGCCGGTATATTTCACAATGACTATTCTCCGGGAAATATTTTGATCAAACAAGAAGCTGAAAACTATATATTTAAAATAGTAGATGTTAACCGCATGGATTTTTGTTCCCTAAATGAAAATAAAAGAGCAAAAAGCTTTGCAAAACTCTGGGCAAGCAATGCAGATTTACAGATCATTGCGCAGGAGTATATGCAACACCGCAAAGTCAAAGAAGATTTTGTACAAAAGGTTATAGAGTATTCTGTTCAAAACAAAAGACGAAAAAACTTCAAAAAACGACTCAAAGGAAAAGAAATTGATTGGTAATATCTCTGCTGTCGTATTAGCAAAAAACAACGAAGCAACTATACAAAAAACACTCCAATCTCTGCGCGAATTTGAAGATGTTGTGGTGTATGACAACGGTTCTACTGACAAAACAATGGAGATTGCAAAACAGTTTTCAAATGTAAACTTAGTCCAAGGCGAATTTAAAGGTTTTGGCTGGAGTAAAAACAGAGCGGCAGGTTTTGCCAAAAATGATTGGATTCTCATCATCGACAGCGATGAAGTCATCGATGATACTTTGAAAAAGACACTGCAACAAAAAAAGCTTGATGCGCACACTGTCTATATTCTAAATTTTCGAGCTTTTTACAAAAATATAGAAGTCAAACACTGTGGCTGGAACAATCAAAAAATCAAACGCCTCTACAATAGAACCGTCACAAAGTATAATGACAATGATGTCCATGAAGACATCATCACAGAGGGTTTGCATACAGAGATTTTAGACGGCAACGTACTGCATTACAGCTACCAGAGCATAGAGCAGTTTATAAACAAAGCCAACACCTACTCCACTCTTTTTGCAAAAAACAATGCAGGAAAAAAATATTCCTCTCCGGCAAAAGCTTTCTTTAACGGAGCCTATTCTTTCATTAAAACCTATTTTTTCAAACAGGGATTTCGAGACGGCTATGTGGGACTTGTCATCGCCTATTCGCATATGGTGACGAATTTTTATAAATATATCAAACTCTATGAACTCAATAAAGAACAAAAAAACAAAAAACCCGGTCGGCACTAAAGTACCGATTCCAAAATATTTCTCGGAACCGGTACTGCAGTGCCGGCTGGTGTATGCCTGAATATTTTTATACGTTTAGCAAATCATGTTTCACTGCTTCAAACATCTCTGCACGCTTGGCTTTATCACTCGGCAACATATAATGTGTTTGCAGTTTTTCATCCCCAACGGCTTTCCATCTCTGCGCACTTGCAAACTTTGAGTCACCAAAAAATGTCATCGTCGGGGTTCCTACTAAAGATGCCAAATGATAGGTACCTGTAGAAGTAGAGATAAAAAGTTTAAAACTGCTGATAAGTCTTGCAAAATTTACTATGCCGTCATTTGAGAGATAAAAAACAGCATCAGTATCTTGCAGACGCTTTTGCATCTCTTCTTCCAGGCTTTTTTCATCCGGACCAAAAGTTAGTACTACACTATACCTGTTTACATGTAAGGTTTCACGAATCAGTATTTCATACTCATCCAAATTCCAGTTGGCATCCGAAGAACCGCCAAAACCTACATGAAAAGCTATAACATCTTTTGTTATATTATACTTTTGGCAAAACTTTTCATACTCCTTTTGGGCATTATCAAACTGAAGCAGTGGTTTTGGATATTGCAGTTTAATATCCGGAAAAAGAGTTTGTGTCAGTGCAAGATTGTATTCAAACTCAGCCATTTTAACTTCACTGCGTCTCTGTTTTATTCGTTTGTTATAAAAGATCTGCGCTATTTTTGTTGCGGGAGCAATTCTTGTTGGTATGCCTGCTAAAAACTGTGCAAGTGCCACTCTTGTATTTGAAAAAAGCGTGACTGATGCATCAATATCTGAATGTTTGAGCTTTTTGGCAAGTGAAAAAACAGAGCTTTTTCCATCATCTACAATAACCTCATCTATAAAGTTACATGTAAGTGCCAAAGCTTTGTTCACAGGAGCGACAAGTGCTATGATTTTATTTTTAGGATTATGCTGTTTAAGGAGATACATTGCCGGCAACGCTGTTATAAAATCGCCTAGCTTGTCTGTACGCACGACCAATATTCTCATTCCGTATTATCCTAACAAAAGAATTCAAAACTAATTTTTATTTTTTTCGGAAACGATGCTTTAGCTTCGTCTTTTAGGCATATAAGCAAATCAGCCCAGGTTAAAATCCAGGTTCCAAAAAAACTACATAATTTTTATAATCTGTCTCAGTTTTTATGTATTTTATCCTAAAAAGGATATAATCCTACTTATGAAAAAACCTTTTACCTGGGATGATTATTCCGACCAACCGGCACCGCTGCAAGACAAGAGATACAAAAAGTTTATGCGTAAAAAAGAGAAATTTTCTTTGCTTTTCACATTTGTCTCTTCTTTGATTATTCTTCCCTTGAGTATTTTAATGATGCCCTTTGTCAAAAGAAAAGAGGTTAATACAGCAAACTTTTTTTCTTTAGGTGTCGACTGGCAGAGAAACACTCAAGAGACACAGGCAATGCTTGAAGAGTTGAAAGTAAAAAGCATTCTTGTCCGTTTTAAACTTTGGGAGATGGACCGACTCAATGAACTTGCAGCATTTATCAAGCAAAACAGCAATAAGCAGATTATACTTAAAATCCTGCAGGACCGTGAACATATAGAAGATTTACAACTCCTTAAAAATAATTTACATGTAATCTTTACAAGCTTGGGCACCTCTGTAACACGCTATGAAATCGGTTCAACACTCAACCGTGCAAAGTGGGGATTTTTCTCCGTACGCGAATATCTTGATTTTTATAAAGTTGCATATGATTTGAAAAAAAAGGAATTTCCCGACATTCGGCTTCTTGGCAGCGGTGTTATAGATTTTGAATTTTACTTTACTGTACACACTCTTTTTAACTTTTGCAAATGCAGATATGACGGCATTGCGGCACTTTTATATGTTGACAGACGTGGTGCTCCTGAAAATACACAGCTCGGATTTACCCTAAGCGATAAAATTGCCCTGCTGAGCACTCTGGTGTGGCTCTCTTTAAAAACAAAGCAGGAGTTACATGTAACCGAAGTGAACTGGCCTCTCTCAAATACGGCACCTTATGCACCGACAAGTGAGTATGAATGTGTCAGTGAAGCACTCTATGCTGATTATATGCTGCGCTACTATCTTTTGACTTTTGCTTCCCAGCAGGTCGATTCCGTCTCCTGGCATCAGCTCATAGCTCCCGGCTACGGTCTGGTTGACAACAGAGAAGGGATTAAAAAAAGAGAAGCTTTTTATACTTACATGTACATGCTTCAAACACTTGAAAATGCGCAGTTTTTACGCATGGATATTAAACGAGGCTACTACACAATGCAGGTACTTGTCAATGACAAGATACTTCAAATCCACTGGTCACTCAAAGAAACAACCCTCCAAAATCAAGACTTTTTTGATGTTTACTCCAAAACCGGTGAAAAAATAGAAGATGAAACCTTGACTGTCGGCTCTTCTCCTTTGTATATTTTCATTACAAAAGAGGTAGGAAAACAGGTCAATGCAAGTGAGCGCATCTAATATGAAAATTTTAATCATTTTGCCAAACTGGCTGGGTGATGCCATCATGGCAACTCCGGCCATAGAACTTTTGGCTTTAAAATATCCCAATGCACAGTTTACTTTTGTCGGCAGTTATGTCAGCATAGAAGCACTCAAACACCACCCTTTATGTGAACGTGCCATTGTTGATGAGACAAAAAAAGCATCTTCGCGTCTTGTGGCAACCTACAGACTGGCAAAAGAGCTGGGAACTTTTCATCTGGCAGTCAGCTTTCGGGATCAAATCCATTCTACACTGTTACTGCGTTTTACAAACACCGTCATCTGCTGTGCAAGGGCTTCGTGGCATTCAAGACTGCTTCTTTCACACACACCGAAGATCAGAACAAACCAACACTTGGTAGAGCAGTACACACAAATTGCCATGGTCAATGTAGATGATTTTACCCAGGAAATTCCACCGCTCAAACTATATATAAAGGCAAAAAGTTTTGAAAAACCGACACTTGGTATCAATGCCGGTGCAACCTACGGCAGTGCAAAAAGATGGTACCCCGAACGTTTTGCCAAAGTTGCGGCTTATTTTAGCAAACAGTATGACATTATAATATTCGGCGGGCCCAATGAGGTCGAAATGGCACAAGAGATAGAAGATAATCTCAAAGCTTTACATGTAAACAACTATATAAATTTAGCCGGAAAAACAAATATAGAGGAGTTGTGTGCAAATATCGGCGGCTGTTCTCTTTTTATTACCAACGACAGTGGACCTATGCATGTAGCTGCCGCGTATCAAGTACCCACAGTAGCTATCTTTGGACCGACAAGATATAAAGAGACTTCGCAGTGGAAAAATGAAAAGAGTATCATCGTACGGCATGAACTCGATTGCAGTCCGTGTATGAAGCGGGAATGCCCACTTAAGCATCACGACTGCATGAAAGGCATTACAGCTTCTGAGGTTATAGAAGCTGTAAAACAGTCAGCAGTTTAAAATTCAAATTTAAACCCTATATATCCTGATGCATTGTATGTGAAATTTCCTCTTAGATCATCATAATCAGTTCTGATGTGCCGGTATCCAAGCACAACATGACCATGATCGATAACCTCGGCATCACATTCCACTCTGTATTCAAAATATTTATTTGCTTTGTCAAAGCTTAAAACTTTTGGCGCATAATAAACATCTGCGTGTAAAGCCATAGGGACGACTGTTGCCGAAGGTAAAGCATACTCAAATACAATTCCCAAAGGCAAAGCTCTGTAATCCTTTGTATAGTTCGCTTTAATACCCAAACCAACAGACAGGTCACTCTCACCCACCTCTTTTTTCATTAAAAAACTAACTTCATACAGTGCTTCATTGTTTACACGATTTGCATTATCAGCATCTAAAAATCGAACTCCCACAAACATTGTTTCCGGTTCAACATTCTCATTAAACTGTCCAACATCAAGATTTGCATTTAATTCTAAATCTTCATTGTTTATATTGATACTTGCACTGTTCATTGCAAATACAGCCACAGCCGAAACTGCCATTAAAGTGATTTTTTTTAACATATTTTTCCTTGTATTTTTTCTATTGTTTTTGTTGTACTTTTGCCATCGACAAAATCAACCAGTCGTAACTCACCAGCAAATTCCGTACCTATAACCTCTTTTCCTGCATAATCCCCTCCTTTTACAAGCACATCCGGCTCTATCATTTTAATCAGTTCATAGGGTGTATCTGCTTCAAAAGGCACGACAAAATCGACCGCTTCAAGTGCAGCCAGCAAATAGGCTCTGTCCTCCGCAGGATTTACAGGACGGCTCGGACCTTTGAGACGAGAAACCGAGGCATCAGAATTAAGCCCGACAATCAAAACATCCCCAAAACTTTTGGCAATTTGCAAATACTTTACATGCCCTACATGCAAGATATCAAAACAGCCATTTGTAAAGACTATTTTTTTACCGCTTTTTTTGTATCTTTGCACAATGGCATCGATCTCTTCAAAATTTTTAATATGCGCATCCGAGGTACTTTTATGCAAAGAAGCCTCATAATCTTCTATCTCATCAATGGTTACTGTAGCCGAGCCTATTTTGCCAACCACGACACCTGCTGCAAGATTTGCAAATGCTGCTGTCTCTTCAAGACTTTTGCCGACACTTAAAGCAAATGCAATAGAGGCTATCACCGTATCACCCGCACCTGTTACATCAAATACTTCTTTGGCAACGGTAGGAAAAATTTTTACTTCCTCTTCATATGTTGCTATTCCCTCTTCTGAAAGTGTTATCAAAGAAACATCCAAATCACACTCATTTTTCAGTTTCAAGAGTGCTTTTTTTAAAGATGCTTCATCATTTATATCAATACCTGTTGCCAAAACCGCTTCTTTTTTATTTGGTGTCAGCAGATAAGCTCCACGATATTTTGAAAAATCTTTTCCTTTTGGATCAACCAAGACTTTTACATTATGTTTTTTTGCAAGTTTGATGATGCCCTGTGAAAGTTCCTGTGTCAACACACCTTTGCCGTAGTCGGACAAAATCACTGCATCATAAGTATCAATACTTTTTGCAAGGGAATCTAAAATCTTTTGTACACTTCTTGGAAGTATGTCATTTTTACTCTCTTTGTCATATCTGAGAATTTGTTGGGAAACGGCAATAACACGACTCTTTTTTGATGTTTTTCTGTTCTTCTCTATAATTAAATTTTGCGTATTGACATTAATAGCATGCAACATTTTCACAAGTTCTTTACCATTGTCATCATCACCCATCACACTGCTGACACTGACATTTGCACCCAAAGCTTTTAGATTGTTAACCACATTTCCCGCACCGCCTAAAACTGTCGTTTCTTTATTGATATCCACAACCTGCACAGGTGCTTCAGGAGAGATTCGTTCACAACTCCCCCAAAGGTAGTGGTCAATCATCAAATCGCCCAGAACCAAAATGTTTGGTTTTGCCTCTTTAAATACCTGCATCTATTTTACTTCTGTCTCATATATACGTTTAATTTCCGGCACATAAGCTTTTATGCCCTCTTCCATCTCATAAGCCGGTGTATAGCCCAAAGCCTCTTTCGTTGTTGCTATATCTGCTTCTGTATGAAACTGGTACGAACCGATATACGGGTTTGGAATATATTCGCATTCCAAAGAGGTACCCAGCTCTTTTTGCAAAATATCAACAATATCCTGAAAACTTCTCGCCTTTCCTGTTCCGACATTGTATATACCGCTTGTATTTGGCTGCATTGCTTTTATATTGGCCTGTATAATATCTTCTATATAGATAAAATCTCGAAGAATTTTATCGCTGCCTTCAAAAAGACGGGGATTTTTTCCTGCAAGTATCTGATGTCCAAACTGCAACACCATTGAAGCCGTTGTGTTTTTAAAATATTCACGCGCACCGTACACATTAAAATAACGAAGCCCTACTATATTGATATCGCACTCTTTCATATACTCGCGGCTTAAATGATCCATAGAGAGTTTTGAAAAACCGTACACATTGTTTGGTGCCTCTCGCCCAACTCGCTGCGGAGACTCAGCATTTCCGTATGTTGCGGCAGAAGATGCATATATCATACTGGCATTATGTGCCACAGCCAGGTCAAGCAGATCTTTATAGGCATTGACATTTGTTTTTATCATCAAATCCTGTTCCTGTGCCGTTGTATCAGAAATGGCCGCTTCATGGAAAATATAATCAAAGTCATAATTTACTTCCAAGTCAAGCAGTAAATCTTTATCGTTAATATCACCGCTGATAATTTCACCGTTAAAGCCTATGAGATTTTTAAAATGTCCGAAACTTTTTAAATTTCCGTTACTCAGTGTCTCTGTACTTCGAAAACTGTCAAGTACCACAATTTTGGCATCCGGATGGTTTTCTTGAAAATAAAATGCTAAATTTGAACCGATAAATCCCGCACCGCCTGTAATAAGTATTGTTTTGTCTTTTAAGTCATCTTCTATGTATCGCATCTTCCCATCCGTCTAAATAAATTTTAATAAAATGATACCTTTTAATTCATTAACAAGTATTTAAGACTTTACCCATTATAATATAAATTGAATTCGAAATTAAGGAAACAAAATGAAAAAAATCGTAATCGCTTCAATCGCTACATTAGCATTAGTTACAGCTGCATCTGCTGCAGTAAACGGGAAAGCTTGTGCTGCATGTCATGGTGCTAACTGGGAAAAGAAAGCAATGGGTAAATCTAAAGTTGTTGCTAACATGACTCACGCTGAAATTGCTGAGGCTCTTAAAGGGTATAAAGCTGGAACTTTCGGCGGACCAATGAAAGGTATCATGAAAGGGCAGGTTGCTCGTTATTCTGACGCTGATTTAGAAGCTTTTGCTCAAACAATCGGTAAATAGTATTTTTAGAGTTACCTTTTTAGGTAACTCATTCTTACCGTCATTCAGGTCTGTAATCTTTCTTTCGCAGACTTTCTTTCTTTTTATCTTTTAACTCTTTTACTCTTTGCTCTTTTTCATAAGCATCATTTAAATCATCTGTTCCGTCAAATTTTACCGCATTTAAAAAATGTTCCGAATCATCAAACTGCCCTTTCTTTATCGCCCATATCAAAGCCACAACAGCTATGCTTCCTAAAAAAATAGACACTCCAAGCATCATACCTATTACCCAACTGCTCATACTCTAATCCTTATACCCAAATTTGATTCTCATTGAATTTCCTACTACTATTAATGAGCTGATACTCATAGAAATTGCGGCAATAAGAGGAATAATATATCCTGCCATTGCCAACGGAATTGTAATAGCGTTATAAATAAAAGAGAGTGCAAGATTCTCTTTTATCATTGTAAATGTTTTTTTAGAGATTTTAAAACTGTCATAAAGTGAACTGAATGTATCATTTAAAAGCACTACATCACTCACCTCTATGGCAATATCACTTCCGTTGCCCATTGCTATTGCAATATCTGAACCTGCCAAGGCTAAAATATCATTCACCCCGTCCCCGGCCATAACGGTTACTTTGGCATCTTCATGCAGGTTTTCTATAAATACGGCTTTGTCCTGAGGTGTCAGTTCATATTTGTACTGTTCAATTCCAACGAGTTGCGCTACTTTTTTGGCACTCTCTTCATGGTCTCCTGTGAGCATAATTATCTCTATACCCATTTTTCTAATTTTGGCTATAGCCTCTTTTGCATCCTCACGCGGTATGTCAAAAAGTTCATATTTAGCCAAAAGTTCTCCGCCGTACGCAAAATAAAATTCACTGTTTTGGCTTGAACTACAGACGTCAATCCCTATGGTTTGCATGAGTTTCGCGTTCCCGCCTGCAAGCATCTTACCGTCATACATCGCGCTCAAACCCTGCGAAGGTATATTTTGAAAGCTTTCCAGTTCTAAGGGATCCAAATCCTCATCAAAAATATATTTTTCCACACCTTTGGCAACAGGGTGTTTTGAGTTAAGCAATAACGAATAAAGCATAGACTTGTGAAACGGCAGAAATATCTCCTCTTTGACAACCTCAGGTCGACCTTTTGTAATCGTTCCTGTTTTATCAAGTAATAAAACATCTGCCTTTGCCATTGTCTCAAGCTGAGCAGCTTCCTTAAAAAGTATCCCCCTTTTTGAAGCGATAGAGAGACCGACCAGTGTTGCGACAGGTGTCGCCAGAGCAAGGGCACAGGGACAGGCTATCACTATAACGGCAATACTGATCATAAAAGACTGCTCAAAATTGGATGAGTAAAGATACCATCCAATAAAAGTTATAAAAGAGAGTGCCAGTATCACTTCGGAAAAATATTCACTCAGCCTGTTTGCCAACTGCTGAATTTTTGGCTTGTTATTCATTGCATTTTCCAGCAAGGCTACAATATTACTCATTGTGGAGTGTGCAAAATCTCTCGTAACTTTATATTTGACATCGGCATCAATACTTACCGTTCCACTGATGATATTCTCTCCTGCAGTTTTAAAAACAGGCTCACTCTCACCGGTCAGGCTTGATTCATCAAAATTTCCGCTTCCTTCTTGTATCTCACCGTCAAGAGCAACACGTTCTCCTGAATTTACCAAAACAATTTCGCCTACAATGACATCATTGACATTTTTCGTACTAATCTTTTTATCCACAACAACTTTAACATCATTTGGCAGATGATGATTCATAATATCCAAAGTATCGGCAATACTTTTTTTACTTAAAACCTCTAAGAATTTTCCAACCAGTACAAAAGTAATAATCATCGTCACCGAATCAAAATAGGCTTCACCACTGCGCGTAACAGTAATATAAATAGAGTATATATAGGTTAGTATCGCCCCAGTAGCAACAAGTGTGTCCATATTTACTGTTTTTGTCTTCATCCCGTAATACATTCCGCGAATGAAAGGCCATCCACTGTAAAAAAGTACAGGAGTTGCTAAAACCCACTCTCCGATATTGAGTATATGTTTGATATTTTCAGATATACCACTGAAATAACCGGCATACTGCGCAACCATAATCGTCATCATGTTCATCGTCGCAAAAACAGCAACAGCCATCCGTGTGTAATATTCCTTTCGCTCCTTATCTGCTTTTTGTTCCTGCAGTGAAGCATCATAAGGGTATGCATCATATCCGATGGCACGAATCATATCTATAATTTTGGAGAGTTTGACCGTATCATCATCCCAGACAATCTTTGCTTTGTTGTTTGTATAATTGATGTTCGTAGCAATAACACCTTGCATATTTGTCAAAGCTTTTTCGTTCAGCCAGACACATGCAGCACAGTGAATACCCTCAATAACCAAAGAAACTTCACAGAAGCCATCTTTATTGAGTGTAACAAAGCGTTCATAAAATGCCGGCGAATCAAAATTTAAAGAGTCTTCGTACTGCTGTGAAGGCGGTGCAAGTTTATTATTGCCCAGCTTATCATAAAAACCGTCCAATCCTTCATCTGAAAGTAAATGAAATACACCCTGACAGCCGTTACAGCAAAAGTAATGTTCATCCTCTTGTATCATTACATCTTTTGAAAATTCTAAATGACAGTGATCACAGGCTATTTTATCTGACAACTTCAAACTTCCCTATATTTCTATTTTTTTGAATGTTTTTCCAAGGTTCGACTAAGCCGCTCATACATATATAAACACCATTTTTTTCTACCGCTTTTGCATATCCGATAGCCATACCAAGATTTAAGGATGCTTCAATATTGTCAATTTCAAACGGTTTCATAGCGCCCGTAATAATGATTTTTCTGTCATCAAATACTTCATCCAAAAACTCGGCACTGAGCTCCATAGTGTCGGTGCCATGCACTATCACAAAAGTATCTTCTGTTGATTCCCGTATAATATCAGCAAGCATACGTCTGTCATTACTGTCCATCTCCAGACTGTCTTTGTAAACGACTCCTGCAAGATTGTACACTTCCTGAGCACTGAATAAAATTCTTTCAATAGCTGCATTGTCATAAGGAACTTCAAGTTCTCCGCTTATTTCATTGTATCGTTTGTTAAATGTACCACCACTGTTGAGTATCAGCATTTTATTTCCATATTTCATCAAGTTTACTGACTGTTTTTGTTGCTTTGGAACTTCTGATCTGATTCATTTCATCAAATAAATATGTTTCTGAAATACCGGCATTTATGGCAGCCTCAATATCCCGTTCCTTATCACCAATCATTAAAGAATGTGTTAAATCCAAATTAAATTCTTTTTGTGCTTCCAAAATCATTCCCGGTTCAGGTTTTCTGCAACTACATTTTATATTAATATCCGGATGATGCGGGCAATGATAGACTTTTGCAATATCAATATTTCTCTTTTTAAACTCTTGTATCATCCAGTCTGTAAGCAACTCAAAATCTTCTTCTGTATAATATGCTCTCGCTATACCAGACTGATTTGTTACAATAATAATCAAATATCCTAAATTCTGATAATGTTTACACAAATCAAATATACCATCAATAAATTCAAAATCTTCTCTCTTATAGAGATACTCTTTTTCAACATTGACAACACCGTCTCTATCTAAAAAAAGTGCCTTTTTCATCTCTTATCTGCCAACACCCTCACCAAATATCTCTTTCTCAATGATGTCGCAAAGAATATGTCCTATCAATATATGAGCTTCCTGAATTCTAGGTGTTGCATTTGAAGGAACAATAAGGGCAATATCAGCCATTTTTGCCATTTCACCACCATCACGACCCGTGAGAGCAACTGTCATAATCTTTTTTTTCTTTGCAGACTCAAATGCCTTAATAATATTAAGTGAATTACCAGAAGTTGAAATACCGATAAAAATATCACCTTCTTGTCCCATTCCTTCAAGTTGACGGGAAAAGACCTGATCATATCCGTAATCGTTGCCAATGGCAGTAAGATTTGATGTATCTGTAGTAAGCGCCAATGAAGGAATGGAAGGTCTGTCAAAACCGTACCTGCCCACAAGTTCCGCAGCAATATGCTGTGCATCCGCAGCACTGCCTCCGTTTCCTGCAAGAATTGTTTTTTTGTTTGCATGACGGTATATATTCACGCACTCATACGCCACCTTTTCTATCTTAGAAAGTAAATCATCATTTTCATAAATAGCCTGTTTTGTTTCATATGATTTTTTAATTTGATCTTTTATATATTTTTTCATATATCATCCTAAAATTATATATAAAATAATATCATAGAATTACTTAGTAAAAGGTAGATTTGGTAAAAAAGTCAGTTGTTTGATTAAAAAGATTGAAAGTTAGAAAGAAAAATCTGATCAACTAGGCAGCGACCTACATTCCCACAAGTGAAACCTGCAGTATTATCAGCGATGAGAGGCTTAGCTTCTGGGTTCGGAATGGGGCCAGGCGTTTCCCTCTCTCTATAGCCACCTAGACAAGATCAGATATAAAGACATCTGACTGATGTATTTATATCTGATCTTATATCAGTTAAGAGTTGAGTAATATCAATTGTTAAAGTCAACAAACTCTTCGGAACCCAGACTTCAGTCTGGGCTAATTGGCTTAAAAGCCTAAAAGGCAAGGTTAAAACCTTGTTTCCGTCATACTAAATAACTTCTTAACATATCTCTTATTAGTATATATACACTAAATAAGGTAGTGAAGCAATTGTGTTCATTTAAGAACTTGGTAAAAAGACAAACGTACTATTAGTACTGGTCAGCTAAACACATTGCTGTGCGTACACATCCAGCCTATCAAGCTTGTAGTCTTCAAGCGTACTTCAGGGAACGTTCATCTTGGAGTTGGCTTCCCGCTTAGATGCTTTCAGCGGTTATCTCATCCGTGCGTAGCTACCCAGCTATGCCCTTGGCAGGACAACTGGTGCACCAGTGGCACGTCCAACCCGGTCCTCTCGTACTAGGGTCAGCTCTCCTCAACGTTCCTACGCCCACGGAAGATAGGGACCGAACTGTCTCACGACGTTCTGAACCCAGCTCGCGTACCGCTTTAAATGGCGAACAGCCATACCCTTGGGACCTGCTCCAGCCCCAGGATGCGATGAGCCGACATCGAGGTGCCAAACCTCCCCGTCGATGTGAGCTCTTGGGGGAGATCAGCCTGTTATCCCCGGCGTACCTTTTATCCTTTGAGCGATGGCCCTTCCACACAGAACCACCGGATCACTATGACCGTCTTTCGACTCTGCTCGACTTGTATGTCTCACAGTCAGTCCGGCTTATGCCATTATACTCTACGAAGGATTTCCAACCCTTCTGAGCCGAACTTTGTAAGCCTCCGTTACTTTTTAGGAGGCGACCGCCCCAGTCAAACTACCCACCAGACATTGTCCTCGCACGAGATAATCGTACGGAGTTAGCTATCAGAATATTCAAGGGTGGTATCTCAAGGATGCCTCCTCCAGAACTGGCGTCCTGGATTCAACGGCTCCCACCTATCCTGCACATGAATATCCCAATAGCAGTGTCAAGCTATAGTAAAGGTGCACGGGGTCTTTCCGTCTTTCCGCGGGTAGGAGGAATTTTCACCTCCACTACAATTTCACTGGATCCCTTGTTGAGACAGCTCCCATCTCGTTACGCCATTCATGCAGGTCGGTATTTAACCGACAAGGAATTTCGCTACCTTAGGACCGTTATAGTTACGGCCGCCGTTTACTCGGGCTTCAATTCATGCCTTCGCCGAAGCTAAGCAATCCTTTTAACCTTCGAGCACCGGGCAGGCGTCACACCCTATACATCCACTTACGTGTTAGCAGAGTGCTGTGTTTTTGGTAAACAGTCGGGAGGGACTCTTTGCTGCGACCCGTCAGTGCTTTGGAGAGTAAATCTCCTAACACTTAGGGCACACCTTATACCGAAGATACGGTGCTAGTTTGCAGAGTTCCTTAACAAGGGTTCATCCACGCGCCTTAGAATACTCATCTCACCCACCTGTGTCGGTTTACGGTACGGGCAACATTACATCTCGTTTAGAGGCTTTTCTCGGCACGACAGTATCAAGGGTTCTGGTCGCTCTCCGAAAAGATTGACCAGCCTGTCAGATCTCGGTCTCATGTAGCGCGGATTTGCCTACGCTACGACCTACGTCCTTCGAGCCACTATTCCATCAGTGACCCCCTTTAACTCTATGCGTCCCCCCATCACTCAAACGATGTAATGTCGGTATCGGAATATTAACCGATTTGCCATCGTCTACCCCTTTCGGACTCGACTTAGGTCCCGACTAACCCTACGATGACGAGCATCGCGTAGGAAACCTTGGGTTTACGGCGAAGAAGATTCTCACTTCTTTTCTCGCTACTCATGCCTGCATGCTCACTTCCATCCGCTCCAGTACTCCTTACCGGTATACCTTCAGCGCTGAATGGAACGCTCTCCTACCACTTACAGTAAACTGTAAATCTAAAGCTTCGGTGTTTATCTTAGCCCCGTTATATTTTCGGCGCAGAATCGCTAGACCAGTGAGCTGTTACGCTTTCTTTAAAGGATGGCTGCTTCTAAGCCAACCTCCTGGTTGTCACAGCAACTCCACATCCTTTTCCACTTAGATAAAACTTTGGGACCTTAGCTGTTAGTCTGGGTTGTTCCCCTCTCGACATAGGATTTTATCACCCTACGCCTGACTCCCGAGGTTACACGTATAGTATTCGGAGTTTGATAGGGTTTGGTACCGCGGTAAGCAGCCCTAGCCCTGTCAGTGCTCTACCCCTATACGCTAATGCTCGAGGCTATACCTAAATATATTTCGGAGAGAACCAGCTATCACTGAGTTTGATTGGCCTTTCACCCCTATCCACAAGTCATCCCAAGAATTTTCAACTTCTACGGGTTCGGTCCTCCACTGGCTCTTACACCAGCTTCAACCTGCTCATGGATAGATCACTCAGTTTCGGGTCTGCAGCATCTGACTATGTCGCCCTATTAAGACTCGCTTTCGCTACGGCTTCTCGTTCGATTAACCTTGCCAGATACCACAACTCGCAGGCTCATTATGCAAAAGGCAGTCCGTCACACTTATTTAATAGTGCTCCGAATGATTGTAAGCCATAGGTTTCAGGTTCTATTTCACTCCGCTCACCGCGGTCCTTTTCACCTTTCCCTCACGGTACTTGTTCGCTATCGGTCTAGTAGTAGTATTTAGGGTTGGAGGGTGGTCCCCCCATATTCAGTCAAGATAACACGTGTCCCGACCTACTCGTTCCATACCTTAGTTCCACATAAATGTTTTCGCTTACGGGAGTATCACCCTCTATGCTCATCCTTTCCAGAATGTTCTGCTAACAAATATGCTAAATGTATGCGCCCTATTCCAATTTCGCTCGCCGCTACTCTCGGAATCTCGTTTGATTTCTCTTCCTTTGGGTACTGAGATGTTTCACTTCCCCAAGTTCGCCCCACCCGAAGGTGGTAACACGAATCGCTCCGTGCTGGGTCGCCCCATTCAGAAATTCCCGGATCAAAGCTTCTTGGCAGCTCCCCGAGACTTTTCGCAGCCTAGTACGTCTTTCATCGCCTCTACTAGCCAAGGCATCCACCTATGGCCCTTAATATCTTTTTATTCTATGTTGCGTTCACTACCTTATTTAATGTATGAATACATTAAACAAGATGAATGATCTGTTATTGTAGTTATTTAGTTTTTAATTATATCTCTATAATTAAAGTTGTTGACTTTAACAATTGTAATTTAATGATCGTTTGGTTTTTAAACCAAATATAAATTCTTATGACTTTAAGAACTTATATTTAATTTAGAAACTTGTTTCTTAGATGAGTTGTGCTTAAAAAAGAAGCGAAGCATACTTTAGTATGTGAGTTTCTTTTTTAAGTGCAAATCGCTAAGAAATGGTGGGCCTACCAGGACTTGAACCTGGGACCTCACCCTTATCAGGGGTGCACTCTAACCAGCTGAGCTATAGGCCCTTTCTGGTGCTTTTAACTTTATTCTGCGTCAGAACCTTTACTTCAGTTGTCACGTACAGTTTATACGCTCCGCCTTCAGCAAAGAACCTTCCTTGACTAAAGCTAAAATCCCTCAGAAAGCAAAGCCCTCTCAAGGTTACACCTTTGACATAATCGTAATTCAAATGAACACAGATCACTGAAAACTAAGCAAGTAAGTAACTTTTGAAACAACTAATAAACTATTTCTCGTGTGAGATTTTCTTTTGAATGAAGTAGTCAAACGAATGACTCTTCTTTACTCTAGAAAGGAGGTGATCCAACCGCAGGTTCTCCTACGGTTACCTTGTTACGACTTCACCCCAGTCGCTAATTCCACCGTAAGCGGTAGCCCCCGAAGGTTGGCTTCCCGATTTCGGGTGAAATCAACTCCCATGGTGTGACGGGCGGTGAGTACAAGACCCGGGAACGTATTCACCGTAGCATTGCTGATCTACGATTACTAGTGATTCCAGCTTCATGGAGTCGAGTTGCAGACTCCAATCCGAACTGAGAGACGCTTTAAGTGATTAGCTCCACCTCGCGGTATCGCAACACTCTGTACGCCCCATTGTAGCACGTGTGTAGCCCTAGCCATAAGGGCCATGATGACTTGACGTCGTCCTCACCTTCCTCCTCCTTACGAAGGCAGTCTCCTTAGAGTGCTCAGCTTAACCTGCTAGCAACTAAGGACGAGGGTTGCGCTCGTTGCGGGACTTAACCCAACATCTCACGACACGAGCTGACGACAGCCGTGCAGCACCTGTTTTCGAGCTCCCAAAAGGGCACCCCGCCATCTCTGGCAGGTTCTCTCAATGTCAAGGCTAGGTAAGGTTCTTCGCGTATCTTCGAATTAAACCACATGCTCCACCACTTGTGCGGGTCCCCGTCTATTCCTTTGAGTTTTAATCTTGCGACCGTACTCCCCAGGCGGTTCACTTAATCTGTTAAGTGCATCACCGCCCTGACTAGCAGAGCGACGACTAGTGAACATCGTTTAGGGCGTGGACTACCAGGGTATCTAATCCTGTTTGCTCCCCACGCTTTCACGCCTTAGCGTCAGTTATGTTCCAGGAGATCGCCTTCGCTTTCGGTATTCCTAGTGATATCTACGGATTTTACCCCTACACCACTAATTCCATCTCCCCCTCCCATACTCTAGGTCGGCAGTTTCAAATGCAGTTCTACAGTTAAGCTGTAGGATTTCACATCTGACTTGCCAACCCGCCTACGCGTCCTTTACGCCCAGTGATTCCGAATAACGCTTGCACCCTCCGTATTACCGCGGCTGCTGGCACGGAGTTAGCCGGTGCTTATTCATATGCTACCGTCATTTTCTTGACATATAAAAGGAGTTTACACACCGAAATGCGTCATCCTCCACGCGGCGTTGCTGCATCAGGGTTTCCCCCATTGTGCAATATTCCTCACTGCTGCCTCCCGTAGGAGTCTGGTCCGTGTCTCAGTACCAGTGTGGCGGATCATCCTCTCAAACCCGCTACCCGTCATCGCCTTGGTAGTCTCTTACACTACCAACTAGCTGATGGGATATAGACCGATCCCTTGGCGGAATCCATTTCCCGACTTATCTTGTGATAAGAAGGAGTATCCGGTATTAATCATCGTTTCCAATGGCTATCCCGGTCCAAGGGGCACATTATCTATATATTACTCACCCGTGCGCCACTCGTCAGCATAGTAGCAAGCTACCATCTGTTACCGTTCGACTTGCATGTGTTAAGCACGCCGCCAGCGTTCATTCTGAGCCAGGATCAAACTCTCCATAATTGTTATTACAGAAAGATAAGTAAACTTATTACTGATCTTTTGCCCAAGATTATTAAATCATTGGCTTTGTTATTTTAAGTCTTAATAAAACTGCTTAAGGTTCTATTACTAGACTGTATAGTTATCTATTACTATTAAGGGAACCATACAGGCAAGCCTGTATGGATTTCAAAATAGAATAGACGGTTGTTGTTTATTAGTTATTTCTAAGTAATTTATCTCTTTAACTCTAAAGTTAAAAAGTCTCTTACTTGCTTAGTTTTCAATGATCTCAAACATTTTTAAAAGCTTCTACTTGAAGTCTCTCTAGGCCTTTTAAATCAGGTCTCTCTGTTTGTGGATGGGAATTATAGGGGAGTATTGCTTAGAGACTGCTTAATGTTTGGTGGGTTTTTTAAAAAGTTTTTGAAGTTTTTATTTGTTACTTTTTATAGAAGTTTGTTGGCAGCTAAGACTCTATAATCCAGCCGCCGCCTATAAGTTTATAATCATCATAAAATACCGCGGCCTGTCCGACTGCAACACCGAATACACTCTCTTCGAGTTTCAGATAGGCTACATCTGCTTCTATTTTTACATGGCACTTGACTGCTTTAGTTCTGTAACGCAGTTTCACTGTTGTGTCAAACTCTTTTCTGTCATCAAACATATTGAGATTATTGAGTTTTACATCATAACATGCCAGATCTTCTTTTTTCCCGACAACTATTTGATTTTTTTTCGGATTAATACTCAGTACAAAATGAGGATCATGGGCACCATGTACTGTAAAGCCTTTACGCTTTCCAATCGTATAGTGCATATATCCCTTATGTTCACCTATAACATTGCCATTTTGATCAAGAACTTCTCCCGGCTGATCAACCTGAACATAGTCTTTTAAAAGGTCCGTATATGTTGTTTCCACAAAACAGATTTCACTTGATTCTGCCTGAGATGAAAATGATTCCAATCCTTTTATGGATGCAGCCAACGCTTTTATATCTTTTTTATGTCTTTCACCTAATGGAAATTTTAATCTTGGTAGAATTTCTCTGTTAATATAAAAAAGAAAATAACTTTGATCTTTTGTATCATCATCTGCAGAGTAAAGATACTTTCCATCTGTTTTAATGTAATGTCCGGTTGCCAAATACTCTGCACCGATTTCATCAGCGAATTTTATCATTTCACCAAACTTAAGATTTCTGTTGCACAGGGCACACGGATTTGGAGTTTTTCCTTCAGCGTATGTATCAATAAACGGTTGAAATACTTTTTCATTAAATGTTTTTTGTAAATCCAGTACATGCAATTTAATACCGACAAAGTCAGCAGCTTTTTGTGCACGTGCCTGGTGAATTTCATGATATCCGGGTTTTGAATGAAGTTTCATATATAATCCTTCAACTTCATACCCTTGCTCTTTTAACAATAAAGAAGTAATTGTTGAATCAACCCCTCCACTCATTCCTACTAAAACTTTTTCTTTCATTATGTCCTCAAACTTTCTTATTAACCTTTAAGCTGTGTTAATCTTTCTTTTTTCGTGCCTATCGTTGTTACTTGTATTCCAAAGTTGCCATCTACAATAACTACTTCACCCTGTGCTATCACATGATTATCTACCAAAATATCCAACGGATCATTTGCCAATTGGTTTAATTCAATAACCGAGCCGATATCCATATTCAGTACATCTTTTAGCAACATTCTTTTTTTCCCGATTCTTACCTTTACAGGAAGTTTTACATCCATAATAAGAGCAATGTTTTTCATCTCTTCACTGCTCAAGGTAATATCTTCTTCACAATTTGATATTACATGTTCCGAAGTATCGGCACTGCTCGCATGGTCATGTGCATTTACTGTTTCTTTTGAAGATTCTGCTGGAAACAGGACATTTTTTAATTTTTCATCTATAATAAACATCAGTAATGAATGCACGGATTCCAGGTTAAACTTATATACATACATTCTGCTGAAAGCTTCGAGACTTACTTCATCATTATCGCCGACCAATTCTATATTTTCAATACTGAAAGACAAAACAGGCAACTCTTTTTGAGCAGAAAGCGTATTTGCAATAGCACCAAAAATATTTGATACTATCTCTTTTGTAGCATCCATATCGTCTTCGCTTACATCTTCTCTCTCACTGGCTTCTTCACCCATCATCATATCTGAAAGTGATGCTGCCAGATTTGGTGGTAACGCTACCATTGCCTCTGCATCCACATCTCCGCTTACCTTGATTTTTACCAAAACAATTGGCGGAACAATGTTTGAAATGATGCTTAATTCCTGTTCTTCTTTTAACTCTAAAGTTGGAGCAGTTCCAATAAGTGCTTCAATAGTACCAACTGTTTCATCTTCAAATAGTTTTATAAAGTCACTCATTTTTTACTCCTCATATTTGTTTTCAAATTCCGTTTCACCTTCATGAATTATATCTTTAACCCCGGAAATTTTTTCGTGTCTTTGTTTTTCTAAATTCTCAAGTGCACGCTTGACGGTATCTTTTTCTGTTTCAATAATCTCTGTAATACTAATTGATTTTCTGAACCTCCGCAGTCCTATTTCACCACGAAATCTCTCTTTTCCATCTACTGCAACAGTCACAATGTCATCTGCAGCACTTGAGAGCCTGATTACATCACCGATTTTCAATTCAAGTATATCATGCATAGTTAAATCTGCATCACCCAAATTTGCTTCTACATTTACTTTTGCCCCACCGAGAAGAACCTTCAGCTCCATATTTCTGCTTTTTTTAGAACTTGTTTCGTTTAACATTAAATCACGGCTTGCAAGTTTTGGCAAAACAGGTTCCAATGAGATAACAGGATAGCATATATTCATCATACCGGAACTGTGCCCTATGATGATTTCCATTACCACCATAACAACAATTTCGTTTTGTGCAACAATTTGAACGACATTCGGAGAAGATTCTTTGGATTCTATTGCCGGATAAATTTCCATAACAGGAGCCCATGCCTCTTTTAGCGTGCTCATCATAACACGAAGTATTGTTTCAAACAGGCTGAGTTCTATATCTGAAAATTCCCGACTTGCATCGAAAGGTTCTCCTTTTCCTCCAAGCAATCTGTCAAGCATAGGAAAAGCAATGGAAGGATTGATTTCTATAATGCCGCTTCCCTCAAGAGGCTTCACCGAAAATACATTAAAACTTGTAGGGTTTGGCAAACTCATCAAAAATTCACCATAGGTCATCTGATCAACAGAGTGAAGCTGTATTTCAACAATAGAACGCATAATTGAAGATATCTGAGAAGCCAGACTTCTGGCCATTTTGTCATGAACACCGCGAAATGCACGAAGCTGCTCTTTTGAAACCCTGTTTGGACGTTTAAAATCATAGAGAGTTACCTGCCGTTGAGGCAAAAGAGCATCTTCATCACTCTCTAAGACATTTTCACCTTCATCTTCAACAACATCCAAAAGCGCATCGATTTCTTCCTGTGATAGTATATCTGCCATGTTATGCTCCTATACTCTCTTTAATTTTTTGGATTACAGACTTGTGAATTTGTGAGATACGGGACTCAGTTATATCTAAAATATCACTAATTTCTTTTAAAGTCAACTCTTCAAAGTAGTATAGCTGAATTATCATCTGTTCTCTCTCTTTATAAGAGGAAAGAACTTTTTTTATTACGCCAATCAACTCTTCTTTTTCAATTTGAACAAGCGCTGCACCCTCATCACCAATTTGCAACTGATCATGCAGAGGCATGACTGTATAAATATTTGAAGCGATGCGTGCTTCATGAACTTTTTCAATACTTTCGCCCAGTATATCTGCCAGTTCTTCATCACTCGGTTCTTCGTCATGTGTCAGCATATATTCCTGAACTGCATAATCTATAGCTTTTACAAGTTTACGGCTGGCACGGCTTAAAATATCCAGACTTCTCAAATAGTCAAGCATTGCACCATAAACTCTTTTTTTTGCATAGCCCCAAAAAGAGTCATTGAGCTTTTCATCATATCGCCTTGCCAGTTTTATAAGTTCTTCTGTCCCGATTGCTGAAAGATCACTAAAATCCACCGAACTTGGAAGCCGCTCTTTGAGCCGAAAAGCCATTGCTTTTACGGCAGGAAGATATTGCAGTGCCAGTTCATCTTCTTTGTGTTTGAGATCTTGAAGGTAGGCATTTTTTGTCATAATTTTTGTCCGGCTACATCTTCAGAGTTCATTTTGACAGCAATATCTGTAATTTTACACGCTGAGTCTATCAGTTTTTCTCTTTTGTTTATCTCTTTTACAAAAACATCTAGTTCTGTTTCATGGGTTTCTTTTGGAAAATTATAGGCTTTAACCGTTATCGTTCTGTAATAAAGTGCAACAATTACATGTGAAAAAAGATAAAAAAAGATGGTAATAAAAAATGTATAAAGTAATAACCCTTCAGCATCAAAAGATTTTAACAACCCAAAGATTATTCCTACAAAAAACCCTTGAACAGTAAAAAAATAAACAAAGTTTTCACCAAACATAACTACCCCAAATAAGACTTAAAAATGATCCATTAATCTTTTAAACAGACCTGACAATCCACTTTCATTGGATGTAACCAGCACATTTCGTTCCAGCTTTTGTGTAATTTTACGCACAATTGCATCTATGTCTTTGCTCGGCTGTGATGCAGGATAAAGCATTCTAAAAAGTGCACGCTGCTTTACCGATGTTGAAACTTTTGCATCAGCATTCATTTTCCCAATCAACTGCAAATCCAGTTTTTCACCTATATTTGCCTTGGCAACTTTTTTAATTTTTTCAAAAACACCAAAAGCCTCTTTTTCATTTTTCACCTGATTCATTATCATAAATACATCATTTCTGAGTGTCGCAATTGTTTTAATCGTTGCATATGCATCGGTAATTGCTGCAGGATCGGGAACGGTTACAACAATTACATCATCTGCCGCATTTAAAAACATTTGAATATGCTCTCCAATCCCGGCTCCCGTATCTATAATCATTACATCAAGTTTGTTCAAGACCTGTGCTTCTTGCATAAATCTGTCAAACAGTGCCATATCGGAATATTTTAATATTTCATCACCACTCTCACCAGGAATCAGAATAAGATTACGGGTAATAGGAATTAAAATATCGCTAACCGTCGCTTCACCTTTGAGTACATGTAAAATGTTTTTTTTGATTTTTACATTAAACATAACATCCAGATTGGCCAGTCCTATATCTGCATCAAATATTCCCACATTCAAACCCTGCTGAGACAACGCGTAGGCAAGGTTTGAACTTATAGTACTTTTGCCTACCCCGCCTTTACCGCTTGTAATTGCGATAAAACGTGTTTTTTTTGATTTTTTCTTTTGGGAATTTGAAGCAACCAGTTCTTCAAGCTTTTGCGCCTGATTCCCAATCATACCTTACTCCTGTTAAATCCGTTCAAAAGACACTCAATTAAAAAATCACTGCTCGCACATACTAAATCTTCCGGTACTTCCTGACCTACAGAAAAATAACTTATCGGTTTTTTTGTTTCATAAGCCAGCGAAAAAATATTTCCAAAACCCATTGTCTCATCCAGCTTTGTAAACATCAGTGTATCTACACCCAGTGTTGAAAAACTGTCATAGGTCACTTTTAAGTCTTCATATTTAATTGAACTTGGCATTACCAGTACTACATCCACATTGTATTGCGTGTTGTTTGCATTCAGACACTCATATATTTTTTCAATTTTCACTCTGTCATAAGGACTCGATCCCATTGTATCAATCAATATATAGTCACAATATTTGAGAGATTCCAGAGCGCTTGAAAACTCCGGAGGGTCAACAACTGTTTCAATTCCAAGTTTCATCATTCGTGCATACTGCATCAACTGCTCGACTGCCCCTATACGATAGGTGTCAAGCACAACCAGTCCGACTTTGTACTTTTTTTCCATTAAAAAAGAGTATCTGGCAGCAAGTTTGGCAATAGAAGTTGTCTTTCCCACACCTGTTGGTCCGACAAGCATAATAACTTTTTTCGCACCTATATTAGGCAGTGTTTCTCTTCGGATAGGAACCATTTTTCGAAGTATTGTTTGAAAATACCTTTTTACGGTGGAAGAGTTTTCTCGCATTTTCAACGGCATATGTTCCAAAGTAACCTGCATAAGAGTATCCAGATGTTCCCTGTTCATTCCGCTTTGTGAGGCAAGACGATAAATTTCAGAAAATTCCGACGGAATTTGACTTGAAAGATTTGGTGACTTTTCATCCCAAAACATATTTTGAATAATTTTTACCTTATCTGTCAGTTTATTGATTTCAGATTTTATCTCTTTTAGCTCTTTGGGTTCAACAGAAGCAGCTGTTTGTTGCAACGGTGAAGGCTGATATAGGTTCTCCAAAGGATCGGTCACATTTGAAATTTTAGAAATTTGTTGTGCCGCATTGGAAATATCAAAAAGTATTTCCCGACTCTCTTCTTTGAGCGGTTGCTGTTTAGAAAGCGGTTTTTTTGTTTTTTTATAGGTAGCCGGAATCATTTCTTCATCTATACCGATTACTATCTCATAGAGGGCTTCTCTGCCTAAAGCTTTTTTTTGAATCTCTTTGGTTTCAATGAGCATCCCCTCATCCCCAATTTCCATTTTTGCTTTTTTGAGTGCCTCTGACGGACTGCGCCCGGTAAATGTCAATATTTTCATCTACCAACACCTGACAAAGGTATCATTACACTTTCTCTTTGCGCATAAAAAGGATGTGGCACAATTAAATCTTGTGTATGTATTGTACGGTTATCAAAAAATATAATATCCAAATCTAGCGTCCTTGGTGCATTTTCAAAAGTTCTTTTTCTGCCAAATTTTTTTTCCAATCTCAGTAAATAGCGCAAAAAAACTCTTGGCTGCATTGAAGTTTTTAAAACAAGTATTGAGTTGAAAAAATCATCCTGGTCTGTATAGCCAAAAGGAGGATTTTTTAAAATCAATGATGTTTTTACTACTGATACTCTTTTGTCTTTTTGCAACACCACAAGAAGATGTTCAAATCTTCGACGCACATCTCCGACATTTCCACCAATACCTACAACAGTTTCATATCTATGCCGACTTTTGCCACGGGCAGTATAAGGGAAATGCAAGTTGTAAAAAGAGGTTAATCTTTTGTTTATCTTGCATTTTCTGTACATGTAAAGACTTAGGCCTGTTTCTGTGCTTGCGCCTGCGCTTCTTGGGCCGCTTTGATTTCGTTCATAATCTGAAGCATACCCATCATAGCCAAATGGTAGCCAAAAGGTCCGAAACCGACAACAGATGATGTGCAGACAGGTGCAATCATATTTTTTTGTCTAAATTCTTCACGTCGGTGAATATTGCTGATATGTACTTCTATGGTAGGCAGGCTTACGGCAGAAATCGCATCACGAATTGCAATAGAAGTATGCGTATAGGCAGCAGCATTGATAATCAATCCCTGTGCTTCACCGTAGCACTCCTGAATTTTATCTACAATTTCACCTTCGAGGTTGCTTTGAAAAAATTCTATTTCCACACCGTTTTGGGTTGCTACATCTTTCATCTGTGCATGAATCTGCTCTAACTTCATCGGACCGTAAATATTTTGTTCACGGATTCCGAGCATGTTTAAATTTGGACCTTGAATAACTACTATTTTCATTTTTACCCTTATTATGATGATTTATCTTCTGAAGGACTATTTTATCCAAACTAATATTAAAAAAAGTGTATAATTTGGAAAAAAGAAAAAAAGATGACAATACTCGTTCCCAATTATATTTTAACACCAGATATACTCCTTGCAGACAAGGCAATTGCATTTGACAAAACCATCCGCTGCATAGGTGTTTTAGAAGAACTGGAGCAGAAATTTCCAGAAGCAGAAATCATACAGTTGCAAAAAAATTCTCTGCTTATGCCCGGCCTTATCAATGCTCATGTACATGTAGAGTTCTCTGCCAATAAAAACCAGCTCAGTTACGGTGATTTCTTAAACTGG
This sequence comes from Sulfurimonas hydrogeniphila, assembly GCF_009068765.1. NCBI lineage: Bacteria > Pseudomonadati > Campylobacterota > Epsilonproteobacteria > Campylobacterales > Sulfurimonadaceae > Sulfurimonas > Sulfurimonas hydrogeniphila. The sequence continues at coordinate 1,621,021 of NZ_CP035534.1, forward strand.
CTCTACAGTGTTATAGAAAATCGTGAAGACCTTATCGCAGGCTGTGACCTTACATGTATGGACAAAGCAATAGATGCCATGCTTACAAGCGGTATCACAACCTTTGGTGCCATAAGTTCTCATGCCATGGATCTTGAAGCATGTATAAACGCTCAACAGAATGTTGTATTTTTCAATGAACTTATCGGTTCACAGGCAGGGATGGCGGATGCTCTTTTTAGTGATTTTCTTGCGCGGCTAGATGCCTCAAAAGCTGTTCAAAGGGAAGGATTTTATCCTGCAGTTGCCATTCATTCCCCCTACTCTGTTCACCCGATTCTTATACAAAAAGCTCTCGAGATTGTTAAAAATGAAAATCTAAAACTTACGGCACATTTTATGGAAAGTGAAGCCGAACGCAACTGGCTTGATTCAAGCAGCGGTGATTTTAAGGAATTTTTTAAAACACTGCTCAAACAGGACAAAAGCATCAGTGATGCCAAAGAGTTTTTGAACTATTTTGATGGTTTTGAAGCACTGCTCACACATGCGGTCAAAACAAACGAAGAAGAGTTAGAAAAGATTGCCGAGCAGAATCACACTATCATTCACTGCCCTATATCCAACAGACTCCTTGGCAATCCTACACTCAATATCAAAAAACTAGATGAAAAAAAGATTCGCTGGATTGTTGCGACTGACGGTTTAAGCTCAAACTATCAGCTTGATCTGTTTGAAGAGATGAAAATTTCTCTTTTTATGCACAGTGATGCGCCTCTCTTGAAATTCGCAAAACAACTTATAAAAGGAGTCACCGTCCATGCCGCCCAGGCACTGGGACTCAATACGGGAGAAATTTTAGAAGGCAAAAATGCAGATATGCTTGTTCTTGACCTGGATGCCGAACCAAATGAAGAGTTAGCCATTCATTTAATACTGCATCGCTATAATATCTCAAAAGTTTTCATTAACGGAAAACTTGCAAAAGGAAATGAATAAATGGAATTACTGAAAAAGATATTTTCTCCCATCGCAGCAATTATGAACTATATCCAAAATCATTTCAAAGCCATGCTCTTTGTGCTGATTTTGATTTTACTTTTTGCTCCGGCAAGTGAAAAAGAGTTCACAAACTATAATTTGGAAAAAATCAATCTCAGCGGTCCGATTATGGATGCCGGAGAAGTTGTACAAAAAATAAATAAAGCCGCAAACAACAGTGCTGTAAAAGGTGTCTTGTTCATTGTCGATTCTCCCGGTGGTGCCGTTTCACCTTCTGTCGAAATCGCGTATGCCATCAAAAGACTAAAAGAGCAAAAGCCTGTCATAGCCTATGCCAAAAGCACCATGGCAAGCGGAAGCTATTATGCAAGTATATGGGCTGATAAAATCATAGCAAACCCAGGCAGTATGATAGGCAGCATCGGTGTGATTATGCAGGGTGCCGATTTAAGCGGCATCATGCAAAAACTCGGTATCAAAACACAGGTAGTAAAAGCCGGACGCTACAAACAGATAGGCACACCTGACCGGCCATGGAAAAAGTATGAAATCGCTGAGTTAAACAAGGTCATTCAAGGAACATATGATATGTTTACGAAAGATGTTGCCGATGCAAGACATTTGGATTTTAACAAAAGAGACACCTATGCAAATGCCCATATATTTACGGCAGCACAGGCAAAAAAAGTCGGTCTCATTGACAATATCGGGGTCGAATTTGATGCAAAAAACGCCTTGGCAAAGCTAAGCGGTGTTTTGCATCCTGTATGGAACAAAGAAGACAAGTTTGACAAACTTCTCAAAAAACTCTCCGCCTCAACGGCTGTAATATTAAATACCTACTTCCCTGATCTGATTTTAAAATAAGTTACAGAGTTTACAACTCCGTAACTTCGACGACTTCTTCTAAGTTTTCAAAAATTCTTTTTACTCTCTCTTGCCATAATTCACCAAAATGTTTGATTTCTTCAGAACTGGCTGCTCCGCTTGTCAATTTTTGCATTAACGGCATCATATTCGGTGAAGCCGGTACCGTCGAAGGATTATAATTTACATCTACACTTTTTCCCGTATCTGCTCTTGTAAATCTTGCAGATGCGTCTATATTTGCATTGAAAAACATCAAAGAATGGCGGGCAAACTGTCCGTTTAATCCTTTAAATCCGCTTTTTTCCGTTGCACCTGTAATATGCGAAACAACATTGCCTATCACTCCGGCAACGCCCTCTTCTACAGACTCTTTAAACTCTACTTTTATAGTACCGCGCACGGCTCGCTGATTTGGATATAAAGCTTTTAAAGCCTCGCTTGCCATAATGTAAGCACCGGCAACTGTCGGACAGGAGTGTCCTGCTGCTTTGACAACTTCTAAGTATGTTATTTCATATTCTCCGTTTTCAAAAGCGCCTAAAACCTGCGCCAAAGGGTCTTTGAGTGGTATACTTTGTACGGCATCAAAAAATTGTGGATAATTCATCTGATTTTTTCCTTTTTTAAGACTTTTGCACTGACTATGTATGTGTCACTCTGAGCTTCAAATACATCATCTACATTGAGTGAAGACAAATCCACTACCTGTGAATCCTTTACAATCTGTGCAAAGCCTTTTTTGTTTTTGTATTTTGGATTATTGGATTCTAGCATTTTTTGCAGGTTTAAAAGTTGATTTTGCGCAATATTTAACACGCTCTGAATTGTTTGCGGAAATCGTTGCTGTAATGAATCCACTTCTTTTTTATAATTTTGCAGACGAAAGGTAATTGCCTGCGCAAAATCTTTTTGCAGTTTTTTAATCTCATCAACGCGATATTGTAATTTTTTTTCCACTGAATGTTGGAGATAAGAGTTCTTTACATGTAACAGTTCTTGCTGTAGATTATATACTTTATGGGTTATTTTTTGGGTTAACTGTGTTGATAAAGAGTCTAAATACTGATAGAGTTCATTGGTGTCAGGCAGTATCATCTCCATAGCAGCACTGGGTGTAGGCGCACGCAGGTCTGCCACAAAATCACTGATTACCCAGTCAATTTCATGCCCGACAGCCGAGACTACCGGTGTTTTTGCATGAAAAAGAGCATCAGCAACACTTTCTTCATTAAATGCCCACAAATCTTCAATACTTCCGCCGCCGCGACCTATGACTATAATATCATACCCTTTTGTATCGGCGATTTTGAGAGCATTTACTATAGAAAATGCAGCACCTTCGCCTTGAACAAGCACATCATAGACATCAATTTCCAAAAGTCTGTATCGTGAATTTGCTACGCGCAGCATATCTTGCAGTGCTGCACCGGTCCCTGAAGTAATCAGAGCAATGCGAGATGGAAATTTCGGAAGTTCTTTTTTTCTCTCTGGAGCGAAATAGCCTTGCGCAGAGAGCTTTTGTTTGAGCTGTTCATATGCCAATGCCAAAGCCCCTTGTCCGGCAGGTTCAATGGAAAAACAGTTAATTTGGTAACTTCCGCGCGGTTTATAGAGTGTCACAGCTCCATCTATGATAACCTTCATCCCCTCTTCAAGACGAAATCTCAGCTTTGAAGCATTTCCCCGAAACATCACACAGCTTACAGCCGAGTCTTTGTCTTTGAGTGTAAAATAGATATGTCCTGAGTTGTGAAAAGTAATGCGAGAGAGTTCACCCTCGACAAAAACACGTTCAAAGGTGCTTTCAAGAACAGTTTTTATCTGTTCGTTGAGTGATGAAACGCTGAGTGTATGCATATTATATTCCATTTTCAAGGTAAGTTTTCTCTGTAAAGTGTCAATATATAAACAATATGATCTTCTTCATCATCATAACTATATATGATTGAATAACTTTGATAAACTAATTTTCTCGTATTTTTATAGATTTCATCAGCAGGGCGTCCTGCTTTTGGAAAATTTTGTAATGTAGAAGCAAGAAATTCACGTAATTTTTTTAAATAATTCCGTGTTAATTTCTTTGATTGGGTTTTTTCATAAATATAATCTGCAATCTTATCAAGCTTATGTACTGCATTTGAAGTAAATAAAACTTTAATCTTCATATTTTACAAAAACTTTTTCAAATGCCTCATCTACACTAAATAAATCACCATCTTTTATATTTTGAAGTGATTTTTTAATCTCTTCTTTTATTTGATTATAATGATTAAGAGGTATCAATACCACATTTTGATTATTTTTACTTGTGATGAGACATTCTTCATCTTTTTGGCATACCTCAGAAATAATAGATTTTAAATTATTCCTTGCATAAGAGTAATTTACAGCTTGCATAATCAATCCTTTATAAAATTGTACAATATTTTGTTATATTTTACAACTCTATAAAATGACTGTATATACGATCCAGACAAAAGTTTCACTACCATTAATGTAAGAAAAAACTTAATATTTCCTTGGAATTTAGGTTTTAAACGTTAAAGTGTAACTTAGAAATACAAAGCCCGCACTGAAGTACGGGTTCCAAAAAATTTGCATAACTTCAGGGCATTAAAACAAAAGTTTAGATTTTAATAGTAACTACTTTTTACGAGCAATGAGCAGTGTTGAGATATCCATGGAAAAACTTTGGGTGTGGAGCATTTCAAAACCTGCATTCTCCAGTTCTTTTTGCATGCCCTGTATGGTTACAAAATTCTCAATAGAGTCCGGTAAGTAGGTGTAAGCTTCCAAATTTTTGGAAATTGCACCGCCCACATAGGGAAGAATTTTGTGCATGTAAATATCGCGGATTTTTTTAAGAATGTTTTTGTTCTCATCTTTCATAAATTCCAAAATGACAACAAGTCCCTCTTTTTTAAGGACACGATTAAATTCATCAAATGCTTCTTGACGCTCAACAACATTGCGAATACCGTAGGTGATACTTAAAAAATCTGCACTTGCATCTTCAAGAGGAATTTGGGTTGCTTTTGCAATATGATAGGAAAAATCAGGAAATTTTTTACGGGCAACATCGACCATACCGTTGGATGGATCAACACCTACAAATTCACTGATATTGACACCAGATTTTTGCGACTGTTTCTTCCAGTAACCCATCATATCGCCCGTTCCGCAGGCAACATCAACAACCCTGTCAATACTTTTTTTGCCGTAATACTCAAAAGCCAGATCACATGCTTTTTTACGCCATGAAATGTCAACACCCATGCTCATCACGCGGTTTGCTGTATCATACGTTGCTGCGATGTCATCAAACATAGAGACGATTTTTTCTTGTTTTGCGTCACCTTTTTGGTCTAAAATGCTCATAAACTTATATCCTTCTTTTCATCCACAGTATTATATCTTCTGCTTCTTTGCCTGCATTTAAAATGTCGAATTTATCTTCAATATTTCCAAAGCCTTCTTTTCCGCCAAAACCAGGAGCAAGATAGCATAAATAATAATCAGTAATATCACGGCTGAGTCCGTACATTTTTTCACTTCCCTCTATCATAATATTTTTATAGTTTTTGAGCACTGAAAAATCACTTGCTATAGTTACTTTTCGATTTGGCACACTAAAAAGAGGAATGGTTCTGTCAAAATCTTTTTCACGTGAAAGGATTAAAATATCAGGTGCTTTTCCATTCACAAGTCTCGCATCAAGTGTCGGTCTGTCACTGCGGACCGTATTGCCGCCGATGACGAGCAGATCACATACATTACGCATAGCATGGACATTTTTTCTTGATGCCTCAGAACTTACAATTCCCCCATCTGTTGTGCCGTTAAGCCTTTGTGCCCATTTAAAAAAAACAAATCGCTCATTTATAAATTGTAAAAATGGGAAAAGTAAATCTTCACATCTTTTTTTTTCTACATGTAAGCTTACATGTAAACCGCTGTTTACCAAAAGTTCATTGCCTTTGGCTGCAACGGCATTTATGTCTTCTGTCCCGATATAAATATTTTGGATACCGAGCTGTGCTATTAAATTTGCACATGAGGGTGTTTTTCCTACATGAGAACAAGGCTCTAAGGTAGAGTAAAGAGAGCAGTTTTTAAAAATATTTTTATGGTTTTTGAGTAAAAAGCTATGAATTTTTTCAGAGTCGTGAAGTTTGAGTATTGCTTTGTTTTGAGTAAGTTTATAATATGCAGATTTAAGAGCGTTTACTTCAGCATGAGGCTCACCCGCTTTATGATGTGATTCAACCGCTAAAATTTCACCGTGTTCGCCTCTTACAGTGCAACCGACTGCAGGGTTGGGATAGGTTAATCCTTGGTATTTCCAAGCCTCGTTTATTGCGAGGCTCATATAAAAATTATGATCTATTTCCATTCAAAATAAGTTTTTGCTTTTTTTATGGCATTAAAATCAACTTCGTGCATTTCTCCATCTTTTTCAATAAAGATTTTACTTCCCTCAACCTTGACAAGTTTCCCTTTGAGTTTTTCTTTTTCATCTAAAAGTAATGAAACATTTTCACCAAGAGATTTTTTAAAATGCTCAAGCGTCGTCAGTTTTCGCTCAATTCCCGGACTGCCCACTTCTAATCTGTATTCACCGGAAACAGGAGGAGTGACATCAAGCAACGGTGAAATTAAATGTGTTAACTCTACGCAGACATCAAGACTGACCCCTTTGCGTTTGCCGTTTTCTATTTCGGAAGAAATGACGCTTACCCTGAAAATTGTTTCATCATTTTCATTCACAACAACCGTGTCATAAAGTTCCAAATCTACTGATTTGACTACGGATTCTATATCACCTTGCAAACTCATGATGCTTCTCCTTTATGCTCTTTGGCTATTTTTTTAAACAAATCTTCAATATTTTGAGATTTTTTCAACTGTTCGTCAAATTCAAATGCCAGTTTTGGGCATCTGTACCACCCCTGGTCTTTCAAACAAAAATCTTCTACCAAAGGGCGGGCTTTTCTTAACTGCTTCAGGTAGGCTTTCTTTTCTTCTTCGCTGAAATTACTCGGGTCAATATAAACTTTTGCGTCGCTTCTTCCTCGGGAACATTTCACTTCAATGACACTGAGTTCATGTAAACGGTTGTCATTGAGCTGGCTGAGTGCTTCGGGGATAAGTTCGGCTAAAAGAGCTTCCGTTCTTTTCAGCTTTATCTGTGCTTCATTCATTTGTCTTCTTTACAGGGATACTTTTTGTTCGACTTTTTTGAATGTTTCAATCACATCACCGACTTTTACATCATCATAGTTAGAGATAATCACACCACATTCATAACCGTTTCCGATTTCTTCAACATCATCTTTAAAGCGTTTGAGTGATACAAGCTCACCCTCGTATGCAACAACACCTTCACGAATAACACGCACAAGTCCGCCGCGAATCAGTTTGCCGTCCACAACAAGACATCCTGCAACCATCCCTTTTGGTGATTTAAAGACATCTTTTACTTCTGCCTGACCTGTATTTTCTTCTGTAAATTTCGGTGCCATCATACCTGTAAGCATTCCAGTCATATCATCAAGAAGCTGATAAATAATAGAGTATGTTCTGATATCTACATTTCTCTGTTTTGCAAGTGCTTTTACCGAACCTGTCGGACGGACATTAAAACCTAACAACACACAGTTCTCAGAGTTGCTTACCAGTTCGACATCACTCTCTGTAATACCGCCGACACCGCTTGAAATAACATCAATTTTCACTTCGTCATTTCTGAGTTCTGTCAATGAACTTCTAATCGCTTCAAGTGAACCGTGAACATCCGTTTTAAGAACGACTTTAAGAGATTTGAGTTTGCCTTCTGCAATCATAGAAGTCATATCTTCCAATGTAGATTTCGTTGATTTCGAAAGCTCTTTGTTTCTCTCATATTCATAACGTTTCTGTGCATACTCTTTGGCTTCTTTATCGCTGTTCATTGCCATCATAATTTCACCGGCTGAAGGAACTTCATTCAGACCCACAACGACTGCTGTATGTGATGGTCCGACCTCTTTAATCTGTTTGCCGTTCTCATTGATAAGAGCTTTTACACGACCGTACGAACTGCCACAGACTACATTGTTACCGACTTTTAAAGTTCCGTTTTGCACAATTACAGTTGCAACAGGACCGCGTCCTTTTTCCAGAGATGATTCAACAACTGCTGCTTTTGCCGGTGCTTCAGGGTTGGCTTTGAGTTCTAAGACCTCTGCAGTCAGAAGAATGTTTTCAAGTAAATCATCAATGCCCATACCTGTTTTTGCAGATACAGGAACAAATTCTACGTCCCCGCCCCAGTCAACAGGAGAAATTCCGTGTTCAGCCATTTGACCTTTTACCAGATCAGGGTTTGCCGTCTCTTTATCCATTTTATTGAGAGCCACAATAATCGGTACACCTGAATCTTTGGCAATTTTTATGACTTCAAGTGTTTGCGGTTTCACACCGTCATCAGCAGCAACAACAATAATAACAATATCTGTAATATCCGTACCGCGTTGACGCATAGAACTAAAAGCAGCGTGTCCCGGTGTATCTATGAATGTAATTGCTTTGCCTTTTTGTTCAATCGTATAGGCGCCTATATGCTGTGTAATTCCACCGGCTTCACCTTGCGTTACTTTTGCTTTTCGTATAGAGTCAAGCAATGAAGTCTTACCATGATCAACATGTCCCATAATTGTTATAATAGGCGGTCTTTCAACAGCGTTAGGATCCTCTTCATCAGTTTCCTGAACATAATTAAATTCATCTTTAGGATCAATGACAGTCACTTCAACGCCAAACTCTTCAGAAAGTATTTCAATTTCATCTGCGCCCAAAAAGTCGTTTTTCGTCATCATCATACCCAGATCAAAAAGGACTTTTATAATGTCTGACATCGGACGTTTTAGTTTTTCGGCAAACTCATAGACGCGAATATCTTCAGGAATTTCCACATGTGTGACAATTTCCTCTTCATGAGATGCTTTTGCATATTTTTTTCTTTTGTCACGAGAAACTTTTCTTCCACGCGGTGCCTGTTTTTTGTTTGCATTTCTACCGGCCGGTTTCGGCGCTCTTGGTTTTCTAGGTTCTTCCGGAGCTATTGGAGCGCGTTCTGTTGCATTTAAATCCAACAATGTTACCTGATCATCCATATCCATGGATACTTCAGCCAATGAACCGCCAAAAATATCAAGTTTTTTTCCTTGGTCTTTTTTTGATGTCGGTGCCTGTTTTGTAGTAGATTTCTTTTTACGAGCCAGTTCTTCAAGTGCTTCTGCGCTCATTTTTCCATAAGAAGATACTGATGCCTGTTTTTGAGGCATACTGTATGTTTCTTCAACTTTCGGTTTTTTCTTTTTAACAATCTTTAAACCTGATTTTTTAATAGCAGGTCTGAGTGATGGCGACACAACCTTTAATGTCGTTTTTTTCACCTCTTTTTTCGGTGCTTCTTCTTTTTTGAGTGTTTTCTCTTCAACACTTTTCTCTTTTTCTTCTGCACTTTCAGCTTTTGTCTCTTTTTCAACTTCAGCTTCTTTTTGGACTTCGGTCTGGGTTTTGGCTGTACTTTGTTGTTCGGTTGCAGCTTCTTCTTGTGCTACAGGTCTCTCTTGTTCATCTTTTTTTGTTTCTTCAGGAGTATCATCATTAACTTTTTTAGATGTCTTTTTTACAACTTTTGGTTTTTGCGCTTCAGCAGTATCATCACCATTCATTATGTAATTTGCTAAACTTTCTGCTTGTTCCATTGTTACTACACTCTGTGCAGATTTCACTTCAAGACCCATTTTTTTTGCTTTTTCTAAAACATCTTTAGAAGCTATTCCCAGCTCTTTTGCAATTTCGTGTACTCTAACTTTTTCTATCATCAGTGATGATCTCCTTTAATTTATTCATAAGTTTATCTTTATCTGGGCTTTTGCATTGACGCATTAAAGCTCGAAGAAGTTTTTTCTCTTCTTTTAGACAACTTTGACATAAATAAAAACTTCTTTTCGTCCCGTCAAATGCTGTCAATTCACCATTAAAACATTGCAGTCTCAATAGATTACATTGCGGTTCTCTTATTCTGCAAGAAACGCACATTCTCGTTGGTTGATGAAATTTTTTTGCCATTATATCTAAATCTTACTTTATTTAATAGAGTTATCGCTCTATTATAAGCCCATCATTATCAAAATTCAAAACTTTTACATTAAAGTCAGGAAATTTCTGCTTCATTCTGTTGGCAATCATCGCAGAATCTTCATCATAAACAAGTGAAAAAAATGTAGAACCGCTCCCTGAAAGTGTACTCATCAATGCTCCGCTTTCATAGGCTACCTTTTGTACAGAAAAAAGTTCCGGCAGTGTTTTCATTCTTGCTTTTTGATGAAATCTGTCCTGTGCTGCAAGTTTCAGCATTTCCCAGTCTTCATTAAAAAATGCAGCTACAGTCAAGGCTGCATGAGAAAGGTTGTAAACCGCATTCTCTTTCGAATAGGATTTAGGAAGCACGGTCCTTGATTTTGAGGTATTCATCTGCTTGTTCGGAATGACAACTACAGCTTTGAGATAATCCGGCAGATGTTTTTTTTGAGAAAACACTTTGTTTTTTTCAACTGTTGCAACATTAAATCCACCCATCACAGCAGGTGTTATATTGTCAGGGTGCGACTCATACACAAGTGCATGATTTAATATACGGCGTTTTGAAACCCTTATACCTGCCGCTTCATGCGCAGAAGCAATCGCTGACACTATGACAGCAGAAGAACTTCCAAGTCCACGGGACATTGGAATTTGATTGTAAAATGTAAATTTGAAATTTTGTTTGTTTTTTGTCAATCTTGAATAATGATCATTAAAAATACTGATAAAAAGATTGTTTCCTTTGAGTCTCGGGTTGTTTTCACCCTCACCTTTTATACTCACACTGAAAAATTTTGAGAGATGAAACTCAACTCTGTTTCTCAAATCTACTGCCAAACCCAGAGTATCAAAACCTGGTCCGAGGTTTGCAGATGTTGCCGGTACACTTATTGTCACTGATTATCCTATCCAACTGCACCTATCATATAAAGGGGCGCTGTATTTGTGCTAAACTCTTTATAATCCAACACATCCGGCAATATAAAATCTGCCTGCGGTGCTGTTTCTATTTTTTGAGTTTTTATCTCTTGGTTAATTTTAACAAAATATAGCTTTCCAATCGCTTTGATAGGCTGATTTTTATTAAAATAAAAAGCATCTGTTGCAAAAAGCGGTATTTTTTTTAATATACTCAGTGATTTTAGAAATATATAGGCTACTTTGATGGACATAAAACTTCCCGGTCCATTGGCATACAAAAGTTTTTTCACACTATATTTGTCAAATATCTCTTTATAGATTAAAGGCAGGGCATCCGAACTTTTTTCATGGCTCTGTATCGTTTCTATAAGTCTATTCTCTGCATATATACCAATAAGAATCGGTGAACCCAATGCTATACATAAAATATCAACCTTAGGCATAGGCTTTTTCTAACTCTCTGGTTTTTTCACCGACAAGTTCTACCACTTCATAATTGTCGGCATCTTTAAGCAGAGCCAGTGTCAATTTATGATTGAGATCATGACTTCCTGCCAATGCTTCGTAATTTCCTATGAAATTCATTCCAATCAGACTCATATCTCCAATTGCATCTAAAATTTTATGCCGTACAAACTCATCACTAAATCGTAAACCTTCAGGGTTAAGTATCTTTTTATCATCCAAAACCACTGCATTTTCCAGTGAGCCTCCCAAAGCAAGTCCTTTTGAACGCAAGTACTGTACTTCATGTAAAAATCCGAATGTTCTTGCACGGGCAATCTCATTTTTATAGCTTTCTTTGGTAAATTTCAATACATATGCCTGTGTCTGAATAACAGGATGAGGAAATTTAATGGTAAAGTCATAGTTCAAATCAGGAGAAGGAGAAAGTTTTACATATTTTTCCCCTTCTTTTATCTCTACTTCTTTTTTAATCATCATTACTTTTTTTGGAATATCGAGTTCCTGTATACCCGCTTCATCCAAAAGCATACAAAAACTTGCACTGCTCCCGTCCATCACGGGTACTTCATCCGCATCAACAACAACACGAAGATTGTCAATGCCATATGCATATACCGCGGACAAAAGATGTTCTATTGTAGAAATAACATAATTGTCTTTGCCTATAACTGTCGCCATTTTCGTATCAACAACATTCGCAGGAACCAAGGGAATAGAAACATCCACATCACTTCTATAGAACACAATACCGCTGTTTGACTCCAAAGGTTCTAATCGTAAGCGCACAGGAGAACCTTTATGCAAGCCTATCCCGACAAGCTCCACACTTTTTTTGATTGTTGTTTGATACATCTGTTATCCTTTATTTGCCGTCAATGATTTTTTTAGCACTCTTAATAATATCATTAATATTAAGTTTTATCCACTTTTTGTCCATCCACTCTTGAGGACGGACTTCTATACCTTGCACCAATACACCAAAATGTAAATGATCTCCCATCGCATAACCGGTTTTTCCTGTTTTTGCAATAACACTGTTTGGTGCTACCTCATCACCCGCGGAGACCTCCAGACTTGAGCAGTGTCCGTAGAGAGTATAAAGCCCCAATCCGTGTGCAATAACAGGTGAATTCCCATACAGTCCGTTATAATCTGCAAATACTACATTCCCGCCGTTTTGAGTACGTACAGGAGCCATTGCATGACTGGCCATATCTAAACCCAAATGGTAGGCTTCGCTGATAAACCGACCTTTATAGTAGTATTTTCTATGATCTCCAAAGTATGCCACAACCTTTCCGTTTTTCAAAGGATACATTTTTTTAATTTTAAAATCACTGATCATTTCCTGTGGAACATCTGACGTGAGTTTATGTATCAACGCCTCATTTTTTTCTCGTATATTTTCATTAATAATTTTAAATCTTTCCAGAGGATCCTCTACTCCCTGAGTCTCATCAAATTCTTCAGCCAGTTCGGCAATTTTTCCGTTTAAAAACTTATCGGAAATTGTAATTTTTGAAAGCCTGTATGTTTTGTTTTTCAAATAAAGCGGAACATAGGTTTTTCTTACATTTCCCGCAGAATCTTTTGCTACAACTGTTGCTTTGAAACCTTCATCCTGCACAGGCCAGGCAAGCAAAGCTATATAATATCCCTCTTTATAAAAAGGTTCTACCTTAAAATGTTTATTGTGATTTGATTTTATGTACAACTCTTTTAAGTTTTCATCTTCCGCTTTAAAAATCACAAGGGCCGCACCTCCCCGGGATATTTTATACGAATTGTTCACAATGTTTACCTGCGGTCTTTTTTTGTCAATTCTCAGTTTAAAAGATTTTACCGCCGTATTGCCATTTAAAAAATTCCATTTACTCGCATCCTGTGCCTGTACAATAATTTCAATATTTTTGTCTTTGATTGCTGAAGCACCTCTTGGCGGTTCCAATTTCAAACTAACTGCTTTTTCGGGATACAGCAGTTGATTGTATAACAACTCACTCTCACCATTTTTGGTTCGTAAAATAACTTTATATGATTTAATACCGCTCTCATCTTCTATCTGTAACGGCAATGGCTTCTTGAGATTCCAGTAACCATTTGTCTGCAGTGTAATTACAGGGGCATTTCTTTCAAACATTGCAGAAAAATAGACATATGCTCCTGCGCCTATAAGAAGGGCCGTTATAAAAAATCCGCCAACCGAAGATCTGTTTTTTTTGTTTCTCAAATTATATTTCCTTAATTGATTTTAATATTTTGTTATTTTCGTCACTTTTATAAAGCCTGACTTCTTTTACATGTACTGTTTTCAATACTTCTTTCATTATTTCTTCTGCATCTTTCAACCTTGCACCGCTTGATTTTAAATCTTCATCTGAGACATACATATTCATAACCTGCGCATTATCACTCTGCAGCATCTTTTTATACAGTATAGATTTCAAACGAAACAATGACAAGGGTTCTCTTCTTTGTAAAAACTCTTTACATGTAAACTGATCAGCTTTCAGTTCTATAAGCTCAGCAGCCACAGCAAAAGCTGTACCCGTGCATTTTGCATTTGAAAATCCCTGTGTAAATTCCAAAAGAGCCCCAAACAGTGCTGTTGCCATTTTTGGATTGATAGAAACACCTTCTTGTTTTAATGCAAAATAGAGTTCTGTTGCATCAGGTTTTGCTTCTATTATGCAGTCTGCCTGCTTTGGTACAGTTTCACGTACGCGGGTAAACCACGGTAAAAAAGAAAACTTCTCATCAATTTGTTCGATAGCAACCAGGGAGACTTTTTTATGCAGAGTCAATACATAAGAATACAGAGCATTTGCATTTGCAAATGAAAGGTTGTCTGTTTGAATTACTATATGTTTTGCATTTTTTATATCATCAAAAGCTCTCAAATGTCTACTTTTTTAAATATAATTATATACTATTTTTTATTCATCTTGTAAACATAGGCTAAAACTTCGGCTACAGCATGAAACAATGCTTCGGGAATAGGCTTGTCGACATCAACTTCTTTGTAAAGACTTCTGGCCAAAGAGGGGTTTTGTACAATATGAACATGATTCTCTCTGGCTATTTTTTTGATTTGCTGTGCTATATGATCCATTCCTTTTGCAATGACAATCGGAGCCCGTGCCTTTGCCTCGTCATATTTTATGGCAACAGCGTAATGTGTAGGATTCGTTATCACCACATCGGCATTTGGAACTTCTGCCATCATCCTTTTTCGAGAAGCTTCCATTTGAATCTGTCGGATTTTTGATTTTATGAGTGGATCACCCTCCATATTTTTCATTTCATCCTTAATCTCCTGTTTTGACATTTTCAACCCGTCAAAATACTGTTTTCTTACGATAATTATATCTATTATTGCAAAGATAAAGATAATAAAGAGCATCACAAAAGCAATAATTATCATTTTATCTTTGAGCCAGACAAGCTGATCATGCAGTCCGAAGAGTGCAACTGTGGGCAACTCTTCAATAAAATAGAAGAAAAACAGAAATCCGACACCCAGGGTTGTAAAAGATTTCAGTGTTACTTTCACACCTTCAATAAGCTTTTTTAAAGAAAAAAGATTCTTTGTTCCTTTGATGGGATCAATCTTTTTAAAATCCGGCATAATAGCCTTTGTAGTAAATAGAAACCCAAACTGCGCAAGTGCAGCCACTACACCGGCAATCGCCACAGCAGCAGCCAGAGGAATGACCATAAGCAAAAACTCCCTTATAGTAACAATGGCAATATCTATTGCAAATAATTTGTCTACAGACATGCCTATGAGGGAAAAATAGTATTGAAAAAGACGGATCATATGTGTTGCCATATAAGGAAAAAGCATTAAAATACCAAGTATGGCAACAAAAAGTGTTATCACTCCCGAAGTGTCCTGGGACTTTGGAACATTTCCCTCTTTTCGGGCATCTTCTATTTTCTTGGGGGTGGGTTCTTCTGTTTTTTCAGCATCATCAGCCATACATATCTCCTAGAAGAACTCATAAAAATCTAAAATAGATTTTTCTTTAGTGCCGCAGTGGCTAACGCAGAAAAAGAAATGTATTCCTTTTTTGTTGGGAATAATGATCTCTTCTGTTTTTTCAGCATCATCAGCCATAGATTATGACCTCTAATCCATTTTCATTGACAAATCAATCCAGTTGGCCTGATGCACCAATGAACCTGAACTGATGGCATCTACTCCTGTTTTTGCATAAGACTCAATGGTCTCCAAAGAGATGTTTCCACTCGCTTCTAAAAGGATATGCGGATAGTTTTCGTTTCTAAAAGCCACAACCTCTTCAACCTGAGCCGGTGTCATATTGTCACACATAACGATATCTGCCTGCGCCTGCATAGCCTCCTGTGCTATAAAAAGAGTATCGGCCTCTACTTCAATTTTTGCAGTAAAGGGAATAACCTTTCTTGCATTTTCTATATAGCTTTGCAGATTTTGAATTGTTTTGAGATGGGTGTCTTTTATCATCAGAGAGTCATCAAGTCCCATTCTGTGATTTACAGCACCGCCACAGCGTGTTGCATACTTTTCAAATATTCGCAATAATGGTCTTGTTTTTCTTGTGTCCAAAAGTTTTACCTTATACGGCTCTGTTATTGCAACATATCTTCTTGTCAGTGTAGCAATAGAACTTGCGTGTAAAAGCATATCCAAAACTGTTCTTTCACAGCGAAGCAGTGTATGCGAATCTGCTTCCAAGACCGCAATCGTTTCTCCACTGTGAAATGACTGCCTGTCAGATTTTAACCATTGAATAGAAAAGTTTTCAAGCTTTGCCAAAACGTCTATATACTTTTGTCCCGCGACAACTCCATCACTTTTTGCTATGATTTTAGCACTTGCGGGTACCGCAGGCTCTACGAGTGCATATAAATCACCACGTCCCACATCTTCAGCCAAGGCTTCTTTTACAAACTCTTCTATCATAATGCCAACATTCGCTCTAATGCGATTTTTGCCCATTTTTGCGTTTTTGGATCAACTTCTATCTCGTTTATCGGCGCACCCTCATCTATTGCTTTGAGTGTCAGGTAAACATCTTCAAGCGTTGTTTCATTCATTGTCGGACATTCCGGTTTTGTAGAGCTTAACACATAGGTATTTTTTGGTCGCAGTCGGTTTACCATATTAAACTCTGTACCGACTGCCACTTTTTGATCTTCGGGCAACTCTGTAATATATTTGATAAGCTGTGAGGTTGAACCTACAAAATCACTGGCATCACAAACAGCAGGATCACATTCAGGATGTGTTGCAATTTTTATACCCGGAAACTTTTTACGGTAAAAAGCTATATCATCCAGTGTAAAAAGCTGATGCACCGAGCAAAAACCGTCATAGCAGATAATGTCTGCCTCTTTGGGATCACCAGCTTGTCCAATCACCATAGATTTAAGTCCCATCTGGTTGGCAATATTTTGTCCAAGACATCGATCAGGAACAAAAAGAATTTTTTTCCCCTCCGCCAATGCTGTTGTAATGATTTTTTTGGCATTTGAACTTGTACAAACCATTCCGCCCATCTCTCCTACTTTTGCTTTTACCTCAGCATTGGAGTTTATGTAGGTGATTGGCAATATGTTTTCTCTGGCAATGCCGTTATCTTCTAAAAATTTCACAGAATCATCATAATAAAGCGAGTCAATCATACGGGCCATTGCACAACAGGCAATTTTTGGCATAACAACACGCTTGTCCGGTGAAAGAACTTTCACACTCTGTCCCATAAATCCGACACCGCAAAAGAGTACAAATTCTGCATCATCTGCCATTGTTCTCATAGCCAATTCCAATGAATCGCCTGTAATATCAGCAAGTTCAAACACTTCATCACGCTGATAAAAGTGTGCAACAACTGTGACACTCAGTTTTTCTTTGAGCTCGGAAATTCGTTTTTTTAATTCATCATTTGTTAACTGCAAAAAATCATCCTGTATTTCATAATTTTATTATTATGCAATTATATCAAAATATATTTAGCATAAAAACTGTAGAATGCTGTCACTCAAATATTTTAAGGTAATTTATGGATTTTTTATTTAATATCAATGTACAGTTTTATATTGCTGCATATCTCATTGGAGGTATTCCCTTTGGTCTTTTGCTTGCAAAGAAATTTGCAGGTGTTGATGTCAAGTCGGCAGGAAGCGGCAGTATTGGTGCTACAAATGTTTTACGCGTTGTCAAGGAAAAAAATCCGGACCTGGCAAAAAAACTCGGTATTGCAACCCTTGCATTGGATGCACTCAAAGGTGTCAGCGTTTTAGCTGTTGCTTACTTTATGGGGCTTGACGAATCCGTTTTATGGGCTATTGCTGTTTTGGCAGTTCTTGGTCATTGTTTTTCCCCCTATCTTGGATTTGAAGGAGGCAAAGGTATCGCAACAGGAATGGGCGTTATGATGTTTCTTTTGCCTCTGGAGACAACAATTGCTCTTGTTGTGTGGCTTGTTATGGCTAAAACAGTCCGTATCTCATCCGTCTCTTCCCTCACGGGTGTTTTATCTTTGCTTGTTACAAGTTTTGTTCTTCATCCGAATATGCCGCATGCACCGGTTGTATTTATTGTATTTATTCTGTTTTATAAACATATCCCCAATATCATTCGTGTCATCAAGGGTGAAGAAAAAAGAGTCATATAACTTGAAAATTCATATAGAAGAGTTACGCTTTACATGTATCATCGGTATTTTGGAACATGAGAGACAAAATGAGCAGGAAGTCATTATTGATGTTGCAATAGAATATGATTTTGAGGACAATGTTTTTATAAACTATGCGGAGGTGGCAGAATTTATAAAAACAGATATGCAAAACAAAAAATTTTTACTTATTGAAGATGCACTTCATGATTTGAGCAGAGAGCTTAAAAATAAGTTTTCAAAAATAAATACTCTATATCTAAAAATAACAAAACCCTCCATTTTACCCGACTGCAAGGTCAGTGTAAGCAATATTACAAACTTCCAATCTTAATCCTAACTTCATTTTTTTTTAAAAAAAATTGAAAAAAACTTTAAAGTAACCTAAATTTATGCTATTATTCCACCAAATATTTAAGCACAGGAAAGAATTAATGCGTATATTAATTATAGAAGATGAAGTAACATTAAACAAAATGTTAGCAGAAGGACTCAAAGAATTTGGTTACCAAAGTGATGTAGTAGAGACATTAAAAGACGGTGAATACTATCTAGACATCCGTAACTATGATTTGGTTCTGATGGACTGGATGCTTCCAGACGGAAATTCAGTGGATATCATAGGTGATATCAAAACAAAAACTCCTAAGACAGTTGTTGTTGTTATTTCAGCCAGAGATGACAATGAAAGTGAGATCGAGGCACTGCGCGCCGGTGCTGATGACTACATCAGAAAACCTTTTGATTTTGACGTATTAATCGCTCGTATTGAAGCGCGTTTGCGTTTTGGCGGAAGCAATATCATAGAGATTGAAGACTTGACAATTAATCCTGAAGAAGAAAAAATTACCTATAAAGAGACTGAAATAGAGCTCAAAGGAAAACCTTTTGAAGTACTGACTCACCTTGCACGTCATCGTGATCAGATTGTTTCCAAAGAACAGCTTCTTGACGCTATCTGGGAAGAGCCTGAACTTGTTACGCCAAATGTCATTGAAGTAGCAATCAATCAGATTCGACAAAAAATGGACAAACCATTATCAATCACTACTATAGAAACTGTACGTCGTCGAGGCTACCGCTTCTGCTTTCCAAAAGAAATCTAATAAAATTTTAAATAATGATATAATTTCATAAAAATATTTATGGGGTTATATCATGTTCTCTTCACGAAGTATTCGGACAAACTTTTTAATCAAACTGATATTC
The DNA here is from genome assembly GCF_009068765.1 of Sulfurimonas hydrogeniphila. Taxonomy (NCBI): domain Bacteria; kingdom Pseudomonadati; phylum Campylobacterota; class Epsilonproteobacteria; order Campylobacterales; family Sulfurimonadaceae; genus Sulfurimonas; species Sulfurimonas hydrogeniphila. The sequence goes on from NZ_CP035534.1 coordinate 1,640,265, forward strand.
TCATCACTGACACTCATTATCATCTTTTCATCTCTCTTGTATTTTTATATAGAAAAATCAATATATGATGAAAAAAAGAGGAATTGGTACAATATGCCAAAAATATTTCTGCATACAAATCAGTTTTTCAGACAGATGAATCAATGGGAGAAAACTTTTTCTCTTTAAATGTCGGCATCATTAATTTGAAAAATTCTCATACCGGTATGGATATTTATGAAACTTCTCAGAATAATCATACTTTTTTAACGCTCATCTATCCCTTTAACCTTGATGATAAAAGCTATCTGAAAATTACAAAAGATATTACACAGACAAAGCATCTTCTGAAAAAGATTCAAAGATATATCTTTGTTATCAATATAGCAAGTATCCTGCTTGTTATTATCTATGCTATTGCCTTGTCCAAAATGCTTATTGCTCCTATTCAGACATTTTCAAACAAACTGGCAAATATGAATGAGCACCTCATCACAGAGATAGATATGAAAAAACTTCCTAAAGAGTTTGAACCTTTGGGGGCAACGCTCAACCATCTGATTTTAAGAATTGAAAATTTTGTCAAATATCAAAAAGAGCTTTTTATAGGGACCGCACATGAATTAAAAACTCCCTTGGCGGTTATAAAATTAAAAAACCAGGTAACTCTCATAAAAAAACGCTCACCCGAAGAGTATATAGAAGCTATCAAAACAACCAACAAAACTGTCGATGAAATGAATATAATTATAACAAACATACTCAACATAGGCCGTCAGGAAGGAGCGCAGCTTGACAGACCTGTAGAGGTGGATGTCATAGCCTTTTTAAAACAAAAAGCAAATGACTTCAAACTGCTTGCCGAAAACGAAGGCAAACAGCTGCATATGGATTTTAAACCCGACGGATTTATGGCAACACTGCAGATAAGTCTTTTAAACCAGATTCTGCAAAACTTTTTGCAAAATGCCATTAAATTTACGCCCAAGGACAAATCTATCATACTCAGAAGTTCACAGGATGATGTCGGATTACTGATAGAGGTTGTAGATGAGGGATGTGGAATTGATGACAGTATAGATTTATTTGCACCATTTAAGCGTCAAGGAAACAAATCCGGCGTCGGTCTTGGTCTTTTCCTGGCAAAAAGCGCCGCAGATGCCTTAGGTGCGAAAATAAGCATAAGAAACAGAAAAGACGGAATTGACGGAACAGTAGCATCTTTGCAGCTTAATTCTAAATTATCCTGTATAATTCCAAAGAAGAGGTAATCTTTCAAAAATAATAAAGCTTTAATTTGCTATAAATCGTCAGATTAAAAAATAAATATAAAATATAAGGTTTTTGAATATGGCTTTAATAATAAATGATGAATGTATAGCATGTGATGCATGTAGAGAAGAATGTCCTACACTGGCAATAGAAGAAGGTGATCCGATTTATTATATTGATCCCGACAGATGTACTGAGTGCGTCGGCATATATGATGAACCTGCCTGTATATCTGTTTGTCCTGTTGACTGCATAGTGCCGGATAAAGATAATGTTGAAACTGTGGCAGAACTGCAGTTTAAATATAAAAATTTAGAAATAGAAGAGTAGTTCTTTGGCAAAGCGTGTTGCAATCATAGACATAGGCTCCAATTCAGTGAGAATGGTGATATATGAGAAAGTGTCACGTTTTGCTTTTCATTTGCTTCATGAAGAGAAGTCAAAGGTCAGAATTTCTGAAGATGCCTACAAACACGAAGGAGCTCTGCAAGAGGTTCCTATGCAAAGAGCTTTTGATGCACTGAGTGACTTTATACAGATCAGCAACTCTTTTAAGACAAACAAACTCTTTTGTGTTGCAACTTCGGCACTCAGAGATGCCCCCAATAAAAAAGATTTTTTACAAAAAGTAAAAAAAGAACTCAAACTCAATATAAAAATTATCAGTGGCGAAAAAGAAGCGTACTTCGGAGGCATTGCCTGTGCCAATCTTTTGCCAATGCAGGAAAATGCACTCAGCATAGATATAGGAGGCGGTTCTACTGAGCTTGCCTATATAGACAAAAACAATGTCTCCCATCCTCTATCTCTCAAACTTGGAACAGTACGTCTTAAAGAGCTTTATTTTGATGCTGATGACATAGAAGGTGCCATCAGGTATATTGACGAACAACTCCAAATGCTTCCTGCTATGAAAGTTGAAACACTCATCGGAATCGGCGGAACATTTCGGGCAATATCCAGTTCTATCATGAAGAGAGAAACATATCCGCTGAATAAACTTCACGCTTATGAATTTAAGGTCACTCTCTTGCAGGAGTTTATAGAAGAACTGCTCAATGCAAAAAGCAACAAAGAACTCAAAAGCCTTTTTATCAACAGTAACAGATTTGATGTCATTAAACCCGGTACGCTTATTTTACAAAGACTTATCAAAAAGATAAATATCTCAAAAGTGATTACAAGCGGTGTAGGTGTACGAGAGGGTGTATATCTGAGTGATTTGCTAAGGAACTCCAAACATAAATTTCCGCACAATTACAATACCTCCGTGCGCTATATTATAGACTCGCACATAAAAGACAGACAGTTTTCAAATAATTTAAGCTTATTGGCTAAAAAACTCTTTGATTTAACCCATGAATATTTTGGTATAGATTACAAATACAGATACAATCTTGCCTTAGCCGCAAAACTATATCCCGCAGGAAGCAGTGTCCATTTTTATTCCCAAAACAAGCATACCTATTATTTGATAAAAAGTGCCCTGGAGTTTGGTTTCAGACATCACGACATCATGCTCATTGCCACATTGACAAAGTACGCTAAAAACAAACTGCCATCGAGTACCCATTTGCAACTCTACAAAAAACTTCTTCCCAAAGAACAGATTACGAAAACACTCAGTTTTCTGCTCTCTTTAAGTATAGCACTCTTAAGCCACAGGCCAAGAAACCTGGATTTTGAGTTAGTGTTTGAAAAAAACACATTACATGTAAACTCTTCAAAAAAACTTTATCTCGCCAAAGAAGCCGTACTGAAACTAGAATGTGAACATAACAGTTTTAGCGTAAAATTCTAAAATCTCTGTCCCATTGTAAATTCAAAGTTTGCAGTCTGGTCGCCATCCTGAGGGTTTATCGGACGGGCAAACATTAGCTGAATCGGGCCGACAGGTGAGAACCACTCCAGTCCAAGCCCGTATCCGGCTCTTGAAATATTGTTGGTTAGTAAATTATCTGTTACATTATCCGAAATCATTCCCCAGTCTGCAAAAGCCACTATACGCATTTTTGCTTTTGGTATCAAAGGCATACTCAATTCTATATTATTTGAAAAAGTTTGTGTTCCGCCCACTCTTCTTATTCCATCCACTGCAGTAGCATCCGCTACAGTCGGAGAAAGTGTATATGCCTGGTACCCTCGCACACTTCCAATCCCGCCCATATAAAATTTTTCGGCAAGCGGAATGTATCCGTTGTCTATAATTGCATAATATCTGGCTTTGTATCTAAAAATAGCATCAAATCCAAGCAGATCCTGAAGTCCATAGTATTTGGCAAAATTTGTTCTTGCCTTTATAAAGTCAGCCGTACCGCCAAGCCCTGATTTTTCAAGACTCTGGGACAATTCAAATCCTTTACGAGGAAGATAATAATCATCAGTATTATCCCATTTTATACTCACAGAAACACTGCTTTTTGTAAAAGCTTCAAACGGATTGATCCCGCCATATACAGAAGCATTGAAGTCATCTCCAAAAGTATAACTGTTACTTGAATAAGCATATCCCAGATAACCACTGATATAGCGTGTAAACCTGTGTCCTATTCCCATACTCAGACCATTGCTTACAACAGAATAGTCAATATAATCAAAAGCTGACTGATAAATAGAAAAGTTTCCACTGAAATCACTGTCATTGAGACGAGGATTCGAAATATTAAAAGAGTAGTTTTGTGTTGTCTGGGATTTTTCAGCCTTAATGCCGACATTAATACCCGACCCCCATATATTTCTATCATTTACCCCGATACTCAGCAACAGTCCTCCATAACTTCCGTATCCGCCTCCCAACTGAATATTACCGGTTGGTGCTTCTTTGACTTTTACAATCAAATCCATAGTCTTGTTGTCAATTCTTTTTTCCTCAATTGTATTGCTGTCAAAAAAACCAAGCCTTCCAAGTGCTGCACGGGAATCTGTCAAATCCGTTAATGAGTATATATCATTCGGTCCCAAATACAACTCTCGACGTATTACCCTGTCAAGTGTTCTGTTATTACCTGAAATCAATACATTTCTGATTCTTACTTTCTCTCCGGGTATAACTTTGAACACTACTTCAACTGTATGGTTTTCTTTGTCTTTTTTCAAGTCAGGCACTACCTGAACAAAAGCATAACCAAGGTCTGCAACAAGTGTTTTAATCTTTTTTGAGTCCTCTCTAAAAGTTTTGATATTGAAAGTTTCATCTTTTTTCAGCGAGATGGCATCTCGTAATTTTGCATCATCTGCAACATGGACAAGTTGATTGACGGAAATTTTGCTTATTTTATATGGTTTGCCTTCTGAAATCAGATAACTCATATCAGCACTGTAGTTGTCAAAATCAACCCGCACAAAAGGTTCATCTACTTTCGCATCCAGATACCCGTACTGCATATAATAGTCACGTATTCTCAGGTTATCGTATTCCAAATCTCTCAGACTCATTTTACCGTCATTCTGTCCCCAGAACCAGCCCATGAATTCTTGCTCTTTATTGGCTATAACATCATCAAAATCATCCGGATCCAAGCCGTATACACCACTGTATTGTAATTTTTTGATAATAATTTCTTCGCCTTCGTTCACAACAAAAGTAACTTTTACACTTCCGTTTTCCAAATATGTCGTTTCAACTTCTACGACACTGTCAATTTTACCTTCTTGTGAAATTGCGTCAATGATTCTTTTTTTGGCAGCTTCAATTTTCTTTTCATCATATAACGACCCTTTTTTGATTTGAATGACAGACTCTTTGACTTCATCATCATCTTCTTTCCAGCCCTTGAGTTCCACCTTGGAGATAATTGCTTTTTCTTTAAAATAAAAAGTCAGTTTTCCCTTTTCATCAAATTCTGTCCAGATATCATTAAAATAGCCTTGATCAAAATATTTTTTAATCGCTTTGTCAACCATCTCTTTGTCTATGTCATCACCTTCGCCAAATCCTAAAATTCTCAAGGCAACCGGCTTGGAAAGGTGGATTAATCCATTATAATCAATAGTTTTCACTACACGCGCATATATATTAGTTGTCAATACAACCAGCAAAAAAGACAAAAGTATTTTCATTCATATTCCATTTAAAAAATTAGTAAAGATTTTACCCATTATGTGGTTAATATTAAGTAAATTCAGTATAATTTTACAAATTAACACAAAGAATAAACATGAATATAGCAATTATTGGATTAGGTTTGATGGGAGGTTCCCTTGCCCTTTCATTAAAAAAACAAAATTATGTTGACTCTATTGTAGGTTATGATCATAATCAAAAGCATACACAGGATGCCCTTTGCCTTGGACTGGTAGACAAAATAGTCTCTTTTGAAGAGGTGAAGAAGTGTGATGTTATTTTTCTTGCCATTCCTGTCAACGGTGTAATTAAAATATTAAAAGAACTGACGGATGTCGGGCCAGATACCACCATTATCGACCTGGGAAGCACAAAAGAAAAAATTGTAGCCTCTGTCCCGCCGCAGATACGCAAAAACTTTGTAGCCGCACACCCTATGACCGGAACAGAAAACTTTGGTCCGCATGCCGCGGTTGAAAATCTTTACTACGACAAGGTTGTTGTATTGTGCGATCTTGAAGAGAGTGGAGAACTGCAGACAAAGGTTGCCAAAAAAATATTTAAATCGCTGCATATGAAAAAACATTTTATGAAGTCTCAGGAGCATGACCGTCATGCCGCTTTTATTTCACATATGCCCCATGCCATCTCTTATTCTATTGCCAACACTGTGTTAAAGCAGGAAAATAAGCACACAATTTTAGCCTTGGCTGCAGGTGGGTTTCGTTCCATGAGTCGTCTGGCAAAGAGTTCTCCCTATATGTGGGAAGATATTTTCAGACAGAACAAAGAGAATCTGCTTGAAGCTATAGAACTTTTTGAAACAGAGCTTACAAATCTCAAACAAAACATTCAAAACGAAGAGTGGGACAAAGTCCATCAAGAGATGGCCAATGCCAACAAACTGCATGATATCCTGGATTAGGATATATCATATTTTTTCAGCAGTTCTTTTACAAGCTTTTTATCTATCTTTTCTTTTTTTGAAGAGTAAAGATTAGCTTCCAAAATATCTACAACTTTTTTCACTTCCTTATCTTTGTCTTTATACGGCAACAGTTTTATAAGCAACAGTTTTTCATCATTGAGATTCAATACTCTTTCTTTTTTCAAAAATTTCACCGGTTTTGCAAATATCATAATCAATATTCCAATGATAACTCCTGCAACAAAAGCTATACCTATAGAAAGTTTGTCATAGACTTTTGCTCTGTCCTTTACATGTAAAGGCTGTTCAGGAGTTTGAACAGACTCTTCTCTTTGTATTTTCAATGCTGTTTTTTTCACCGCACCGTTTACTTTGATATGAATGGGCTGTGTAGAGATTTTTTCTACCCGTTTTGTTTTAAGATTGTAAAATGCCAGTGAAAAAGGCGGAATTGTGAAATCTTTATCTGAAACAAAGGCTAACTTTTGTGTCAGAGTATTGCCTTTGATATTTATTTTTTCATCAAAAACATTTACACCCGGTATATAGGGTTTAAAACTCTTAATATCTTCCAAATTACCTTCACCTGTCACTTTGACGGTAACATTCACTGCTTCATTAGGATTAATCTCCAATTTGTCGGCAGTCGCTTCAATTGTAAAGTTACCGACTATTTTTGCATTATTAGGCAAAGGCTTTACATGTAACTCCACCGGATTTGAAAAATAGCTCTTCCATTTTATCTGAGGCATAAAACCTCCCCAGACATCCCTTGAAGAAATTCTTGTCGCAATTTTAAGCTGTGCCGGTTTAATTGTAAGATTTCCTTCTCTTTGCGGAGCCAGTCTGTAGCTTGCTTTTGTGATGACATACCCGTCTTTTTGAGTTCTTGTTGCCTGTGATTCGCCTTTGATCCAGAAGCCTTTAAAATCCGGCGCTATAAATTTACTGTCAACGGCTTCGGCATCTTCTTTTTGTTTCAGCACCAGATTGAGCGTAAACGGTTCCCCCACAAACAACTCTGTTTTTGAGGGAATCAAATTCAGTACAAAATCGGCATTTTTATCCTGTACTGCCGGTTTTACCGTTACTTTTACACTGTTGGATTGCTCTGTTTTTCCATCTACTTCAACACTCACCGGTGAAATCACACAGCTTTTTTGCGGCATAAACTGATAACTCAGTACATAGCTTTTTTTATAATCATTGTTTATCATCTCAATACTTGTCTGAGAACTTGTCCCCAATACATTGCTGCCGCATATTGTACTGATAAGCGGTTTATTGACTTCACCGCCTGTAATTGTCAGGGTATAGGTTGCGACTTCTCCGCTGACAACGCTTTTAGGATATACCTTTGCCACAACCTTTGCATATCCTGCCGTTGCAAGCAGGCTAAAAATTATTATTATTTTACCAAGGTTTTTCATTACTGTTTTCCTTCTTCTTGTTACTTTGGTTTAATCTGTATAAATACGTACTTTGTTCATTATTAAGGCTTTTGAGCCATTTTGCCTCTTCTGCATCACTCATCCTGTTTTTCATTTTTTCTGCCTGTGCAGCTGATGCGGAAGCAGACTTCTTTTTGTCTTTTTTCTGTTTTTTCTCCGCACTCTTTTGCTGAGATTTTTGCTGCTGTTCTTTTTTCTTTTGCTCTTTTTGTTTCTGATTTTTTTGTTGTTCGCCATTCTTTTCTTGCTGCTTTTTCTCTTCTTCGCTCGGCTTTTGAGATTTTCTCTGCTCACTCTTTTTGTCTTTTTTGCCTTTGGAGTTTTTGGAATCTTGCTTATTGTTTTGCTGCTGGTTGTTCTTTTGGTTGTTCTTATCCTGCTTTTTTCCGTTCTTTTTGTTATCTTTATTCTGCTGGTTCTGCTGTTTTTTCTGATTCTTCTGCTGCTGTTTTTTCTGATTTTTGTTCTTCTGATTTTTGTTTTTCTGCTGTTGTTTCTTCTGCTCTTTGTTCTTTAAGGCTTTTTTTACGGCTTCAAGGTTTTCTCTTGTATCTTTGTCTTCATGAAGTTTTAAAGATTTTTCATAAGATTCTATCGCCTTTTTCAAATTTGCTTCATCACCCATTTTTGCATAGGCATTACCCATATTTGAAAAATTTTTCGCACGTGCAGCTTTGTCATCAAAAGTTGCTTTTTCATAATTTCGAACCGCTTCTTTGTACTTTCCGGCCTTGTACAGGGCATTGGCTGCATTATAGTAACTTTCACTGTGGTTGCTCTTTTTTGCATAACTGTCATATATTTTTGCCGATTTTTCATACTCCTTGTGTTTGTAGGCATTTTTTGCCTCATCCAGATGCATAAAGTCCAGCAATCCCGCATATGACGGAGCAGGATTTCCGAGCAAAATGGCTAAAACAAACAATCCCGGCACCTCGACTTTTACCCGTTTACTCATAGAAGATGTCGCTATAAGCAGTAGCAGAAGTGCCAGTCCCAAAGGATAATAAAACAATGGTATATATTTTTCAATCTGCTCTGATTTGAGCTCTTTTTTCTTACTGTGACGCTCAATCTCTTTAAGCATTGCTTTGACATCGGCATCAGAATTGACACTTTCAATATAAACACCACCTGTTTTTGTTGCCAAGTCTGCAATTTTATCATTGAGTTTTGAAACAATGATTTTTCCGTTTTGTTTGATAAATTCTCCATTTTCAAGCTTTATCGGTGCTCCCTGCGGTGTGCCTACACCAAGCACAAATACCGCTATGTCATGCTTCTTTGCAAAAGCAGTCTCTTGAGAAAAATCTTTTTTGTCTCCGCCGTCACTCAATATCAGCAAATATTTTTTTGCATCTTTTTTTATACTTTTATCGACAACCTGCAGCATCGACATAAAGTCTGTGCCCTGTTCTGTTATAGAATTCGTGTTAAGTTTTTTCAGTAAAAAAGCAACAGCTTCATGATCAAAACTCAAGGGCGATACCAGATAGGAATTTTTTGCAAATGCAATCACACCGATGCGCTCATTTGGTGCCAGACGCAAGAGTTCAAGAGCCTTTTGTTTTGCCAGTTTTAATCTGTTTGGATAAACATCTTCTGCCAACATAGAATCTGATATATCCAAAGCTATCATAATATCAGCACTCTTAGCCGTCACTTCAATCTTTCCGTCTTTGATAACAGGACCTGCCAAAGCAAGTGTCATCAATACAGCAATCAGAAAAAAGAGTGCATTTCTTGCTTTGAGTGTCAAAGTGTTTGAAGAGACTCTGAGTCTTTGCATCACCTCGCTTGAAAAAAATGTTGCATGCGATTCTTTTTGTGTGAGCAACAATCCAAAGAGTATAACAATTAACGGTAACATATAGTAAAGAAATTCCGGATGTAAAAAACTCATATTACACTCCCTCTTTTATTTCGTAAATAGACATAAAGCAGCAGAGACAACAATGCTATAAACAGCGGATAAAAATAGTAATAGTTTTTATAGGAAAATGTTTCATTTTTTATCTCTGATTTTTCCAGTGCATCAATTTTTTCATAGACCTCTTTAAGCTGTGAGGCATTTGCAGCACCAAAGGCAACACCGCCTGTCTCTTTTGCAATTTTCATAAGCACGGCTCTGTTGTACTCATCAGGAGCGCCTATCCCTATCGGATAAACTTTTACCCCCTCTTTTTTGGCAATATCCAGTGCCACATCCAAAGGAATTTTATCCACTCCGGCTGTGGAGTAGCCGTCTGTAAGCAAAATAGCAACTTTTGATTTTGCTTTGCTCATTTTTAACAGGTTCACTCCCTGTGCCAATGCTTCATACAGGGCTGTATATTTTCCCGCCATTCCTACTTCAAGCTGAGCAACAATGCGGGACAGTATATGCTTGTCATATGTCAACGGTGAAGCGATAAAAGAGTAGGAACCAAAAACGACAAGTCCCATATTGTCATTTTCTCTTTTGTTTATAAAATCCCGTACAATTGATTTCACAACATCAAAGCGTGATGCAGCGGGGTTGAGCGGGTCAAATCCACGCTCTTTCATAGAACCCGAAGCATCCAGAATAAGGGCTATCTCATGCCCGTGTTTTGGCTTCAACTCATACGGTTCGTCTTTTACCGGCGACATAAGTGCCAAAATCATCATAACAATTGTGAGCCATTTTAAAAAGAAAAGCAGTTTTGATGCAGAAACATTGCTCTTCATAAACTGTGAAGCATGCGGAAAGTAAATTGAAGGCAGCTTCATTTTGCAAAGTGTTTCACATGCTATAAAAAAGAATATAACAAACAGTAATTTTGGAAATTCGAAATATATGCCGTCAAACATCTATCATTCCCTTATATAACTCTATTACATGTAAAGTATCTGTATCAAAATTTTCTACATTTTTTTTATATTTATATTTTTGGAGTATTTGCAACATATTTTCATAGGCTTTTAAATGACGTTCACTGTCATCTTTAAAAGTTGCTCCGTAAAATGTCAAATCATATGCCGCTTTTTTCGGATTTGAATAGTCTACCGAAAATAGCCTCTTGTAATGCTCTGCTCTTTTGTTGTATTTTTTTCTGTTTTGCATCCATTTGTATGCCAAATATATAAAACCCAAAAGTATCAGAACAACTAAAAGGCTTACTCCGATAAGATAATATAAAGAGTACTCATGTATCTCTATAAGCGGCTTAATATCATGCAAAGGAATTTCATTTTGTTGTAGGTTTTGCATCTATCTGCCCTCAAATAATCGTCGTAAGGAAACACCGATTTTTCCGTCTGTATAAACTTTTGTAAATCGAATCTGGTGTTTTCTGAATGTTGCATAGAGTTTTCTGTCATGCACCAAAACTTTTTTTGCATACTCTTTGACTGTCTGGGCATTGAAATCACCCTCCAACACAGCACCGCTTTCAGGATCAACCAAAGAAGTAAACCCCATTTCAGGCGGTTTTTCTTCCAGCCTGTCCCGTACTATAACCGCAACGACTTCATGTTTTTTTGCCAATACTTTAAAATCTGGAATTTCAAAAAAATCACCGACAATGACAATCAAAGATTTTCTTTTGAGCCTTTTAAACAGAGTATCTGCCAAAACTTTATAGTCTGCTTTTTTGTTCAAAGGATCAAAATCCAAAATTTCATTCGTACTTTTATGGACCTGAAAAAGCTTTTTACTCGGTTTTAAAAAAGATTCCAGCTTATCACTGAAGATGTAGGAACTCAGCAAATCACCGTTTTTTATCGTCGAAAAGCTCAGCATGGCTGTAATTTCTGCAATAACATCCTGTTTAAACCGTTTGGAGCCAAAATAGACACTGCCGTTGAGCATTGATGCCACGACTACATTCAACTCTCTTTCTTCACGAAATATTTTAATATAAGGCTTTTGCAGTTTTGCCGTGATATTCCAGTCAATATGTCGAATGTCGTCACCGGGCATATATTCACGCAATTCTATAAAGTCATAGCCCTCGCCTTGAAAAATAGACGGATTGTTTCCAACCATCTCACTAAAAACCTGACGGCGGGCCCGTACAAGTATTTTTTGTAGTTTGCTCATTATGGCGACCTTATGGTATCGCTACAGTTTCAAGCACTTTTTGAATGATTTCATCTGTCGTGATACCTTCAGCCTCAGCCTCGTATGTAAGCACAATACGGTGACGCATCAACTCTTTTACGATATAAGCAACATCAACAGGAGTAACAAAGTCTTTGCCGCGCATAAATGCCATCGCCTTCACGGCTTTGAACATGTCTATACTCACACGGGGAGAAGCTCCAAACTGAATGTACTCTTTGACCTCTTCGAGTCCATACTCTTCAGGATGTCTTGTTGCATTGACGAGTTCTATCATGTACTCTTCCACTTCTTCGTCTACATGTATATCGCGTACAACTTTTTTCAGCTCTTCAAGTTCGCTTTTATTCAAAACCGGATTGATTGTCTCAAAATTTCCGCTTGAAATTCTTCTTGCGATTTCAAGCTCTTCTTTTTTTGTGTTGTATCCGACGACAAGTTTAAGCATAAATCTGTCAAGCTGCGCTTCAGGGAGCTGATAGACGCCCTCTTGTTCTACCGGGTTTTGTGTTGCCATGACAAAAAACGGCAGATCAAGTTTAAATGTCGTATCACCGATTGTCACCTGCTTTTCCTGCATCACTTCAAGCAAAGCAGACTGCACTTTTGCCGGAGCACGGTTAATTTCGTCCGCAAGCAAAAGATTCGTAAAAATCGGACCTTTTTTGATTTTAAACTGATTGTTCTGCGGGTCGTATATTTCAGCCCCCAAAATATCCGAAGGGAGTAAATCCGGTGTGAACTGTGCCCGCTTAAAGTCAAGCCCCAGAGCTTTTGAAAGTGCATTGACCGTTGTTGTTTTTGCCAGTCCAGGAACACCTTCTATAAGGATATGCCCTTCACACAACAGTGCAATCAGCAGAGAATCTATCATCTTTTCCTGCCCGACAACTACTTTTGCAACTTCTTTTTTTACCTCTTGTATTTTATTAATCATTTTTATACCTCAGTTATTACTATTTCTTTTTATTATTATTGCAAGTATATTCCCAAGAAGTAAACGGTTACTAAATACCAATATTTAACACTTTTGAAATGCCCTCTTTTTGTATGAGCGAATGAAGCTTTTTGACAAGATTCTGCCTGGCTATTTCATAACCCTGGGAAGACTGTCCGGTTACATGTATGACATTTTCTCCTAACACTTCCCCTTTATAGTTTTTCGTTACAAAAGATATTTCACTGCGGGCAAGCGTAAAACCGTACGCGCTTGCCTTTTTGATTTTTGCATGAATAAAAACAGTATAGTGCATGTTTGATTTCACATTTTTTATGATAAATTTTTGTTTGGTCAGGGCACTTCTGAGTGGTTCAGCCAGACTTTTCACATTGGAATTTACCCAAAAGCTGATATGTTTCAGAAGATAATCATACTCTTCATTTACTTTACTCATCCATGCTATGTATTTTGTGTCGTCAAAGCCTTTATACAGCACTTTCATCACTATCAGAGCATTCTGTATATATGTAAATGATTTTTTCATCTTTTTATAATATGCCAAGCGTTTGAGGGCATCACATTTTTGTAAATTTTCGACTTTGCTCCTGTATATTTTCAGTTTTTGGTCCAGTTCATTTTTTAAGCCTTGAAACAACTTTTGTTTAGTGACCTTTATAAGCACCGCATATCTTTTAAAGCCGAGTTTTTTTGTATGGAGTATTTCATATTCGCTGATTTTTATTTTTTCAACACTGCTTTGTGTTTCATTGATGTATGTTGCCTCGGAGCTGTTGACACTTCCCTCTTTTACAACTGTTTTTGCACGAAAATTTGATGAAACCGCTACATGTAATGTCGAGGCTAAAAGACTCAAGGCATTCGTAATGGCATCTTGCTGGTTTTCACCTTCCCCCAGTGCATAAAGCGTAGAACTGTCAGACTGTGGAGGTTGCATATACCATGACGGAAGCTCTTTTTTTGCAACAACAACTCTTTGCTTTGCAGCACAACCGCCTAAAAGCAGCCCTGTAATAAGAAAGAGTAGGCTTAATTTGTTCATCTGTTTAACTGCTCAAGTGTTTTTTTTCTTTTGGAGATAAGAGAGTTGATACGGACAACAGCCTCATTAATCTCCTCAACCGGCTCTATCATCAAATTGTCCGCATATTCATAGTACTCTTTCGCCTCTTCATATTTCCCCTGTGCCTCTTTTATCACACCCAAATCATAAAATGCCACATAACTTTTCATATTTGTCGCATCAATCAACTCTTTCAAAAATTTTTCTGCTTTGTCATAACGCCTCTGCTCAATATATTTTAAAGAGATTTTCAAAAGTTTCTCTTGTTCATCTGTATAATCCAAATCAGGATCCTCAAGTAATTTTACATGAAATTTTCTGTAATGCGGAGTCAGCTTATAAATAAATGTATCTGCTATATCATCGGCAAGCTTTTGCGCCACCATCATTTTTGACGGGATCGCCCGCGAATCATCAGCACAGTGCTTAAATGAACTTGTTCTGCCTAAAGTATCAGCATAAATGATATCGCCTTTGGCAACATCCACTATTCTTACTTCTGCAGAAAGTCCTATAAGCCGTTTCATACAGCGCACACGGTATGTTTCGAGTTCTGTACATTTTCTATTTGCACAACGGACACGAGGCTCATAAAAATAACTGTCTTCTTTGGTAACAGGGCTTACATTTCCGGAAATAATAGCCTGCGCGCCTATCAGTTCTCCAACCTGGACAATCTTTTCATCATTGACAAGACCACTGTTTTGCAGTTTTTGCTCTGCTATAACTTTATTTATATCGTTTCTGCTGACAACAGTAAAATATTTTTTATTGTTTATCTCAAAATTAGAAAGCTTTGCCTCTATTTTTCTCGAAAGTCCTACTCTGTCATGTGTGAAATCTGTCACTGCTATTACTTTTGTTTGCGATATTCTGTCAATTTGTGCAGGCTCAAGTGCCTGTACAGTCACTTTCTGAGAACATCCGCTCATAAAAACAATAAAAAAAGCCATTAGTATATTTGTAATATTTTTCATAAAACTCCTCTTCGTGAAACGATTGTAGTTAAAAAGCATTTAATTGTAAATAAATCTATGCTTTCTTATAAAATTTATAAATTTTCACTCTTTTTTCTTGACATATCAATTGTATTTGTCTATAATTTCGACCTCTTAACAATAAGAGGCAAGAGTCCTGTTAGCTCAGCTGGTAGAGCACGTCACTTTTAATGATGTGGCCGATGGTTCGAATCCATCACAGGACACCATTTTTTTGTTATTTGCACCTCAGATTAAAGTTCACGTACCTTATGTACGATTCACTTTAAACTTCGGCACAACTAATCAAAAAACAACTACAAAAAGTGGCCCCGTCGTCTAGCGGTTAGGATCCATGGTTTTCATCCATGTTACAGGAGTTCGATTCTCCTCGGGGTCACCAACTTTACTCACTTTCAAACAATCATTAGAAATTTATGTCATAATAACATTATCCTATAAAGAGGGAACAACATAGTTATGCATTCATGGACTACACTTTCCCAGGCATTTGGGGGCATCGGTATTTTTATACTTGGTATGATTATCATGACCCAGGGTTTACATGCTCTTGCCGGAGATACTATCAGAAATGCTTTAATTCGTTTTACAAAAACACCCACTACCGGAGTTATAACAGGAGCTGTCAGTACCGCTGTTTTACAGTCATCAAGTGCTACAACAGTTGCTGCTGTAGGGTTTGTATCTGCAGGATTATTAACATTTCCCCAAGCACTCGGTATTATCTTTGGCGCAAATATCGGTACCACTATTACAGGATGGATGGTAGCACTTCTCGGATTTAAACTCAAACTGGGCACTCTGGTTTTGCCTTTTATACTTGTAGGGTCAAGTTTAAAACTTTTTTCAAAAGGAAAAGCAGCGGATATCGGTTTTGCCATTGCCGGATTTGGTCTGATTTTTGTCGGTATCAGCTTTATGCAAGAGGGCATGTCTGTCTATAAAGACATCATTTCACCTGAATACTTTCCGGGAGATTCTTTTTTTGGCCGATTTGAGCTCTTCTTACTTGGGATTCTTGTCACAATTATCACACAGTCATCAAGCGCAGGTGTTGCCGCGACACTCACAATGATTTACGGAGGTGCCATCAGTTTTGAGCAGGGAGCAGCCTTGGTAGTCGGCATGGATGTAGGTACAACAGTTACAGCGGCTTTAGCAACCATAGGTGGCTCTACAGAAGTAAAAAGAACCGGCTTTTCACATGTTGTATACAATATATTTACCGGTATTGCCGCGCTTTTTTTAATAGCACCCTACACTCTGTTCTTTGAATCTTTCGCGCCCGGTTTTTTCATGCAACAGGCTGAAATTGTCTTAGTACTGTTTCATACTTTTTTCAACTTTTTAGGTGTCATTGCAATTATACCTTTTACAATACCTTTTGCGCATCTTATGGAAAAAATCATACCCGAACCAAAACAAAAGTATATACAGGATTTTGATCCTGCATTACTTGAAAATATCCCTTTGGCTTTGAGTGTTGTGCAAAAATCTCTTGAAAATGAATTCAAAACATTATTGCGGTATATGCTCTATTTACTTGGAGCGAAAAAAAATGCACACAAAATCAATCTGCATACTTTTGACAAGCTTTTAGATGAAACACAGAATTTCTTAGACAAAATTAATTTAAAAAATACACAGGATGCAAACTGGCAACGGCTTATCAGTCTCATTCATGTTATTGACCATCTGCAACGGCTTTTTGACCGATGCCGTGAAGATGAGCACAAAGCACTGTTTCTTCAATCATCACCCTTGTTGGTATTAGAAAAAAATCAATTTATTGGGCTTATTCAAACAAGTCTGCAACTCCTTGAAAAAACATCCTTGCAGGAACTGGCCAATTATACACAGCAGAGCAACTATGACATTGACAGGAAAACAGAACAAAAGAGAGAAGAAATAACACTGTTAATGGCCGACGGGACCGTTAGCATAGATGAGGGCACCTACCACTTAGAAGCAATTCGGTGGCTGCAACGTTCATCGGTACACATTACACGTATTGCATATCATCTGCAACAGGCACTGCTCAATGCAGGAAAATAAGATATAATAAGTAACAGGAGCCAGTTATGGATAAATTGCAAAAATATAAATGTGTGTTTTGCGGTCATATTTATGACCCGAAAATCGGTGATGAAAAAAGTGGCATTCCTCCCGGAACAGCTTTTGAGGATCTTCCTGAGAACTGGAAATGTCCGGGTTGCGGTGCCCAAAAAGAGTATTTCAAGCCTGTTGAGTAAAACTGTTATTGTAAAGAGTATCGAATCGGTACACTCAACATTATATCTGTTTTCGGCTTTGGAAATTTTCCTGAAAGCTCAGCGATTGTTTTAATCGCCGCACGCGTCAAGATACCACTGCTTGAAGATATTGTTGTAATTTGTATAACAGTAGCATCTTTCAACAGCATAAAGCGAACAGTAACAGAACCCTGTATGCCTCGCTTACGTGCCATTCTCGGATAGTAGAGGTTTTCTTTTATCAATTGGGCAATCTGTGCCAGATTTTCCTGCAAATACGCTTCTTTCTCACTCACCTTTTTTTCAACAGTTTTTTTTGTCCTCTTTTCCCTGCGAAGATTTTCTTCTGCAACAGGCATGTTTTTCACGACTTCTTCTACTTTTTTTTCCGGTTTTTCTGCTGCTGTTTGTTCTATTCTTTTTTCCGGTTTTGTCTTTTCTTCAATCTTCGCCTCTTTTATCGTTTCTTCTTTCTTTTTAATCTGTTTTTTTAAAGGAATTTTTTTCTTAATTTTCTTGGGTTTTTGTTGGGTTTTTTGTTTTTTGGGAGGAATCACTTTTTTATGTTGCGGGACTTTTTTCACTTTTTTTTCAGAGATAACTTTTTTTCTCTCTTTTTTCTTCTTATGTATTTCTTCAGCCTGTTGTTTGATACATCTCAAATTTACACACACTCTTTTTTCTTCTTCAACAAATGCGGCAGATGAGACCACATACTTATAAACACCAAACAGGCTCAGCAGAATAAGCGCATGAACGAGCAAAGAAAGAAAAAGAGACTTTGAGTGATTAAGCATACATTATTTTAAATGGCGCGTTTAAATTCAGGATAGGCTTCAACGCCAACCTCATTGACATCAAGCCCCTCTACCTGAATATCATCCTCTGCTCTGAATGCAACAATCTTGTTGATAATGTAAATAACAATATAGGAACTCACAAATGCAAAAACTCCGATGACTACAATCCCTTTGAGTTGTGAAATCAGTGACACTTTATCAACAAAAATACCAACAGCGAGTGTACCCCAAATTCCGTTGACAAGGTGAACAGAAAGTGCACCTACAGGATCATCAAGTTTTAATTTGTCAAACATTGGTACAGCAAAAACAACAAGTGCACCGCCAATGGCACCAATCAGGATTGGTGTGTACATGTCATACAAATCAGGTCCTGCAGTAATTGCAACAAGCCCTCCAAGCGCACCGTTTAATATCATTGTGATATCTAAAAGCTTATAGCGTGCATACATGATAACAGCTGCAATGATTGCACCCGCCAAACCTGCCGTATTTGTATTCATAATCGTTTTTGCAACCGTATCGGCATTTTCGATACTTGAAATAGAACCGACACTGCCACCGTTAAATCCGAACCATCCTATCCATAAAAGAAGTGCTCCAAGAACCACAAGCGGTACATTTGATGCAGGTATCACTTTTATTTTCCCGTCTTTGTATCTGTCTTTTCTTGGTCCCATAATCAAAATCGCAGCCAGCAATGCCCAGCCTCCGGTGGAGTGAATAACAGTTGAACCTGCCAAATCATACATGTCAATATCCAACACTGTTCCCGCAAGAAGATCAGCGCCCCAGCTTACATTAACAATCAAAGGATAAATAACAGCACCCATAACAACCGTAAATATCATCAGTGGTATAATTTTTACACGCTCACTCACTCCACCACTCATAATATTTATAGTTTTACCGACAAATGCCATCTGAAACAAAAATGCCGCCCATATACTCATAGAAGAGTTTTCCCAGGAACCAAACGCAAGAGAGTAGCCGACAAGTAAAAATGCCATAGATGCTACCGCATAAATCATGGTATTTACCGTCAAAACAGAAGAGACATTTTTTGTTCTTACCAGTCCGGCTTCAAGCATGGCAAAACCCGGAACCATTAAAATAATCAAAACCATAGAAAAAAGTGTAAAGAAAGTATCCAGTATGTATTTGAAATCAGCTTCAGACATTATAAACCTTTAACCCGGATTATGCAACAGAAAACTCAAGAAAGTCTCTATCATTGTACCCAAGGCACATTCATAAAATTATTGACCAACCAAAAAGGTTGGCACAACAATTTTCTAAACATCCCTTGGACACAAGCATAGAACCTACTTATTATTTTCTATTGCATAATTCGGGTTTAAATTGAACTTAAAAGCTGAGTGTAGCAAAATCTTTATATTTTAAAAATTAAATCATTATTTTTAAATGCTAAAGAAGTCAATATGTGGATTTTCTACTCCTTGTAAAGGAGTCGGCTTGAGTGCCATAGCGGCCAGCGAAGCCAAAGGGGGTGGGATACCGCCATTAAGTTAAGCATTTTTTTGCAACGCGGACTTCAGTCCTGGCTGAAAGTGGCAAGACATTGCAACAGCCGGTACTGAAGTACCGGTTCCGAGAAAGCATTATTGTTTAGATAGCTTCCTCGTCAGTTTCACCTGTACGAATTCTGATAATTTTTTCTATGTCACTTACAAAAATCTTACCGTCTCCGATTTTACCTGTACGTGCTGCTTCAACAATTGTTGCCGTAACCTGTTCTACCATGTCTGCTGTAACAACCATTTCCATTTTTATTTTCGGTAAAAAATCAACCACATACTCGGCACCGCGGTACAATTCGCTATGCCCTTTTTGACGGCCATAGCCTTTTACTTCACTTACTGTCATACCGTCAATACCGATTTCTGCCAGTGCATCTTTTACATCTTCCAGTTTAAATGGTTTGATAACCGCTTCTACTTTTTTCATTATCACTACTCCAAAGTTTTATTATTTATCAATTGTAACCATTTTTGATTACAAAATCAATACACTAATCCCAAAAAGAGATTAGTTATTCATGTATCTTTCACCTTGAACAGATTCATCCAGACCCATTGTTTCTTCATCTTCACTTACACGTGAACCACCAGTCAATGCAGTAGCAACATAGTAAACAACAACAGTACCGATAAGAGTGAACAGTCCAACAATAACAACAGACTCAACCTGAACAATAAACTGTCCTATTCTGTCACCTGATTCTTTCAGCGGTCCGTCCCATAACAGGTCATTGTCTTTTAAAGCCAAAAGACCGGTTGCAAGTGCACCAAACAAACCAGCTAAAAAGTGAACACCGAATGCATCCAAAGAGTCATCATAACCAAGTTTCTTTTTAAGCACAGTCACACCCCAAAAAGCGAAGAGCGTTCCAACGATACCAACGATAAAAGCACCACCCACACCAACAAATCCGGCAGCAGGCGTAATAGCGACAAGTCCAGAAACAGCACCTGTAGCAAGTCCCAGCAATGTAGGCTTTTTATAAATAACCCACTCAGCAAGCATCCATGTAATAGCAGCTGCGGCAGTTGCTATCGTTGTAGTCAGGAGTGCTACACCGGCAATGGCATTCGCTCCAAATGCAGACCCTGCATTGAATCCGTACCAGCCAAACCATAAAAGAGCTGCACCAAGCGCAGTCAAAAGCACTGTAGCAGGTTTCATTGCAGACTTAGGATATCCGACACGTTTGCCAACAAGAACAGCAAGAACCAAACCGGCCAGACCACCATTCATATGGACAACTGTACCACCGGCAAAGTCTAAAGCACCTAAATCAAAGAGATAAGCACCGTCTCCACCCCAAACCATATGAGCAACAGGAGCATACACGACAAGTCCCCAAAGAGCCACAAATACCAGCCATGTAGAGAATTTAATACGTTCTATAACCGAACCTGCAGCAATAGCTACCGTAATAGCTGCAAATGTACCCTGAAATGCCACAAATACATAGGTAGGATATGTTCCGCTTAAATCATGCCAGCTGATTCCGTTTAAGAAGACATTACCGAATCCACCCATTACATTCTGAACAGCGGCAGACTCTGCTGTACCAAATGCTATAGAATAACCGGCAGCAATCCAAACGACAAATGCAACTACAAACGCTCCAAAAACCATAGCGTATGTATTGAGTACATTTTTACTTCTTGTCATACCTGCATAAAACAGTGCAAGACCTGCAGGTGTCATCAATAATACTAATGCAGTTGACATCATCATCCATGCTGTATCACCTGTATCAAGTGTTGCTGTATCCTCCGCAAATACGAATGTTGGTAAAGCAAATAAAAATGCTAATAACCATTTCTTCATGTGAATCCTTTTGTTGAATATTTTCAAAACAAAGTATAGAATAATTACATCTTTTTTTTCAGCTTAAACTGATTAATTTTTAAGCAGCTTTTACGATTCCTCTATTATTTATTCAATTACACAAAAATTCATCAGTTTTAAACATTTTATTAAGCGACAATAAGATAATATATATAAATTTAAATTTTAGGTGTTTCAATGAGCAACTTGTTAAACAATGGTGATATACAAAGTATAAATATAGAAGAAACTCTTCAAAACAGCTATCTTGATTACTCTATGAGTGTTATTGTCGGTCGTGCCCTGCCTGATGTAAGAGACGGGCTCAAACCTGTTCATAGAAGAATTCTTTATGCAATGGACAAACTCAATCTCTCATTTGGTGCAAAGTATAAAAAATCAGCACGTATCGTCGGTGATGTTATCGGTCAGTACCACCCTCACGGAGATACAGCTGTTTATGATGCACTCGTGCGAATGGCGCAGGATTTTTCCATGCGGATGGAACTTGTAGACGGACAGGGAAACTTCGGTTCGGTTGACGGTGACTCAGCTGCTGCAATGCGTTATACGGAAGCCCGTATGACAAAATATGCAGGTGAACTTTTAAAAGATTTGGAAAAGAACACTGTCAATATGATAGACAACTATGACGGTACAACAAAAGAGCCGGATGTAATGCCGACACGTGTGCCGAACCTTTTAATAAACGGTTCTTCAGGGATTGCGGTCGGTATGGCAACAAACATTCCTCCCCACAACCCTACTGAAATTATGAACGGACTCAAAGCACTCCTGGAAAATCCCAATATTACACTTCCTGAAATCATGGAACATATCAAAGCGCCTGATTTTCCGACAGGCGGCATTATATTTGGGAAAAAAGGGATTATGGATGCCTATGAAACAGGGCGTGGCCGTATAAAAGTACGTGCAAAAACACATATTGAGAAAAAAGGAAACAAAGACGTCATTGTCATTGATGAACTTCCTTATCAGGTAAACAAAGCCCGTCTTATTGAAAACGTTGCCAATTTGGTTAAAGACAAGATGATAGACGGGGTAAGCGAAATCAGAGATGAGTCCGACCGGGACGGTATGCGCGTTGTCATTGAGCTCAAACGTGACACAATCAGTGAAATTGTTTTAAATAATTTATTTAAACAAACTGCAATGCAGACAACCTTCGGTATCATAATGCTCTCCATTTTAAATCAGGAACCAAGAATTTTTGGTCTTATTGACATACTCAAGCATTTTATCAACCACCGAAAAACTATTATTATCCGTCGTACAATTTTTGATTTGGAAAAAGCAAAAGCGCGTGCACATATTTTGGAAGGTTTGAAAAAAGCAATAGATATTATTGATAAAGTCATTCGCACTATCCGTGCTTCCACAAATGAAGAAGAAGCAAAAGAAAACCTGGTAACAGAGTTCGATTTTTC
Source organism: Sulfurimonas hydrogeniphila (assembly GCF_009068765.1). Classification (NCBI taxonomy): domain Bacteria; kingdom Pseudomonadati; phylum Campylobacterota; class Epsilonproteobacteria; order Campylobacterales; family Sulfurimonadaceae; genus Sulfurimonas; species Sulfurimonas hydrogeniphila. Next base: position 1,662,921 of record NZ_CP035534.1, read on the forward strand.
AGAAATCCAGGCTGCAAGCATTGTTGCAATGCGTCTTGGTCGTCTTACAGGACTTGAAATTGAAAAAATAGAAAATGAATTGGCAGAACTTATGAAACAAATTGAGTTTCTTGAGTCAATTCTACAAAGTGAAAAAGTGCTGCACGGTATAATAGGTGATGAATTTGATGAAATTTTACAAACATATACCACAAAACGAAGAACTGACATCGAAGATGACTATGATGATATAGACATAGAAGACCTGATTCCCAATGAACCGATGGTTGTTACAATTACACACAGAGGATACATCAAGCGTGTACCGCTTGCAAGCTATGAAAAGCAAAAACGCGGAGGCAAAGGAAAAACTGCTGTCACAACCTATGAAGATGACTTTATAGAAAACTTCTTTACATGTAATACGCACGATACGCTCCTTTTTGTGACAGACAGAGGACAACTCCACTGGCTGAAAGTCTATCGTATACCTGAAGGAAGTCGTACAGCCAAAGGAAAAGCTGTTGTCAATTTACTTAATTTAATGGCGGATGAGCAAATTCAGTCTATTATTCCGACAACTGATTTCAGCGAAGAGAAATCTTTGGTCTTCTTTACAAAAAACGGAATTGTCAAACGAACAAATTTAAGCGAATTCAGCAATATCAGAAGCAACGGTGTCAGAGCAATTGTTCTTGATGATGATGATGCGCTCATTACAGCAAAAATTGCGGACAAAAGCATTAAATACCTCTTTATTGTGACAAAACTTGCACAGTGCATCAAATTTGAAATTGAAAAAACCCGGGAACAAGGACGAAGTACACGTGGAGTAAGAGGGATTAAGTTCAAGTACGAAGGTGATGAAGTCGTCGATGCAAACATTATAGCAAGTGATGATCAGGAGATTTTGATTGTCGCTGAAAAAGGGATAGGAAAACGTACGGATGCAGGAGAATACAGACTGACAAACCGTGGCGGTTCCGGTGTCATTGCCATGAAAATGACTGCAAAAACAGGCAAACATATTGTCGGCTGCCTAATGGTAGATGAGGGCATGGATATGATGGCGCTCACAAAAGCCGGTAAAATGATACGTGTTGATATGCAGACGATCTCCAAATCAAGCAGAAACACTTCCGGGGTCTATATAGTAAAAGGGGATGAAGTTGTCAGTATTTCACGCTGTCCGAAAGAAGAAAAAAGCGAAGAGGATGAGGAAGACACATCCCCTTCTTTAGACTTGGAATAGTAATTGCTAAAAGTCAAATACTACTTAATAAAGAGGAACTTAGCATGAAAAAAAATATCATTACAGGAAGTGTTATTGCTATCTTAGCATTAGGATTTTCAGCCTGTGCCTATAAACAACAGTGTGGCACTGACGAATGTGGTCATTCATATATAGATAGAACATACAGAAGTTACAACACTACTAAACAATGTAATGCACAAAAGCCGCCGATAGTGAAACAAAAAGTAAAAACTATTCAAACAGCAAAAAAAACATTACCGACACTACCTAAGAACACACAAGTTCTGCAGTGTAACAAACCGCTCAGAATCAGCGTTGTAGGGCAAGGTGTTGCACCATGCAATGGAGCATGTTCACCAGCACAAGCCTTAGCCTTAGCAAAAAGAGCTGCCATAGCAGATGCATATCGTCTTATTGCAGAAAAAGTAAAAGGTGTGTACGTAGAGGGAAATGATTATGTGAAGAATATGATGATTAAAAAATCAACAATTCGTACACATGTGGCAGCATGTTTAAGAAATACTAATATAGTAGAGACAAGCTTTAAAGATGGTCTATGTCAAGTAGAAATGGAAATAAAGCTTAAATATGCGGATATTATTCGTTAATTTTATTCTACTTTCTACTTTAGCATACGCTGACTTTTACTACATATCCTATAAATATGTGGTAAAAGATTTTCAACTTTATAATGAACAAATTCTTGTTTCAAAAGCAATGCAGTCCTGTTCTGGCAGCATCAGTCAATCTGTAATCTTTCAAAAAGAAAACAATAAAACATTTGAAAAGTTCATAAAAGAAAAAAAAGAAAAAATGATTGATTTTTTCCAAAAACTCGGACTACATGTAAAGAGTTATGACTCTTTTGATACAGTCAATTCACACACAAATACCACAATTACTTTTTTCACACAATGCTTCAAAGTCGATTTTAATGATAATTTTGTTAGAATATCAGCTTTAAAATAGCCGAATAAAAACAGGACTTTTTGTGAAAATAGCCATAGTCGAAGATGATATCAATATGCGTAAATCTCTTGAAATTGCTATGGGCGATTACAAAGAGTTTAGAGTAAAAACATTTAAAAATGCCAAAGATGCACTTAAAGTCCTTGATGACAGTTTTGATCTGGTCATTACCGATATCAATATGCCCGGAATGGACGGCATAGAATTTGTCAAAGAACTGGGCGGCAGATACGAAGTTATTATCATGACAGGGAATGCAACACTGAGTCGGGCTATTGAATCTATCCATCTTGGTGTCAAAGATTTTTTGCTCAAACCTTTTGATGTAGACACGCTTGTCGATGCGATTAAACGCGAGGCAGTTGTCCAAAAAGTAAAAAAATCGGCGCAAAAAAGCAAAAAAACGACGAATGATTTTTTGGGCTCGTCTGAAGCACTTACAAAAGTTTTAGGCATTGCCCAAAAGGCTTCCAAAACAGATGCAAGTATTTTGCTTTTGGGAGAAAGCGGTGTCGGCAAAGAAGTTTTTGCTTCTTATATACACAAAAACTCTCCAAGAGCAAAAAAACCCTTTATTGCTATCAATATGGCGGCAATTCCTGAGAACTTGATAGAGAGTGAGCTTTTTGGCTTTGAAAAGGGGGCATTTACCGATGCGACCGAAGCTAAAGCGGGACAGTTTGAACTGGCAAACGGAGGAACACTCTTTTTGGATGAGATAGGGGAAATGCCCTATGGTGTTCAGGCAAAGCTGCTTCGGGCCATACAGGAAAAAGAGGTGCGCAGACTTGGCTCTGCAAAAGCCATTAAAATAGACATACGCGTCGTTTCGGCAACAAACGCAAATTTAAACGAGAAGATAAAAAAAGGAGAATTCAGAGAGGACCTGTATTACAGACTCAATACAATTCCTCTCCATATTCCACCTTTGAGAGAAAGAAAAGACGAAATATTGGAAATTGCACAAAAGATGATTGCACACAACTGTCAAAAGTATGGTTTTGATACAAAAAGGCTCTCTGCTGAGGCAGAAAGTGAGCTTTTATCATATACCTGGCCCGGAAATATTCGAGAGTTGCTTTCAGTAGTGGAGCGTTCTGTCATACTCAGTGAAACCAGTGAAATTCAAAAAGACGAACTTTTTTTAAATAACAGAAAATAGAACAGGAGAAAATTGAATGAAAAAATATAATGTAGCTGTTGTCGGTGCAAACGGTGCTGTCGGTGAAGAGATTTTAAGAGTATTGGAAGAGATTGATTTTCCTCTTAAAAAACTGGTACCGCTTGCAAGTGCAAGAAGCGTCGGCAAGCAGGTAGAGTTTAACAAGGAAAGCTTTGATATTATAGAACTGACACATGATGTCTTTGAAAAAGAAGGGGTGGATATTGCCCTCTTTAGTGCCGGAGGCAGTGTCAGCGCAGAATTTGCCCCTTCCGCAGTTGCAGCAGGTGCCGTTGTTATAGACAACACCTCTCACTTCAGAATGGATCCTAATGTTCCTCTTGTTGTCCCTGAGGTCAATCCTCAGGATATTGCGCAATGGAAAGAAACAGGAATCATAGCCAACCCAAACTGTTCCACTATCCAAATGGTACAGGCACTCAAACCTCTTGACGAAGCATATGATTTGGTTCGTGTTGATGTTGATACATACCAGGCAACCAGCGGTGCAGGAAAATCTGCCATGGAGGAACTTGTCAGTCAAATGCAGGCATTTTTTGCTTTTCAACTCGATGAAGCAGAGCACAAGGCATTCAACCATCAGATTGCACTCAATGTCATCCCTCAAATTGATGTATTTACAGACAACGGTTACACGAAAGAAGAGATGAAAATGGTGAACGAGACAACAAAAATCATGCACAAAGAAATTGCTCTGAGCGCTACCTGTGTTCGTGTACCTACTCTTCGCGGTCATGCAGAATCAATCACTATGACTTTTGATTCTAAAATAGATGCAAACGAAGCAAGAGAAATACTGAAAAAAGCACCCAACATAGTGGTTTTGGACAATCCTGATGAAGCACTCTATCCTATGCCTGCTGCATGCATAGACAAAAATGAAACATTTGTCGGGCGTATCAGAAATGACCTCTTTTCAAACAATATGCTGCATATGTTTGTCGTTGCAGACAATTTAAGAGTAGGCGCTGCTACAAATGCAGTAAGAATTGCCCAAAAATGGATAGAGATGGAAGAAGGATCGTAAATGATTGAAAAAATCTTTGAAAGCGGACTCTGGAGTTCGCGCTTTATGGTTTTAATGGCCGTAATTTTCGGTCTGATCGGAGCTGTAGCGCTTTTTATTGTTGCAAGTTTTAACATATATGATACAGCTAAACTTGTTATCAACACCTATGTCAACCATCATCACCCGGAGCACTTTCATGAACTGGTTGTCGGTGGAATTATAGGTGCCGTGGATTTATATCTTATCGGCGTTGTTATGCTGTTGTTTTCTTTCGGATTGTATGAATTGTTTATCTCGGATATTGATGCGGCGAGAGAAGATACTACGAGAGAAAACAAAATTTTGTCTATTCACTCGCTTGATCAGCTCAAAGACAAAATATCCAAAGTAATTGTGATGGTTTTGGTTGTAGGCTTCTTTAAAAAAGTGGGACTTGCAAGCTACCAGACACCGTTAGAATTACTCTATTTGGCTTTATCTATTACTGCCGTTGCTGTCGGTTTGTATTTTTTAAGTAAAGTCGGACACAATCACTAAGGAAAAAAAATGGGAATAAAAAATAAAATATTTGTAGATGCATGTTTTGGGAAAGAGACACCATACACTCCTGTATGGATGATGAGACAGGCGGGGCGTTATCTGCCGGAGTATATGGCAGTACGTGCCAAAGCAGGAGATTTTTTAAATCTTTGTCACAATCCGGAAATGGCCTGTGAAGTCACTCTTCAGCCTGTAGATATAGTTGGTGTTGATGCGGCTATACTCTTTAGCGATATCCTTGTAATTCCTGATGAAATGGGTATGGATTTGTCATTTGTCAAAGGAGAAGGCCCGAAATTTTCTGACCCGATTAAAAACGAAGAAGATATAGACAGACTCACAGGCGGGGAAGAAGCTGCGAGCAAACTTACCTATGTGTATGACACCATCAAACTCATTAAAACAAAGCTTGCCCAAGACAAAGCACTTATTGGTTTTACAGGTTCACCGTGGACACTTGCAACATATATGATAGAAGGACAGGGAACAAAAACATACAATGTGTGCAAAAAAATGATGTATTCAAACCCTGAACTTCTGCACAAAATTCTTGCAAAAGTGACTGAGGTCGTAAAACTTTACATGCAAAAACAGATAGAAGCAGGCATAGATGTTGTACAGATTTTTGACTCATGGGCTGCTGCGATTGAGCCAAACAAATATGATGAGTTTTCCTGGAAATATATGGTAGAAATTGCCGAATATCTAAAAGAAAAATATCCCCATATTCCTGTAATTATGTTTCCCAAAGGCATTCCGGCATTTTTAGATAAAATATACGGCAATTTCGATGTTTTCGGTGTTGACTGGTCCACACCTATGGAACTGGCCAAAGAAAAACTCGGTGACAAATATGTTCTTCAGGGCAATATGGAACCATGCCGTCTGTACTCAAAAGAGGCAACGACTGAGGCGGTAGAAGAGATTCAAAAAACTATGCAGGGAAAACGCCATATATTCAACCTGGGTCACGGAATCCTTCCGGATGTTCCTGTTGAAAATGCAAAGCACTTCATACAAGAGTGCCACCGTGTCAGCAAAAAATAATATTATCTTCGGACCTGTCAACTCACGCCGTTTCGGTATGAGTTTGGGTGTGGATCTTTCACCATCAGCAAAACAGTGCAATTTTGACTGTCTTTACTGCGAACTGGCACCAAGCGCGACAGTGAAAGAACAGACACTTATCGTTTCAGTTGATGAAATTATTACTGAACTACGTAAACACCTTCATGATAAAATAGATGTCATAACACTGACTGCCAATGGAGAACCTACACTCTACCCTCACCTTGACAGACTTATTGATGCTATAAATGAGATAAAAGAAGATACTCAAACATTGATACTGACAAACAGTGCTACGCTTGTTAATGAAAAAGTTTTCAACTCCCTTTTAAAACTTGACCAGGTAAAACTTTCTCTTGATGCTGTAAGCCATGAAATATTTAAAAAGATAGACAGACCCCATCCTTCTATCAAGATAGAAAATGTTGTCCAAAAAGTTATAGATTTTTCTCAAGAATATCGAGGAAAACTTTTTATAGAGATTCTCTTTGTACATGGCTTGAATGATACAAAAGAGGAGATACAAAAACTAAATGAAGTTTTGCATAAAATAAAATGTCAGAGAGTAGATATCGGTACGATAGACAGACCTCCGGCCTACCCTGTGACAGGAATAAGCTACAAAGAGCTGCATACCATAGCCCTTATGTTTGATGCCGATTTACCCATCCATATAGCTTCACGGCTCCATGCAGAGCCAAACAACTCCTATTATACAAAAGAAGATGTACTCAATACTTTAGACAAGCGTCCTTTGACTCCGGAGGATATTGCTCTGCTTTTTGATGAAAAAAGCAGAGAGAACCTGAACAATTTGCTTACATGTAATGCTGTCATGGTTAAAAAGGTCGGAAATTTAGAATTTTATGTTCCCGCCGACAATCTGAAAAGAAAGCGTCAACCTGGCAACGGACACTAGATGGAGCATTATAAGATTTGGATTGAAGCCTTTTCCGGTTTGGGACTTTTCCTCTTCGGAATGCTTTACCTTGAAGAACAAATCAAATCTTCCGCAGGGTATGCTTTTAAGCGATTTGTCCAAAATGCAACAAAAACACATTTTAAAAGCCTGCTTACAGGAATCTTTTCCACAGCTGTATTTCAAAGCTCTTCCGTAGTGACACTTATGGCTCTTTCTCTTGTCGGAGCCCAGCTGATGAGTTTGCAAAGCAGTATAGCCATTATACTCGGAAGCAATATAGGAACAACTGTCACCGCATGGATTGTTGCTGTTATCGGCTTTAACATGGATATAAAACTGCTCTCCTATGCTGTTATAGGAATAGGAGGCATGGGACAGGTCTTAAGTTCTGACACATCCAAATGGAAAAACTATTTTGGTGTTTTGGTTGGTTTTGGTCTTATATTTTTAGGGCTTGAGGGGATGAAAGAGAGTTTTAGTGACAGTGCCCAAAACTTTGATATGACCGCATATCAGTTTTCGACACCCTACTGGTATGCTTTAATAGGACTCGCTTTAACCGCTGTCATACAATCAAGTTCAGCTTCCATAGCCATTGCACAAAGTGCGCTTTACACACATGTAATCGGTTTTGAAGCTGCAGCTGCTTTTGTAATTGGAACAAATATAGGAACAACCGTAACAGCTTTACTTGGCAGTATTGGCGGTATTGCGGATAAAAAAAGAGTGGCACTGGCCCATTTGCTTTTCAATGTCTCAACCGGAGTTATCAGTTTACTCTTTTTATATCAATTGATTAGTTTGGTAAATTTTGCATTTCCGCATACAGACGGCGTTATAAAAATTGCAATTTTTCATACCTTGTTTAACATACTGGGCGTTCTTATCTGGTATCCTTTTATATCATTTTTAACGGCATTTACACAAAAATACTTTCACCAGGCACAGGACAAAGTTACAAAATTTATATGTAATGTATCTACAGAAGTTCCACAAATTGCTATAGAAGCACTCAAAAAAGAGATAGAGCATCTTTTGAAAAAAGTTCAGGAGTTTGCCCTGCTTGCCATCAATGTGCCTCCGTCAAAAGTTCTTGACGAGCATATGGCGATAGATAAAATTTTAGATAAATACACCCACAGTTTTAATGTAGAATTTGAAAAAGTATATGAAAAAATACGTCTTTTGGAAGGTGAAATATACCGTTATGCCTCTGAACTTTCTGCTGTCAATAATGATGAAGAGTACAATGATAAGCTAAACAGACTCATAAAAGAAGTCAATTATCTTGCCACTGCCGCTAAAGTCATAAAAGATATGCTGTATGATTTGGATTATTTTTATAATGCACATACAAAGGAAGAACAGCAGTTTTACAAAAACATACGCTATCAAATACTCAAAAATATTCAGGCTTTTAACAAAGCCATCCAGGGAGATGAAGATTCCATGAAAGAGATGGATGAAATTTACAAAAGAATTGCGGATGCTTACAGAAAAAGCACTCTCATAATAAAAGATATTGCAAGAAACCATAGTATCAAATCTGATGTGACGACTATGGCAATCAATGACATGCACTCAGTAAAGAGTTTTTCAAAGTCTATGTACAATATACTGAAATTAAACGAATTCTAAAATTTAAAAAACCAATCTAATTTTATTTCTTCAAATAAAAGCATACTTATAGATTCCTTTTTTTATATATACTGCGTGCAGGGGCATACTGACTGACTTTAGATCCTCTTTTTATATGAATGATTATCATAATTATTTAAATTCTTATAATATAATAAAATCTGATATATAATTATTTATAATCTCCGGTTTATTTTACTGTAGTTAAATAATTAAATATTATTTAAGAAAAGATTTTCAGTCTTATTTGATAAGATTTTATACAAGCCATTTGAATCAGAAAGAATAACTTTTTATGATTATTATGTGCTCTTGACAATTAAGGAGAAGAGATGCCTAAATCAGCATTATCAATAGCTACAATTCAGTTGCCGAATTCAAGGTATGGAGAGATAAGTGTTGCTCATATTGAACAACCGTATGGTGACTTCAGCAGTCCCGTCGTTAGTATAGGAATTTCACTTGAAGGGGATGACGACCATGACTGGAAAGTACATTTGCCTTATGAAAAACTCGATGAAGTTATCAAAGCACTTGAAGAAGCCCGTGATATGAGTGATACTATGCCCCGAAATGACAAACATTATCTTGACCTGCATGCCGAAATTGGTGGTGGAGCGTAAGTACGCTTCACGGTTCAATACTCGCATATCCTGTTTCCGGTCTGATAGTTATAGTAACATTTTCATCACTGCCGTTTGCAAGTGTAAGATTACAATCAACGGTTAAAAGTGCACCATTATTACCCGTTGCAGTATATGCAGCCGTTGTTGCGGCAAGACTTCCGACAAGCGGTCTGCCTAAATGATCGAAACTGATTATAGACTGATTGGCACAGCCGCCAGAAGTTGTAACTGAAGTTACCCCTTTTAAAACTACACTACTTATATCAGTGTCAGTTTGCGGATCTTTTGCAAATCTTGTGTTATTATCACTCACTATGGAAAACCTGTTGCCATTCAAAACAATTTGCCACCGGTCTTTGTACCAAGTATTACTTTGGGTAAACTTGTCATCTATGATTGCCAAATGCTGTGTATATCTGATTTGTGAAAGTAAATGAACAGCTGCTTCGGCAACCGGGTTTGTCTTTACTCTGGGGAGAATAACAGCAGCCAATATCCCAATCACAACTATTACAAATACCAGTTCCAGTAATGTAAATGCTTTTTTCATTAATACTCTCTCTCTTTTAGTCTGCCTGTAGATTCTATTTTTTTTATTATATCAAAATAGTTGTGTTTAAGCACAACCACATCCACTGCCGCAGCTGCCGCCATTGGACTTCTGTGTTGATTCAAGAGACCAGTCATCGGTAGATTCACAGCCAACATCACAACTCACACCTGTGCTGCAACCAGAAACCGCGGTAGCATTCAAAGCCACTCTTATTACAAACATATCGCCTTCGGCCAGCTGTGCATCAAAAGTGTGTTTCCCGCAGAACTCTTCATTCATAAGTTCAGCTACTATATTTGCATACTTATATGCTTCTTGCTGTGTTTGAAATGTAACATTGTTTTCGTATTCACTTTTTTTAAAACACTCACACTCTTCTTCCATTTGTACCGTATACATAAAATATTCCTTTGAACTATTAATTATCTCAGTATAGTATTTATTAGCAAAATAAGCATACTTTATAAAAAGTAATTTTTCTTTATAAAAGTTTTTTTATTTTTTCGGATAATCAATAAATAGCAACTTGGCATTGTCACTATCTATATCTTTCCATTGTTTACATGTAAAAGCAATACTGACAATGCCGCAGGTTGGCAAATTTTCTGTATAACCGGCATAATGCTCTGCTAATTCATTCAGCCCCGGATTATGTCCTACCAAAAACACGGTATTGTATTTGTCGTCAATATCCATAAGTATATCTTCCAACGTACTCACGTCAGCTTCATAAATATTTTGGTCATAAACAATTTTCTTTTTATTATAGTGAACCTTCTTTGCAATACTCTCTGCCGTCATCTTCGCTCGTTTTGCAGGACTCGACAAAATAAGATCAGGCATACTCTTTTTTTTGCGAAGTCTTTCGCCCATCATTGGAGCATCATGCCTGCCTCTTTTGTTTAAAGGCCTGTAAAAATCATCCAAATCCATATTTTTCCAACTCGATTTAGCATGTCTTATTATATAAAGTGTTTTCATAATTATGATCCTTTGTTCTGTGTTATGCTAGCAGAAATTGATAAAAAACAGGCAAATACCGATGAGTCTTGAAAAAAATACTGTGAGTAAATAAATTTGTTGGAAACTTTGTATATAAGGGGTTATAATTGATGTGGCTCCGGATACTGGATTCGAACCAGTGACCAAGTGATTAACAGTCACCTACTCTACCGCTGAGCTAATCCGGAATGTGTAAAATTATCTTAAAAATGGTGTCAGAGGGGGGACTTGAACCCCGACCCCCGGCTTATGAGACCAGTGCTCTAACCAGCTGAGCTACCCTGACATCGTTTAAGAGGGTGGAATTATACATATATTAAACTTTATTTTTACTAAAACAGGCTTTTAATTGAGTAATTTGGACACATACAGCAACTTTTCAAAAAACTTTATATGTAAGAATAAGATAAGCTTAGTCAATATGACTAAAGGTATTGACATTTTTACTTTTTTCTTGTAATATTCTTCTCATAAATTAATCATATTTGTAAGGAGATATAATGAATTTTACACCTTTAGGAAAAAGAGTATTGGTTAAACGTGTTGAAGAGGCTAATACTACGAGTTCAGGTATTATTATTCCTGATAATGCAAAAGAGAAGCCTTCTCGCGGGGAAATTGTAGCAGTAAGTTCAGAGGTGAGTGAGCTAAAAAAAGGTGATGAAGTTATTTTTGGTAAATACTCCGGAAATGAGGTTACACTTGATGGTGATTTATATATAGTAATAGATGTTGATGATATTTTCGGAATCATTGGTTAAGTAAAAAAAATTAAAAAATATAAGGAGTTTAACAAATGGCAAAAGAGATAATATTTTCAGATAACGCAAGAAACAAACTGGCACGCGGAGTTGAAAAACTCACAGATGCGGTAAAAGTGACAATGGGACCTCGCGGTCGTAATGTTTTGATACAAAAAAGCTATGGTGCGCCTAGTATCACAAAAGACGGTGTATCTGTTGCCCGTGAAATTGAGCTACAGGACAACCTGGAAAACATGGGAGCACAACTTGTAAAAGAAGTTGCTTCAAACACTGCGGATGAAGCCGGAGACGGAACAACAACGGCAACAGTGCTTGCAAATGCGATTTTCAGCGAAGGGCTTAGAAACATCACTGCAGGTGCAAACCCTGTTGAAGTAAAACGCGGAATGGACAAAGCATGTGATTCAATTTTGGAGCACCTAAAAGCCGCATCGAAATCTATTAAAGACAAAAATGAAATTGCACAGGTTGCAACTATTTCTGCAAACTCCGATGCAAAAATAGGAAACATGATAGCAGAAGCTATGGAAAAAGTCGGTCAGGACGGTGTAATTACTGTTGAAGAGGCAAAAGGTATCGTAGATGAGCTTGATGTTGTTGAAGGTATGCAGTTTGACCGTGGATATTTAAGCCCGTATTTCATTACAAATACTGAAAAAATGACAGCAGAAATCGAGAATCCTTATATCTTACTGGTTGACAGTAAAATTGCATCACTCAAAGATCTGCTGCCGGTTTTAGAACAGGTACAAAAGACAAACCGTCCTTTACTTATTATCGCTGAAGATGTAGAGGGTGAAGCACTTTCAACTCTTGTTGTGAACAAACTTCGCGGTGTACTCAACATTTCCGCTGTAAAAGCACCAGGCTTTGGAGACAGAAGAAAAGCAATGCTGCAAGATATTGCAACATTGACAGGCGGTACTGTAATTTCTGAAGAAACCGGTTATACTTTGGAGGGTGCAGAAATTTCTATGCTTGGCCAGGCATCACGTGTTGTCATAGACAAAGACAATACAGTCATCGTTGACGGTGCAGGAAGTGAAGAAGCTGTCAAAGCCCGTATATCTGAAATAAAAACACAGATTGAAGCAACTTCCAGCGAGTATGATAAAGAAAAACTGCAAGAACGTCTTGCAAAACTCAGCGGTGGTGTAGCCGTCATCAAAGTCGGTGCTGCAACTGAGACTGAAATGAAAGAGAAAAAAGACCGTGTTGATGATGCGCTTTCGGCTACAAAAGCAGCTGTTGAAGAAGGTATAGTCATCGGTGGTGGAGCGGCACTGGTTCATGCTGCTGCAAAAGTAAATATTGATAACCTTGAAGGCGATCAAAAAATCGGTGCTGAGATTATATTACGTGCCGTGAAAGCTCCTATAAAACAGATTGCACAAAATGCAGGATTTGACACAGGTGTTGTTGTCAATGCAATTCAAAATGCAGAAAATGAAAATATTGGTTTCAATGCGGCAACAGGTGAATATGTAGATATGTTTGAAGCGGGTATTATCGATCCGTTTAAAGTTGAACGTGTTGCGCTTACAAATGCGACTTCCGTTTCAAGCCTGCTCCTCACTACAGAAGCGGCAATTTTTGAAATTCCAAAAGAAGAAGCTCCTGCAGCAGATATGGGAGGAGGAATGCCTCCGCAAATGGGAATGCCGGGAATGATGTAAGAAGCAGTGAGTAAAAAAACTGTCTCCTTGGTTCTTGGAAGCGGTGGTGCCCGTGGTCTAGCCCACATTGGCATCATCAGATACCTCGAAGAAAACGATTACGAAATAAAATCTGTTTCAGGATGTTCTATCGGTGCACTCGTCGGTGGATTTTATGCAGCCGGAGTGCTGCATATTTATGAAGAGTGGCTCAAGCAGATAGATACTCTTGAAATGCTAAAACTGCTTGACTTTAAAGGTTCAGGCGGTCTTGTATCAGGACAGAAACTGATGCAAAAGCTTGAAAACCTTGTCGGCGACTGCCTCATCGAATCTTTAGATATAAAATTTACAGCTGTCTGTACAGATATAGAAGCTGAGAAAGAAGTATGGATTAACAGTGGTTCTTTATTAAGTGCCATTAGAGCATCCATCTCTCTGCCTCTTTTTTTCACTCCTTTTATCACATCATCAGGAAAAAAACTTGTTGACGGCGGGGTACTCAATCCGGTACCTATTGCGCCGACATTTCATGATGATACAGACCTTACTATTTCGGTAAACCTGGGTGCTGAAGCTGCTCCTGATATGCCAATAAAAAAACGTAAAAAAACTGACACTCCAATACGGCAAAAACTGCAACACTATCTGAAGACTCTCTCATTACCCGATACATTTGTCAAAGAAGACAATATGTACAGCATTGCAAACAAATCTTTTGAAACACTCCAGGGAGCACTCGCCCGTATGAAACTTGCAGCTTATCCTTCTGATATAGAAATAGATATACCCAGAAACCTGTGCAACACTTTTGACTTCGACAAAGCAGAAGAATTGATTGCCTATGGTTACAATTTATGCAAAAAAAGAGCTGATTTATAATTTATTGTCTTATAATGACTACACTTATACATAACGAAAGGAAAACAGATGAGTAATAAAATTTTCATAATAACAGTCTTTATAGGAAATATTGCATTTGGTGGTGTTTTACCAAAAATAGATCTGCAGGGAACCATTCACACAAAAAGCACAAACAGTTTTAGAGCAAAAGTCAGCAAAAAACTTTTTGAACATGGTCTTGACAAAAAAATCGCAAAAGCCAACGTTGACAATGTACTTCTTCATGATGATGCTCTTAATGAGTTGATGACACAAAACATTCTCAAAAACATCCCTTTGCTCAAAGATGAAAATATATTAAACTTTATCACACACTCTGCCTTACGAAAAAAAACAGTCGATTTGAGTTCCTATGCCACACTGGTTTCTTTGGTGCAAAAACACGCAGCCGCTTTCATAGATAAAGACTTAATCTCACAAATAGAACAGACAAGCATTGAAAATGAAAAATTAAAATCGATGAAGGTTTTTGTTTAGATGAAGATTGAAAACCCGTTTGAGTCTGGGCATATAAAAAACTATATTTTACTTTATGCAAGTGTTGTCATAATAATGATTTTATTTTTCTTCGCTTCAACACTCTTTCAAGAAGATGCAAAAAAAATAGAAAAAAAGAGTTTTAATACAAAAGCACCTGAATTAAAAAAGCCACAGGCTGCAAACAAAAAAACATCTGTAAAAGAAAAAAAGTTTAAACTGCTGCAGACAAATTACTAAAGGGCACCTCTGAATGTAAAACTACTCTTTCGTAACTATATACAACTGTTCGTGTCCCAGTTTCTTTAAAATATCCATCACATTTACAAAGTCCTGAAACTTGGACTCTTTGTCACTTCGAAGCACTACCGTCTGGTCTTTGGAAACAGCAGAAAGTTTTTGTTGTAACTCTTTAAGGTTTACTTTCTCTTTGTCAAAAAATATCTCACTTTTTGCATTCACATAAACCGTCACCTCTTTTTTCGTATCTTCTTTTTCTGTTGCTTTTGCTTCTGGCAAATTCACGGGAATAACGCCCTGCTTTATAAAAGTAGCTGTTGTCAGCACCATGACAAGCAGAACAAGCATAATATCTATAAAAGGAATGACATTGATCTGGTCAAACTTTTTAAACTGTTTTTTACACTTCATGGGCCACATCAAACTTTGTTAAAATTCTTTCAACTTTACGAAGAAGAATTGTATAGGCTACAATAGCCGGCATAGCCACAACAAGTCCCATCGCCGTAGCTTTGAGTGCAAGAGCGAGTCCTATCATGATTTTTTTTGCATCTACTGCACCCAAATCACCCAAAGTATAAAAAGTGATCATAATACCGATGACTGTTCCAAGCAGACCCACATAGGGTGCATTTGTTCCTATTGCACTGATGACATTGATATTGTCCGTTAAGTCAAGTTCTAAATTGTCTCTGTGTTTATAATCTTCTATACGTACACTCTTGTAAAACATCATTCTCTCAATAAAAAGCCACAAAGTGACAATACTCATAAGAATCAAGGTTCCCATAACACCATAATCAAGGGCCTGTTCTGCATATGTCATTATATCATTTGTTATTTGCATTCATATTCCTGTTTAAATTTTAATTCTACTGTTGTTCCAATATTTTTTGATGACTGCAACAGTAATTCTATATTGTTTCTTTCGCAAAATCTTTTGACAAGATTTAATCCTATGCCAAAACCCTGCATATTTTTATTTGACTGGTAATAGTTGTCAAAAATACGAACAAGTTCAACCTCATCCATCCCTATTCCGTAATCTTTTATTTTTATACTGTTGTTTTTTACCTCAATATCTATATTTCTTGAAGTGCCTGAGTATTTTACCCCATTATCAATAATATTGTCAATTACTTTTCCCAAACCTTTTTGATCGCTCAATACAGGCATTTTTTCCAACACAAGATTAAATTTCATTTGAGGATATATTTTTTTTACAAAGCCAACTCTCTGTTTGACTAACTCATCAACAAAAAACTCCTCTTTTATCTTTTGATTTGTCTGCATCTTAATCAGATAATCCAATTCATTATAACGCTCTTTAAGCATCATACAGGCTGTATTTATACGTCCAATGCGTTTGAGTATTTTCTCATCATGGCAATTTTTACCTAAAAGCTGTGTCGTTGTTGTAATGGTGCTGATAGGCAGATTAAGCTCATGGAGGGTCTCTTTTGAAAGGTTTTGCAACTCTTGAACATACTCAGCCAAGGGATCAACTGCAAGTTTGGATATAAATACTCCTGAAAGTATAACAATACAAAGAACAATAAAAGCAAACATATAAAGATTCTCTACATGTAATACGTTAAGAAAGTAGTATCCGAGCAGTAAAAAACCTGCTACAGTAAAAAAGTAATAAATAAAGATAATTATTCGAAGATTACGAAACAAGTTTGTATCCGATGCCGCGAATATTTTCTATGCACATAGTAGGCAGTAATTGTTTGAGTCTGTTTATATAGACGCGTATAGCGCCATCACTTCCTCCTCCGTCAGCCGTTGTCCACAACTCTTCATATATCAGCTCTTTTGGTACAGGAGAGTTGACATGATTCATCAGCAATGCTAAAAGTTCATACTCTTTTTTTGAAAGTTCCAAAACCGTTTTATTATAATAAATACATTTATGCAGCTTGTCATGACACAGTTCACCTATACATTCCGCTTCTTTTATCTTGGTTCTTTTTATAAGCGCCTGTATGCGAAATAAAAGTTCTGCATTGTCAAAAGGTTTTGTTAAAAAGTCATCACAACCGCTTACAAAACCACGATGAAGCATCTCTTTTTCTTTATGCGAAGTTAGAAAAATGGCAGGTGTTTCATCCTGGGCAGAGCGTAAATCACCGAGCAGAGAAATACCGTCTATAAGAGGCACATTGATATCCAAAAGATAAATATCAAACTTTGTATCATAGGTGGCATCAAGAGCATCCTGCCCGTTTGGATAATGAAGCACTTCATACCCCTCTTCCTCGAGTAAGTCCACCAGGGTCTCCCCAAAAAGAAGGTCATCTTCAAGCAGCAGTATTTTAATCGACACTCTCTATAGCCCATCCTATCGTTTCACCCGCATACATAGGCACAACTCCTGCATAGTTCTGGGGAACTACAAAGGGTCTTTTTTCAAGCGTCACTTCTTTAAACTCAGGACAGATTCCGTAAATATTTTGTGCATTGTCACTGACAAATGCCTGTAAATTATCCAACTTGTCAAACTGATCAAATATTTCTGTCAGAAGCTGTAGTGAAATCGGTGCGGTAAAAATACCCGCCGCACAGCCACAGGACTCTTTTTTATGCTGAGGATGCGGCGCAGAATCTGATCCGAACATTACTTTTGGATGCGCTTCAAGCGCTACACTTAAAAGTGCATCCAAATCTTCCGGTCTTTTGGCAATCGGTTTGCAAAAAAGGTGCGGCCGCATCAATCCGCCGATGACATCATCCAGCGTTAACAGCAGGTGATGTACAGTAATCGTCGCATACAAATTCGGATATTTGTCCAGCATGGCAACTGCTTCTTTGGTTGTAATATGCTCCATTATAATTTTCAAATCAGGAAAATTCTGTGCCAAAAGCTCATAAATACTCATAAACTCCGCTTCTCTGTCCATCACAAAACCATCCGTCTCACCGTGCACGCATAAAGGAATACCCAAACTGCTCATCGTCTCCAAAGTAGTACGCATCTCTTCTATATCAAAAGAGCTGACACCGCCCTCTGAATTTGTAGTAATTCCCGCAGGATAGAGTTTAATCGCTGTTATTTCATCTACTATGCTTTCTAAAAAAGCTTTATCATAATTTTTATAAAACAGTGTCATGTAGGGTTCAAAATAATCATTTGGCACAGCCGCCATAATCCGCTCTCTGTACGCCAAAAGATCTTCTCTTGTCTCAACAGGAGGCACAAGATTGGGCATCACTATGGCCCCGCTGTAACTGTATGCCGTCAAGGGCGCTACATTTTCAAGCATTACACCGTCACGAAGGTGCAGGTGCATATCCAGAGGCATCAAAAGTGTATGAGTTTTCATAAAAATTTCCTTAAGTTTATCAATGAAAACATTATAACAAATTCGTTGTTAAATGCCCCATAAATATATATCGGCAAACCAAAGAAGCATGCCTATAGGTGCCAAAAACCTATATAAATGACTGAGCTTTACAAAAGGTTTTCCTTCTATAAAAACACCTACCTGGACAGCAGAAACCATGAGTGAAGCGAGAATAAGAAAAAGATAAGCAGCAAGTAAAACTGTGTACCATGTTTTATGGGTAAAACCATACACAAGCAAAGCCACGATAGCAATAAAAACAAGAGTGTTTTGAATATTCATATTGAGATTGGATTTTTCTTCTTTTTTGTAAACGCGGGCAATTTTAAAGTAAAGAAAAGCAAGAAAAAGCATTGTATAGTAAAGCATTGGCAAAACTCCGTATTTTTTACAGGAATTCTACCTAATTAAGATTAACTAATCTTTATTATACATATAAATTATAAACTTTCTTTTGCCTGGGCTATTAAATCATTGATTGCATTTTCATAGCGTTTGGCTTCCTCTTTGTCTGTTGATTCAAATCGCGTCACTAAAACCGGTGTTGTGTTACTCGCCCGTACAAGCCCCCAGCCTTTTTCAAAGTTGATGCGTACACCGTCCACGTCTATCATATCTTTTATAACAGGAAAATCGGCAGGCGGATTTTTAAGCAGTTCTTTTACTTTTTCTATGATTTTAAATTTCTGTGCTTCTGTTGTTTCTACTTTAATTTCTTCGGTAGAATAGACTTGCGGGAGTTTGGCAAGTTCTGCATCTAAATCTATCCCCTCATGTACCAGTTCCAACATTCTGAGTGTTGCATAAATCGCATCATCATAGCCGAAATAACGGTTTTTAAAAAAAACATGCCCGCTCACCTCACATGCCAAATCAGCATTGATTTCTTTCATTTTTACTTTGAGATTTGAATGTCCTGTTTTATACATCACAGCCTTGGCACCACGACGCTCCAACTCATCATACATCACCTGTGAGCATTTCACTTCTCCTACAACGGTCGGCTTGTCCATCTTCATGGCATATAAAAGTGCCATCATATCGCCTTTGATGTTGTTCTTATGCGTAAGCACCGCTATACGGTCTGCATCCCCGTCATACGCAAAAGCAATATCCCCCTCTTTTTCAAGCAGGGCTTTGACATCTTTGAGATTTTCCTCTACCGAAGGATCAGGATGATGGTTTGGAAAAGTTCCGTCAGGCTCTACATATATTCCCTTTACATGTAATGCGAGTTTTTCAAAGATTTCAGGCAGCACAACACCTGCTACACCATTGCCGCAATCATAAACAATCTTTGTTTGCAACCCTTTAAGGTGTTGAAATTCATTGACCATAAAATCTATATAACGCTCTTTCGCCTTGATTTTACTCACATCTCTTGGTACTTTTGGCGGCATTTGCATCGTCTCGCACTCACGCCCAAGCGCATAAATATCTTCCCCAAAAAAAGGCGCTTTGTCTACCGTAATCTTAAAACCGTTGTATTCACTCGGATTATGCGAACCTGTTATCATAACAGAAGCCGAAGGCACAATGCCATCCCACTCCTGATAATTTGTAAAGTAGTTTACCGGTGTCGGCACAAGCCCCATGTCAAGCACTTTTTTCCCGCCTGCATTGAGCCCTGCCACCAGATACTCAAAAAGAATCGGCGAGTGGTTTCTGGCATCATAACCCACTGCCACATATTCGCCCTCTATTTTAGATGCAAGCCCATAGCCTATTTTTGTGACACTCTCTTTATTTAGCTCTTTTTTGTATATTCCTCGTATGTCGTACTCTCTGTAGATGCTCATATATAAACCTTGTAAAATAATTAGGTTAATTTTACACAAATCTTAATTAAATATTGCTTTTTTTTGTTTAAATCTTTAGATCAAGTTGTTTGTAACCCGTTTTTTCAAACATCTCCTTCAGCATTTTTTCACCACCCTCTTTTGACAACGCAGCTATTGATTTTTTACCGTCATAGCCCACACTTTGCAAAAAGCTTTGAAAATCCTGAAAATTGGAAATCAGTTTATTTATTGTCTCATCTGTACCGTTGGTCTGCTTGTTTGCTTCGTTTACATGTAAAGCAATTTGTTTCATATTTTGCGCTATCTCTTTTTTAATTGCTTTGACATCATCAGCAGAGAGTTTTTTTGTGTATAAATTTTTAATTGCACTGTTTGAAGATATGTCCATAAATATTGCCTTCTCAATGATTTTTTTCGGAATCGGTACTTTAGTGCCGACTGGTTGTTATAGAACTTTATGTATTACTATCGGTTTTATGCACAAAATCTTAACTTCTACAAAGAATTTATTTAAATTTACATATTTTCTTGGTTATTTAAAAAAAAACTGATATACTGTTGCCAAGTGAAAGATGAGGCGTGAATTCATCTTTAGTGTGTTTTTTGATCTATGTGTTAAAACCTCCTAAAGACTCTCCCAATTTTTTGACAAAATAAATATACAAGGCTAGACAATGGCAGAATTACAAGACGGTAAAGTTAAATGGTTTAACGACGAAAAAGGTTATGGTTTCATAGAGCAAGACAATGGTGGAAAAGATGTATTCGTACATTTCCGTCAAGTGAACAACAACGGTGGTGGACGTGTTTCACTTGAAGAAGGTCAAAGAGTAACTTTCGAAGTTGGTGAAGGTCAAAAAGGCCCACAGGCTGAGAACGTAACTCCTCTTTAGTAGTTAACCTCACACCCCTTTTATGCAGGCTTTTATGCCTGTATGATTTTTCTATCTTTTTAAAACTTCCAAACACTCGTTTACTATTTGCAACTCTTCATCTGTTTTTATCACTAATGATTTTATATTTTTAAGTATTTTATTATTCATAACCGCTTCTCGAACATATGCAGAATTTTCGCCTATACCGCCGCTGAATATTATGGCATCCACATCCTCAAGCAACACCATATACGCACCTATATACTTTTGAATCCGTCGCACCATAATGTCGAGTGCCAGTTTTGCCGCATCATCTTTGCGGTTTTGTATCTTTCGTACATCATTTTCGCCGCACAAACCAAGCAGTCCTGACTTTTTATTGAGCATTTCATCTATTTCATTCGGCTTTACATGTAAAGACTCTTGCAGATATAAAACAATAGCCGGGTCAATGTCACCGCTCCTTGTTCCCATCACAAGCCCTTCAAGCGGAGTAAATCCCATAGAAGTATCGCAGCTTTTCCCGTTTTTAACAGCACAGGCACTTGCTCCGTTTCCAAGATGCAAGCTTATAATGTTTGTATCTTCTGCTTTTTTTCCAAGCAATAATGCCGCTTGTTGCAGTAAATAGGCATGAGACGTCCCGTGAAAACCATAACGGCGGATTTGATGTTTTTCATACAGCTCATGGGGAAGTGCATATAAAAATG
The DNA here is from genome assembly GCF_009068765.1 of Sulfurimonas hydrogeniphila. Classification (NCBI taxonomy): domain Bacteria; kingdom Pseudomonadati; phylum Campylobacterota; class Epsilonproteobacteria; order Campylobacterales; family Sulfurimonadaceae; genus Sulfurimonas; species Sulfurimonas hydrogeniphila. The sequence continues at coordinate 1,684,438 of NZ_CP035534.1, forward strand.
CCTCTTTTTTCAGTGTTGCATGAAAAGCCGTATCAAAAACAGCTATTTGAGGGATGTTTGGCGCATAGTGACGAACGACTTTTATACCTTCAAGATTTGCCGGATTATGCAAAGGTGCCAAAGGAATTAAATCACTTATAGCCTGCATAACCTCATCATCTATAAGAACAGAAGCTCTAAACTGCTCACCGCCGTGAACTACTCTGTGCCCTACTGCATCAATCTCTGCAAAGTTTACATGTAAAGACTCTATCGCCTCAAAATGGTTTGCTACAGGCGAATTTGGCTCGCCTATATGTTCTACAAGCTCGCTTTGCAAAATTTTTGCACCCGGCATTGCAAAAAGTTTGAATTTTAAAGAAGAACTTCCGGCATTGATTACTGCAACTCTCATTGGTTTTCCCCCGCTTGAATAGCCGTAATAGCTACGGTATTGACAATATCCTCCACCAGACAGCCTCGGCTCAAATCATTTACCGGCTTGTTGAGTCCCTGCAATACGGGTCCTATAGCAATGGCTCCGCTTGAGCGTTGTACGGCTTTATAGGTATTGTTGCCTGTGTTTAAATCAGGAAATACAAATACCGTCGCCTTCCCTGCCACTTTTGAGTTCGGCAGTTTGATTTTTGCCACCTCTTTGTCAATTGCCGCATCATACTGAATAGGCCCTTCTACAAGTAAATCCGGTCGCTTTTGGCGTACAATTTTTGTGGCAGTTCTTACTTTGTCAACATCCGAGCCGTGCCCGCTCTCTCCCGTCGAGTATGAAAGCATGGCAATTTTTGGCTCAATACCGAACATTTTTGCACTTTGCGCCGATGCAATGGCGATTTCTGCGAGCGTTTGCGCGTCCGGATCCTGATTGATTGCACAGTCACCGTACACAAGCACCTTTGTTTTAAGACACATAAAAAAGACACTTGAAACAACAGAAAATTCCGGTTTTGTTTTTATAATCTGCAAAGCGGGACGAATGGTATCTGCCGTTGCATGAATAGCACCACTGACCATACCGTCGGCATAACCGAGTTGTACCATCATTGTGGCAAAATAGTTCACATGCAACATTGCATCTTTGGCTGCCTCTTTTGTGATACCTTTGTGTTTTCTCAGCTCGTAAAAAACATCCGTAAACTTTTCTATCAATGGGGATGAGAGATGATTGACTACAGTTGCCGCGGATAAATCAAGCCCCAAACGCAGATAACGCCCTTTGAGTTCTTCTTCATCACCTATAAAAATAATCTCTGCGACCCCTCTTCTTAAAATTATTTCTGCTGCCCTTAAAATGCGTTCATCACTTGATTCGGGCAACACGATTCTTTTTTTATTTTGCGACGCCATGTAAAAAAGTTTGTATTCAAACATCTGCGGTGTCATAATATCACTGTAGGCTGTTGCTATCTTTTCTTCTATGCTTTTTATATCCACACTGCTGTTAAAAAGTCCCAAAGCAAGTGCGATTTTTCTCTCAGAATGAGCACGCAGTCTTGAGTGCACTTTCATGACATCTCTTGCTGTTTCAAAAGTATCGGTATCGACACAGAGTATAGGCACTTTGAAGCTGTTTAGCCCTTCTATGAGCTTTTGAATATTTTTATTAAGCTTCATACTGAAAGGAAAAATAATCGCAGCAATATTCGGATAACCTGAAGAGTGCAAAGCCCCAAAAAGCCCTAAAATAATATCAGATCTGTCAGCGGGAACAATGACCAAATCTTCTTCTTCAATATGTTCTAAAAAATTATCGAGTGTCAATGCTGCAACTTTGACATTTCTTATCACTCTGGTATGGTCATAGCTCTCAAGCAGTATCTTTTTTGCGCCAAGCGTCTCTATCACATCCTCAATAGTAGGCAAGTTCAATTCCTCTACCTCTTTTAAAAGATAAATTGTATAAGGCACTTTTTCAAACATTTTTTGCAACTGCTTGTACTTTTCATCATTGACACGGTTCACAAAAGTGGCAAAATGGGTACATCCCTCAGAAGTCAGATACTCATTTTCAATCAAAACATTTTCATATATCTCTTTTGTTGTGGCACTGTCGACTTTAATGACGCTTATCACGGGTGCGGCAAAATTTTGGGCGATTTTGACATTTAAATCATAACTGATGGTCGAGGTTAAAAAAGAACGCCGAATCCCTTCACACAATACAAAATCATACTCACGTTCAAGCTTTTTGAATTTGTCTATAAGACGGGTTATCAGAAGATTGTCCTCTTTTTTAGAAATCATCTCTTCGACTTCTTTAATGTCAAAACCATAACATGCTGCATAGTCTATATCGAGATTATAACGCTGCAAAATAAAGTCTATATCACCGTCACGTATGTTTTTGTCAAAGATTATCGGGCGAAAAAAAGCGACACGATGCAGTTTACGCTTGAGTATTTCCATCATGCCCATAGAGACAAAAAGTGTCCCTGCATTTTTTTCCTGTGCGGCAATATAGAGTGATTTTATTTTCATGTTTTTACCTTTTTGCTTACGAACAAGATTATAAGCTTTCAGTCTGGGTTCCGTTGTGTCTCGGAATCGGTACTTTAGTGCCGACTCTCAAGGCTATAAAAGTCTGAGTTCTGAAATGGTTCAATATACAGTATAATTCTATCTAAAAAACGGAACCTTATGACACCAAAAGAGTTAATGATAAGCAGATATGAGGCATTTGTAAAAAAAGACTGGGAATATTTGGCACACACTTCTGTTTCACAGACAGTTGAAGATTTGCGACATACGCCTGCATTAGAGTGGCTGAGGCTTGATGTGTTACATGTAACGGCAGATACGGTCGAGTTTAAAGCCTATTACAAAGAAAACGATACCTTACATGTACTGCATGAAAAAAGTTTTTTTGTGCAGAAAGATGGCCAATGGAAATATAAAGACGGAACACTTTACAACTCCAAAATAGAGCGAAATATCAGCTGTCCCTGCGGAAGCGGCAAAAAATACAAAAAGTGCTGTGGCTGAATATTTGTTTGTTATGCAGGTTTTACACAGTTAAGACACAAAGTCGGCACTGCAGAAAAAAATTTAGTTTTTTTCACAAGTCATGCTTTAGCATAGAAAGTACCGATTCCGAAATACAAAGGGACCCATCCTTCAGGGTGGGCTGAGAGTGGCAGGAAAGCAACAACAGTTTTTTTTGGAACCCGTACTTCAGTGCGGGCGAGCATGGCAGGAAAGCAACAAACAGTCGGCACTGCAGAAAAAAACCAAATTTTTACACTTGAATAACATTTTTTCCTTGCCATTTGAAGGAGAGTACAAGTTTTTCGCAGGCGGCAGTTTTGGCATAATCCTGCAGATACTCCAGCATCATTTTAGCATAACCTTTTTCACGATATTTTTCATCCGTGACCAAATCAAAAACATAAAGATGTCTTTTATGGCAGAGGCTTGTCTGCACCGCTGCACCTCCGTAGCATACCAGTTCACCGCGTTCCAAAATACCGAACATCTTATATTCCATATGTCGCATATCGTATATAAGGTCTTCAAATTCATCGTAGCTCAGCTCTGTGTAAAGCTGTTTTACCAGGTCATACACGGGATAAAGTTCTTTGAATGTCATTTCTCTTATTTGCATAATGTTATTGTAGCACATAATAAGAAGCTAAAGAAACCCGTACTTTTAATGCTCAAATGTGTATTTAAGAAAGTACAAAAGTTTTCTGTTCTATAATGAAAAGAAAACGGGAAGAATATGAAATTTATACAGCTTTTTTTACTCTTTGGGATATTTTTATACGCTTCGGTAAAAACACCTTCTGATGTCTATTCTCAGTCTATTGTGCTCAAACAGATGGTTGAAGAACTGCGCAAAGAAAACGGCATCACAAAACCACTTAAAGAGGTTGAACAGCAACATAACAAACTGCCGCGGCATGTTATTCAAAAAACACTTGAAGTGTTGACAAAAGTAAACAAATACAGAGAAATACACAACTTTGGTCCTATTGCCATTCCGCCTGTTCCTCCAAGAAAAATTACCCCGCAGGATGTATATAACAATGTCATACGACTAAAAGAAGAGATTCACTACCTGCTCAAAAACCAAAAAAAGTACTTTGCTTACAAACAGTACAAAGACAAAACACCGAGTGATGTTTACCAGGTACTCTGGACAGTTTCTCTTGGTTTTGATGAGTTGCTGGGACAGGGATTTACCCCAAGTGATGTTTATATCCAGTCACAGCAGATTCTTGAGCGTATTGAATTTTTACGCTCTTCACAAAGAGAGTACAGTGATGTAAAAATGCCGCCAAAACGACCAAACCTTCATCCGAATCATGCACTCTATGCCTCAATAGATTTGATAAAAAAGATAAGTGAAGTTGAAAAAAAACTCTGGATGACGCCCGTACCTGTACCAAAAGCCAAGCACAAAGTCATCTCTCCCACAGAAGTATATGACTCTCTGCAAACCGTCAAAGCAGAGCTTAACAGACTCTCTCGCCGTTTGGGAATAGAAAGAAGCTTTCCACCAAAAAAACTCCAAACAAAAAAGACACCTTCGGATGTCGTCCAAAATCTTGAGTATGCAAAAGCACTTCTGCCTGCTTTTGATTTTTCTCATCCGCTCAATCAGTATCCACAAAAATCACTTACCAAAACACCTAATGAAGTTTATGCACTCAGCGAATATATTTTGCATAAAATTATGCGAATCAAAGAGAGAAGAGGCATCCAGCTCAAAGCGAAAAAAGTACCGTATGTCTATGGACTTGAGCCTATTTATGTCTATGTTAAAGGACTTGAAGATTTGGAAAAAACAGCAAAACTAAAATCACTCGAAGGATTTTACCCCTCACAAATCCCTGATGCACCAAATACAAAAATAACACCAAGTGAGGTATATGAACTCATTTTACGACTTGATGATGAAATCAACCTAGTTTACAATACAAAAAAATATAATTATAATTTTATCTCCTACAGAAACTACCTCGAGAAAAAAATATACCAGGACAAGACACCTTCTGATGTTTATAATCTCTTATGGAAAATATCGTATGAACTTGATACAATTTTAAACCAGGAGTATACTCCGAATGAGACCTATATTCTTGCTGTCAAACTCTACAAAAACATCCAGACTGTCAGTTATCATTTGACGCAAAAACAGATACTTGTTCCTTTGCTGAAGTATGAATCAAAAGCTCCCTCTGATGTCTTTATGCAAAGTCTGCAACTCATGCAGACACTTACAAAAATCAAAAAAAGAGGCAATCTCAACTCAGCAACACTTACTATTCCGCGTGACAAAATCATCACACCAAACTCTGTATATAATGCCTTGCGCCTCATCAGCGGGACTGTTTCAGAACTGCGCGTTTACTATAATATACAAGAGCATACAACTGCGCTCTCACAAAAAACACCAAAGAACAAAACACCTTCAGATGTTTTTAGTGTCTTAGAGGCAACAAACAAACTCGCACAACAAATTCTCAAAGACAGTACCTATGCGTATTAGTCTCTCAACAAAGGTTGCCATCGGCACTTTCATCATTGCCACGGTCGGAATACTTGTGATTGTCTTTTTCTCTTTTTCTCTTATGATGCAGTATTCAAAAGAGAATTCCCTTGAACAACTCAACTTTGAGCTCAAACAAAACAAAGAAAGTATTCACAACGACATCCAACAGGTTGTTTATGATGCAAAAATCCTCTCAAAAAATGAAGATGTTACAGCATATTCGCGGGCATTTTACAATCCTTACAGTTATGATAAAAAAACAAACAGAACTTTAAAAGGAATAGAGTCTTCTCTTGAAAAAAACTTTATCGCTCTTTTATCGCACAACGATGCCTATTTCAACATCCGTCTTTTATATAAAACCGGTTGGGAACTCCTTGTCACATATAAAGACAAAGAGGGTGTACATATTCAGAAAAAGAGTCTTTTACAAGACAAATCAGCAAAAAAATACTTTCAAGAAACAATAAAACTCCATCCTGAAGAGGTTTCTGTCTCAGATATAACACTCAATGAAGAGTATGGACAGCTTTCCTATCCGCTTACGCCGACTATTCGCATCTCTTTACCAATATATATTGACAAAAAACTCTTTGGTATGCTCATCATCAATGCAAATATCAATAAACTTTTTCGGGTGATTAAACAATATGATGACAAAAACAGCCCTAAAAACATCTATCTTGCAGACAAAAACAAATACTATATTTACAATAAGGACCAAAGCAAAACATTCGGATATGTGTTTGGGCACAAAGACTACAGGCTTGATTATGATTTTGATCTGAGTAAACAGAGTTATTATAAAGACGATATATTGTTTACCTATACAACACTTCACTATACAAAAGATAAATTCATATATATTGCACTGACATCTACAAGCAGTTTTTTACAAAAAGACTATAAAAAATTTATTCACTCACTCACACTTTATAGTTTGCTAGTCTCCTTGCTTATTGCTTTGATCTCACTTATACTTGTCCGTTGGCTTATCACACCACTCAGTAAAATCACCCAGGCTGCAAAAGCCATTGCCGATGATACGTCAAAAAACAACATTGACTTCAATACTATTCATACGCATGATGAAATCGAAGAGTTGGCAGACTCTCTGCAGATTATGCTTCAAAAGTTAGAAGAGTCAAAAAAAGATGTCGAGAAAAAAGTCAAAGAACGCACAGAAGAACTTAACAAACTCAATGAAACACTCGAACAACTGGTGAAAGAAAAAACAAATGAAAATATCAAACAGCTTGAAACACTTCAACAGCAGAGTAAACTTGCCTCCATGGGAGAGATGATAGGCGCCATTGCCCATCAGTGGAGGCAACCGCTTAACGAGATAAGCATAGCCGTCCAAAATCTCAAATATGATTATGAAGACGGATTAATTACAAAAGAGTACCTTGATGACTTCATAAAATCAACAAAAAAAGTAATTCAGTTTATGTCCGATACCATTGACGATTTTAGAAATTTCTACCGGGTTGACAAAACACAGGAACGCTTTAGTGTAAAAGAAGCGGTACAAAGAGTTCTCTCTATTCAAACAGCGCAACTGCAAAACAACAACATCAAAGTTACACTCCTTGGTGAAGATTTTGAAACAATCGGGTACAAAAATGAACTGCAGCAGGTTATTTTAAACCTTATAAACAATGCAAAAGATGTTTTGCTTGAAAGAAATATCAGTGACGCTAAAATTACAATTATTTTAAAGAATCATACAGTAATAGTACGTGATAATGGTGGGGGAATCACTCCAGAGGTTATAGACAGGATTTTTGAGCCCTACTTTACGACAAAAGAACAGGGCAAAGGAACAGGAATGGGTCTGTATATGTCTAAAATGATGATTGAAGAAAATATGAACGCAAAACTGAGCGTAAAAAACACCGGCGAAGGTGCAGAATTTAGGATAGACTTTGATGAGTAAGAATGATATTGCTATATTGTATGTGGAAGATGAAGTACATGTAAGAGAGATGCTCTCACGCTTTTTGCAGCGTTTTTGCACTAAGCTTTATATTGCAAAAGATGGAGAAGAGGGGCTGTCTTTGTACAAAAAGCACCATCCGGATATTGTTATTTCAGATATCCGTATGCCAAAAATGAGTGGACTCGAGATGGCTGAAGCCATCAAAAAAATCAATCCTTCCCAACTTATTATGCTCATAACAGCCCACAATGACAGTGAATTTTTACACAAAGCCATTAACCTTGGAATAGACGGCTACATTCTCAAACCGGTAGATTTGGATGCTGTGAATGAAAAATTAAAAACTCTTATACAACGCATACAAAACGAAAGAGCGGCACAGCAGCTCAAAGAGAGCGAAGAGAAACTAAAGCTTCTTTCACAGGCTGTGGAACAGATGCATGAAATGGTACAGATTACAGATGTTGACGGAAAAATCATTTATGTAAATCCTGCGGCAACCGAGAATACGCAATATGAAGAGAATGAACTTGTAGGAAAAAGCAACCGTATACTCAAATCAGGAGAACATTCAAAAAAGTTTTATGATAATCTATGGAAAACTGTTTCAGAGGGAAAAACCTATCAAAATACTTTTATCAACAAAAGAAAAGACGGAAGTCTGTACTATGATGAAAAAATCATCTCTCCCATAAAAGACAAAGATGGAAAGGTGCGCTACTTTGTCTCCACAAGCCGTGATATAACACAACGGATTGCTCTGGAAAAAGAACTTCAAAAACTTGCAACCAAAGATGCGCTTACAGGTCTGTATAATCGCTATAAAATGTCAACACTTATAGAAGATGAAATAAAAAGAACAAAACGCTACGGTGAAGTTTTCAGTCTTCTTATGCTTGACATAGACAAATTTAAGAATGTCAATGACACCTATGGACATGATGTGGGCGATTATGTTTTGCAGGAGTTGAGTCGTATTGTTTTGCAAACCATAAGAAAAACGGACAGTTTCGGGCGATGGGGCGGTGAAGAGTTTATGCTGCTGACCCCCCATACAAATACACAACAGGCTATGGAACTTGCCCAAAAAATACGTAAAGGTGTAGAAGAACATCCTTTTAAACATGTAAAAAAAATCACAGTAAGTATTGGCGTTACAGAGTACATAAACGGAGAAAAGGAAACATCACTCTTAAAACGCGCTGATCAGGCTTTATACGAGGCAAAAGCTTCCGGGCGCAACCGGGTAGTCTTTTTTTAACCATATTTTAGATATAATCGCGAAAAATATTAACTAGGCTAAACAATATGGTAACAGTACAAAACTTAACAATGCGCTTTGGAAACAGAGTGCTTTTTCAAGACATAAACTTAAAACTAGACCGTCACAAAAGATACGGTCTTATCGGAGCAAACGGAGCCGGTAAAACAACATTTTTGAAAATTCTTTCAGGTCAAATCAATGAATATGACGGGGAAGTCATCATTCCAAAACAAAACAAAGTCGGCGTTTTGGGACAAAACCAGTATGCTTATGAAGACTTTACAATTATGGATGCTGTTTTATACGGAAACAGACGCTTGTATGATGCTATCAAAGAAAAAGAAGAAATTTATATGTCCGGTGATTTTGAAGACGATGCTGTCAACAACCGTCTTGCTGAACTTGAAACTATCTGTGTGGAAGAAGACCCGACCTATGAATACGATGTAAACATTGCAAAAATTCTGGAAAATGTCGGAATTGCGGCTGAAAAGCACAATGAACTGATGAGCACACTTGACTCTGCTGACAAATTCAAAGTTCTTTTGGCGCAGGTTTTATATCCAAAGCCTGATGTATTGTTTTTGGATGAACCGACCAACAACCTTGATATTGAAACAATCAGTTGGCTTGAAAACGAACTCAAAAGACATGAGGGAACGATGGTTGTCATCTCGCATGACAGACATTTTCTCAATGCAGTAGTCACAAACATTCTTGATGTTGATTACCAGAAAATCCGAGAGTTTACCGGCACCTATGACGACTGGTATATTGCGGCAAATGTCATGGCAAAACAGATGGAACTCGACAATGCAAAAAAACTCAAAGAAAAAGAGCAGCTAGAAGCTTTTGTTCGTCGATTCAGCGCCAATGCATCAAAAGCAAAACAGGCAACTTCAAGACAAAAACAGCTTGAAAAATTAAATATAGAAGAGATTAAACCGTCATCCCGCCGTGATCCTTCTATCGTTTTCAAACCAAAAAGAGTCATGGGAGACGAAGCCTTAAATGTTGAGCATATCTGTCATTCATACGGAGACAATGAAGTCTTAAAAGATGTTACTTTTAAAGTAAATCCGGGTGAAAAAATCGCCATTATCGGTGGCAACGGTGTAGGAAAAACAACACTTGTAAAAATAATTATGGAAGAGCTCAAACCAAGCTGTGGCGGTACTGTAACCTGGGGAGCAACAATTGAATCTTCCTACTTTCCACAGGATACAGCGGATATTATCAAAGGCGACGGCACACTTTATGACTGGCTGCGTGCCTTTGATCCTAAACGGGAAATATCAGAAATCAGAAACTGTCTCGGAAGAATGCTTTTTAACGGAGAGCAGCAGGAGAAAAATGTCGAAGCGATTTCGGGGGGAGAAAAACACCGAATGATGCTTAGTAAGATGATGCTTGAGGGTGGTAACTTCCTTGTGCTTGATGAACCGACCAACCACCTTGATCTTGAAGCGATTGTTGCCCTTGGTGAAGCACTGCATGAGTTTAAGGGCAATGTTATCTGTGTCTCGCATGACCGTGAACTTCTTGACGCTTTTGCCACACGCATCATAGAACTGCATGATGATCATACCTATACCGACTTTCAGGGAAGCTATGAAGAGTTTGCTGCTGCCAAAGAAGCCGGAACACTCTGAAAATGAAAAAATACGAAGAGTATTTGGGTCTTGGAATCGCCGGCAATTTTGCCCTGCACCTTGCCCAGGCCGGAGAGCTTGAAGAGTTCAGAAATATTGTAACAGAGGATGAGGCCGCGCCAAAAGGGCTTTTTCCTTTCTACCTGCCCTGTGAAAAAAAGAAAGAGACTTCTCGTCCGAGTGAGATACTTTTCACCTATCCGCTTTCTTCTGCACTGATACAACTGCCAAAAGAAGATGTCCATGTCCAGGCAGAACCCGAAGTTGGACTTTTGTGTGAACTGACCTATCAAAACGGACAAATCACGGCTATTGAACCAACATATTTCGGTGCATATAACGACTGCTCTATTCGTGTCAGCGGTGCCAAAAAAATCAGTGACAAAAAAAACTGGGGACAAAACTCCAAGGGATTTGCTTCGCAACTCATTTCAATTGACAAATTTGAAGAGGGCGGCGTAATGGATGACTTCAGCATCTGCAGTTTTTTACGTCGCAATGATGCCTTGCATCCCTATGGCGAAAATGCAACACTAACCGGTTACAGCTACTTTTATGAAAAACTCACACAATGGATATGCAAACAGATAAATACCCAAAAAGATTTTGGACCGCTGGAAGATTTAAAAAGTTATACAGTTACATGTAACTACCCCAAAAAAGCGCTTATCAGCATAGGAGCTACACGATATACGCCCTATGGAGAAACTACTTTTTTACAAAAAGGGGATGAAATATTTGTTGTTCTTTATAATCACAAAACTTACTCCCTGCGCGATGTCACAGATACGCTTCATGATAAGAATTACACACAAGAACAGATGAGTATTTTGGCACAGAGCGTTTGCTGATGAAAACAGGTATTTATGAACACTACAAAGGCAAAAGGTATCAAGTGATTGATACCGTAAGGCACTCTGAAACAGAAGAGCTTATGGTTCTTTATCGCGCCCTGTATGGAGACGAAGGACTCTGGGTACGGCCTTACAGTATGTTTTTTGAAACTGTATCTGTCAATGGCTGTATGCAACCACGATTTCGCTATCTTGGAGAAAAAAATGAGTAGAGGGAAAAAACTCGACATCTTTATCGGTGCGAGTATAGATGATGACAGCTGGGCTGAAGTTCATAATCCCGGCCCTCCAAAAACTTCAAACATTACGGAAGAACCCGCGAAACATTTTTTACTTTTTAAAAAAGAAAAACGCAGAGGCAAAACAGTTACACTGGTTGGAGAATTTCACAGACCAAAAAATGAACTGGCACTCCTCTTAAAATTACTGAAAAAAAAGCTTGGTTGCGGAGGCACTCTTAAAGAAAACTGGATGGAATTTCAGGGAGATATAAAAGAAAAGCTTCGCCCGCTTTTAACTGAAGAAAAATTTCGTTTCAAAAACGGACACTAGGCAATTTTTGCCTTTGAGGCATTGGATGTGATTATATACCTGTCTCTTCCGGCCTCTTTTGCTTCATAAAGCATTTCATCAGACCGTGAAATCAACACATCTTCATCCAGCGCTTCATCTGCTACACAACAAACGACTCCAATAGAGAGTGTAAGATACTCATGTACTTTTGAAGCTTCATGTTTTATTTCAAGGCCTCTTACAGCATTGCAGATTTCCCGGGCAATATTTGCACTGTTTGTCTCACTCGTATCACTCATAAGTACTCCAAACTCTTCACCGCCAAGTCTAAAAACATAGTCTCCCGGTCGTTTGAGTGTCTCTTTTAAAACTTTTGCAACACTTTTAAGTGCTTCATCTCCTGCCAGATGTCCATAAGTGTCATTATATTGTTTAAAATAGTCAATATCAAGCATCATAAATGTAATATAGGCTTTATTTCGTTTTGCACGTTTGACTTCTCTTTCATAAATGAAATTAAAATATCTTCTGTTGTGAAGATTTGTCAAAGAATCTGTATAAGAGGCATTTTCAAGCTTTTTATTGGCAAGTTTAAGTTTCTTCGCTGCAATTTCAAGTCTTGTCTGATCTTTTTGAATACTCTCAAATACATAAAAAAGAATTATCAGCAGTCCCACAATAATAAGTCCGAGTGAAGTACCAATTTTTAGCAAAATTGAATCATAGGTATATAAAAACTTCTTTCTCTCATAATTCGCCATATTGACTTCATAATTGATCAGTTTTTCCAAAACATTATGAATTGTCTCAACTTTTTTTTCAAGTGTTGTTATTGATATATGCGCTAAATTTTTGGAAGCTTGCACGGCTTTTAGAACTTTGGAAAAATAATTATTGGCACGATTAATTTCCAAATCAGCATATTCGAGATAATACAATTCCTCTTCTGTCTTAAAATGAGACTTATAACTTTGCCATTTTTTATTGATATATTTTAAAGATGTGTCTATTTTAAAAGCTGCCTCACTGGGGCTGATTTCATCTCTACGCACCTTGTAAACAGTAGCTGCCAGGTCGTAACTGTATGTTTTGACTATCTCATTCAATTCTGTTACAGGTATCAAAGAACCAAAGTACAAAGAATCCATATTTTTTTTCATTGCATTGACATAGTTTGTCCCTATGAAGCCAAGAGCAAACAGGCCGACAGTAATCAAAAGAAAAAGAAAAAAAAGCTTGCTTCTAAGTTTAAGTGCTTCGATAAACTGCATATATATCCTTCTTTGATACAAATAATTAAGCATATTTTGTACCATAATCTTTATAGATATTGCCATCCCGCACTGAAGTACCGACTGTTTTTTTTCTTGTTCTTCCCCCTCTTATATGTTAAAATTCCAAACAAATTTAAAAACTGACATTTTGTCATAAAAAAAGAGCAATCATGAAAGCCCAGGCAATAAAAACAGACCGATATCTCAACAGACAACAGATAAAAGAGCATTTAAAAAATGTAGAGTACATCATTATGGCGGCACCTGCACCGGATCATTTCAAACAGACACCCATACACTTTACACTCTTTTTAAATACAGAAGAAGCACTGCCAAAAGATATTCAGGATGCCGTACTGGAAAAATTTTTGCAGGAACATAAAATAGGCAAACCTGCAGAACTCATGAGTCAGCTTATGCCAGTGGGTTTTGCACTCAGCAAGGCACAAGACACCCCCATGCCTATGTTACTGGTAAAGCCGGAGGATCAAAAAAGTATTCCCTATACAGTAATGCATGTCATGGATTTCTTGGCAGATTCAGATGCCTTTGATGAAGCAAAAAAAGAGAATCTCACCGGCTGGAGTTACTCTTACGAGTAATTTCCTCTATCTCTTTTGCAATATGTGAAGAGAGATTTTCACAGCCGTTTTTCGTAACTAAAATATTGTCTTCAATTCTTATGCCTGTACCTCTGTACTTTTTAGGAATACTTATATCTGCTGCATCAAGGTAAATACCGGGTTCTATGGTCATAACCATACCGGGTTGCAGCGGAATCTCTTTGCCGTTTGGTTTTTTATAGGGACATTCATCATGCACATCGAGCCCCATCCAGTGTCCGATACCGTGCGGATAATATTTTTTGTGTGCTTTTTCTTTTAGCAGTTTTTTGAGTTCTCCCTGCAATATTCCCAAATCTATCATTCCCTGACACAGCAACTCTTCGGATTTTTTCTGCAGTACACTTTTGAACACGCCAGGGAAAATCATCTTTATAATCTCTTTTTGTACATGTAAAACCATTTCATAGAGTTCTTTTTGTGCTTTTGTATAACTTCCGCTGACAGGAATTGTGCGCGTTATATCACTTGCATAATACCGGTATTCACATCCGGCATCTATGAGTATCAGATCACCTTGCATCAATTTTTTATCGTTGTTTACATAATGCAAAGTATTGGCAGAGTTTCCACAGGCTACAATAGAGGTATAAGCATCGCTGTAGGCACCGTTTTTTTTAAAAATGTACTCTAAATTTGCCTGCAGTTCATACTCATAATGCAGTTTCGCACTCAATTTCATCGCTTTATGATGTGCTTTTTTTGTAATATTGATAGCTTTTTTAATAAGCTTAATTTCAGATTTCGACTTTATGAGACGCATTTTTTCAATATATGTCGCCAGATTCTCATAACTTTGTATGCTTTTTTTAAAGCGTTTTAAGATTTTAACCTTTGCATATTCCAGTTTGAAATCATGATAGATATGTTTTTTATTTTCTGTAAACTCTTTAAGTTTTTCTTCAAACTCATCAATTTCAAAAACATCATCCACCATGAAAAGCTCTTTGGCTTTCTCTTTTCCCAGCCTTTTTCCATGCCAGAGTTCCTGCATTTTGTCTTTTTTGGCAACAAACAAAAAAGTGTGAAATTTTTTTGCATCTTTTACAATAACCAAAGCAGAATTGTCTTCTGTGAAACCGCTCATATAGTAAAAATTACTGTTTTGTCGGTATGGATATTGTGTATCATTGGAACGTGTTTTTTGCTCTGCACTCAACAAGACAGCTACACTCAAAGGCTTCAGTTTACGTCCCAAACGTATTCTTCTTTGTTTGTACTCTTTTTCACTTATCAAGACATACTCCCTGCAGCCATAAACCACACTCTTTTAAAATTTCATCCAAGGCATTGCTGAGTGCAACAACCCCGCCTTTTGCATCATCTGACAAAGTTTTTTGTTTAAAATAAAAAGTTTTTGTCGCTACTGTTTTATGACTCGCTTCATCAACCAGGTTACATGTAATGACAACATTGACAAAAGAATTTTTTTCGTTTTCATCAAAATACTGCATAAAATCTTCTATATTTATTTCCAGTCTGTAGTCGTTTTTTGTTTTTGATTCTGCACTTTGCACACTCTTAAAAAGCTTCAGATCCCGCAAATACTCTGTAACAGCATATGTTAGAGCATCATTTGGCGTCTGCGCCCATCTTGACTGGGCATAAGAGTATTGTGCATATTTTCCCTCTACATAATACATTTTCAAGGACATATAGAGTTTGTCACCAAAAGAGCGCTCTACTTTGAGTGTTTTTTTCCGACATTTGCCTGTCTGTACTTTTACTGCTTTTGGCTGTATATTGAGTCGGTACTGATTCTGCGCCGGTGTCGGCGATGTGCATCCGGTAATTGTTATTACCGCGATACATGTAAGGCATATAATTAATAATCTATTTTTCACCAGGTCCCCTTTTGTATCTTTCTTTTTTATATAAAATATCACTCGGACTGCGGTCATAATGTTCTAACAGCTCATCTAAATTTATCAATGTCTGTTGCATTTGTGTCACAGTGCTGTTAATCAACGGTACGGACTGCACTGTAATATCTTCAACATTATTCTGTACATCAGAAAAAGATTTTGCCATATCATTCATAATATGTCCCATTTCCAGATATGTTTGTTTGATACTCGAAAAAGAGTCATTGATTTTCTTTTCCCATGCAATGCTGTGTGCAACCAATTTATTCATATTGGGAATACTTTTATCAATCTGAGCTGTGATATGTTCCATATTTTTCGCACTTGCCTGCAGGTGTGCAATGGTTTTTTCATCAAGTATTGTATCAATTTTTGCCATAACCATAGCACTCTCGTGTAAAAATCTAGAAAACTGTTCCTGGTTTTTTTCACTCAACAGCTCATTGGTTCTGTCAAGCGTCATAAGCAACAGTTCAGAGACCGAATCCAGCGACTGTTCCACATTTGCGAAAAAAGAAGGAGCTGACTTGATTACAGGATACATTTCTCCTTTTTTTGCTGTAAGCGGCGGTGCATTATTGCTTCCCTCTGTCAGATTTATATAACTCAATCCGGTAATGCCCTGTGCAGTAAGCTTTGCCACCGTATCTTCTTTGACAGGTGTCGTCTTTAGCATACTGACTGTCACCTCCACCTGTTCGGTGTTTTTCGGATTTATACGCAAGCGTATTACTTTGCCTACTTTTATACCCTTGTATTTCACAGGTGCATCAAGATTGAGTCCCAACACCGATTCGTTAAAATATATAATATACTTTTGTGTCGCCTCTGCTTTTTCAGGTTTGAGCATCCAGTAAACAAATCCGAGTATGCTGAGCATTCCCAACAAAACGACAAACCCTATCAATGTATAATTTACTTTATTGTTCATATTGTATCTCTAAAAAAAGTCTGTATAAAATCATTCTTCACAGAAGTAACCTCTTCTAAACTGCCCTCATAAGCAATTTTTTTATTATCAATTATAGCCATTCTATCCAAAGTATTATATATAGAATGTAAATCATGTGTGACAATTACCATAGTAAGTCCCAGCATTGAACGCAACTGCAATATAAGTTCATCGAACTCTCTGGCAGAAATCGGATCAAGTCCGCTTGTAGGTTCATCCAAAAAAAGCAGTTTGGGATCCATCGCCAAAGCTCTGGCAATCCCCGCTTTTTTTCGCATACCTCCGCTTATTTGCGAAGGATATAAAAATGCATCACTTGGTTTCAAACCTACCAGATCAAGTTTAAATGCCACTATTTCTTCTATCATTTTTTGGGAGAGTGTTGCATACTCCCGCAGCGCCAACGCAATATTTTCCGCCAGAGTCAAAGAAGAAAAAAGAGCACCAAACTGGAACAATACACCCCATTTTCGCCTGAGTTCCTGTGCCTGGCTTTCACTGATACTCTCTATTTTCTGTCCCAAAATCTCAATACTTCCTGAGTGAAACTCCTGCAGCATGACCATTTCACGCAGCAGTGTTGTTTTTCCGCAGCCGCTTGGTCCCAAAAGCCCGTAAATTTCACCTTCGTTTACATGTAAATTGAGCCCGTCATGCACCACTTTGTCACCAAAAACTGTTTTGACACCGCATACTTTAATCAGTTCCATTATATCCCCAGATTTGTAAAGGCTATAGAAAAAACCGCATCACATACAATTACGGCAAAAAGTGACTCGACAACACTTTTTGTAGTATTGTAGCCTATACTTTGTGTATCATCTTTGACAATCAACCCTCTGTAAATACCGATAGAAGCAATCAAAAATGCAAAAAACGGTCCTTTGACAAGTCCCACATAAAAATGTTTCATTGCCACTACCTCTTGCAGTCTGTCAATGAAAAGTGCCGGCGGCAGGTCCAGACTCAAATCGGCAACGATAATGCCTCCGAGCATAGCCATAATATCTGCTACAAAAATGAGTATCGGCAGCATAACAACAAGAGCAACTATTCTTGGCAAAACCAAAAAAGTATATGGGTCAAAGCCCATAGTCCGCATAGCATCAATCTCCTGTGTGATTTTCATCGCTCCTATCTGTGCCGTATAGGCTGAACCGCTTCTGCCTGCGATGACTATTGCCGTAATCAAGGGGGCAAGTTCTCTGAATATAGAAATACCCATCATATCCACAATAAAAATATTGCCTCCGTATCGCTGAAGCTGATAAGCAGCCTGATAGGCTGTCACCAAACCAATCAGAAAACTTGTCAATGCTACAATGCCAAGAGCACGCAGTGCACTTTCATTGATTTCAAAAGCTATCTCTTTTATACGGATATTTTTAACACTTTTAAAATAGAGCAAAAAAGAGACAAAAACCTTCCCGATAAACTCCATAAAAGAGATAAATGAAAGGTAGGAGCGATAAAAAGTTTTTCCCATACACTCAAATATATTTTCTTTTAAAGGTTTGTATTTTTTATCGAGCTTTTTTTTATGCTCTTTGGTCAATGCAAGTGTATGCAAAAAGTTTGTATTTGTACACTCTGTGTTTACATTGTACTCTTCTTGCAGGTCAGCTAAAAAAAGAGCAAAGGCGGTATCAAGATAGCGGGCATCTCTTAAATCAACAGTAATTTTTTTAAAATTTGAGAGCTCGATTTTTGCAATGAATTCTTGGGCTTGATGAAGATTGTAGAGTGTCAATTCCCCTGAAAATTCAAGGGAAATACTCTCTTTGTCAATAGTAGTGCGCAGTAGGTTTTCAGGCATGAGACAAAAAGGCTAAAAATCTCTTTCTAAAAGTTTGTTCACTTTTAAAATAGTAATAATTTTATCTGCCTGCTTTCCTACACCGTCTATAATAGTGTCATCACCGTTGACAGTATCAGGCGGCGGTCCCACATTCTCTTTTTTAATGCGAATTGCCATTGTGAGTCTGTCAATCACAAATCCTGCCACATCAGAGCCGTTTCGCATAACAATAAAGCGTGTATCTTCGCTCTGTTTTTTAGGAGGCAGTCCAAATTTTGTACGCAGATCTATAAGCGGAATAACAGAACCGCGAAGATTAAACACACCCAAAACATACTTAGGCACCTGCGGAACTCTTGTCCATGGAAAAGGTTTGATAATCTCCTGAATGGAAAGAATAGGTACTGCATACTCTTCATCCCCTATGACAAATCCGACAAGTTGTACCACATCATCGAGCTGATCAACAACACTGTCATTTTGTTCAGCCTGTTTGTTAATAATATCTTTTAATTTATCACTCATTATAAAAACTCCGGTTTAAAGTTAACATTTCTCTGTACAACACTTGCCAAATAGTCGGCAGAATAAGGTTTCGTGATATACTCAACCATACCTGATTCAACCCCGCGCATACGGTCAGATTTACTTGTTCTTGATGTTACGGCTATAAGCGGAAGGTTTTTATATCTGTTGTATTTTTTAATCTCCGAGGCAAGTGTATATCCGTCCATCCTTGGCATTTCGATATCAATGAGCATTGCATCTATATTGTGATCGCCTGATTTCAAGAGGTTAAGTGCTTCTTGTCCGTCACTCGCTTCAACAAGAGTAATCCCCATAGGTTCCAGTGCTTTTCGCATAATCGTTCTGTCTGTTTTGGAATCATCAACGATCATTACAGTATAGTCACTCGCTTTTGTTTTCTCTTTCACCGCAGATTCATCTGACGAGCTTATCTGCGTGGCTTTTGTCTCTTTGGCCATATCCATAAGCGCCACAACATCAACGATAAGTGTCACTCCTCCGTCTCCGCGGATGGTAGCTCCCGCAATCCCTTCAATACCTTTGAGATACTCACCGAGAGATTTGATAACAATCTCTTCCTGCCCTACCAAAATATCTACAATAAGCCCCAGTTTGCTTGTTCCGAGTCCCAAAACAACAACATAGGCATGTTCACTCGCATCCAAAATACGCTCAACTTCAAAAATATCTCCGATGTGCACCAGTGAAAGAACATCATCACGCAATCGCATTACAGAACGTCCCTCTACTGTATATATTTCATCTTTTGAAATTCTGACCGTTTCAAGAACAGAGGCTAAAGGAATGGCATAATGCTCTTCTTGAACACCCACAAGAAGTGCCTGAATAATTGCCAGAGTCAGTGGAATTTTCAGTTTTATAGAAGTACCCTTGTCTATTTCACTGTCAATATCTATGATACCGTTGAGTTTTTCGATGTTTGTTTTGACAACATCCATCCCGACACCGCGTCCGGATACACTTGTCACGGCAGCAGCTGTTGAAAATCCCGGTTTAAAGATAAGTGTATATGCTTCTTTGTCACTCATCTGCTCTGCTTCTTTTTCAGTGATGATGCCTTTTTCAAGCGACTTTTGCTTAAGCATCTCCGGGTCAAGCCCTTTTCCGTCATCATCTATCTGAATCACAATCTGATTGCCCTCATTATAGGCTTTGAGTGTAATCGTACCCTCTTCCGGTTTTCCTTTCGCAAGACGCTCTTCTGGCGTCTCTATACCATGGTCACAGGAGTTACGGATAATATGCACAAGCGGATCCCCGATCTCTTCCACAATTGATTTGTCAAGCTCTGTATCTTCACCGGAGATAACAAGTTCAATCTTCTTGTTGAGTTCGCGGGAAAGGTCCCGGATCATTCTAGGGAATTTGTTAAAAACTTTTCCTATTGGCAACATACGCGTTTTCATAACCGCAATTTGCAAATCAGTCGTTACAAGAGAAACAATAGAGACAACCTGGTTGAGCTCTTCTAAAAATTCTTCTCCCTCATAACGCTCTTCAACATCATCATTGATTTTAATCAATCTGTTTTTTGCCAAAACAAGTTCACCGATCAGATTCATCAGATGGTCAAGTCTTTTGACATCCACACGAATCGTCTGCTCAACCGTGGCAGGTGCACGTTTTGCCGGTGCTGCCGCCTTTGGATCCTCAGCAGAAGCATTTTGCGATGCTTTTTTATTTTGTGAAACAGGAGCAGGAGTCGGTGCCTTTGGAACTTCTTCTTTTTTCTCTTGTTTTTCTTCTTTTTTCGGCTCTTCTTCATTTGGTTCCGGTGGCATCACAGGCACTTCTTCACCCGCGGCTATTTTTGCTTCTCTTTTGGCTCTGTCTTCGGCCTGGCGCTGTGCCAAAAGTCTTTCTATTTCAGCTTCTATCTCATCAGGGTCCATATTGTCATAGTCCGGTTCTTCTTCCTGAGTCTCTTCTTCAGCTGCCGCAGGCTCTTGTTCTTCTTTTTCCTGTGCTGCTGTTGCATCGGCAAGTCCTGAAAGGTCACCGTTGCTTATTTTGTCAAGTCTTGCGACACAGGCGGCCACATCTATGCCTTCATCACTGCTCGTGTCACGGATTTTTTCCAAAAGTGCTTTCATCAGGTCAATAGACTCCAGAATAACATCCATAACATCCGGAGTGATACTCAACTCTCCATGACGGGCTTTATTGAGCACATCTTCCATATGATGTGTCAAATGTGTCAAGGTGTCAAAATTCAAAAACGATGAAGCCCCTTTCACGGTGTGTGCAACACGAAATATCCCGTTTAGCAATTCCAAATCATCCGGACGGGATTCTAATTCGACCAAATCTTCGTCAAGCTTTTCAACAAGTTCAAACGATTCAACTAAAAAATCTTGCAGTATCTCTTGAAATTCATCCATATTTACACTCCCTATTTCTTCATATGTGCACGTACAATACGTGATACTTCATCAAAAAATGCACCTGCCTTAAACTTAACCAAATAAGCTTCTCCGCCGGCTTCCTCACCTCTTGTTTCACTAAAATGATCACTGATTGAGGAGTTAAAGACTATAGGAATATCACTGAACCTTTCATCTTCTTTGACTTTCGCCGCAAAATGAAAACCGTCCATTCTTGGCATTTCAACATCTGAAATAATTATTTTTAAATTATCTGCCAAATTATCTCCATAAGTTTCATAGAGATCTTTCAGTTTATTAAGACCCTCTTCTCCATCCATCGCTTCTACAACATGAAAGCCCATTTTCATCAATGCATCTTTGACAATTTTACGAGCCGTTGCACTGTCATCAAGCACCATTGCCAGACCTGAAAATGTTTCTATTTTCTCCGGTGCGGAATCTGTTTCAGGTTCATACAGTCCCAAATCCTGAACAACACTTTCAAGGTCCAGGATTAAAAGAACATTATCACCCTCTATCTTTGTTACTCCAGTTATTTTATTGCTCTCAAGTCCTGAGGAACTGCTCATAAAAGTTGCCGGTTCTATATCACTCCAGCTGATTCTTCTGATGCGTTTTGCTTCATGAACTATAAAGCCTATCAGCACATTGTTAAACTCTGTAATAATAACGCGGGCATTTTTCTTTGCATCTTCGGGTTCAGTCACACCCATCCATTTTGCCAGATTGACAACAGGAATGACCACTTCACGCAAATCAAATATTCCCTCTATGAACTCCGGTGTACTTGGCAGCTCTGTCAGTTTTGGCAAACGTATAATTTCTCTGACCTTAGAGACATTGATACCGTAAATACCTTCATAAACCTTGTCTTTTTCCTGTTTAAATATGCGAAAATCAACAAGTTCCATCTCATTGGAACCAACTTTTAAAGACTTTTCATCCATCTTTTATATCTCCCTAGAGTATTTTTTTTCTTCCAACAACTCTATGTCTTGAGCTGATTTTACAATAAAGTATCTTTGATTGCAAGCAAAAGCACCCAGATTTATATAGTAAAAACCGTCTGTGTCAAAAGAAATGTTTTGATGATAATGTCCCTCTATAAAGTAGTCGCAGGTATATTTTTCTGCCAAACGCTTTTGTACAAATTCTCTAAAACCCGTAAATTTCTGACAGTCATTTTTTTTACTCAAATAGCTGTCAAGATTTTTCAAAATCGCATGTTTTGAAAATATATCTATATACTTTAAAACAAAAAGAACAAAAGGGCTTCGTATCAAAGATGTGTAGAGTTTATAGAGTCTCTCCCCGTCAAAGTCTCCATGTGCAAGATAGACTTTTTTCTTTTGATACAATGCTTTTACCGGCTGGTTTTTAATCGAAAAAACCCTGGCCTTTGGAAAAACATTTTTTATATTAAAGTCATGGTTCCCCTCCAGATAGACAACTTCCGTATCTTTGGAAATATCATTTATAAGCGCTATAACCTCTTTGTTCTGCTTACATGTAAAGTCTATAGACCCAAACAGAGCGTCAAAGATATCTCCCATCAGAATAAGCTGGGGTACTGCCATATTTTTACTGTGTATTTCTCGTAAAAAATATAAAAGTTCCGGACGCAGGTGTGAATAGTGCGCATCAGAAACAATAAACGCACCCTCTTGGATAATAACCGGTTTAGGGGACATAGGCTATATCTGGTATCGCCGTCGTCTCATCAATGCCCATCATCAGATTGGCGTTGACAACGGCCTGAGAAGATGCTCCTCTCATCAGGTTGTCTATGCTTGAAGATATAAAAAGTATATTGCCTTTTCTTTGGGCATAGATGTCACAGAAATTTGTTCCGGCAACATTTTTCATGTCCACCGGCACAGAACTCACCCTTACATGTACGTCATTTTTATAAAATTCTTCTACAACATCCAGGGCGTCGAAATCATCACTGACCTGTATATAAATCGAACTTATCATACCCCGCGTCACAGGAACCAGATGCGGTACAAAACTGATTTTGTCAAAAGAGATATTCAGTTTGTCTGCAATTTCGGGAGCATGTCTGTGCAACAAAGGATTGTAGGCAAAAAGATTGTCATTGACATTCACAAAATGTGTCACTTCACTGAGCTTTTTGCCTGCTCCGCTCACTCCTGTTTTTGCATCAATTATAATCGGTGTATCCGTAATACGTTTGTCCATAAACGGAAGCAGTCCCAATATCGCGGATGTAGGGAAACATCCCGGATTTGCAACCAGTTTTGCAGACTTTATCGCTTCACGATTGAGTTCAGGGAGTCCGTAGACAACATGTTCCAGATTTTTTGGGTCTGTATGGGGACAGTAAAATGCCTCATAAATATCCTGCGGCAGTCTGTAGTCAGCTGAGAGGTCAACAACTTTGATACCCTTCTCTAACAACGGCTTGACGTAAGCCATTGCTGTTTTATGCGGCAGTGCCAAAAAAACCAGTTTACATGTAAGCGCCATTGCATCAATATCTGCTTTTTGCACCTCATCTTCGCACACACCGTTTAAAGAAGGATGGAGCTTGTTTATGGTCGTTCCGCCTTCAGAGTTTGCGATGTATGCCAAATGAAAAAAAGGATGTTTTATGAGCATTTTGACAAGTTCCAGCCCTGTGTAGCCTGTTGCCCCGACCACGCCTACATTTATTTTACTCTTGTTTTGCATTACTCTTTACACTCAAAAACAATATCCTGGTATTTCACCTCGTCTATTTCAAACTCTTTTTCACCGCCGGGGAGACGGACTTTGACCTCGTCACCCTCTTCTTTGCCAAGAAGCTGTTTTGCCAGAGGAGAGTTAAAAGAGATGAGCCCTATGTCAGGATTGCTCTCACAGCCGCCAACTATCGTGTAGGTTACCTCTTCGTCTGTGTCCATATTTGTCATGACAACCGTTGAGCCAAAGCTCACCTTGGTGTGCTGCAGATCTTTAGGATCAACAATCTGGGCATTTCCTAAAATCTCCTGAAGCTCTGCAAGGCGGTTGTCTATACTTTTTTGCTGCTCTTTTGCCGCATGATACTCTGCATTTTCTTTTAAATCGCCGTGTTCAAGCGCTTCTTCAATCGCTTTGACAACACCCGGTCGTTTTACCTCTTTTAAATCTTTCACTTCGGCCTGTAACTTCTCGTAGCCAAAAAGTGTCATCGGTTCTATGTTGTTTTGCATAATCTATTCTCTTTATTAAATTTTTTTAGTTGTATGATTATATCAAAACTTTACACTTTGTTAAATTTATTTTTTTCTATTTCGCTCAAGGCTTTAAGAGACATCTCTTTAACATCCCTTGCCACCTCATTGACTTCAGCCGCAGTCTGTGCATTAAGCTCTGTCATAGCATTTACCTCATCAACTGCTTTGTTAATAGAATTCGCACTCTCGCTCTGTTCGGAAATATTGGCCTCAACATCGGTAATGGACTGCGTCAGGATACTCACTGTTGTATTGATTTCAGCCAGTGATTTTTGTGTTCCCTCTGCAAGCTTTCTTACCTCATCGGCAACAACGGCAAATCCGCGTCCATGCTCACCCGCACGTGCTGCTTCAATGGCCGCGTTAAGTGCCAGCAGATTTGTCTGATCCGCTATATCACTGATAACCTGCATCACATTTTTAATATCCTGTGACTGGCTGACAACTTCATTTGCTTTTTGGGATGTCTCTTCTATGGTCTGAGCTATAGTATTGACCGCCTGCGTTGTCACACTCAGCTCTTTTGCCTGTGAAGCCGTAGAACTGTTTAATTCCTGCATTTTTGACTCAAGCATATCTGCCCGCTCAAGCAGTGCATTTGCATTGTTATAGGAATCGTTCAAAAGTTTTATGATGGCATCGCCAAGATTGTTGACTCTCTCTACAACCGCTTTTGTCTCTCCTGTAATTTTTGCATCAAGAACAATCTTATCCAGGTAGTTATAGTTTGCATACTTTTCAAGACCTTCGAGTATATCGTCCATCACTTTTTCCTGGGTATCGAGCATTTTATTGATTGTGTTTGCCAAAGTCTGGATTTGCGAGTTTGTTGCCTCGGAGTTGACTCTGCATTTAAAAGAACCCTGCTGTACCTTATTGAGAGTAAGAATTGACTCTCCGACACAGAGCATATCATTCTCTATTCCTTCATTTATTGTATCTGTCTGTTCGTTGACCATTTTTGCAACACGGGCGAGTTCATCACTGCCAGACAAATCAATCTTTTCGATTACATTGTGTTTTCTGTTTAAAAACTCCAAAAACTGTTCCATCCCTTTGCTTATTTTTGAAACGGAGTGTGTGATATTTTTGCTGATTAGCCACGAAAGCACTGCTGTAAACAAAATAATAAAAAGCATTACAAAAAGATACAGATAGAGCGCATTTTTTTCATTCTCATATTTTTCATGTGCCAACCGGGTAAGATTTTGGCTCAGGCGGTCATCCACTTTCTTCAAAAGATTGATTTTTTGCGTGATGGTATCAAACCAGTAAGAAGCATCCACACCAAATCCGCCTATGGTATTGGCCTCAAGCGCAATTTTTCGCATCTTTTCAACCTCCTGCACTGCCTGTATAGCCATCTGCTTTGTATAATATGCCACCAGATAGGAAGGGGCTACAGAGCGAAATACTCTCAAAAAACTTTTTTGTTCTGTTATGAGTTTTACAAATTTCTCTTTCATACCCGGCAGAAATTTATTTCTGGCAAAAGCATTTGAGAGCACTGCCCGCTCTATGCCTGCTCTCTCTTTTGCCATTAAAAAACTGTAATAGGCAATGAGCTTTCTTCCGCTTTTTATATCTGTTGCCAAATGTGTCATATAGGCAATCGTATCAAGCATAGATGTATTTGCGGCAGTATAAGTATTTAGAGCACTTTTTACATCAATATCCAGTGATGTCACACGCTTTCTTACACCCTGTAATTCTTGAATTTTTTGCAAAAACTGATTTACGCGTTTTTGTAATTCATGCGGATAGTTTTGAAAATGAAAACTTTTGATATCACCTTTAAGCCTTGCCAGTTTTTTATCACTTGCGGCTCTCTGTGCCGGAAGTCTGGTAACGAATTTTTTGGCATTTGAGCCTATATACCCTGCTGTAGCACCTCTCTCTTTTTGTGTTTCATGTACAAAGTTTGCGATGTCTATGGCAAGCTGAAAGAGTTCTTTGCTTCTTTTGTCACTGCCGTTCAATCCTTTTTCTATTTTTTCCTGCACTTTTTTGAGTCTGTTTATTTTTTTTGTAATCGTATCAAACCAGTAGGTGGCATCCACACCAAAACCGCCAATTTCTTTGGCACTCAGCAAAATGGTTTCCATCCGTTTGACTTCTTCAATCACCTTACCCTGCAGAATCTCTCTCTTGTATGCAATATCTTTTTTTGAGGCAAGGGTCTCAAAGCTGCTCATAAATGCCTCTTGTTCAGAGATCAGTCCTGCCAGTTTTGTTTTTGCCCCTTTGATAAACTTGTCATTTGCGAAAGTGGCACTTCCGACTGCACGCTCTATGCCGGCTCTCTCTTTGGACTGTAAAAAATCATAATACGCCAGGGTCTCGGCACTGAGCTGTGCATCCGCTGCCTGCAAAGAAGCTTTTGCTATAAAATTTAAAAACTTTGCATTCATTTGTGTATAGTAGGCAATCGCCTCCTTTGCTCCCATACTCTGTGCCGTCACCTGAGAACGAATGGTATTTATCCTTGAGAGATCCTGTAATGCTTTTTCAAGGTATTCTTTGACATCTTTATCCAACAGACTGATGACATTCCCGTTTTGCAGATACTCTTGCAGTTCTTGAATTTTTTTGTCAGTCTCTTCTTTTTGCGAGACAAGTTTTTGTGCAAACTTTTTCCCTTTTGAACCCAAAAATCCGGCAGTTGCACCCCGCTCTTTTTGTGTCTCATGCACAACTTTGGAAATTTTTTGATCCAGATCGACGATGATGCTGTATGTTTCATACTGCTGACTGTTTTGCAAATGACTGTAAATTGCACTTATGGCTATGATGACAATGACCGCAAGAGGCACTGCAACATTGAGCAGCATCTTGTTTCTTACTGAAATCTTTGTTAAAAAATTAACCATTGTGGCGCTCCTTTGCTCTCATCTCTTTATAAATTTTTTCATATTTCTCTTTTTCCATTTCTGAAACTGTTCTTCTGCAGGAGATATAACCCGGTTGCCCGTCACAGGAGGTAAAGGGGTAAACCGTGGCAAAAACCCAATAGTAGTCACCGTTTTTTGCCTTGTTTTTTACAAAGCCCCGCCATCGCTTCCCGCTTTTTATCGTATCCCACAAATCTTTAAAAGCGGCACGCGGCATATCTGGGTGACGGACAATATTATGCGGTTTGCCAACAAGTTCATCAACACTGTATCCGGCATAATGACAAAACTCATCATTGGCAAAACGGATAATCCCTTTCGTATCTGTTTCTGAGACCAAAAAAGCTTTGGTATCCAAATGTATTTCAGCCATTCAAAATCCTTAAGTATATTTTAAAAGTTAGATATAGTACTTTTAGAAAGCTTTGCTTTTAGTTAAAGGTTCTAAAAATTCTCTTTTTTACACTTTCTTTTCACTCTTGTTTTACACTGCCGACATCTTTCATAGGAGGAAAATATGAAAACAACTTTAAAAATAAAGCTTCTTGGACTGGCAGGTCTCGTCTGTGCTTCACAAATTGAGGCGGCCGACTGGCTCAAGCTGCAAGGGTATCAACCGGAGTTTTTTGCACCAAAAGGGGTAATCGTTCCATATCGCAGTCACAAACCGAAAGTCTGGGGATTCATTCAGGCAAATTACAAAAAAGACGAGGGAAAAGTTTTGATTGCTCCTGACGGTAAAAACAAAACACCTTTTTCTCTTTTAAACCCTGACCTGGAATCGCAATCCGGTATGAGTCTTTTTCGGGCACGTTTGGCGATGAGAGGGATGGCTGACAATGACAACCTTGTCAACTACTTTTTTATGACAGAGTTTGGAAACAACGGTGTCAACAATCTTGCCGGACATAGAAATGTCGGTACTTATTTTACAGATGCTTCTGTAACACTCAAACATATAAAAGGGGCGAAAATCAGAGCCGGTATGTTCAAATATCCGGGAAGTGAAGAGGGCTTGCAGGCTGTCTTTGTCTCTCCTTACATCGAGTTTACTTCTATGACATTTCAACAGCTTTTAGAACGACAGGTAACAAAAGTAGGAGCAGCACAGACAGGTGCAGCAGCAGGCGGTGCACAGACAGTTCACTATACCAGCACAGAAATCAACAGACCAATCGGCGCTTTTAGAGATACGGGTGTGCAGATTTTCGACACCTTGCCGCTGGTAGATTCATGGAACATCTCTTATGCTTACATGTACGGAAACGGAAACGGTATCAGTATGAGCAGTTCAAATGCACAGGCAACCCACTACGGATATCTTGCACTGGAGAAAATTTTTGCAAATCCCGGCAAAGGATACTATACAAATTCACTCAAAATGTTTGTCTGGGGACAAAGCGGAAAAAGAAAACTTCTCTCCAACAACGGAACAGCAACAACCCAAATTGATGCAGACCGCAAACGATACGGTTTAGGCTTTACCTACCATAAAGACGGCATCAGAGTCGAAGGAGAATATATGAGAGCTTCTGGGATGATTTATACCGGTGCAAAAGATACAGATCCTGATCCGCAGACTGAAAACTGGCAGTTTCAATTCGCTGCAGGCAGTGAAAACAAAGCGGATGGCGGATATGTGAATCTTCAGTATGAAATCGTTCAGAGAAAGTTTGAAGTATTTGGCAGATATGACTACTTAAACCGTCTGACCAATGACACCAAAGGCGAACGTGACTTTAAAACCCTAACGCTTGGTGCCTCATACAGATTCAAAGGAGCAACAAGAGTCGATCTGAACTACATGATACGGGATGCAAAAGCTCCGGGTAATGCAAATGCACAAAAAGTTTTAGACAATATGGGGAACCGTATTGCTATTCAAATAACAGCAGCTTTTTAAAGGATTGACAATGAAATTATTCAAAAAACTCTCAACAGTGGCATTACTTATGTTGCTCGGAACAGGTCTCTATGCGCAAAACAGTGACGCAGAAGAAGAAAATGATGTAGTCAAAATAGTCTATCAGTGTGATTTTCCCGATATTCAACGTATACACCTGATGCTCAATACTATTAATAACGCAGCCAGCTATTTTGACAAACATCTTATTCCGTATGAGATAAATGTTGTCGCTTTTGGTCCATGTCTTCAATACATGATGAAAGATTTTAAGGGCACAGGTTTTGTTAAAATGCCTTACTGTGAGCACGGAGGCCCGACAGGTGCCGGAACAGTTTCACGTTTTAAATCTTTAAAACAGCTTGGCGGAGACAACATCAACTTTTTTGCCTGTGGCAACACTATGAAGAAAAAACATGTCAAAGATGAGCAACTGCAGGATTATGTGAAAAAAACACCTGCGGGCATCATTAAAATCGTTAATTTGCAAAGACAGGGATGTGCATACGTCAAAATTAAGTAATTTAACGCCAAGATTTGTGTATTATTATAAAAAATAATACACATTCTTTATGTATGAAGTAAAAAGAACATGAAACTCTATCAGAAATATCTCGCTGTAATATTGTTAATGCTGGTAATTTTTATAGGCTACTTCTATACACAAAACAAGCAGGAGTTTACTGACAGAGTGCATACTGTTTTACTCAATATTTTAAACAAACAGATAGAAAATGAAAAGGCACGGGCTTTTAATTTTGCCTTTGCCCTCTCTCAAAACGAAACACTCCAGCGTGCGCTTAAAAACAATGATGCAAAAAAAGCCTATGAAATTCTCCAGACACATATGAAGGCACTTGAAACTTTCAGCGGTTCAAAAATCCGTATTCAGATTCTTTCAAAAGACATTACTATATTTGCACGCAGCTGGGATAACAGTGATGCGGGTGTCAATGTCAAAGCCTACCGTCCTGACTTGGTAGAGATGAAAAAAACACTCAGCCCGCATCTCTCCTATGAAGCGGCAAGACGGCTTGTGCTTATCGCTTCTATTCCTATTGTAGAGAACAAAAAGTGTCTCGGGTTTGTGGAAGTTATTCAACGTTTTGCTTCCCTTGAAAAATATTTTGCCCAGTACGATATAGATATGATTGCACTCCTCGATGACAAATACCAAAACCAGTCCGTACTGCTAAAAAACAATCCTCGGATTGCCAATATGATAGTGGCAAACAACGGAGCAAACATCAATCACATTCAAAATCTCCGCAGACTGGACTTGAATAAACTTGAAAGTCTGGGTTCTGTGCAGACCGAAGAGTATCTCTACATATCAAAAGTCATTCTCAACTCCAAAGCAGAACGTATAGGTTACTTTATACTTATACTTTCACAAGAAAAACTCAAACTTTTCAGCAGTTTTGAGAATGAACTTGAAAGCTTTTTCAGCTACTCAAGAAAAGATCTTTATTCTACTATTGTCAATAAAGACAAAGCTTTTGACCCTTATACCGACTTAACAGCAAAAGAGCTTGTTTCACTGAAAAAATGCACAACACAAAAAGACAGGGCCTGTTTGGAGAAAAATTTACGTAACAAACTCAACAGATACACAAAAGAAGAGTTAATATCCCTCTTGCTGGATGCCAACTCTCAAAAAATTTCAAGAGGAAAGATAAAATGAAAATACTTTTGCTCGAAGATGAGACAATTTTAAAAGAGAGCATTGAAGAATTTCTCAGCTCAAAAGACTATACAGTAGACAGTTTTGAGAACAGCAGTGATGCTTTTGATGCCATTTTTTGCAAAGAGTATGACTTGCTCCTTCTGGATGTCAATGTCCCCGGAGAATTTGACGGATTTTCTTTAAGAAAAGAACTCGGAGATGAGGGAAAGAACATTCCTACAATTTTTGTCACTTCCATGTCAAGTGCCGATGCAATGCTGCAGGGGTATGCAAACGGCTGTTGTGACTATATTAAAAAGCCTTTTGATTTAATCGAATTACAGTTAAGAGTACAACATGCCCTAAAATCCAACTGTTTTAAAACCGACAGTGATATGCTCCAACTTCCCTGTGACTACCGGTATGATGTTAACAACCGAAAACTTATCGGTATATCGGGAGAGATTCAACTGAGCAAAACAGAAAATGATATTCTTACTCTGTTCATCAAACACAGAAACCAGATTGTCACTTTTGAAATGCTGTATGAAGAGATCTGGGAGAACAATGTTGAAGCTGCCAATGCGAGAGTGCAGATAAACAACTTAAGAAGAAAGCTGCCAAAGGATGTCATTGAGAATATTTACGGCATAGGATACCGGCTTGATTGTCAATGAAGAAAAATTTGTAAAAAAATACAGTCTTATTTATACACTGATTGTCTCTTTTATACTCCTGACGCCTTTGTCATTGTATATCAATCATAAAATAAACCTGCAGGAAGTGCAAACAGAAGTGGAACTCAAATCCATCCAGGCGCACATCATAAAAGCCATGGACAACTTTGGAAACCATCCTCAGGAGATCTTTGAGTTTCCCAGGTTTGCCTCTTTTGCCTCAGGTCTTTACAAAAAAGATTTTACTCCGGTCTATACACAAATAGACGAACCCCTCCCCTCCTATATGCCAGGATACCATTCCAAAGGTTCTCATAGATACCTCATCACAGAACTCCCGGATAAAAAATACTTTTTTGCAAACTATTTGGTCACAAAAACAGAAATCTCTTTCGCTCCTGTTTTTTTTGAAGCCAGCCTCATTGCCTTTGGAATCATTACGCTCATCTTGCTGCTCTCTTTTTATTTTTTAAAAAGCTTTTCAAAACCCTTCAGAAGAGTCAATGAAAAGCTCGATGATTTTATCAAAGAGTCTATGCATGAAATCAACACCCCTTTGAGCATCATCAATGTAAATGTTGACCTTTTTGATGCGCTTTACGGCAAAAACAAATATTTCAACCGCATAAAATCAGCAACACGCTCTCTTGCCACCATTTACAATGACATGGATTATCTCATAAAACAAAACAGAGTTGAATACAAAAATGAGCCCATTAACCTTTACGACTTTTTACAGGAGCGTGTCTCTTATTTTGAACTTATCTGCCAGTTAAAAGAGATAAAACTTCTCTTTACATGTAAGGTAGGACAACCTGTACTGTTTTTCAGCACAACTAAACTGCAAAGAGTCGTTGACAACACACTTTCCAATGCCATAAAGTTTTCATTTGCAAAAAGTAAAATAGAGATAAAGCTTTTCCATGACAATGAACTGAATATATGTCTGAGTATCCAAGATTATGGAAAAGGCATCCAAAACCCGCAAAAAATTCTCGAACGCTACTACAGGGAAAATGAATATAAAAACGGGTTTGGCATAGGTATGAGCATCGTCAAATCAATCATAGATGAAGCCGATATACATCTTGATATAAAATCCGAACCGGGAAAAGGAAGCATATTTACCTATACCTTTAAAAAGTCTATGTTCCAATCAGTTCCTGTTTGATTGCTCTGTAGAACTCTTTGTATGTTGCACGGTTGAAAATATACTCTTTGGTTTTAAAAAGTGTATCAAATACTATTTTCCACAAAGCAGAAAAATTTTTATCATCTCGCAGTGCACATAGTTTTTCCTGCATTTTAAGTTCCAATTTTGCCAATTCCCGGGCATGTTTTACATACTCTTTTATCAACTCATAATCAACCCCGACTTCCCTGCAGTTCTCTATCAAATTCACTATACAAGCTTCTTTTTGAGTATAATCATTCTCCCCTATTGGCATTAAAACACCATCAGCAAGCAACCTTTCCAGGAGTTCCTCATCAATATCAAAATGCTCTGTAAACTCTTTTTTGCTGTAGTGCTCGCTGTGAATCTCAATACCGCTTAAAGTATTCATGAGCGGTGCCAGCATTGTGTAAGAACTTGAAAATGAATTGTTTTTTTTCTCTAAAACCAGTTTCACCTGTTCGTTACTGCTACCCATCTCCTCTTTCATATACTTGATATATTTGATGAGCTCTATATGCTCATCATTGTATTTATGAACATTTGCCTTTACTTTTACAGGATTTGGCAAGAGTCCCTCTTTTATATAGTAAAGTATAGTCGATTTTGGAACACCTGTTTTTGCCACAAGTTCAGACATTTTATAATCCATTTTTCATCCTAATTAATAACTGATTAAGAATTATATCATATAATTTAAATTGTAAAGTGTAGCTTTACACTATTTATTTAAAATGGAGTTTATATGCCTAGACAGATACCTTGGTGGGTTGGCGGAATTGCAATGAGTTTACTTTTTTATTTTAGTTTTTCAACTTTTGGAGCGAATCGTCCTATCGGTGCTTCAACCGGAATGGCGTACCTTGCAACTGTTTTATTTGGACTGGATGCAGATAGTTATGCTTATACAGCAGAGATAGAACAATCCGGAGCATGGGAAGGTGTCATGCTGATCGGTCTGTTCTTTGGCGGACTTTTTATGTCAATTTTTGTAACAAAGTCTTTTCATTTGAGTCTTATCCCCACACTCTGGAAAGAGAGAAAAAACAGATCAGTCAAATCTCGTATGCTTTGGAGTTTTATTGCCGGATTTCTGCTTGTATTTGGTGCCAGACTAGCAGGCGGATGCAATGCCGGGCATATTTTGTCCGGTGGCAGTCAATTGGCACTCAGTGGTGTAATCTTTGCCGTTTTTGCGCTGGGAACAGGTGTGATAACAGGAAGATTTTTTTACAAAAAAAAGGTTTGCAAAAATGACAGATAGAATTGTACATATGTTTGATATAGTGGCAAGGCAAGGACATGGTTCTGTTTGGACGGTACTGTTTACAGGCTTTGTTTTTGGTGCCGTTATTTTATACTCAAGATTGGATAAATTTGAAAAAATGGCTGGTTTTATGCTTTTTGAAGATACCCTTGTTCCTCGTATGGCGATGACAACCGTTGCACTTTCAAGCCTGGGATTTTATATTTTGGTACAGACTGGTTATGCTTCTTATTCTGTAAAACCTGTTTTACTTGCAGGACTTATCACGGGGGCAATACTTTTTGGTATCGGCTTGGTTATTTTAGGAAAATGTCCCTCTGCTTTTTTTGTTTCGGTATCTGAGGGCCGAATAGATGCCCTTGTCGGCGTTTTGGGAGGAATGGTCGGTGGAGCGGTTTTTACGCTTTTTTACCCTCAGATAAAAAACTTCATGGGTCCGGATTTGGGAAAAGTGCAAATATTTCATTATTTTGAAGATCACGCTTTACTTGTTGTAGTAATTTTTAGTACTATTTTACTGATTACTGCATATCTGCTGCCGACAATAGAATATAAAGACCCTGCAGATTTCAAAAAAAATTAGATACAAAGGAAAAAATATGGCATATATACAACTACCGGAATTTGAAGAAATGAGCCCTGCAATTCAGGACAAAGCAAGACCTATTTTAGAAAAAACAGGAAAACTCGGAGAGATATTCAAACTCTTGGCTCTTGATGAAAAAGTTTACTTTGCAACAGACACAATGATACAAAAATACCTTTTGGATGAAACAACACTCTCATACGATATAAAAGAGTCTATCGCTTTGCTTATATCTTTGGAAAATGGCTGTAAAATGTGTGTAGATGTCCATAAAAGTATCGCAAAAATGTTAGGTATGAGTGAGGAGAGAATCGAAGAAGTTTTACAGGGTGTCGATGATTTGGATGCTGATGAAGCAGAAAAAGCACTTTTAAACTTCTGTATACGCGCATCCAAAAAAGACAACTACAAAGTTACAAAAGAAGAGATAGACAACTTGAAAAAACTCGGCTGGAGTGATATCCAAATAGTCGAAGCAGTTGCTATTACCGGTTACTTTAACTACATTAACACACTTTCAAATGTTTTTGGCTTAGAGTAAGAATATGAAAAATGTTTTTTTAATTCTCAGCCTTTTTAGTGTACTTGTCAATGCCAGAGAGTATAAAGTTGTCTTTGACTGCAGTTCGGCTGATGCATCTTATATAAAAAGCCGTATGTGGCTTGTCGGAAAAACTATAGATATGATTGAAGAACAGGGAGATACTGCAAAAGTAGCACTGACACTTCACGGCTCCTGCGTTGCAATGGTGGCAAAAGATTACGACATGACAGTACCGGATGAAGATGTCCAAGATATAAAACAATCCCAGCAATACCTCAAGAAACTTGCAAAAAGAAAAAATGTCACCATCACTGCCTGCGCTATGTCTCTGGCACATAATGCTATTGAAAAAGAAGATGTTCTGCCTTTTGTAAAGATTTCAAAAAACAGTTTCTTAGATACCATCAGATACCAAAATGACGGGTATGCGCTCATGAGTTTCAAATAAAAAGGTTTGGCAATGCAAAAAATTTTTATACTGCTTTTTGTTTTGTTCTCCTGTGCACAGGCACAAAACAGCGTTACAGATACAACGCAAGAGTTACAATGGCTTGATACAAAGGATATGCAGAAGTTTAACGGTATATGGAAACTGGCAAACAGTTACTGTAAAGCATTACATGCAGCGCAAAAAGATGACTGGCGACTGCCGACAAAAAAGGAACTGCAACACCTGGGAGAGTCAAAAAAACTCAAAGCAAAATTCAGGCACCTTGATACTGCGCTGTACTGGAGTAAAGATATAGACAAAAGCAGTGACGGATTTAATGCTTATACCGTCTATACAGGAAACGGTTTCATCTCATCAACGGATAAATGCAATACAAACAAACTGGTATGTGTCAGAAAACTACAGTGATGAAAGATCAAACTCTCTGGTTTGATCTGAACACTCTATTGTAATAATACAGGCAGATTTACTGATTTTTTGAACATTTCCCACATTATCCAGGAGTATCATAGACTTTTTTGTCACGGGGTCAAAGGTTTTCAGTTTTTCATCTTGAACATAAAAAATACGTCCGCCTCCGCAGCCGTCACCGACAATCCCCTCACAAACAAGATCAGAACTCAAATCAAAACCATGAATCATCCAGACACTCCTCTTTTGCATCTTTTACAAACTCTTTATACTCCGTACTGTTTTTGTCCAGATTTTTATACTCATCATAGGTATACTCTTTGAAAGTGGCATCATCCAGACATTTGCAAAGCTTCGTAGAGTTTTCGTCACCGCTGCAGTGCGAAAGCATCTCTTTTTTCTGTTCCTCTTCCCAACCGATGTAGGAGTTATAGTACGGATAAAGCGCCCATATTGCAAAAGCTATTGTCAGGACAATATTGATAATATATTCTCTCTTTTTTGTCTCAAAATATTTTTTTACATCATAAGAGATTAAAATTATAAAAACAACCTCAAGCCCTATATTAAACCAGTCGCTCTCTAAAAAATCAAACAAATCCTATTTTTCCTCTCTTAGCTTTTTGATTGCTTCGGCACACATGGTCAGACCGAAAGTTGCCGTGACACCCATAAAGCTGCCTTTTTCTTTTATGACTGCTTCCTCGCTTGAAAAAATCACTTTATATTTTTTGTTAAAACCGCGTTTTTTCAATTCATACCGAATTTTTGCACCGAATTTATCGCCGTAACTTTTCCAGATATCACCCACCTGAACCTTTGTCGGATCAAGCCTTTTGGCACTTCCAAAAGAAGAGATGAGTTTTTTATGGCATTTTTGTGCGATTGCGAGTTTTGCATTTCTGTCATCTATTGCATCAAGTACCAAGTCATACGGTTCAAAATCAAACTCCTGCACCCACGCTTCGTCTATGCGTCTGTTGATTACATGTAACTCCGGATAGTGCTCTTTTAAGGCGTCTACCTTTGTCTCACCTTCATGCAGTTCCGACCACATCTGACGATTTTGGTTTGATTTGTCATAGGTATCAAAATCTACAATCGTGATATCTTTCACACCGCTTCTGTATAAACAGTCCAGGCAGAAGCTGCCGACACCGCCGACACCCAGCAGTAATATTTTAGCATCTTCGAGTTTAGAAAAATCATCCTTTAACACAAGTTTTATGCGGTCATATTTTTGCATCAGTCCAACCATTCTTCTAATGTTTTCATGCTTTTGTACGCACTCAAATCAAGCATAATCGGAGTCACAGATATAAATCCGTCACGTATTGCTTCATAATCGCTCACACCTTTGACACCTTCTCTTGCTCGAAAATTCAGAGGATGCAGCCCAAGCCAGTAGTGTTTCTCGCCTCGTGGATTACTGTGCACATCGGCTTCATTCGAGTAGATCCTGTACCCTGCATAGGTTATCTTCATCTGTGCCTCTTCAACTGCCGGAGGAATGTTGATATTTAAAAATTCTCTCTCAGGCAGAGGGAACTTTTCATTTCGTATTTTTGTCACTATCTTTTTGATTGTTTTTTGAGCGAGCGTAAAATCTCCCTTGGGATTGGTAAAATCCATTACCTGCGAAATCGCAACAGAGGGAATATTGTGCAAAACACCTTCCATAGCACCTGCAGCGGTTCCGCTGTAGGTAATGTCTTCACCCATGTTGGAACCTCTGTTTATCCCGCTGACAACAAGGTCTGGTTTGTCTCCCTGAAAAATTGCATTCAAAGAGAGGTACACGCAGTCAGTGGGTGTTCCGTCTTCGAGTTTAAAAAAGTTCTCTTCAATGCCTACAAAACGCAAAGGTCTTGTCAGGGTCAAAGAGTGTCCGCAGGCAGACTTTTCATTTGCCGGAGCCACAACAGTCACCTCCACATCTGGGAGCTCACGTAAAGCTTCCACCAGACACAGCAGTCCTTTCGCCTCATATCCGTCATCATTTGTTACTAAAATTTTATACTTGTTCTTCATAATGTAATTGTATAGAAAACATCATTTACATTTGATAATTTTTCATTATTACCGATATAGATTAAAAGTAAAAAAGAGAAGAAAAGAAAAATGAACACATCTTATGCAGCAAACAGTTACTACCGCCATGATTTGAACATTACCATGAAAACCTCAAGCGGAGACGTTATAACAATGGACTTTGCAAACGAGAAGTCTGCCTCTGCAAATTATGAGACAGATGGCAGTTCACGCAAAACATCAATGAGCTTTTCCTCAATGTCCTCATTTAAGTTCTCCATAGATACAAACGGCATCGATGCTCAGGACCAAAAAGAGATAGAAGCTTTCATGAAAACGGCTCAGCCTTATATAGACAAATTTATACAGGAGTTAAGCGAAGATGCCCCAAAATCACCGGTAACAAAGCTTGCAAAAAAAATAGCCGCACTGTTTCAACCCAATGAAAACAACAGTGAGGCACGCAACAATACTATCAAAACAAATATTGTAGAAATGTTTGACAGATCACTGCAAAAAGTACAGGAACCTTTCAATATTTTCAAAGAAACACAGAAGCTTCTGGAAAAAACACTCAAAGAGTTTGATACCTTTAACAAAGAACTTTACGCCTAAAAATGCAAAAACTTGACAATAGCGTCAGAGTTATTGTAAAATTCCAGCAACAAGACAGATACACAAGGTATCTTTGAATCTTTCCTACAATTTCAATCCTAATCAATTAAGGCAGTCATACATATGAGTGAACATGAATCTTCCACACAATCGCGTAAAAACACTAAAAACAATCATAAAAACAATTCAAAATCCAGAACACACACTCCTGTAAAAGGCTCAAGTGTCGAAGAACTTCGTACAAAAAGCATTCAAGAGCTTGTTGATATAGCGACACAGCTTGGTGTTGAACAGCCAAATGAACTCAAACGCCAGGATGTAATCTTTGAAATACTCAAAGCGCAGACTGCACAGGGCGGCTATATTCTTTTCAGCGGTATTTTGGAAATCATGCAAGACGGTTACGGTTTTATCCGTTCAATCGATCAGAGTTTTAATGAAAGTATCAATGATGCCTATGTATCAAACACACAAATCAAACGCTTTGCTCTGCGAAACGGAGATGTTGTAACGGGTCAGGTTCGTCCTCCCAAAGATCAGGAACGCTACTACGCGCTTATAAAGATAGAAGCAGTCAACTCCCTTCCTCCGGAAGAGAGTAAGAAAAGACCTCTTTTTGAAAACCTCACACCACTTTATCCGACAGAACAGCTCAAACTCGAATACCGTGAAAAAGGCTTGACAGGCCGTATGATGGATCTTTTTTGCCCTATCGGAAAGGGACAGCGCGGTTTGATAGTTGCGCCTCCAAGAAGCGGGAAAACAGAGCTTTTAAAAGAGATTGCACACGGTATTACGACAAATCATGCTGAAGTTGATTTGATGGTACTTCTTGTGGACGAACGCCCAGAAGAGGTAACAGACATGGAGAGAAGCGTCAAAGGAGAAGTCTACAGTTCTACCTTTGATATGCCTGCAAAAAACCATGTAAAAGTTGCCGAGATGGTCATAGAAAAAGCAAAACGTAGAGTAGAGCTTGGTCGTGATGTCGTTATTCTCCTGGATTCTATCACTCGTCTTGCACGTGCCTACAACACAGTTACCCCTTCAAGCGGAAAAGTGCTCTCGGGTGGTGTGGATGCAAATGCCCTGCATAAGCCAAAACGTTTCTTCGGAGCGGCGAGAAACATTGAAAACGGCGGCAGTTTGACTATTATTGCCACAGCTTTGGTTGATACGGGAAGCCGAATGGATGAAGTTATCTTTGAAGAGTTCAAAGGGACAGGAAATATGGAAGTCGTCCTTGACAGAAAAATTGCAGACAGACGTATCTACCCTGCTATTGACATTCTCAAATCAGGAACACGTAAAGATGAACTCCTTATCGGTCCAGAAGTATTGCAGAAGGTATTTATTCTTCGTCAGATGCTGCATAAACAGGATAACGAAGTCGAAGCACTCAAATTTATCTACAACACTATGGGCAAAAAATCTACGAATGAAGAGTTTCTTGAAAGTATGAACACAAACAGCTAGTGTTCATGTTTTTAGGAACCCGTACTTCAGTGCGGGCTAAGAGTGACAAGAGTATTACAACAGCCGGCACTGAAGTACCGGTTTCGAAATTGAGATTAAGTCCTTAACACTCTTTCAAAATCACATCTATCATATCATCGGCAAGAGTAATCCCTGTTCTGTAAAAAAGCTGTTTCTCTGCCTCTTTAAATATCAAAGTAGTCGGCACTTCTTCAACAAAATACCGCTGTGTCAGATACTCCGACTTTCCGCTGTCAATGCTCAAAACAGAGACATTCGCAAGCCTGTCACACAACTCCTCAAGCTCCATGTCCATAATCTGGCATGCATCACAGTAGTAAGAACCAAACTTTAAAACGACAAATTTTTCTTTTTCAAATTCTCTTGCCAAAACAACATCAAAATTATCTTCATCCACATCTATAAACGCCATTGTCTATCCTTTTAATTGCTTAACTGCTCTTTTAAACTCATCCCCACGCTCTGCAAAGTTTTTATATTCGTTAAAACTCGAAGCAGCAGGAGAGAACAACACGGTTTTTCTTGCTATATTATAGGCTTTTTTGACACTCTCTTGCAAGTTTTTTTGCAAAAACAAATTTTTTTGTTTCACTTTTACATGTAAAGCATCATAAATTTTTTTCCCTGTATCTGAAAAAAGTATGATGTTTGCGACATCACTTGCAAGCAAAAAATCTATCAGCACTTCATAATGCACACCTCTGTCATTCCCCCCGATTATAAGCGTATCAACATTTTTTAAAATTTTCACAGCCTCTATGGTAGCCTGAGGGATTGTTGCTATTGAGTCATTTATATAAGACACACCCTTGACTTCTTTGACAAATTCCAGCCTGTGAGGAAGCGTTTGAAAAGTGTTAAGTGTTTGCATATATGCCTCATCACCGAGTGCCAAAATTTCTTTGAGTTTTTCAAGTATCTGCAAAGTAGATTGATGAATAAACCCGTTTTGCAGACTGAAATCCACACTGTATTTGAGTTCATTTTCATATACATTATATCCGCAGTCCAATTTTTGCGCCAGATTATAGATAAAAACATCCTTTTTGCTCTGATACCTGTATATATTGAACTTGGCTGCATAGTATTCCTGTACATCTTTGTAATAATCCAAATGTTCTTCAAACAGATTGGTCAAAATCGCAATATGAGGGGAGTGCGTTACATGTAAGAGCTGATGAGAGGAGAGTTCCATCACTATTTTTGTCTCAGCACTGATCTCTTCGAGCATATCAAAAGCGGGTATACCGATATTGCCACATAAAATACTCTTTTTTTCTGCATTTTTCAACAAACTGTCTATAAGTGTTACAAGGGTACTTTTGCCTTTTGTTCCCGTTACTCCGATAATCTGATGTTTAAAATGCTTGAGCAACAGTGCAGTTGTAGAAGAAAAATGAAAAGAGTGATAATCAATGTCCAAATTATACAAAGAGATACCGGGTGATTTGATAATCAGTTCTGCTTCATGGAGCCTGTCCAAATAATTCTCATCACAAGAAGGATGATTTTTATCTATAATAACAAGTTCAGTACCCGGTAAATATTTTTGTGCAAAATTATAAAAAGACTTCCCTTCTACACCAAAACCGAAAATCCCGATACTTTTATACTGTTTTAAATCAGAAACTAAGTTTTTCAACATGGCTTTTAAGGTTCTTTTTAAATTTTTGCGGCAGATTGTTTTGCCCGTCATAGTTTACATGTAAAGGATATTCCATATTTTTTGGTTTGTAGGTTTTCAACAGGGACGGCAATTCTTGTTGAGAACACGAATAATATTTTTTGCTTAATGCGTAATTGACCTCATCATAGGTCCCCACACACTCAAAAGGTTTGACGGCATCACTTTGGGAAAGTCCGTCAAAAAGTTCTTGCAGTGCCAAATCGTCAAGCATATCTTTGCCAAATATTTTTTGCAGTGCAGCGTCCTCTATATAATTGCACAGCATGATATAGGTAAATAGGCATTTTGGGCATTTGCCACACCATTCATTGCGCTTGCTGCCAACATTACAGCTGCGAAACGTAAAAAAGTGTTCTTTTGCAAAGCTGGCAAAAAGCTTGGCAATGTGTATCTCGTCCAAAGGACGCAAAAAACTGAAATACTCTACATCCTCCGTTATAAAACTAAAAACATACTCCCGAAAATCATTTTCAAACTCTATAGATTTTGAGTACTGATGGTTGATTTTCTGTCCGTTGTAGATGATGTTTTCTTCATTGGCACTTGATTCGTTTGAAAGGACGATGTACTTCGTTTTATACAGCAGACCAAGCCAAATGGAGATAAAGCCGACAATGGAGGAAAAAGGGATATGTCCGTTTAAGTAGCCACGCGCATTAAAATCCAGAATTTTCTCCAGGTCAAGCTCTCTTTTTAGTTCTATCGCATGTTTTGGATGCTGCTTCAGTATCTCTTGTGAAGCAACAATAGGGTTCATAGAAAACATCAATGCATCAGGAAACTCCTTTTTTAAAAGCTCATAACTTACAAGAGAGTCTTTTCCTCCGCCAATCGGTATGATGATGTTTTGCTGTGTGCATAAAGCTGTTTTGTCAAATGTCTTGCCTTTACATGTAAAGCGAACAAGATCTTCTTGCTTTACCTCGATGCCATTGAGATAAATATACTCCCCCAGCCCATTAAAATAAAGCTTTTCAAACCATTTTTTCTGCATTTCGTTTATTGTTCCGCATTCTATGACAAACTCTTGCGGCAGAGCGATTTTGTAGTAACTGATGGCTTCTGCAAGGCCGATATGAAAAACAATATTTTGCATAGAAAAATCTGTAGATATTTTTTCATTTTTTTTAATGCTGAGACGATGAAGAAAGTCAGTCGTTTTTCCTTCTTCATCAAGTTGATAGTGAAAGTGCAGAGCTATTTTATCTTCATCTTCTTGAATTTCATAGCTTTTGTATATAAATTTATTTGCTTTTTTACGCAACTCTTTAAATTTTTTCATGAGAACCATTTGATATTTTTAAAAGATTATATAATCTTTTAACTCTATATCAACTAAAAGTTCCCATTAGTTAAAATACTCAAACAGTTTGTTTTTATCGATTTTCACCAAATCAAGCGCCACATTCTTTTTCAAAACAGCCTTTGTTTCCTGGCTGAGTTTATCAAGCAGTTCGGCATTGTTCTCCTGTGGAAATGCTAAAAACAGAGATTTTGGCTGTATCTGCTGTACAATCATATCTA
Source organism: Sulfurimonas hydrogeniphila (assembly GCF_009068765.1). NCBI lineage: Bacteria > Pseudomonadati > Campylobacterota > Epsilonproteobacteria > Campylobacterales > Sulfurimonadaceae > Sulfurimonas > Sulfurimonas hydrogeniphila. Next base: position 1,727,747 of record NZ_CP035534.1, read on the forward strand.
TATCTTCTGCCACCTCAGTAAGTGTTCTTTTTGCAATCGTCTCTTCAACACTGTGTTCTTCAATTGTTGCGTGTCCTTTTCTGCCATTGGCATCACTTTTGAGTTCATGGAGTTTTTTTCTGCCCTCAATAAAATCCTCAGCATTCACCAATTCCAAAGAGTAGTTAATTTTCAATTCATTGTTATAAATATCTTCATGTTTTACTGTTTTATATGCTTTTAATTCCCCTAAGTCTGCCACGATTATAACTGTATTGTCTAATTTCATAATTCATCCTTGTAAAAAAATTTAAAAACATCATCAAAACAAAAGATGCTTTACATTATGATATGGAAAGAATACTTTATTGCAGATAAATTTCAGACAAAAGGAGCAAATATGAGTACAAACCGTGAACTCATTCAAAGCATGCAAAATTCTGGCGTTTTAAAAACACCACAAATCATAGAAGCTTTTGAAAAAATTGACAGAAAATATTTTGTGCCCGAAGGTTTTGAAGAAGCAATTTACAGAGATGCTCCCCTGCCCATCGGCGAAGGACAGACAATCTCTCAGCCTTCAACAGTTGCTTTTATGCTTGAACTGCTTCAACCACACCAAGGAGACTCTGTTTTGGATATAGGGTCAGGTTCCGCCTGGACTACATCACTCCTGTGCGCCATTGTAGGTGAAACCGGTCATGTTACGGGCATGGAACGTGTTGAGAGGCTTGTCAGTATTGGACAAAAAAACCTTTCGCAGTTTGGTTTTGGGCAGTGCCGTATCGAAAAAGCAGGCAAAGAGTTAGGAAAACCGGGAGAACAGTTTGACAAGATACTGGTCTCTGCCAGTGCACCGGAAATTCCTTTTTCACTTTTTGAACAACTCAAACCCAACGGTGTACTTGTCATACCGGTAGGCAATTCCATCTTTAAGTTTAAAAAACTTCAAGATGGCAGAATACAGCAAGAGGAATATGCAGGTTTTGTATTTGTACCTTTGATTTACCAGGAAAAACAGTTTCATTAAATCATCTTTTAATCCACTCTCTGCTAAAATCTATTTACCTGAATTTGGAGTATGAATTTGAAAGAAGCGCATGAAGTTTTAGCCAGAAAATATCGTCCGTCAAACTTTGATGAACTTATCGGTCAAGAGACGATAGCACAGACTCTCTCACTTGCACTTGATTCAAACAGACTCTCTCATGCCTATCTGTTTTCAGGGCTGCGCGGGAGCGGAAAAACTTCAACTGCCCGTATCTTTGCCAAAGCACTCATTTGCGAAGAAGGAATGAGCCATAAACCTTGTGACAAATGTTCCAACTGTGTGATGGCAAAAGAGAATCGTCATATGGACATCATAGAGATGGACGGGGCAAGCAGCCGTAAAATCGACGATATTCGTGACCTTATAGAACAGACAAAATACAAACCGGCCGTTGCCAGATATAAAATCTTCATTATTGATGAAGTACATATGCTCACAAAAGAGGCTTTTAATGCCCTGCTTAAAACACTTGAAGAACCACCAGAATATGTCAAGTTCGTCCTTGCAACCACTGACCCGCTCAAACTTCCTGCAACAATTTTAAGCAGAACACAGCATTTTCGATTTAAAAGTATTGCCACAAACAAGGTCGTTGATCATCTTGCCCATATTTTGCAACTTGAGGGGATAGAGTATGAAACAGAGGCGCTTGAAATTCTCGCAAGAAGCGGGAGCGGAAGTCTTCGTGATACGCTGACATTGCTTGATCAGGCAATAATCTACTCAAAAAACCATGTTGATGTTCGTACCGTTACAGATATGCTCGGGCTGGTTGACCCAAAGTTTATCAGTAAACTTTTCGATACTGTTTTTGCAAAAGATTATGCACGGCTGGTAGAGTATACAAAAGAACTGGAAGATTACGAAAGTGAAATGGTTGTAGACGAACTCATCGCTTATCTCAAAGATAAAATGTATAATCAGGATGCTCTTTTTTCTACACTGGTACTTGACAGGTTTTTTAGAATACTGAGTGAATCAAAATATCTTTTCAGTATTAATGCCGATGGTTCCTTTGTGCTTTCGATGATATTTTTCAAGATGACAGAAGCGCTTAAAATACGGGAAATCGACCAGATGATAGAATCTTTTGAAAAAGATGTGAAACGTCCTGAAATTATTGTATCACAGGAAGAGAAAAAAGAGGTGCAAAGCTCCTCTCCTGTAAAAATAAAAATGCAGGAAACTACCCCTGAGATGAACGGCAAAGTCGCAAAAGAAACCTCTGCAGAAAATACGCAGGAAATACCGCCCAATGAGCATCTTCTCACTTTTCAAACGCTCATAGAAAGAATCACAGACAGAAACTATGCACTTGGTGAGTGTTTTACAAAAAATATTCGCTTTGTTTCCTATGAAAAAAACATACTTACTTGGGAGAGTTGTGCGGACGAAGAGTGTAAAAAAGTGCTCAAACACGGATATGCGGTCATTAAACAGCTTGTTCGTGAAACCTTTAGTTTTGAGACAAAAATAAAAGGAGTTGCCTGCACGAAGATAGAAACAGAAGAGGAACCACAGACACAGGCATCACAACCCGTCGAACAACAGCCCGAAATGCAAAGCGGCTCTACCGTCGAGGACATTGAAGCAGGCGGTGCTGCAAGCTGTGTGACAAACTGTGACGAGCCTTCTGTGCAAGATGAAACAAACGGCACAGACATCACAAAAGAGCCGATGATCCAAAAGGCGATAGAGATGTTTGAGGCAAAAAAGGTCACCGTTCAGTCAAAAATCTAATCAAAAAACAGCATAGTTTTGATTTTACAACTCCCCTCTAAATGCCTGGTCTAAGATGGAAGCCTTTAATGCTACCAGACTTTGCATTTTTTCTTTTTGAACCTGTTTTAGCTTCTCTACATGTAAAGAGATTTCATCTAAATAGGTTACTGTTTTTTGTTGGATGTTTAATGGTGGTAATGGCAATAAAACTTCTGCTAATCTTCTAATAGCTAATTTAGGTTGAGCAACAGTTTTTGTAGCTAACCCTATTCTATTTTTGAATTGACTTGAATTAGTCATAAAATATATATATTTGTTATCGATATTTTGAGTTATGTACACTAATTTAACTGCATTTTCTGTTAAATTAGCTCCATCAAGTTTTTGAGGAATAATTCCAGTTTTACCAATTGTCCCTGCAATGCTTATATATAAATCCTTAGATGTTATTGTATAGTTTTTGATTGCTTCATATATATCATTTGTAATAAACTGAATCTTTTTTAGATTAATAGTTCCAGTATTTAAAAAATCTGCTACTCTTATATATGGATGTTGAGTAGGTTGTTCTTGAAGTTTTTTACCTTTAGGTAATCTTTTACCACCTTTGATTTTAGCAATATCTTCAATTTTCACAATATTATACTTATCTTCCAACTCTCCAAAAACCTCATTCAAAACACTTCCCATAAAAACATCAACTTCATCCATATTTTTTTGATGCAGGGCTATTGATTTATCTATCATTTCAAAAAGAGTATCTAGTTTTACAACTATTCTTTTTTGTTCTTGGAGTGGAGGCAGAGGAATTTGAAACTTTTTTAAACTTGTTTTACTAACTTCTTTGAATGTTGTAGAATTTGATAATGAAGTAATTTCAGGTGTAAATCTACTTAAAATATATGCTAAATATCGATTATTTAAATTTTCATTGCATATAAAATTTGTAAAGCCTTGATTTGTAGATACTTCAATTGTGTTAATTGCTATTTTCCCAATAGTCGCTCTGCTACTGTAAAGGACAGTTCCGACTGGTAAAAGTTTTGCTGAACTTTTATCTAATCCTTGTTGAGTAATTTTATCTTTGGAATCAGAAATATAAATTATATCTCCTATTTTTCCCAAATCTGTTGGAGATAACCATACAATATTCCCATTATCCCAATATTCATTCATGTTTCTTTTCGGTGTTCCACCACCAATTAATTTAGATATATCATCTAACTGTTTCCACTCCCAGCCCGCAGGAAGCTCATATAACTCACTCATTATTCACCCTCTTTGCAAATGCACACACTTCATCATCAAAATAGCTTAGTATCTCATATATCTCACTCTCTATGTTTACAAACTCATCTTTTATAATATTTTCATGATGAAAAACCCTATTTCTAAACTTTCTGATGTTGTTTAACTTTGCAGATATTTTTTTTCTATCTATTAACTCTCTGTTTTTTGGTGGTAAGTTTGGAAATATCTGTTTAAGATAGGCTGTTCTCATCTTATCGTTATAAGCAGATTGAAAAAGTGCAGTCCAAAAACCAAATGAAAGTTCAGATATTAATTTATCCTGAGTAATTTCTTCACGATTCTTTCTTATTTTATCTTTTGCAGATTCTATTTTTTCTATCTCTTTGTGTTTTAAGAATTGTGCTTCATTTACAATCCATCCAGCACCATAAAACCTTTCAAATAAGCTATTTATGCTATTTCGTAAACTAACCTCTAAAACAGAAAGGGGAATATATGATTGTTTTGCCTTTTTTAGATTACTATCATAAAGTTCTAAAGTATCATAAATGGCAAATCGTTTTGATGTAATATATTTATTTATTAGAATATCATTCATTTGACTTTAGACTCCATTTTTTGTATAATACAAACGAAATTCCCTCGTAAGCCTATATACTTAGAGATATAGCCGAGGGTTCTGAACTTATTCAATATCTTTTCCCATTAAAATCGTTTCTATTGTCTTCATTAAAGTGTTTATCTCTTCATTATTGCTTTTTATATTTTCAACTAACTCTATCGGTGATTTATGCTCGATAACTTCAATGTTGTTAGGATTTTTAGCACTGATGTCAAACTCTTTAATGTCATTTATATTAACTATCCAAGAGTTATCTGTAAGAGTTCTGTCTTCCCACACCTCTAAAAATTCTTTGAAGTGTTCATACTGAATAGGTTTGTTTTTTGTAAGTTTATACGGCGGGTTAACTTCGTAGTAAAATATATCTGAGGTACTTCCGTTTCTGTCAAAGAAGAGTACATTTGTTTTCACACCACTGTAAGGCAAAAATATTCCTGCTGGAAGACTAAGGATAGTATGCACATTAAATCGTTCTAAAAGTTCTTTTTTGACTGCACCAAATGCCTTGTTTGTTTGAAACAGCACACCTTCAGGAATAACCACACCACACTTTCCACCAAGTTTTAAGTAGTTCATCATATGTTGTAAAAACAGCAACTCAGTAGCATTAGACTTTATAGGAAAATTTTGCTGGATGGAATCATTCTCTTTTCCGCCAAAAGGAGGATTTGCCAAAATACAATCAAACCTGTCTTTTTCTTCCAGCCCTCTGATGTCTTTTGTAAGCGTGTTTGTTTTTGCAATGTTTGGAGATTCTATACCGTGCAAAATCATATTCATCACACCCATTACATAAGAGAGTGGAGTTTTTTCATTTCCAAAAAAAGTATCTTCATTTAAAAACTTTAGCTGTTCGGTGGAGAGTTCTCTTTGTTCGTTTTTTGCAACATCGGTGTATCTCATGTGATTATATGCTTCTATGAGAAACCCGCATGAACCGACTGCCGGATCATACACAGTTTGCCCGACTTGTGGGTTAACAACATCAGCAATAACTTTGATAAGCGGACGAGGAGTATAAAACTCCCCACTGTTACCGCCATCACTCCCCATATCTTTAAGCAGTTTTTCATAAATAAGTGAGAGTTGAAACAAATCAGCCTGATTGTGAAAGTCCATAGCATCAATGATGTCTAAAACCTCACGAAGCGTATGCCCATTAGCGATGCGATTATCTAAAAATTCAAAGATAGCACCGATTTTGTATTTTATAGATTTTGGGTCTTGGGTAATAGATTTAAACCCTTTAAGGTAGACAAAAAGTTCCTTATTTACAAACTCTAAAAGGTCTTCCCCGCTTTTGGCATTGATAAGGTCAATCTTGCCATCTTTTTTAGGACAAGCCCAAGAACTCCACTTGTATTTATCATCAAGTATATAAGTATAATCTTGCCCGTTTAAAAGTGCTTCATCAGCCTTAGAATCTTCTAAATCATTTAAAAATTTTAAAAAAAGTATCCACGATATCTGTTCTGTGTACATCATAGCACCGCTGATTCCATCATCCCTACGGAGTATGTCTGTTATTCTGTTTATTTTGTTTTCCAAATTTTACCTTTCTTTTAGCGCAAAGCTATGTTGTGATTTCTTAGTTTTTTCAACATAGTTTTAAAGCTATGTTAACTTTTTTTGATTTTTTTAACATAGGTCTTAAGCTATGTTAATATTTTTCACTTCTTTTAACATAGTGTTATATTCCTTTTTTCAACCTGTTAAACAGCTTATTGTTAATATAAAATTTACTATTTTGAATTTGTATATTTGTTACTATGCCTATCTCTTCTAAACGGATTAAATACTTAGATGCTGTTTGTCTTGTGATACCCAGACCATCTACCAAAAACTCTATTTTCGTGTAAGGATGCATAAATAAAATCTCAACCAAATCTTTAGAGTAGATTTTTGGCAACTCCTCACGGATTTTAATTTTACTCTCATTTATGAGTTTATCTATATCTTCTATGAGAATGATTGTGGCTTGTGAAGTCTTTTCTACTCCGTCCAACATGTAAAGTATCCATTCTTCCATCTTCTCCTCAGTTCTCACCTCTTGCAGTAGTCTATAGTAGTCTGCTTTATTTTGAATGATATAAGAACTCAAATACAAAATAGGCACATCAAGCAAGCCTTTGAGCATAAGATACAAGATATTTATAATCCTGCCAGTACGACCATTGCCATCATAAAAGGGATGGATACTCTCAAACTGATAATGAATAATCGCCATATTTACAAGTGGGTCAATCTCATTTTCTTCATTGATATACTTCTCAAGATTGTCTAAAAGTTTTTGTATAGTCTCATACTCTTGAGGTGGTTCAAACACCACCTCTCCGGTAGATTGGTTTTTCAGTACTGTTCCACTCTGTTTTCTAACCCCTGCATCATTTTGTTCTAAAATTCCTTGAATTCGCACTATATCACGTTTGAGCAGCAAACCACTCTCTTTTACAATCGCATACCCCTTTAAAAGTGCCTCTCTATAGTGTTGCACCTCTTTTGTAGCATGTGTAACCGACTCTACATCAAGCCCGGCACGAAACAACTCATCATGCGTGGTAATGATGTTTTCTATCTCCGAACTATCCTTAGCCTCTTGTAAAACCAAAGCATTTATAAGAATGTTTTGATTTGGAATGATTTTAGCCGTACCGTTTAGCTTTGCCAAAGCACGGTTAGCCGAAATGGCTTTTTTTAGGACTGTTTGGGTTTCTGGGTTGGTTTTTAGGGGTAGGTTAATTGGATTCATTTTCAAATTGTATTTTAACCCACTCAAAAATTTTTTCCCACTTTTCAATAGTATCCTGACTAATATTTTCTTTTTTTATCTTTTCCCCATTAACTTTCTGTAAAAATGTTTTTGCAAAAATAATTTTTCTCGCATTTCCAATTTTTTTCACCTTATCATCTTCTTCATTGCATTGTATCTTTTCATCTATTAGCAATAAATCATCACATGAAAATATATTTTCAATTCCATTAATATCTTCAAGTATATGAACTTTTTTTGCTGTGTCTTCTCCGTTATCATTAAATATATTTTTTTTCAATTCTTTTTTAATCTCTTGTGGATGTGTACCATCATCCATTATTAAAACCCAATCTAATCCATACCCTAAACAAAAAGAAATTAAATGGTAAATTTTTCCATTTTTTATACCAATACCTGGTACAAATTTATAAAGATTTTCTTTATTTAAAATTTTACTCATAGCTTGAAAATAATAAAAGTCAGACAATCCCTCAAGGAGTATGTTTTTTTCTCCCAATACACCTACATCTATATCTAACCCCATTGCCTCCGCAATAGGCTGCAAAGCATCTTTTTTATAACTTGTATTGATTTTAGATGTTGTCAACCCTTCTACCAAAGTACCTTTGCTTTTAGTATTAATAACGAGTCCTATGTTATATAACTTATCTATATCTATTAACGATGGAGAATGAGTAGAATAGATAATTTGATGTTCTTTTTTTTCTGTTAAATATTTAAATAAATTAAGCATATCTTTTTGTGCTTTGACATGTAAATATAAACCTGGTTCATCAAATAAAATAATTAGTTTTCCATCATTTTCTTTTGATTTCAATGACAGCCATGCAGACAAAAACCATATCATTCCTTTACTTCTTTTCCTTGGTTCTAAAGGTACATTATCTTGCGTTTCAATATAAAAAAATACAGTTTTAACTGCTTTACTAGCTACATTATCATTTTCAATACTAAAACTAATTCTTACATCATTATTGCCATATATTTTTTGCTGCCAATCTTGTGTAAATGTAACCGATACAGCATTTATGATTTTTGATGTTGTAGCTTTCTTTTGGGCATTATTTAAATTTGATATTTCTAAAAAAGTTTTATTACCCATAATGCTTTCTAATTTACGAACAGCTCCATAACCTTTAGCATCTTTGTTTGCACTTTCTAAATCTGAAATTAAAATTTTATCAGGCAATAAATCACTAAAGTCACTAAATAATATTATGTTAGGAGTTAAACGCCAAAATTCAACAGCAATTTCATCTTTTTTATTATCTACATCTATAATAAACTCTTTAATTTCTATTTCTTCTCCACTCTCATTTGTATTTGTTACAACAGAAGACAATACAGCACCTTTTAATAACCCAATTATTCCTCCATTCAGTTTAATAGTTAAAGTGTCACTATTATGATCATATTCTTTTGTAATTGTAAATTCTTTAATTTTTTTAATTTTTTCTACATCTAAAAAATCTTCTTCTTTTATTACAAACTTTTCTTTTAATTCACTTATTAAGTCTTTTATAAATTTTTCTGAATCTATAATTTTATAAGTACAAGAAACTGATTGTATATAATTTTCTTCTTGCTCTTCTTCAAAATTCAGCGTATCTCTATCAAATGTTTCTTCCTCGTAGGACTTTAAAGCTTCTAAAACAGAACTTTTCCCTGATTCATTTTGACCTGCTAGAACAAATAAGTCATCTGTAAATACAATATCTCCCGAATCCTTAATGCTTCTATAGTTTTTAATTCTTACTTTGCTAAGTTTCATAAATTTATTATTCCTTTATACATACATGTGATATTTAAATATTTTTGTCTCTTTTTCTTTATTGTAACATTCTTTAATAATTATTTGCATTAAATCTCCAAAACATCCCTCTCCAACTCAGCCTTTAACTCTTCTTCTGTAGGAAAATACATCTGATACTTGGAGACAAAAAGTTGTTCGTTGTCTTTGAGGCTGGAATATTTGACGACAGTATTGTCTTTGTCAGCACAAAGAATTATACCTATGGTTGGATTATCTTCAGGCGCTTTTTCTAATTCGTCGAACATATTAACATACATATCCATTTGTCCTATATCTTGGTGAGTGAGCTTGCCTCGCTTTAGGTCTAAAATGACAAAACACTTCAAGATATAGTTATAAAACACCAAATCTATGTAAAAATCACTAAGCTCTGTCTGAACCCTCTTTTGTCGTGCTACAAAGGCAAATCCACGCCCAAGCTCTAATAGAAACTCTCTTATTTTAGCTATGAGCTCTGCCTCTAGATCGTTTTCCCTAAAAGATGGATTGTCCTCTAGTTCTAAAAGTTCCAACACATACGGATCTTTAATGATGTCTTTGGCTACAAGCTTCATAGACTTTGTCTTCTCTTGTGCCTCTTTTGTTCTACCGGGGCTTTCTCTCTGCTGGAGAGTAGGCATTCGTAGTAGTGTGAGTGTATCTGTCTTTCCATTGCTCTTACACTCCAGTTAGATTTGGTAGACTCTTGCATATACCATTCTCTAGCATCTCTCTTTTCAATTCTTAGAAGAAGTACATAGTGGCTCCATGTCAATTGTGCAGACAGTGTCTGCAAATTTAAAAATGACAAATAGAATTTTTTCATATTATAAATATTTCTTTTACTAAACCCTTTACCAAAATCTTCTGTAAGCTTATGAGATAGCTCTTTTATGAGTGCCTTACCATACTCTGCCCTCTCTTTGCCTCGTTGTTCTTCTTCAACTATCTGTTGCCCTATATGCCAATAGGCTTCAACCATGATAAAGTTTACTGACCTATAGGCATTATCTCTAGCATTTTGAAGTATATTTTTAATACTATTATAAAAGTTATTGTCTGCAATTTCCATTTTATCTATCATCTATAAATCTCCCTCTGCAACTCAAAATATTCATTTCTCATTTCAGCAATTCCGCCAAAGTTATTTGCAACTTCTCTTACACTGCCAAGCCCACTTAAATCAACTAACTTTGCTAGTTTGTCTTCATCAAGCTCTTTCACACCATCTTTTTTGTATCGCTCAAGTATGAACTCTATGAACTCTTTGGCTTTTTCATTGTGATGTTTTTCTATAAACTCTGAGTGTTCTACTGCAAAGACTCTTTCACTTCTTGTCTTAATATTAAGATTAAAAGAGAGGTGGGCGAGTACGTCATATATGTCGCTATTTTCTGCATCAAAGATTATTTTGAGGTCATTTAACTGTGCTTCATCGATGTTCATCTCTTTTAGTTTATTGAGCAGGTCTTTTCTATTTGTTGGGTTACTCCAAATACTACGGAGTCCATCTTCATCATTGTAAAACTTGCCAAGTACTCCTATGAGAAGTTCTAAATAGTCCTCTGTTTTTAAAGGGATTCCGTCCATACCGACATAAGTGGTCTCTATGTTGATAACTTTGAGTTTTTTACCCTGTATATCTATGGTTACTTTTTCATTTTTTGGCGACTCACCTTCAGGTGGTTCTGTTGGTTGGGTGTCATCATTTTCACCGTTTTTCTTATCTTTTTGTGTTCTTGGCGTTCTTTCTTCTTGTACATTTTCTCCATCCCACGCAGGGTCATAAAAAAGATTGGTCGCTCCGACAAAATCCATAATGGTAAAAAAATCTTTGCCCTCATAAACTCTCGTTCCTCGACCTATTATCTGTTTAAATTCTGTCATTGATTTTATAGGAGCAGTTAAAACTACATTTCTCACATTTTTGGCATCCACACCTGTTGTAAGCATTTTTGAACTGGTGAGTAGTGTAGGTATATCTCTGTCGTTGTTTTGAAACATCTCTAAAAAGTTACGACCGATGTCACCCTCATCTGAGGTTACTCTCACGCAGTAGTTATTGTCTTTAACAGTTTTGAACTTGTCTATTGCAATTTTCATATCAAGCGCATGTTTTTGGTTCACACAAAAAATTATAGATTTATCCATAGGGTTCATATTTTGCAGGATGGTTTTTGCGATGAGTTCAGTCCGTTTTGGAATGACTACTTGTTTTTCAAACTGCTCTAGTTCTACTATCTGCTTCTCTAACTCACCTATTATGATGTCATTAGGGTCAAATCTGTACTCGTCTATATTGGTTTGAATTCTCTTTACCTTGTAAGGTGTTAAAAAACCATCGTTTATGCCATCTTTGAGAGAATATTCATAGATAGGTTCTCCAAAGTATTTGTAAGTATCTCCGTTATCATCTCTTTTTGGTGTCGCTGTTAAACCTAAGTGAACAGCACTGCCAAAATGATTGAGTATATCTCTCCAAGAACTTTCATCATTTGCACTGCCACGATGACACTCATCTATGATGATAAGGTCAAAAAAGTTAGCTGGATACTGTTTATAGTAGGCGTACACATCGTCCTCTTGCTCTTCCTCACTCATATCTGCAACTCTGTTTTTATTTTCTGCGATAGATTGATAGATGGCAAAAAATATGTTACCAGCGGTAGGCACTCTACCACCTCTTTTTTTAATAACTTTTCCGTTAATCTCAACACAATCTTTCTCAAGTGGATTGAATGTATTCATAGATTGGTCTTTGAGTACATTTCTATCGCTCAAGAAAAGTATCTTGGGCCTTCTATCGCTTCCGTCTTTATTCCACTTCGATTGAAATAATCTGTATGCTATTTGAAAAGCGATGTAAGTTTTGCCTGTTCCGGTTGCGAGAGTCAACAAAATTCTTCTCTTTTCATTGGCAATAGCTTCTATACTCTTTTGCACAGCAATTTGTTGATAAAAACGAGGTCTCATCGTCCCTTCAATGTAAAAAGGATAAGTGATTACATCTTTTTCTTTAGCAGATTGTTTGCCATATTTTCTAAAAAAAAGTTCATCAGGAGTTGGATAGTTTTGTATAAACTTACCTTTTCCCTCTATAAGAGAGTGTTCATAAATTTTATGTCCGTTTGTTGTATATACAAAGTCTATCTTTAATCGCTGGGCATAATTTATAGATTGTTGCAATCCATCGAGTGGGTCTTTTGATTCGGCTTTTGCTTCGATGATGGCTAGGTTGGTATTTTTATATGTAAGCAGGTAATCAACAAAGTATCTTTTACCGCGTTTGCCGCCTATAAGCTTTCGCCCATCGGTAAAATAATATTCTCTTACTATATTTGATTCTAACCAACCACTCTCCTTTATAGATGGGTCGATTAGTTTTGAACGAGTATCTGATTCTGAGTATGCCATTAAACCCTACTAAAATTATTTAATCTATTTTAGCAAAAATTAACCGCTATGTAGATGAAAGTTTGATGATACTCTCTTTAAAAACTAAAAATCAGATGTTTTTGCGAGAAAAAGAGGAGATATTTGAATCAAAAAAAATTTCACTGCAGCACAAATCTTTTTGATGGCAATACTCTAATATCTCAACAAAAGGAGTAGAGTTCCTTTTTTTGATTGTTGCAAATTTTGATTGGGAAATATTTAGTAAATTTGCCACATCCTTATCATATACTTTCGTATTTGATCCATTCGCAATATGCTCTTTGAAAACTTCTATAATCGTTCGAAAATCTCTCATTCTTACTCCTAAGAGCAACAATATAACCAAGAAAAATCAAGAAAGCTAAAAATATGTCAATTTGTTAACATATTTTATACCCTACTCCGCGAACTGTTTGTATATAGTCTTTTGACTTGTCCGGGTCTATCTTCTCTTTGAGCCTGTTGATGGCAACATTGACAGTCTTGTACTGGTGGTTTTCACTGTCACCCCAAACATTTTCAAGCAGATAATCCCTGTCAAGTACACTGTTTTTATTTAAGATAAATTCACTTAAAAGATCAAATTCAAGCTTTGTCACATCAACAGGTCTTCCGTCTACATGTAATGTTCTGCTGCTTTTGTCAAGCAGTAAATCTCTAAAAAGCAATTTTGAATTATTGTATTTTTTTGAAGTTCTTTTTAACACAGATCGGATGCGAAGGACCAATTCTTTCATATTAAACGGTTTCGTGATGTAATCATCTCCGCCTCGCAAAAAGCCACTCTCAATATCTTCATCTCTGTCTTTTGCACTTAAAAATATAACGGGTATATCAAGCCCCTCATCACGTAGTTTTGCAACAAACTCACTTCCTTCAACACCGGGAAGGTTCCTGTCCATTATAAGTAAATCTATATCTTCTTCATCTAAAATCTGCACAACTGTTTTTGTATTTAAAAAGCCTATTGTTTCAAATCCCTCTTTTTCCAGGGTGTATTCCAACAGTTCGAGCAAATCTTCCTCATCTTCAACTATTACTATATTTGCACTCATAAATATGCCTTAATATTTTTTATAATTATATCAAAGATTCTATGGTATAATAAATCAATTGCGGAAATTTTGAAGAGGAAAAAAAGATGTTTGTTTCATCATACAATACATATATACCAAACAAGCACACATCAAAAATAGATAAAAATACGCAAAATGAAAGAGACAATTTCTCTCAAGAGCAAGAAAAAGTATTCTCAAAAAGCCTTGAAAAAGTTGTTGCTTCTTCTGTAAAAATACCACTCAATTATATTTCAAACTATAAGTCATTACACAACCAGCAGTTACTGCAACAGCAAAATACACCCAAAAAAGAGTATGCCAAAACAAAATTTGAAAAAATAAAAAAAATCAGCAGTGCCCAGAATGCCTACAGTGAAAATTCTCACTATTTTTCTCTTGCGCAAAAACCCAAAACAGCGTTAACACAAGAGGTCAAACAGCCTGAAAACATACAACGCAACACTCTTTTAAAACAGAAATTTATCAATACCTATATTGCAAATGACAACTACTACAGAGTAACTGCCGCCTAATCCAGCCATGCCTCGGTTTTAATCACTCTGCTGTCATCAAAAATTTTCAGTTTATATGCTTCACTGCATTTGCCGTCATTGATTTGCATGACAGCCATCTGCAGAATTTTTTTACACTTTTTTGGAATATCAAAATGCCCTTTTAGACCTGTCAAAAACTGTTTTACAGGAACATCCTTGTCCATGCCTATAATATTGTCACGGCATCCTGTAAGCCCTATATCACTCATATATGCCGTACCGTTTACAATTTGAAAATCATCAGTGCCTACATGAGTATGTGTCCCGATAATTCCGCTTACTTTTCCCTGAAGCATCATCATCAGTGCGCGTTTTTCACTTGTAGCCTCAGCATGAAAATCAACAAAAATATTTTTTATCTCCTGCGTGTGCAGCTCCTCAACCGTATTTTTTGCACAGCGAAAGGCATTGTCGGTATAGGGCATTGCATAGTGCCCCATTATATTAAGGACAGCAAGTTTTTCACCCTTTATATCATAAACACGCAGACCGGTTCCCGGTACTTCCTCAGGATAATTATGGGGCCGCAGCAGTTCATGCGTATCTAAAAGAGGAATAATCTCTTTTTTATCCCAGGTATGATTGCCTCCGCTCATAACATCGATGCCGTAGGAGAAGAGTTCATTTGCATTTTTGAGTGTCAACCCAAAACCGTGAGAAGCATTTTCATAATTTGCAATGACAAAATCTATTTTGTGTTCTTCTTTTATTTTCTTCAGATAATCCCGCAACATAATACGTCCGGGCTGACCTAGTATATCGCCTATAAATGCTATTTTCAATGTATAATTCTTTTCGTTTGTTTTTTAGAATTATAGCCAAATCTTTTCCCTGTTTTTCTTTAAAAAACAGTATAATTACAGTATGAATCATTTTATGCAACCACCTGTACGTATCAACGCTTCAAATGAGCTTCGAAAAGTCGGCTTTGAACTTGAATACAGTGCCATTGAGTTACAAAAAAGTGCAGAATTACTTATTGAAACTTTAGAATCCGGCAGTATGGAAAAAATAAATCCTTATCATTACAAAATCAGAGATACCTGCTGTGGCGACTTTAATCTTATCCTTGATTTTCAGTTTCTTATTTCACAGGGTTTGCAAAAATGGCTGCAGAATATAGGACTTGACCAGTTTATCGAAACAGAAATCGCACTGGCTTTGGAAGAGTTCATAGCCACCCTTTCTCAAACTATCGTGCCTTATGAAATCACAACACCGCCGCTTCCTTTGGATAAAATTGCAATTATAGAGAAGATAAAAGAGACGTTTCGAATAAACGGAGCACTTGGAACTGATGCCAATCCTCTCTATGCCTTTGGCTTTCATATCAATCCTCAGGCCTTCTCTTTTGAAGTAAAAGAAATTATTGATACACTCAGGGCCTTTTTCATTCTTTATGAGACGCTTGTGCTATGGCTGCAACCTGATATTGTACGCAGAATCAGCCCCTATATCAAACCTTTTGAAGAGGAGTATATACAAAAAGTACTCAAAGCCTCTTACAAACCGGATATGAACCGGTTTATCTGTGACTATCTGCAATATAACCCTACCCGTAATCGCGCACTGGACCTCTTGCCTCTGCTTGCCTGGATAGATTCCAATCAGGTTTTCAAGACACTTCCCGAAGAAAAAATTTCACCACGTCCTGCCTATCATTATCGCCTTCCAAACTCCAAGGTTGACAAAAAAGAGTGGCACACTTACGATGCCTGGAACAGCTGGGTCATCATTGAAAAACTCGCTCAAGACAAAGAGATGCTTGCACAACTTGCCGGCGAATACAGCAAATACCTCACTGACCCTTTTTCGTTTTTGAAAAAAGAGAAGTGGTTGCAGCAGGTAAATGTATGGCTGAAAAAACAAATATAATCATAACAGGCTCAAGCAAAGGAAGTCGCAGTGCCTGGATGACAAGTCGTGCTTTGCTCACGCTTTTTGGTGTGAATGCAAGGTTTTTGCATCCTGATAATTGGGACAAGAACACCCAAATGGATGGGCTTGTGCTTACAGGAGGTGTGGATATTGATCCGCATACTTTTCATACATCCAGGCACCCCAGTGTAAAAAAAACCGAACCACTGCGTGATGCAATGGAACTCTTTTTACTTGAGCGCGCACTCACACAAAACATTCCCGTTATGGGAATATGCAGAGGCATGCAGCTTATCAATCTCTTTATGGGCGGATCACTTCACCCGCATATACCGGAAATGGATTTGGATTTTAGACATCCGCATTCTCTGCTGCCTCAAAACACCATCAAAATAGAACCAAAAAGCCATCTGCATAAAATTCTCAAAGCCGAAAAATTAAAAGTCAATGCCCTGCATCATCAAACAGTGAGAACACTTGGAAAAGGGCTGAAAGTTGCAGCAAAAGATACAAACGGCCTCATACAGGCCATTGAAACAGACAATGAAGACTTCATTCTGGGTCTGCAGTGGCACCCGGAGTTTATGCCCTATCACTGGAGTACCTACCGCATTTTTGAAGCTTTTTCCAAAGAGATAAAAATCAGATAAAAAAAAGTGCCAACAGTATATAACGAATACCTTTTGCAAACAGAACAAGCAAAAAAAATCTTTTAAAGTTATAATGCAGAGCACCGGCTACAAAAGTAATAGGGTCACCGATGATCGGAGCCCAGGAGAGCAGCAGCACGATGGCACCGTAACGATCAAACATTGATTCGGCTTTTTTATACGCTCTCATTTTTACATATTTTTTCTGTGCCAGATAATCAACCCCTTTTTTGCCCAAAAAGTAGTTCAAACAGGAACCAAGGGTATTGCCGAGTGTAGCAACACCCAGCAGAGCATAAATATTGTAACCGGCGGTAATATCATAAACCAATACAGCTTCACTCACTACCGGCAATAAAGTCGCGGCACCGAAAGCGCTTAAAAAAAGAGTAATATAGACCAACTAGAGCACTTTTGGTTTGCTGTTTCTTAAATAGTACAGTGTTGCTTTAATAATGTCATCATCATCTTTCGAATCTGATTTTATTGTCTCCTTGGACTCATTTAAATAGGTAAATGTGATATTTTGTCCATAGTTTGAAATCGTTTTGATTTTTTTCTCCAGGGACAAAAGTTTAATAACCATCAATTCAAAAAACTGTTTGGTAGGAATGTCCAATTCGCCAAAACGGTCAATTACCTCTTCTTCTATTTCATAGATCTCCACAGCACTTTCACACTGGGCAAGTCTTCTGTAGATATCTAAACGCAACCTGTCTTCTTGTACAATTTCATCACTGATAAAAGCGGATATGCTCAGTTTTACATCTACCTTTGCCCGCTCTCCCTCGGCTGTATTGCTCAACTCTTTTATAGCATCTTCAAGCATTCGAAGATACAGAGAGTAGCCGATATTTTTAATATGTCCGCTTTGTGCATCTCCTACAAGATTCCCGCCGCCGCGAATTTCCAAATCATGATGTGCCAGCACAGAACCCGAACCTAAAAAGGAGTTCGATTCTAATGCCAAAAGGCGTTTTTTGGCTTCATCTGTCAAATTTTCTTTGTTTTGTACAATAAAATAGGCAAAACCCTCATTGTGTCCACGACCTACACGCCCGCGAAGCTGATGCAAATCTGCTATACCAAATCTGTCTGCACCGTCTACAATGATGGTATTGACACGGGGCATATGAATACCGCTCTCAATAATGGAGGTGGCTATCATGACATCATATTCGCCTGCTTCAAATTTCAGCAGCTCTTTTTCTGTTTCCACTGCCGATATTTTAGAATGCAGCATCAGCATTCTCAAGTCAGGTAACAGGGCCTGCAGTTCTCCCAGTTTTATAGGCATATGGTCAATTGAATTGTGCACATAAAAAACCTGACCGCCACGACGAAGTTCTCTCAAAATAACCTCTTTTATCAGCTTTTCATCATACTCTTTTACAAAAGTCCTTACACCCTGGCGCTCACTCGGCGCTGTCAATAGCTGACTCATTGTTTTTATGGAACTGAGTGCCTGATTGAGTGATCGCGGAATCGGTGTTGCACTCATAGAGAGCAGATGCACATTATGGTAGAGCTCTTTGATTTTCTCTTTTTGCTTCACGCCAAACTTGTGTTCTTCATCTATAATAACGACGCCAAGTTTCTTAAATTCCAGTCCAAAAAGCGTATGCGTCCCGACAACACAATCTATTTCACCGCTTGCCAGCCCTTTAATAACTGCATTTTTCTCTTTTGTGGTGACAAATCTGTCAAGTTTTGCATAACGGATACTCAAATCTTTAAACCGCTCATCCAAAGAACGCCAGTGCTGTGCTGAAAGCAGTGTAGTTGGTACAATAAATGCCGACTGATAGCCTGACTTGTAGGCTGCATAAATAGTGTTGAGTGCGATTTCTGTTTTACCAAAACCGACATCTCCGCTTAAAAGTCGGTCCATTATATGCCCTGAACTCATTTGTGAGAGTATCTCCTCAACAGCCTGAGTCTGGTCATCTGTATATTCAAAGCCTGAAAGTGCCTGAAACTGCTCCAGCTCTTTTTTATCCAAAGAAATCTTTGGTGCTTTTATAAGCGCTCTTGCTGCTGCCGTGTTAACAATCTGTCCTGCAATTTCAAGCAGCCTTTTTTTTACCTTTGCCTTGAGTTTGCCAAAGCTTCCTTTTCCCAGCCTGTCCAGTACAGGTGTCGCACCGCCTCCTGCGATGTAACGGTCAATATAGTCGAGGTTTTCTACAGGCAGCAGTATTTTATCATCACCGACATATTTAATGACGATAAAGTCTTTGACTCCGCCGAGTATTTCGGTTTTTTCAATTTTTTCAAAGATACCGACACCATAATCTTCATGAACTACATAATCACCTGCTTTTAAATCATCCAAAAGAATAGAGGTTTTTCTTCTGCGGCGTTTTTTATCGGCTTTGTTCAGTGATATAACCAGCTCATCAGGTGTAATAATATTTAATATATAAGGAGCCTCTACAATGCTTAAACCTGTTGTATCATAAATACCGGCCTGTTTTATTGTCGCATTATTTGCAGCAATGAGCGTTACTTTCTTGTTTGGATGTACTTTTAAAAGCTGGGCGGCATTGACAACAACCAACTCTTTGACGGCATCGTTTTCTTCTAACAATTCAAGATCAAAAGCATCTCTTGGAAGCTGCGGATTGTTTATACCGTAGGCATCTTTGAGTATATTGTCTAAATTTCTGACAAGTTTGACATTTTTGCCTGCTAAAAAATTCTCTGCCAATTCATCAAGATGCCAAAAGCCCAAAGAGGCTACATCTTTGTTGAGTGCATCAAATTCACTCTTTTGTATTTTTTGATGCAAGGCATTGTAGGATGCTTCATCCAGAGCATAAAAAGCACTTCGTATTTCTACACTTTCCAAATCATCGCCGAGGGTTCTTTGTGTTTCAAGGGCAAAGGATTTTATTTGTTCTATTTCATTGTCAAAGAGGGAAATTCTTATCGGATTTTCGGAAGAAGGCACAAAAATATCTATAATATCCCCACGATGAGAAATTTCACCTGCAACCTGTACCATATCAACAAAAGTGTATCCCCAGTAAAGCATCTGCTCTTTAAACTCTTTGAGATTAATCTCTGAGCCAAATTCAAGCCTCATCTCACCGAGCAGCTCTTTTTTTGGCAAATGAAAGAGAAGTGTTTTTAAAGGAGATATTACAAGTGGTTTTTTCGCGCAAAAATAGTATGTTCTTAAAGCAAAACAGAGTTCGTGCAACTCTTCTTTGTAAGAACGCAAATCATCACCGTAACCTGGTCTGAAATCGGGAAAAACAACAACATCCCGTCCAAAAAACTTTGCTACATTTTCAAGTTCATATGCTTCTTTTGCATCTTCACATACCAAAACTTCAAGGGCATCTTTTTGTGCATTGTTTTTAAAATGATTAAATAAAATTGCCTGTGACATTACTTTCCTGTTTCTTTTACTATTGAGTTTCCCTGAAAAATACCTTTGGCCTCTATGACAAGTTCAAGCGAGGTAATTTCGCCATTTACATGTCCTGCCGCTTTTATCTCGACACGGTCTGCATGTATACTCCCCTCAACCAGGCCTTGAACCACGAGACGCTTTGTTGTAATATCGCCTTTTACATGTCCGTTTTTACCCACATTCACCTCTTTGGACGACTTTATAAACCCCTCTAACTCTCCGTCTATATAAAGATTGCATGTAAGTTCTATTTCGCCTTTGATTTTTGCTCCGGCTGTGACAATTGCTGTGTTTGCATCTGTTTTATCACTTTTATCCGTGATGTTGCCATTATTAAAGATTGCCATGGTATCTTTTTCTCCTTTTTAAAAATTTCATCATAATTTTGCTGTGTCCATTTTATAAAATAATACGGATTTAATGCACGGTGAATAAAGCGTATTTCATAATGCAAATGCGGTCCGTTACTGAGCCCGGAATTGCCTGTATAGGCAATTAAATCACCTTTTTTTACAAATTGTCCTGACTTTACCACAATTTTGTTTAAATGTCCAAAGTACGATTTAAAACCATACACATGTTCGAGTATGACAAGTTTTCCAAAACCGCTGCGCCTGTGCAGCCCTGCCCATTCAACAATACCGTCAGCCGTTGCATACACAGGAGTATTGAATTTCGCTTTCATGTCAGAACCACGATGAAACTCTTTTTTATGCAGTGTCGGGTGTATTCTGTAGCCGAATTTGCTTGTAATTCCATGGTATTTTACAGGGGATCCGCTTGGTATAAGTTCCAGCAGTGTTGCTCTGTGCGATGAACTGAGCATTGTCATATTTACTCTTTCGGCCAAAGATTCAGTCGCAAGAGGTTTGAGCCCTATGAGCGTTTCAATCTGAGACAAAGAATCTGAAAGTTCATCAAGCTCTTTTTCTTTTGCCAAAAGGGAATGTGTTGTACTCTTCATCTCTTTTTGCAAGGCTTGATTTTGACGCAGCATCTCTTTATATGCCTGTGCCACTTCATTTTTTTTACTCTGCAGTTTATCTACACTGGCATTTAAATACAAAATAGTTCCTGCGGCAATCAGTACAATACTCAGTAAAAAAAGTCCGGTATACAAAAAAGCTTTTTTTATAAACTTGTGAACATTAAACTGCTTGACACCGTTGTCATCATGAATAGTAACCGTAAAATGATTATCCACCATGCACCTTCAAAAATGTTTCCACAACACTGAAGGAGCCAAAAACAAGATAATTTTTATTTGCATCTATTCCTTGAAAGCTTGTGTGTTTCATCTGCAAATCCTCTATTGCCTTTTTGAGTTTGCTCAATTCTTCTATTCTTTTATCTTCTACCGCTATAATTTCCACATGTTCAATTATCGGCTGTAAAACAGTAAGTATTTCACTGTAATTTTTATCTTTAAAACTATTATAAACCAATATATATTTATTCTCTTTTAAACTTTCATAAATTGAACGTGCTGCAAGCGTGTTGTGTCCCACATCTATCAGTATGTTTGTCTCTAATTGAGAAAGTCTGCCAAATAATTTTGCATGCTTAAAATCTTCTGCTTCGTACGAAATGCCCAGACTCTTTAATGCCGCGATACTTACCATTAAATTTTCTTTTAAATAGCACGCCAACCTGTGATACCTGGCAATTTTTTCAATCTTCGCTTTGTCTTGTGCATCTAAAAGTTCACTGTAATCTGCGACATGGATATTTTTTTCCTGTGCGATTTTTTTGGCAATCTGCATCACTTCTTTATGTGGCTGTTTGGACACAATTACTTTTTTTTGCATAGCATTGAGTTTTGTCGTGGCTATGGACAAAATATCCGAACCCAAAAAAGCTTCATGATCAAAACCAACCGGTGTCACAAGTGTTAAAATATTTTCAAATACCGCTGTTGCATCATGCTCTCCGCCAAGCCCTGCCTCAAGAACAATATAGTCACACTCCTGATACAAAAAAACTGCCAAAAGTGTTGTATATTCAAAGTAGCTTAATGAATCTGCATCCTGGGGATCCAACAGTGATAAAAGCTTTTGATGCGCTTCGTTTAAGAGTATATCACTGACATTTTCTCCGTTGAACCAAATGCGTTCATTGAAAGTCAGTATATGCGGAGAGGTATAATGCCCCGTAGTAAACCCCAAAGAGTACAAGGCTGACGCCAAAAAACGTCCTGTTGTCCCTTTTCCGTTTGTGCCCACAAGATGAATAATTTTTGGCAATTTTAATGAAGCTTTGATTTTTGCGTATACTCTGGGCATACGGGTGTAGTCTATGGTGTCATAATATAATGGTTTGCTGCTAAGAAATTCCTCTAACACGTTTATTTTTTATACTCCACTCTGTTTCTTCCCTCTTTTTTGGCTTTATACAGATACTCATCGGCAGAATTTATCGTCGCGTCAAGCGAAATATGATCACTTCTTTGCGCAACACCGGCACTCACAGTCACTTTAATACGCTTGCCTTTATATACAAAACGAGTCTTTTCAACATGCTTTCTCACCTTTTGGGCAAAAGTCACACCACCTTCCAAATCCGTCTCACTTAAAAGTGCCAAAAATTCTTCGCCTCCAAAACGCCCGACTATATCCACTGTTCTACTCTCTTTTTTGAGTATTTTGGCAAATGCCGCCAAAACCGCATCCCCGGCTTCATGTCCAAAGGTATCATTTACTTTTTTAAAAAAGTCTATATCAAACATAACAATGACAAAATTATGCCCATAACGTTTGTACTCTGCCTCTTTCATCGTTAAAAACTCATCAATCGCGCGCTTGTTATACAACTTCGTTAAAAAGTCCTCTTTTGATTCCTGTTTTGCTTCTTCAAGCTCTTTTTCAAGTGTACGGACTTTTTTGCTCAAAGCTTTGACTTCCTCACTGTGTCCTTGCAAATCTTTACTTAAAAGATGTGTATTTTTCTCTAAGGCAACAGCAATTGTAAAAAGTTTTTTATGTGCAAGTGCAAAGTTTACAGTTGATTCTTCCGTATAAGATTCCAACTCAAGTTTTATTTTTTGTATTTCGGCATTTGAGTTGTCAGAACTCTCTATCATGTCTATAAGACGCAGTGAAAGTTTATCGAGAACTCCGTCAATAGACTCTACCATCTCTTTGACAGTTTCTTTGTCAAGTGCTATGCGCAAAGATATGGCTGACCTGATTTCATTTTCAACACTTTCATGTTCAAGCAGTTCAGGATTTTTCTGGATTTTTTCACTCAAAGCTGCAATCGTATCATTCACACTCGAAGCAATGGAGGGAACAAAAGAAGCTATCAAAAGTTTTGATATTTTCTGTAAATCCACACTTTGGTTTTCTTGTGCACCAACACATTCCAAATGTAAATTTTCAATAGTTTTTTGTAAATCCCGCGTATCTACATCACCGTACTCTTTCAATTTTTGCAAAAAAGCATCATCATAAGTAGTTAAAAAATTGACCCATCGTTGTCGAAACTGGTCCAACTGTTCAGGCTGGGCGCCATGCTCTATAAGTTCCAGAGTTTTTTGTGCAAGCTCACCCGCTTCTTTGTTGTGCAGTACAGTAATAACCTGCAGTACCCTTTTTGTCAGTAATGTTTGGGATTCAAGCAGGTTTGAACACTGCGTAGGGTTGGTTCTGTTGAGTTTTGAAATCAGCAAACGTACAAACTCATGCATCGTTTTTATATTGTATTTTTTGAGCTCTTTTTGTAAGTCTTTGTTGAGCATGGCATTGAACTTGTCAATATGTTGACAATCTTCAACCTGCATATTTGCTTTTTGCGCCTCTTTGCAAAATGCTTCTGCATAAAAGTCAGGAGTCAGTAATTTTCCTTCGAGTTTTAATCTTTTGACAGCTTTACTTATGATTGTTTGTATAGTCATGTAATCTTCTCCTGATTTATAGTTGTGATCCTTCTGCTGAGACCTGTGCAACAAAAGATGCTATAGCCTTGATGGCACTGAATTTTATCGCATCAAATCGTTCCTGATCTGTTATAACAGCATTTGGTACAACCGAAAAGTCATAGGTACCTCTTGCCGTATACGTTTTTTTAATATTTTTTGATTCTCTTGCAATCTTTAAAACAATTTTTGCCCGATATGCAATAATATACCCTTCTGCATTATACTGAATTGGCGAATAACTCGGTGGTGTCAGAGAAAAATTCAACGTTGTATCGGCATGGGATTTGTCTGTTAGAGAGGCATGAAAAATTTCCACAATGGCGCTGTCTACCGCATCTTTTATTAAAACAGTATTTTGGGGATCCAAAGCTGAAATGACAACATGTGTGTATATTTTTGAACCAATGACACTTCTGGCATACTTTGAACTTGGCTTATATCCGCATGCATTCATTGAAACAAGAAGAATCAAAAGAACAAATACCTTCAATGCATGTGAATATTTTCTCATTCTTAGCCCTTTACAACAATATTGACAAGCTTTTTAGGAACAAAAATCTCTTTGACAATCTCTTTGCCTTCAAGCCACTTGGCAATATTTTCTTTTGCTGCTGCAATAATTGTCTCTTTATCAGCATCAGCGGCAACTTCAATTTCCCCTCTTTTTTTCCCGTTGAGAGAAACACCCAAAGAGATGCTCTCTTCTACAAAAACTTCTTCTACTGTTTCTTGCGGAGCCAGGTTGTTCAGTTTGAAATATTGCTCACTGATTTCATGACAGGTATGAGGAATAACAGGTTCCATAATCGAGCTGAGTATCCAGTATCCTTCCGTCCATACATCTGCATTTTTTTGTGCATTGAGCGCATTCATCGCCTCCATGACACCGGCAATCATTGTATTAAATGTGTATCTTTCATTATAAACATCTTCGGCACGTTTGAGTGCTTCATAGACTTTTTTACGGGCAAATTTCTCTTCTTTACTCAAGTCTGCATGATTGATTTCAGGCTTCTCGTTACATGTAAAGACATTTGCACTTCGCTCAAAAAATCTTTTTATAAACTTATAGGCACCTTCAACAGCACTGTCATTCCATTCAAGTTCCTGTGTCGGCGGTGCGGCAAAAAGTATAAACAGACGTGCCGTATCTGCACCGTATTTCTCAATGATGGCATCAGGGTCAACCGTATTGCCCTTTGATTTGCTCATTTTGGCCCCGTCTTTAAGTACCATTCCCTGGGTTAAAAGTTTCTCAAAAGGTTCATCCAAATCAATATAACCCAAATCACGGAACACTTTTGTAAAAAAACGCGCATATAAAAGGTGTAAAATCGCATGTTCTATCCCACCGATGTAATGATCAACACCTTCATGCCCTTTTTGGTGCATCCAGTATTTTATCTGCTCAGGTGAAAATGCCTCTTTTTCCCAGTTTTGAGGCGATGCACAAAAACGCAGGAAATACCAGGAGGATTCTACAAAAGTATCCATCGTATCTGTTTCACGAACAGCATCTTTGCCACACTCCGGACATTTACAGTGTTTCCATGTCGGGTGTTTTTCCAAAGGATTTCCCTCTCCTGTAATCTCTACATCATCCGGCAGAGCCACAGGAAGATTCTCTTTTTTCTCCATAACAAGACCGCACGCCTCACAATGAATAAAAGGAATAGGTGCACCCCAGTATCTTTGACGACTCACACCCCAGTCTTTGAGTTTATAGTTTGTCGTCTTTTTGCCCAAACCTTTTTGTTCAAACACAGCTATGATTTTTTCCTGTGCCTCTTGAGAGTTCATCCCTGTAAATTCGCCGGAATTTATAAGCTCACCGACTTCTGTAAAAGCAGATTTTGAAAAGTCATGTTCTGTTTTAAAAGGCTTGATAACCGGTTTTACAGGCAGGTCATACTTTTTAGCAAAATCATAATCTCTCTCATCATGTGCAGGTACGGCCATAACCGCTCCGCTTCCATAATCCATCAATACAAAATTTGCCACCCAGACAGGAATTTTTTCTCCTGTGAGCGGATGCGTTACATGTAAACCAAGCGAAACACCCGATTTCTCTTTTTGCCGCTCGATTGAAGAGGTGTTTTTCATAGTCTCAATTTGTGCAATAACCGAATCATCAAGCAATTTGTTCTCTATCATATACGAAACAATTTCATGTTCAGGTGCCAAAGCCGTATAACTCACACCGTAAATTGTGTCAGGTCTTGTTGTAAAAACATCAAAACACTCAAATGTATGCGAAAGTTTTGCTTGACTTGCTTCATCAAAGTGTAAATCAAAAGCAAGTCCGTTTGACTTGCCTATCCAGTTTTCCTGCATCGTCAGAACCTGTTTTGGCCAGCCACCTTCAAGTTTTTTCAAATCATTTAAAAGTTCGTCTGCATAGGCAGTAATTTTAAAATAGTACTGATTCATCTCTTTTTTGACAATCGGTGTGTCACATCGCCAGCAACATCCATCCACTACCTGCTCGTTTGCCAAAACAGTCTGATCATGCGGACACCAGTTAAGCATCCCTTTTTCACGGTACAGCAGACCTTTGTTATACATATCTATAATGAAGCCCTGTTCAAACTTCGTATAAAGCTCATCACTTGTGGCAAATTCACGTTTGCGTGAAAAAGAGAAACCCAGAGAATAAAATTCGTTTTTCATATAGTCAATGTTGTCATAGGTCCAGCTTTTAGGATGTGAACCGTTTTTTATAGCAGCATTTTCCGCAGGCATACCAAAGCTGTCAAAGCCAATCGGGTGTAAAACATTTTTGCCCTGCTGTCTGTGGTAACGCGCAAAAGCATCACTGATAGAGTAGTTTCTTACATGTCCCATATGCAGACGTCCGCTTGGAAAAGGAAACATTGAAAGAATGTATTTTTTCTCTTTGGTAAAATCTTCACTCGGCTCAAAACTTTCGTTTTGATTCCAGTATTCCTGCCATTTTTTTTCTATAGTTTTTGCGTTATATTCCAATTTTATTCTTCCTGTTAATATTCTTCGTGTGTTTTACTGCTCTCAATGTAGACAAGTCCCATTGAAAATACATTGGCAATCAATGCACCGATTGCCAGGGCAATTGCCCAGGAATCATTCTGCACAATAACCAAAAAGACAAATGCCGGAATCAGGTGCAGGTCTGCCACCAAAGAAGATGCCAACAGTTCGGCTGAAAGCAGATTACGCACACCGATTTTTAAAATTGTTGAAATCAGATTCACACTTGCGGCTATAAACAATGAAATAGCCGTATTTTCATATAAAAACCCTGCGATCGATGTAAGACTCATTAATGAAAAAAATACGTATACTACTTTACCCCAATCCATTACATAACTCCTGATTCAAACTGTTCGCGCATTCTGTTTTTTTCTGCTTCTCTTTTTGCTTTTTCTGCCAGTTTTGCATGATAGTTTTTCACATCAAAACCAAACAGTATCAACAACGGTGAAGCAACAAAGATGGACGAATATGTTCCTACGATTATACCTACCAAAAGCGTAAATGCAAAGGCATGAATAATCTCTCCGCCAAACATAAACAGTGTAAAAACCACAAAAAAGGTCGTTAAAGAGGTCAGTGTCGTACGGGCAAGCGTTCTTGTGATAGATTCATTGATAATCTCTGTCAAATTCGCTTTTTTGGATTTTGTAATCCCTTCGCGGATACGGTCAAAGACAATAATTGTATCGTTGAGCGAATATCCCAAAAGTGTCAGTATTGCAGCAAGTACATCAAGATTGACATCAATCTGAAAGAGAGCCACCGCACCCATTGCAATCGAAACATCATGCACTAACGCGGCTATAGAAGCCACGGCAAATCGCCATTCAAATCGAAATGCCACATAAACAAGAATCGCGGCTATAGAGAGAAAAAGTGCCATAAGCCCTTTCTCTTTTAACTCTGAACCTACTTTTGGACCTACAATATCAACACGGCGAATCGTAAAATTGCCTGTACCCTGCAGTGCTGCTCTTGCAACATCACCGATGTCTTTTGCTACACTCGCACTCGATGTTTTCATACGAATGACAACTTCATCCGGAGAACCGAACTCACTGATGGAAGCACCGTCAAAAAGTTTGTCTGCCTGCAGTTTTTCCCGCATCGCTTTGATAGGGGCTTTTGTGTCATACTTTACCTGAACAATCGTTCCTCCGGCAAAGTCGATCCCGTAATTGAGTCCTTTTGTCGCCAAAATCGCATATGAAGCCAAGATAAGAATAATTGAAACTGCCATCGCAATTTTTGATTTACCCATAAAATCAATGGGCTGTTTATACTTAAAAAATTCCATAATTATCCTTTAATCCCAAACCAGAAACGGTAATTTTTGCTTTTGCCCATTTTAGGTTCAAGCATCTGATAAATTCCGTGTGTTCCGAGAATTGCAGTGAGCATAGATGCCAAAATACCGATACTCATAGTAATGGCAAACCCTTTTATAGCACCTGTACCATAGACATACAAGACAACAGAAGCAATCAGCGTCGTGATATTTGCATCCAAAATTGCCGTCATTGCGTTTGCGTAGCCTTCTTCTATGGCCTTGTGCATAGATTTTCCCTCATAAATGAGTTCACGGATTCTTTCGGTAATAATGACATTCGCATCCACCGCCATACCGACCGTCAGGACAATACCTGCCATACCCGGCAGCGTCAACGTCGCACCAAAAAGACTCATAACCGCCAAAAGAATCAACAAGTTTGCAATCAGGGCAATATTTGCAATTACCCCTGCCATACGATAATAAACCATCATAAAAACAATAACAAGAATAAAACCGCCTATCAGCGCTATCATAGATGCTTTGATACTGTCAGCACCCAGACTTGGGCCGACAGAACGTTTTTCCATCATATATATTGGCGCCAATAATGCACCCGAACGCAGCGCAATTGCCAAATCTTTTGCCTCAAGCACTGTATAGTTTCCGGAAATCTGTCCGCTGCCTCCGCCGATGCGTTCATTAATATTCGGTGCAGAGTAGACTTTTCCGTCAAGTACGACTGCCAGACGTTTGCCTACGTTTTTGCCGGTAAAATCACCGAAGATGTCAGCACCCTCTGCATTGAGTTTAAAATTAATCACCGGACGGTTGTTTTGGTCAAAACCGACATTTGCACCGGTAAGCATCCCGCCATCCAGAATAGGAATTTCATGCACAAGATATTTGATTTTAGGATTTTTCACATCTTCTAAAATAACATCACCGTATGCCGCCGCATCCGCATCGCTCATATTGTAAACCCGTGCATTTCTGGCTTCATCAACTGCCATCATTTCAAGTTTTGCCGCACGAGAAATCAACTCGCGTGCACGCTGTTCTTCCTGCGGTGTTTTAATCCCCGCAAGCTCTACAAGTATCTTGTCTTTTCCCTGACGTGCGACAACGGGCTCTGAGAGTCCGAACTGGTCAAGTCTGTTTCTGATCGTTTCAATTGCCTGCGAGACTGCCTGCTGTTTTGTTTTTTCTATCTCTTTAGGCGTCAGACTCAAGGTTATGACAGAACCTTTGTGTGTAACTTTCACACCTTCAAGTTTTGATAAAAAATCATCAAAGTTTTTAATCTCGTCACTATCAAGCACTTCAAAAGTTACACTTTTGCTGTCAAAGCTCAATCCGTCTATTAAAATGTCATTACGTTCTGCAAAGTGTTTGATACTTGCCGCTATTGATTTAATACGTGATTTAGTCGCTTCCTCGGTTTTCACACCGAGCAGCATATGCAGTCCACCCTGTAAATCAAGGCCTAAGGTTATTTTTTTGCCGCTTTGGGTCTGTAAAAGTGATGGAAGAGAAAATACAATTCCAAACACTATTGCCAGAGCAAAGATGACTATGCGATAATTAAGCTTCATCCTCGAACTTCTTTGCAATGGAATCTTTTGTAATTTTTACGAGTGTATCATCATTGAGTTTTACTGTCAAAAAGTTCTCTTCAACTTTATGAACAACAACGATAAAACCGCCGTTAGTGATGACTTTGTCACCTTTTTTAAGAGATTCAATCATCTCTTTTTTGGCCTTGGCCTCTTTTTGCTGTGGGCGAATAATTACGAAATACATAATTGCAATTAAAAATACAAACGGTAGTAGTTGGGAGATAATTTCCATATCTTGTGCTTCCTTCTCTTATAAAATTGCAGCGATTATACAAAAAATATACTAATAAGCTCTTAAATTCAGTACAATTTCAAAATGAATTCCTTAACAAAAAATATTTTACTCGCAATTGGCACGGCTGCACTTTTCAGTGCTTTTATCTATTTGGAATATTTTGGCATTGAAAATAAATTTCTCAATACCCTTTTTGGACTTGGAGCAATAGCACTGCTTCTTAGCATTCCTAAAAAAGCGGTTCTTTTTAGCGGTTTTTTTATAGGACTCTTTTGGTTTTACTGGATCGGTTTCAGTTTTAAATACCAGGGTGTCGGCTACATGGAGCCTTTTGTTACTCTCGGCTTCGGCATTCTCTATCTTCTCTTTTTTGCACCGCTTGCCTTTACAGACAAGCCCTATATACGGGCCCTACTGCTTTTTGGGCTCAGCTTTTTTGAACCGCTTGGCTGGAACTGGATGAAAATTGAGCTCTTGTTTGTCAACAGTTATATAGGTGTTTACAAATATCAGTTGGCGGCCGTTTTGCTCGCCCTCTCCCTGCCTTCACTGATAAAAAACAAAAAATACAGATATTTGCCTCTTTTGCTTCTCGTCTTTGCCTATAACTACGGCTATCCAAAACAGTATGATGCGCCCCTGAAAATAAAGCTGGTACAAACAGAAATCCCCCAAAGTGTCAAGTGGGAGAGAAGCAGCCTCTACCCTACCGTTGCCATGATTTTTGAAAAAATCCGTCAGGCACAGGCAGAAGGCTATGATGTTGTCATATTCCCCGAATCTGTCTTCCCTCTTTTTATGAATGAAATGCCGAAACTGATGCAGGAACTTCGTAAGGCTTCTGAAAAAATCACTGTCATAGCCGGTGCACTGATGCGTGAAAACAATCTCAACTACAATGTCACCTATATGTTTGACAAAGGCAGATACAAGGTTGCCAAAAAACTCATTCTGGTTCCTTTTGGCGAGTACATTCCTCTGCCAAAATTTGCACAAAAATTCATCAACGATACTTTTTTTCAAGGATCAAGTGATTTTGTTACGGCAAAAAAACCGACAGACTTTGTCATAAAAGGTATCAGGTTCAGAAATGCCGTCTGTTATGAGGCTACATGTAAAGAGCTCTACAATGGCAATGTAAAATATATGATTGCCATAAGCAACAATGCATGGTTTACCCCTTCTATTGAGCCGACACTGCAGAAGTTGCTTTTAGAGTACTATGCCCGAAAAAACGGTGTGACAATTTACCACGCAGCCAACATGAGCGGCACAGGTGTAATCAAATAGTAATAATTTCTTTGCTATAATAAAGAAAAAACTTACCAAAGAAAGTGAAAATTTTATGATAAACCTTAAAAATCCCAATCTTTATTTAAACCGTGAGCTTTCATGGTTACAGTTTAACACAAGAGTCCTCAAACAGGCACAGGATGAGTCTTTGCCGCTGCTTGAACGTCTCAAATTTCTTGCCATTTACGGAACAAATCTGGATGAGTTCTATATGATTCGCGTGGCAGGACTTAAAAAGCTTTTTGCCGCGGGTATTATCGTTTCAGGGGCCGACAGGCTGACACCTCTGCAGCAGCTTCGTGAAATCAGAAACTATCTGCATCAGGAACAGCAGGTTGTCGAGCACTGCAGAAGTGAAATATTTAAAAAACTTGAGCCTCATGGTATCAGTGTAAAGACATATGATGAAGTGAACAATCAGGACAAACATAAACTCAACCAGTATTTCAATGAAAACATCTATCCGGTAATTATTCCCATTGCCATAGATGCCACACATCCTTTTCCACATCTTAACAACCTGAGTTTCGGGCTTATCGTAAAACTTCGCGATATGGACAACGAAAATATAGAACGCTTTGGAATTATACGTGTTCCCCGTGTTTTAAACAGATTTGTAGAGCTTGGAAACGGAACCTATGTACCGATAGAAAGTGTTGTGGAAAAGCATGTTGATGAACTTTTTCCGGGCTATGAGCTTATCAAATATGCCCCTTTTCGCGTGACAAGAAATGCTGATATTGCCATAGAAGAAGAGGAAGCTGATGACTTTATGGAGATTCTTGAAGAGGGGCTCAAACTTCGCCGTAAAGGAGAAATGGTCCGGCTTGAGGTCGGTTCAAATGCTGATGATGAAATCATTAACTTTTTTAACCGTCATGCACATATATACAAAGATGACATCTACAGATACCATACCTTTTTAAATCTCTCAAGTCTTTGGCAGATAGTATCGAACAAAAACTTTGCACATCTTTTGGCACCGGCATTTCAACCAAAAAATCTGCCGCCTTTTGAAAACAATGAAGATATTTTCTCTATCCTGGAAAAGCAGGATGTCTTGATGTACCATCCTTATCAGAGTTTTGACCCTGTGGTAAATCTCATTCAACATGCGGCAAAAGACCCTGATGTTGTCTCTATAAAAATGACACTCTACCGTTCAGGGACAAAGTCGCCTATCGTCAAATCTTTGATGGATGCCAGTGAATCGGGAAAACAGGTTACCGTTATGGTTGAGCTAAAAGCACGCTTTGACGAGGAGAACAATCTCATTTGGGCAAAAGCGCTTGAAAAATCAGGAGCCCATGTTATTTACGGAATTCAAGGGTTTAAAGTCCATGCAAAAGCGGCTTTGATCACAAGAAGAAAAAACGGAAAACTCAAGCAGTATGCCCATTTAGGCACAGGAAACTATAACCCTTCCACTGCAAAAATATATACTGACATGAGTTATATGACGAGCAAGGACACCATTACCAATGACTTAACACGCTTTTTTCACTTTTTGACAGGCTTTAGCAAAAAAGGAAAACTCAATGAGTTATATATGTCTCCTTCACAAATCAAGCCTAAAGTCCTTTCTCTCATTCACAATGAAACAAGACAGGGAAAAAACGGACATATCATTGCAAAGGTAAACTCACTTGTTGACGATGATGTCATCAGAGCACTCTACAAAGCCTCTATAGCCGGTGTAAAAGTTGAGCTTATTGTACGTGGTATCTGCTGTTTGAAGCCCGGTATCAAAGATGTCAGCGAAAATATAAGAGTTGTTTCCATTTTGGGAAAATACCTCGAGCATGCCCGTACTTTTTATTTTAAAAATGATGCATCAAAAGTCTATATCTCAAGTGCAGACTGGATGCCCCGAAATCTTGTGCGGCGTATAGAGCTTTTAACTGCCATCAAAGATGAAGATGCCAAAAAGAAAATTATACAGATTCTCAAACTGCAATGCTCCGACAATGCCCTTGCACATGAACTGCAAAGTGACGGATCCTATATAAAAATCAAGCCAAAAGAGGGGCAAAAGGTTATCAACAACCACAAACTTCTTGAAGACTATGTCAATCGCATTGCAAAAGCAACCAAAAAAGAGACCTCTACCTATGTGCAGCAGCTGGTTAACCGTCTCTTCATAGAAAGTTAAAGGAGCACGCCTTATGTTACATGTATACAAAAATATAACCCCGACTGTAGGTAGCAGAAGCTGGATAGCGCCTTCTGCAGATGTTATAGGGGATGTCAGCTGCGGAGAGGACTGCTCTGTCTGGTTTGGCTGTGTCGTTCGCGGTGATGTGCATTATATAAAAATCGGCAATCGTGTCAATATTCAGGATTTGAGTATGATACATGTAACGCACTACAAAAAAGAGGACAAAAGTGACGGAAATCCGACAATCATCGAAGATGATGTGACCATAGGACATCGCGTCATGCTGCACGGATGTACCATAGAAAAAGCCTGTCTTATCGGCATGAGCGCTACTATACTGGACGGTGCGGTTATAGGCAAAGAGAGCATAGTCGGAGCAGGTTCGCTTGTGACAAAAAACAAAGTTTTTCCGCCACGCTCACTCATCATGGGAAGCCCTGCAAAAGTTGTCAGAGAATTGAGCGAGGAGGAGATAAAAGAACTTTACGCCTCTGCCTCACGCTATGTGGCGTTTAAAGAGGATTATGTTCTGTAGTCCGCATTTATTTTGACATATTCATACCCGAGATCGCAGCCAAAAGCTGTGAACTTTCCGTCTCCTATTCCCAAATCGCAATAAATGGTAAATGCTTCTCTTTTCATTATCTCACCGGCTTTTTGCTCCATCACTGCATCGAAATACAGTGTTCCCCTGTCATAGACACAGACATCTTCAAAGGCAATACGCAGTTTTTCTTCATCCGCATCAGCACCGCTTGCACCGATTGTTGAAGCGATTCTTCCCCAGTTTGGGTCTTCTCCGTAGAGTGCCGTTTTGACAAGTAAAGAATTGGTCAGCGCTTTGGCCACAATCTCTGCCTCCGCATCATCTTTTGCCCCACTCACTTCATAGGTAACAAGTTTTGTCGCGCCCTCTCCGTCTCTTACCATTTCACGGGCCAAAAAACGCATAATTTTATAAAGAGCTTCTGTGAATGCTCTCCTGTGGTAAACTTTACTTTTTGCATTGCTGAGCAACATGACTGTGTCATTGGTCGAGGTATCTCCGTCAACACTTGCGGCATTAAAAGTTGTTTTTACATTTTCAGTTAAAATATTTTGCATTTCATCTTTGTCAACTTTCGCATCAGTTGTGATAAAACAGAGCATTGTAGCCATAGCGGGATTAATCATACCCGCACCTTTTGCCATTGCACCAATGTGAAAACTGCTGCCGTCTTCAAGTTCGACTCTGTATGCAATCTGTTTTGAAAAAGTATCGGTTGTCATAATCGCTGCCGCCGCCGAACTGCCGTCTCGTTTTTTCAAATCAAAAAGTCTGGCACCGGCTATAATCTTCTCTTTTGGCAGTCGTACACCGATAACACCTGTTGAGCTCATTACAGGATTGTGCACTTCCTCCGGCAAGGTGGCTAAAATTTCTTCTATATCTTCAATACCTGCTTTTCCGGTCATAGCATTGGCATTTTTAGAATTAATAAGTACAAAATTTGTTTGAAACTCACCTTTTGCTTTAAAGTGGCGTATAGGTGCTGCCGTCATTTTGTTTGTTGTAAATGCTGTTGCTATTTCACACAAGGTATCACTGTAAACAAAAGCCATATCTTTTGCTTTGTTCGGTTTTAATCCTGCACTGATACCATCCGCATAAAAACCTTCTGCCGTACAAACCCCACCATCAACTTTTATCAACTTATACAAACTTCAACTCCTTAGGTTTGACTCTTTTTGAAATCAGATCTTTTGTTATTTTAATCCCTTCCTGTGTGCCTATCACTAGAAGTTTCGATTCACTTGTCACCAAGGTATCTCCCTTTGGCATTCCAATAAGCTTTCCGTCTTTTCTGGTAATTCCCACAACTGATGTGTTTGCAATTTCCCGGATATGTGTCTCTTTCAATTTTTTGAGAACTGCCCAACTGTAACGCGGCACTATGATCTCTTGCATATCCAAAGGATTGTCACTTTTATATAAAAATTCTTCAAGCAGATTTTCCATATCGGGACGTGCCGCCATTGCAGAGACTCTTTGGGCTGTGAGTTTTGTCGGAGAAACGACAGTGTCTGCTCCAAGTTTTTTCAGCTTTTCCACATCA
Organism: Sulfurimonas hydrogeniphila; assembly: GCF_009068765.1. Lineage (NCBI taxonomy): Bacteria > Pseudomonadati > Campylobacterota > Epsilonproteobacteria > Campylobacterales > Sulfurimonadaceae > Sulfurimonas > Sulfurimonas hydrogeniphila. The sequence continues at coordinate 1,763,532 of NZ_CP035534.1, forward strand.
CTCATTGTTTCTGCTGAGGATATCACATAATAGGGACGAGGCAAAAAATGTTCTTTCTCAAAAAGCCGCACCGAAGCAATCAGCGCAATATTGTCAGCAATGGAACTCGACAAAGTAATCAAACCTTTTGCAGAAGAAAGATGTGCTTTGAGCATTGAAAGCTCAGCATGAGGCTGTGCCTGCAAAAAATGCGGATATTTATGCTCTATTGCCCATTCGTGGATTTCAGCTCTTGGATCAATCACAATAAAAGGAATATGGTTTTTTCGCAACTGTTTTGTTACTTCTATTGTATAGTCATTATGATAGCACACAACAAAATGCTTTTTAAGTCTTGCTATTTTGTACAGCATTCTTCTCTCCTTCATTATGGCAACAATATGCCCCTTGTTCAGTTCTGAAACCAAAATACCTATAGCACTTGAAAATACTGCAAACCCTGCAATAATTAAATTGATAGTAAAAATTCTTCCTGCGTTTGATATTGGAGCAATTTCACCAAACCCAACAGTAGTAAAAGTAATGGCCGTTTGATAAATTGCATCCATTATTGTAAAATTATCTATAAGAACATATCCGGATGTTCCTATTAACATTACAAATACTGTTAAAATTAAAGGGAGACGAAAAGCTTTAAGGTGGGAATAAACTTCAGGAAGAAGCTTGGGATCAGGTTTGGGAGGGCTCTCCCAATTTAGGAACTTGCGAATCCTTGGTAAAAGATTCAAAACTGATTCCTATAGTCTACGAATTTTTCTTAAGTGTGCGTAATTCTCTTGCAGAAATCTTAATCTTCTTCGTTGTACCGTCTTCTAATGTAATACGAACTGTTCTTAGGTTTAATAAAAAACGACGCTTTGTTCTGTTTTTTGCATGAGAAACATTGTTCCCACTCATCGGGCCTTTGCCGCTGATAGCACATCTTCTTGCCATTTGAGTATCCTTGAATGATATTTTAAAGTTGCGAATTATAGCAAACAAAAGCAAAACTGCAACTTAAGCCTGTTTTGTTTTTTTTGAGAATATACTTTCTATACTTTATTTGAATTTTATCTTAATCTCGTTAGAATATATAATATCCAACATAAAGTAGTAAAATTTGATTACATTACAACAGATAGACGCATTTATAGAAAAAATACCGCCATCACCAAAGATTTTAAAACAGACGCTCGCTTTGCTTGATCAGGGTGATCTGGTTCAAGCAGCAAAAGTGGCACAGAATGACCCTGCACTCAATGCCTATTTGAAAGAGTTGGTGAACAAACCTTTGTACGGGTTTAAAAATGAAGTCACAAATGTTTCTCAGATTTTTGGCATACTTGGTGTCTCAAGATCACAGCAGGCGGCTTACAACTATATGATCTCTTTGCTTTCTCCCGCAAAATGGAAACTCTTCAAACTGAACAAATCTTCTTTTTATGATTTACAGGCCGGACTCTCTGTTGACTGGCACAAAATTACCGCTTATTTGCAGATAGAAGATAAAGACCTTCAGAGTGCTGTTGCTCTGCTCCCCGCTAGTATCATAGTATCCGAAGCACTCTTTTGTGAAAAAATTGAAGATGTAAAGCTTCTTAGAAGTGTAGATGAGATTGATCTCAACACCATATTGCAGAGACTCTGCAATATGGACCTGTTTGATATATGCGAAAGAATTTCCCAAAAATGGGAAATGCCCAAAAATATTGCCGATATCATTCAGGCATCTTCCGGCATTAAACCGTCTCAGGATGAAACAAACAACAAACTTGGAAAATGGATGCATCTGCTACTCTTTTACACCCTGTCAAAACCTGTTTTTATTGAAGCCGGATTGAATGATTTTATTGACTTTCAAATTGATTTTGTCAGCGACATCTATGATGACTTTTCAAAACTGATGGAGATTTCATGAGAGCGGTAATTAGAGAAGGAATCGGCGTATTTCACCCTCAGGGATTCCTTGACGGTTCGTCAGGAAGTTCCTTTCTGAGCATAGAAGATATAGATGCCACACTCAAAAGCAATGCTTCGATGATTCTTGTTTCACTAAAAAAAGTTATTTTCTTCAACAGAAACGGTTTGGACACTTTTGTAAAAATGTTTCAAAAAGTCAGAAGCAAAAACCATATAATCGTCGGTTTTTGTGATTATGACAAAAAGAAATATGATGCTTTTAAAAAATTTTATGATGGCGATTTAAGTTTTTCACTCTTTAAAACTCAGCAAATCGCTTCTCTGTTTGCAGACGGGTTCAAAGAAAAAAATAAAAATATACTGCTTTACAGTGAAGACAAGTCACAAAGAGCCGCTCTGGCAATAGAGTTGCACAACAATGGCCACAACCCGATAGTTGCACAGACAAAAGAAGAGTTTTTGCAAAAAGCAAAAGTAGAAAATGCCTATGATGTCATCATAGAAGACACATATCTCGGGCAAATGGGACAAAAAGTTGCAACAAGAGTCACAGGCAATGCCATCATATACACTGTTTCTTCATTTTTGGATGCGGAAATAGGCAATACTTTTAATATAGCCTATCACAACAACTCCCTGCATGTCGGTTTTAGACTTTTTATCTTTGATGCCTACAAAGTTGTCAGTATGAACATTCATGCTCTTAATTTTTTCTCAAAGCTTGCATCATCTTCTGCCGAATACAATGCCACCATATGTTTTGTAGGCATGTCTTTTGACAAAACACCTCTTTCTTTCAAAGAGACACTTGAAGATGCCGGCATCATGTTTTTTGAACAGATGGATGATATTTTGCAAAACAAAGAACTTTTGGACGAACTTGGTGCCAGCAGTGCAGCTGCGACAAAGAACAAACGTGCACTTAACAAAGTACTGGTGACAGAACTGCCAAGATTTATTGATGCAACTGTAGCCACTATAGAGATGATGACCAATTCAAAAGCCATCAAAGATGCGGCAAAAGTAGACAAAATTGAAATTACTGACAAAGATGGAAAAATAGCGAGCTCTATCGGTTTTTACGGAGACATTGACGGCATGGTTATGCTTGTTTTTCCGCTGGGCATTGCGAAAAAAGCCTGCGAACTGCTTATTGGGGAGAGTACTGACGACAAAGAGATGATACTTGATACTCTGGCTGAACTTGTCAACATTGTCGGAGGAAAAGTAAAAACACTTTTGGCAGACGAACACATCAGTGTGGATATTACCCTTCCTAGAACCTACCATAATGTTGAAGGACTGCTAGAAGTTGCCAAAGGAAAAAAAGGTGTTCAGGTTGATTTATCCTTTGATAATGACAAGTTTTTGTTTTTCTTAACAAGGTAAAAGCTATTATAGTTTATAATTCCACAATAATTTAAAAGGAAGAATATGCAAGTAGCCCCTAGCGTTCTCTCGGCAGACTTTGGAAATTTGGCACGGGATGTACAGGAAATATGTGAAGCGGAATGTGATCTGGTACATGTAGATGTCATGGACGGGCATTTTGTACCCAATCTGACGATAGGGCCGGTTGTGGTTTCGGCTATAGCCAAAGCTGCCACAAAACCCCTGGATATTCATCTTATGGTCGAGAACAACACCTTTTTTGTAGAGCTTTTCGCACCTCTGCAGCCAAAATATATCTCTTTTCATATAGAAGAAGAAAAACACCCGCATAGGCTCATACAAAAAATCCGCTCTCTTGGTATCAAACCCTCTATAGTGCTCAATCCCAACACAATTCCCGAAGAATTGGAATACCTTCTTGGTGATTTGGATATGGTTTTGCTTATGAGTGTGAATCCTGGTTTTGGAGGGCAATCTTTCATAGATTCCGTACTTCCAAAAGCAAAAAAACTTGATGCTATGAGGAAAAGACTCAATCCCGAATGTCTTATCCAGGTAGACGGCGGGGTAAGTGACAAAAATATCCATGCACTCAAAGAAGCCGGCGTTGATGTTGTTGTTGCCGGCAGCTATGTTTTCAAGCACGAAGACAGAGCCAAAGCGATAAAGAGCTTACAAATATAATGCGTACAAAAATCTGCGGTATTACCTCTTATGAGGATGCTATGACGGCAATAGATGCCGGAGCTGATGCACTTGGATTTGTATTTTATGAAAAATCTCCACGCTGCTTAACACCTGCTGAGGCAAAAAAAATTATTCAAAAACTTCCTCCTTTTGTTGAGAAAGTAGCCCTCTTTGTCAACGTCGATGCACAGACAGTCAATGCTACATGTAAAGAGGTTGGTGCGACACTTGCCCAGATTCATTTTGAAGCAGACGAAGCATTTTATGAAGCACTGAAAATCCCTCATATCAAAGTTATAAGAGCACAAAAAAAAGAAGATGTCCTCCAATATGCTGATGAGTACAGACTTGTTGATGCCTACTGTGAAGCATATGGCGGTGCAGGAAAACAACTTAATGCAGAATGGTTTGAGGGCGTTGAGTGTTCCAAAATAATTCTTGCCGGCGGCTTAACTCCCGACAACATTCAGGCTCTGAAAAAGTACAGTTTTTATGCTTTTGATGTCAGCAGCGGTGTAGAAATATCACACGGGAAAAAAGATGCAGCTAAAGTAAGAGAGTTTATACACAATGCTCACTGATAATTTCAATCTTGATGCCAAGAGCATTTCACGACTCTCTTCACGCGGGCTCTCTTTAAAAACACTCAAAGAGCAACTGAGCGAAGAACTTGAACTTTCCATAGAACTCTGGAAAGCACAGGGTTTACATGTAATCAGACACCAGGGATATTACTATTTCGATACAAAATTTATTCCTATCCATCAGGCAGAATTCTGTATCGTTGATATCGAAACAAACGGTTCAAAAATAGAAAAACACCAGATCATTGAAATTGCTGCTGTAAAAGTAAAAAATGGAATAATCATAGACAGATTTGAATCTTTGGTCCATACCAAAGAAATTAATCCTCATATCACGGAGATTACAGGCATAACTGTCGATGATACAACAAATGCGCCTCAACTCAAAGATGTTCTGCAACGATTTAAACTCTTCTTGGGTAATGCCGTGTTTGTTGCCCATGATGTCAAATTTGATTACAGCTTTATATCCAAAAGCCTGCAAAAAATCGGCTTGGAACCCCTGCTAAACAGGAGTCTCTGTTCTCTTGCCTTGGCTGAAAGAACTATTGTCTCTTACAGATATGCACTTTCCTATCTGAATGAAACACTGCGATTAAATCCGGAAGCCAGGCATCACAGAGCCATGAGCGATGTCATTACAACCTATGGACTGTTTTTGTTAAGTCTGGAGAATTTGGATGAAGATATAAAAACGGTAGAAGATTTAATTAAGTTTTCAAAAGAGGCGCCAAGGCTGAAACGCCCAAAATTTGATCCTCTTTTAGAGATAAAAAAAGAGGAAAAAGAGCAGTAGAGTTACTCCTTGAAAGCACCCGGTTTTGTGAGTTTTGCATAGCGTGCATTCATTCTCTCTTCTTCACTCATAGCTTTTAATTCGTCCACTTTTTGTAAAAAATACTCCTTAAGAACCTGTGCTGCTTTTTCTTTTTCTCTGTGTGCTCCGATTAAAGGCTCATCTATAATATCGTCAATCAAATCAAGCTCTTTTAAATCTGCACTGGTGATTTTAAGTGCGTTTGTAGCAGTTTCTACTTTTTTAGGATCATTCCAAAGAATTGCAGCACATCCCTCAGGCGAGATAACACTGAAGATAGAATAACGCATCATTGCAAATTTATCGGCAACGCCGATGGCAAGAGCACCGCCGGAACCGCCCTCTCCTATAACAATAGAAACCGTAGGAATTTTCAGTTCTGCCAGTTCAAGCAGATTTCTCGCAATAGCCTCGCTCTGGTTTCTCTCTTCTGCCCCTATACCAGGATAGGCACCCGGTGTGTCTACAAGCATAAGAAGCGGAATATTGAATTTTTCTGCTAATTTAGCGGCACGGAGTGCTTTTCTGTAGCCTTCAGGATGCGGCATACCAAAATTTCGCTTCAACTTGTTTTTTGTTCCACGCCCTTTTTGCTCGCCGATAACCATAACTTTTTGATTGTCAATATACCCAATATAACAAAGAATAGCGGCATCATCACGGAAATGTCTGTCTCCGTGTATTTCATACTTGTCTCTCATTATAAGATTAATATAATCCAGTGCATAAGGACGATCAAGATGGCGTGCCAGTTGAAGCTTTTGAAAGTCAGAAAGATTTTTATAAATCTTTGTAACTTCCTTATCTAATTTCTTTTTCAACTCTTCAACTGCGCCTTGATCATGGCGAACCTGTGCAGAGATTATATCTTCTTGAATAGCTTTTATTTTATATTCAAAGTCTAAGTATGTAGCCAAATTAAATCCTTGTCAATTAGATTTTTTTGAATATAAGAACGCCGTTTGTTCCGCCAAAACCAAATGAGTTACTCATAACAATGTTTAGATCTGCTTTTCTCGCACCTTCAGTAACATAATCCAAGTCACAGTTTTCATCAGGTGTTTCATAGTTGATTGTCGGAGGAATGATACCGTCCCGCATCGCCATCAAACATGTAACAGCCTCTATACCGCCTGCTGCACCGAGACAGTGACCGATCTGTCCTTTGATAGAGCTCATCGGAGGACAGTTTTCTTTTCCGCCCAAAAGATCTTTCAGCGCTGCTGTTTCATTTTTATCATTTACCGGTGTACTGGTTCCATGTGCGTTGACATAATCAAGTTTCGGTTCACCTGCCATTTTATAGGCAGCTTTCATCGCACGGGCAGGACCGTCCAATGATGGTGTTGTAATATGATTCGCATCACCGCTTTCACCAAAACCGATAATTTCACCGTATATTTTTGCACCACGCGCAACTGCATCTTCGTATGTTTCCAAAACAAGAGCCGCAGCCCCCTCTCCCATAACAAAACCGTCACGATTTGCGTCAAAAGGACGAGAGGCATGCTTGGGATCATCATTTCTTGTAGAGAGTGCTTTCATCGCGGCAAATCCGCCGACTCCCACACCTGTTATAGCAGACTCTGCCGAGACAACCAGCATTTTATCGGCTCCGCCGCATATAATGGTTTTTACCGCTTCACTGATTGCATGTGTTCCTGCGGCACAGGCTGTTACACTTGAAAGGTTTGGTCCTTTTGTTCCGTGTTCTATAGAAACGAATCCTCCCAGCATATTTACAAGAGCACCCGGAATAAAAAACGGAGAAATTCTTCTTGGTCCGCGAGTCTCTAAAATAACAGAACTTTTCTCAATGGAAGGGAGTCCGCCGATTCCTGAACCTGCACTGATTCCGAATCGCTCCATATCTGTATCTTCAGGAAGTGCCGCATCTTCCATCGCTTCTTTGGCAGCTTTGAGTCCAAGGTGGATAAATCTGTCTGCTTTTTTTACTTCTTTGGGAGGCATAACCGTAGCAGGATCAAAGTCTTTGACTTCTCCGGCTATTTTTACACTGAATTTTTCAGGGTCAAATATAGTGATGATGTCTATTCCGCATTCACCGTCACATATAGCTTTAAAAGAACTCTCTTTATCGTGACCTACTGAATTTATCATTCCCAGACCTGTAACTACCACTCTTTTCATTGAATATTCTCCATAAAATAATAAAATACTTTTAAAAATCAATACAAAAATTAACTATTAAAAATATTTGCTTTCAAAGAGATGACTAACCTCTTTGAAAAATTAAAAAACTGACTACTTGTTTTCGATATAGTTTACAACATCTTGAACAGTTTGAATTTTTTCAGCTTCATCATCAGGAATTTCGATGTCGAATTTTTCTTCAAGAGCCATTACCAGTTCTACAACATCAAGACTGTCTGCACCTAAATCTTCTACGAATTTTGAATCCGGTTTTACTTCATCTGGGTTAACGCTTAACTGCTCAACTACTACTTCTTTAATATCATCTAAAAGTGCCATTATAGCTCCTGTTTTTTTAAGTTTAAAATCCTGTAATTATAGCATAAATATCTTAGAGGACATTTATGCCATGTTCATTCCGCCGTTAACTTTTAAAGTTTCTCCCGTAATGTAACTTGCATAGTCCGAAAGTAAAAAAGCTGTTGCGTTTGCCACCTCTTTTGCATCACCGAAACGGTTCATAGGAATCTTGTCTGTAAAACTTTTTTTCACCTCATCACTCAGCACTTCTGTCATTTCAGTTGCAATAAATCCCGGTGTGATAGTGTTGTATCGTATACCGCTTGTCGCAGCTTCAATTGCAAAGCTTTTTGTCATTGCGATAACCCCGCCTTTGCTCGCTGCATAGTTTGTCTGTCCGCCGTTTCCTGTTTCGCCTACAATCGAAGCAATATTGACAACCGAACCGAATTTTTTCTTTCGCATAACTTTCATAGATTCGCGACATCCGATAAAAGCAGAGGTAAGATTAGCGTTAATAACAGCCATAAAATCTTCTGTTTTCATACGCAATGCCAGCTTGTCTTTTGTAATGCCTGCATTGTTTACAAGATAGGAAAGCTCACCGTCCGCATCCACTATTGTCTTTATCCCGTCAATAAAAGCTGCCTCATCGGTTACATCAAACCCGATAACCGCCGCACTGCCTCCCTCTGCTTCGATTGCCTCTTTTACCGCATCCGCTTCTTTTGCGCCGCTTCTGTAGTTTATCCACACCTTTAGACCAAATCCCGCCAAAGTTTTGGCGATTTCTGCACCTATTCCACGGCTTGCGCCTGTTACTAAAACATTTTTTCCGCTAAATTTCATTATACCTTCCTTTAATTTTTTTGTAAAACACCCAGGCCTGCACTGAAGTACGGGTTCCTGAAAAATTATACATTTTCGGAATCGGCACTTTTTATGCTAAAGCATGAGTTGTGAGAAAACTGAATTTTTTTCTGTAGTGTCGGCTATACTTCTACCAAAGCTCCATCCATCTCTTTTGGAATCGGAAGTTCCATCAGCTTTAAAACCGTCGGGGCTATGTTGTTGAGCCCGCCCGGTTTTACTTTTTCAACACCCTGTGCATCCACAAAGCACCATACTTTTCCGACCGTATGGTTTGTCAGCACATTGCCGTTTTCGTCCCGCATCTCTTCACAGTTTCCATGATCGCTTGTCAACACAAATGCATACTCTTTTTCTTTTGCTTTGGCATATATTTTTCCCAACTCTTCGTCAACAGCCTCGACAGCTTTCTTTGCCGCTTCAAAATCACCGGTATGTCCGACCATATCTCCGTTGGCAAAATTTACCACTATAAAGTCATACTCCCCGTCCATTGCCTTACGAACAGCCTCACCAACCTCTTTTGCACTCATTTCCGGTTTCATATCATATGTTTTCACATTTGGCGAGGGAATCAAAACCCGTGTTTCATTTTCATACGGTTCATCAATTCCGCCGTTAAAGAAAAAGGTCACATGTGCGTATTTTTCCGTCTCTGCGGTATGTAACTGACGAAGCCCTGCGCTGGCAATCACTTCAGCCAAAGTATTTTTTGGCACATCTTTTCTAAACATCACAGGATAGGGAAAATTTTTGTCATATTCGGTAATTGTTGCAAGGTTTACATGCTGTACTTTTCTTTCAAATTTTGTAAAATTTTCATCAGCCAGTGCCGTTACCATTTCTCGCATTCTGTCACTTCTGAAATTTACAGTAAGGACACTGTCTCCCTCTTTCATCCCCTCATATCCTGCAAATGCAGTCGGCTCGACAAACTCATCGGTTTCTCCAAGTGAATAAGAGTGCCCTATATAGACTTCAGGCGTCATGTCTGTTTGCGGTTGTGCAGATACAATAGCATCATAGGCACGCTTGATCCGTTCCCAGCGGTTATCTCTGTCCATTGCATAAAAACGCCCGGATATGGAAGCAATTGTTACATTTTCATTCAAATGCTTTTTTACTTCTTCTAAATATTTTTGTGCCGATGTTGGAGAGACATCTCTTCCGTCTGTAATAAGATGCAAAAAGACTTTTTTGCCGTTTTTTGCCGCAATATCAGCTATACCCATAAAATGATCTATATGCGAGTGCACTCCGCCGTCACTCATCAATCCAATTAAATGCAGCCTGTCCGATTTTTGAAAAAGCTCTTGCAAAACTTCATTCTGTTCCAAAGAACCGTCTTTAAGTGCCAATGATATTTTGACCAGATCCTGATACAGAACACGTCCGCTGCCTATACTCATATGCCCAACTTCAGAGTTGCCCATCTGACCCTCGGGAAGTCCGACACTCAAACCAAAGGTTTCTATAAGAGCGTGCGGCACTTCATTAAAAAATTTGTCATACGCAGGTTTATTTGCATTATAAAATGCATTATGCTCTGTTTTTTCACAGTAGCCAATACCGTCTGTTATGACTAAAATTGCTTTTTTACTCAATTTTATTCCTATTAATAATTTTCTTGCGTGATTATACTCATATAATGTCACTTTCAAATAACAAACAAGACTCTAATCAGGACAAATATTTGCTATATTTTATACATCAGTTTCTCGACATAAATATTTTAGGCTATATTACTATTCGTGCCGGAATCGCTTTTTTTATTGCCCTCACTCTTACATTGTACTTAATGCCAAAATTTATACGCTGGGCCCAAAAAACATCCAGTGTGCAGCCTATTAACGAATGGGCACCGCAAAGACATCAGGAAAAAGTCTCGACGCCTACAATGGGAGGCATCGTCTTTATAGGTGCTACCATTATTGCCACACTTCTGACAGTCCGTCTTGACAATGCGTATGCTTTGGCCGGACTGCTTACCCTTGTGCTTTTTTCACTCATAGGCTTTTGGGATGATTTTGCAAAAATCAAAAAAAATGAAAATCTTGCAGGCTTTAAAGCAAGAACAAAACTGCTGCTTCAAATCATTTCAGCCCTTGCTGTTTCGTGTTTTTTATGTTACTTTGCTGATTTTAACACCGATTTGTATGTGCCTTTTTTAAAAACACCTCTTCTTGACATGGGTGCATTTGCCGTTCTTTTATGGGTTTTGGTCATTATTTCCACTTCCAATGCAGTCAACCTGACAGACGGACTCGACGGTCTTGCAACAGTGCCTTCCATCGTTGCCCTTGCCACTTTCAGTATTATCATCTATATTATAGGCAATGTCAAAATCAGTGCTTACCTGCTCATGCCTCATTTTGAGGTCAGTGAAGTAGCCATTATTGCCAGTGCCCTCATAGGTGCGCTTACAGGATTTTTGTGGTACAACTGCCATCCTGCAGAAGTATTTATGGGAGACAGCGGTTCTTTGACCATAGGCGCATTTTTGGGATATCTGGCAATTATCAGTAAAAGCGAAATACTTCTGCTCCTGATTGGTTCCATCTTCGTTATAGAGACGCTTTCTGTTATTCTTCAGGTAGGCAGCTTCAAGCTCCGTAAAAAACGGGTCTTTTTAATGGCGCCGATTCACCATCATTTTGAAATGAAAAAATGGGCGGAAAACAAAATTATCGTCCGTTTTTGGATTATTGCTATTCTTTCGAATATTTTGGCACTCATCACACTCAAAATCAGGTAGAAAACATGAAGAACATAGCTATACTTTCATCGCATAACGGAAGCGGTCTCGATGCCATCTTTGAAGCTGTCAATGCAGGAATTTTATCGCTCAACATTGCCTTGGTTATTTCAAACAACACAGATGCCAAGGTTTTGCAAAAAGCAAAAAAATATGGGCTTACATGTAAACTTGTCAATGCAAAGACAGATACGGATCCTGATAAAACTATTTACCGGCTGCTGAAAGAGTATCAATGCGAATATGTTTTTTTATCAGGTTACATGAAAAAGCTCTCTCCTTCGCTGACATCCAGTTTTACAATAATCAATTCGCATCCCTCTCTACTGCCAAAATATGGCGGTGCCGGCATGTATGGACGCTTTGTACATGAAGCTGTCATAAAAAACAGAGAAAAAACAAGCGGTGTCACTATTCATGAAGTCAATGAAAATTATGATGAGGGAAAAATCATCTTGCAAAAATCATTACAAATACTCCCTGAAGAGACGGTTGATTCACTTGAGAAAAAAATCAAAACCCTGGAAAAAAAAGCAATAGTTGAAGGGCTTGCTCTGTGTTTGAAATAGCAGAGTACATAGGCATTATCGCTTTTTCAATGAGTGGCTTTTTTGTGGCAACCAGAAACAGGCTTGATCTGCTCGGTGTATTAGTCGCTACATTTCTAACGGCTCTTGGCGGCGGGATCATGAGAGATGTTACCGTAGCAAAAATTCCTTTTACTTTTTCGCATAACTATCCGGCACTGATTGTCATCTCTGTTTTGCTGCTTCTTATCATTTTTAAATTTCATCACCGCAACTCTATCGAGAACAAAGCTCTTTTTATTTTAAGTGACTCTATCGGTCTGGTCTCATTCAGTATCTCGGGGGCACTGATCGCCATAGAGAGCAGTTTCAATCTCACAGGCATTATTGCCATGTCCTTTCTGACCGCAGTAGGGGAGGAATTGCACGTGATGTCATCATCAACGAAGTACCTTTTGTTTTAAAAACAGGTTTTTACGGAACAGTTTCTATTCTTATTGCCGTTATTTTATATGCACTGCATACTTTACATGTAACCACGTATACAAATATTTCTATCCTCTTTTTTGCTGCACTGACCCTTAGGCTTATTGCCTACTATGCCAAATGGTCTATCCCTTTACGATAACATTTATCATTAAGCTAAAAAAGAGTACCATTTACCTGATTTTAAAATAAAAACAGGGTTAGATATGAAAAACAGCTGGCATGCTCTTCATCAAAAAAAGATATTGGAAACCTTAAGCTCGGATTTGAATAAAGGACTTCAAGAAGATGAGGCAATAAAAAGGTACAAACAATATGGTCCGAATCTTTTAAGTGTCAAAAAAACAAAATCTGCACTCCTTCGTTTTTTAAGTCAATTCAATCAGGCACTGGTCTATATTTTGCTGGCGGCTATTGTCATAAAAATATATCTGGGTGCCTACGTTGATGCCAGTGTGATCTTTGGTGTTGTTTTGCTCAATGCCATCATAGGATTCATCCAGGAGAACAAAGCACTCAATGCACTGGCCGCTTTGTCAGAGTCTTTAGTTACAGTAAGCACTGTGTTGCGTGGCGGAAAAAAACAGCAGATTGATGCAAAAAAACTTGTGGTTGGAGATATTGTGTTGCTGCAGTCAGGAGACAAAGTCCCTGCTGATATGCGGCTTCTCTCATCCCGTGAACTGCAGATAGACGAATCCGCCCTTACAGGAGAATCAACCCCTGTTTCAAAAACAAATACAATACTTCCCGAAGATGTTTCTCTTGCGGATCGTACCAATATGCTCTATTCGTCAACTTTTGTCACATACGGTACAGGCACAGGCGTTGTTGTTGCAACAGGCGATGAGACAGAAATAGGTCATATTTCAAAACTGCTTAATGATGCAACCGTATTGGATACTCCTTTGACTCGTAAAATATCCAAATTCAGTCATCTCTTGTTATTGGTAATTCTCTTTTTGGCAACAGTCACATTTGCTGTAGGGCTATGGCACGGTAAATCCTGGGAAGAGTTGTTTATGGCATCCATTGCACTGAGTGTTGCCATGATACCCGAAGGTCTGCCTGCTGTTATGACAATTATCTTGGCTATCGGTGTCGCACGCATGGCAAAACGAAATACAATCATTCGCCATCTTCCGGCTGTAGAAACCCTGGGAAGCACCACAATAATCTGTTCAGACAAAACAGGGACATTGACACGCAATGAAATGACCGTCCAGGAACTCTACTGCGCAAATGAGAAATTTGAGATAAGCGGAGTCGGGTATTCACCCGATGGAGAGATCCTCCAAGAAAACAAAAATTATGACAGCGGCAAGAACCGGACCCTTTTGGAACTCTTCAAAGCAGGAGTTTTATGCAATGATTCCAGACTCAAAAAGAGTGAAAAGGCATGGAGCATAGAAGGAGATCCTACGGAGGGAGCATTGCTGGTCTGTGCAAAAAAAGCGGCAATAGACACTGACGCATTAAGAGCTGACATGCCAAGGATAGATGCGATCCCCTTTGAATCGCAATATCAGTATATGGCAACTCTGCATTTTGACAAAAAAACAAACAAATATATCATTTATGTAAAAGGTTCTGCAGAGAGTATTACCCAGCGATGCAGTACTGTTTTGGATATAAACGGTGAGCCTGTCCCTCTCGATGAGAATGACATTTTTATGCAGGTGGAGTCTATGGCAAAAAAAGGCTTAAGGGTCTTGGCCTTTGCCAGACTTGTCATAGAGCACAAAATAACCCTCGAACATGAACATATCTCTCACAATTTGGAGTTTATCGGTCTTCAGGGTATGATAGATCCGCCAAGAGAAGAGGCAATAATTTCGATTGAAGCATGCAAAACGGCAGGCATAGATGTAAAAATGATTACAGGGGACCATGCCATAACAGCCACAGCAATTGCCAGGAAGATGGGATTAATCCATTCTGCGCAAAAAGATGAAAGCAGTGTCGTCATTACAGGAAATGCACTGAATAATTTACAAGAAAAAGAAATGCTCGAAGCTTCAAAAAATGCTTCGGTATTTGCCAGAGTAACACCGGAACAAAAACTGCGTATCGTCGAAGCCCTCCAAAGGAACAATGAAATTATTGCAATGACAGGAGACGGTGTCAATGATGCCCCTGCGCTTCGCAGAGCCGATATCGGAATTGCTATGGGGATCACAGGGACAGAAGTTGCCAAGGAAGCGGCAGATATGGTACTGACTGATGATAATTTTGCTTCTATAGAGGCAGCTGTCGAAGAGGGACGGGCTGTACTGGAAAATATTATCAAGTTTATCGGTTTCATATTGGCAACAAATCTTGGAGAGGGGCTTGTCATCATGGTTGCTATTTTAGCAAATGTCACACTCCCGATTCTTCCTGTTCAGGCCTTGTGGATCAACATGACAGCTGCAGTTTTTCTCGGACTGGCTCTGGCATTTGAACCGCAGGAACCAGGTTTGATGCAAAAACCGCCGCATCCGCCATCTGCTCCGATACTAAGAAAAGAGATGCTGATTCGTATCTTTTTGGTGGGTACTATGCTCCTTGGCGGCTCTTTTGGCTTATTTGAACTGGCACTCATGCACGGAAACAGTTTGGAAGAGGCCCGAACAATAGCAGTCAATGTATTTGCCGTTGGAGAATCTTTTTATTTGCTCAATTCCCGTTCACTGCGTTTTTCCATATTTAAGCTGGGACTCTTCAGCAATCTCTGGATATGGATCGGTATTTTTTGCATGATAGGCGCTTCTGTTGCCCTGACATATCTGCCAATTATGAATAAAATGTTTCATACTGCACCGATCAGTTTGCATGACTGGCTCAATATATTTGCCGTTGGAGTGCTGATTTATGTTACAGTTGCCATTGAAAAAATAGTTCGGCAGCGGTATTCAAGCATATAAAGCAGTTTTGTATGGCATAATTTAGATTTAGGGGCAAAAAACAACATGACAAACGAAGAAATTTTTAGTAATGTTTTCAAGCAGCTCAAAAGTATTGCATCAAAAGATAAAAAAAATATTTTTTATCTTCTGTACTATTCTGTTATTGAAGCAATTTTACTGCTTGTGAGTCCGTTGACCTCAGCATTTATTATTAACAGCGTACTGGCGCATGCTTCTATCTCCATCACTGTCTTAAGCATTGTCGTAATTGTCATTTTTTCACTTATTGCAATTTTGCAAGTCATAAAAGAGTACATCATAGAAAAATTTGAACAAAAAATATTTGTAAAAAATGCCATTAAAGTCTCTGAACTTGCGATCAACAATAAAAACAACCTTCAAAACAAAGATAAAATCGACAAATATATGAACTACTTTTTTGATGTTGTACACATACAGAAACTTTTTCCGATTTTGCTCCTCAATGGTTCCAGCCTTATTATCAAGGTTGTCATAAGCCTGCTGCTTCTTCTTCTGTTTGATGTTTCCTTCTTTGTACTGGGCGTGGTTTTTATAATTATATTTGCGATTATGATTTTATTTTTAGGAAGAAAAAGCCCAAAAAATGCAGTCGCACGGTCTGATGCAAAACATAATGCCATATACTTTTTGCAAAGTATTCCCTTCTTAAACGATACAAGCCAAAGCATATCATCCAGACTGGATGGATATCTGACAAAATACATTTCAAAAAGACAGCAAATGTTTGCAATAATCATCAAACAGGTTGCGCTTACTTTTGTTACAGAAGGATTTATTTTGGCATCCTTCTTCATTTTGGGCGGTTATCTTGTTTTTGAAGGCATTGTCCCTATTGGAGAGTTCGTTGCAGCTGAGATCCTCATTATCTCTGTTGTCGGTGCCCTAAAAGAGTTTATTGAAAAAATAGATTATATTTATGACATGATTGAGGGTTTTTACAAAATCGACAAACTCTCTAAAGTCTTTGAAAGTGAAGAAACGTGAAAAAATACAAATCATTGGAACTCGTCGAACCACATAAGTTTATAAAACACTGGATGCTTATTACCTTCTCTATTATATCAATTTTCATAGTTTTGCTTTTTTTGCCATGGCAACAAACTGTTTTCGGTATAGGAAAAGTAATCGCATTAAACCCTACTGAACGGGAGTACAACATAGTTGCAACCGTTGATGGCGTAATAGAGAAGTTTTATGTGCAAGAAAATCAGGAAGTCAAAAAAGGGGAACTTCTTTTTTCAATGAGAGATTTGGACAAAGATTATCTGCAAAGGCTCCAGGATATCCAACAGCAGACACAAAACCAGATAAGCAATCTTACAATTAAACTTGAAAATCTAAAAAACAACCTCACCAATCAAAAAGAAAACCTTGAAAACAAAATGAAAGCTTTTACTACAAAAATATCACAGCAAAGAAACAAAATCCTTGCTCTGCAGGAGAAAAAAACCGCACTGACCAACCAGGAAAAAATTGCCTTTATCAACTTTAAAAGAACGCAAAAACTTTTTCAAGACGGTATAGAATCAAAAAGAGCACTGGAGGTACAAAACAATGCGTACATATCAACCAAAGCAGAACTTTCAATAATAAACACAAAAATAGAAAATGCCTACAAAGAGATATCAGTACTCCAAAATGAAAAAGATGCGATTTTCAATACACTGACACAAAAGATAAACACCATAAAAAACAGATTGCTGGAAACAAAGAACAGCATAAATACACTTAAAAAGAATCTGCAAAACGAAAGTGTAAAACTTCTGCGCTATGAGAATAAAGACATTAAAGCCAAATCGGATGGTTATGTGGTCAGAATCTATCAAAATGACACAAACAAACTTCTCAAAAAAGGGGAGAAGATTCTCTTTTTTGTTCCAAAAGTAACAACAAGGGCCATCCGCCTTGAAGTCTCCAACTTCAATATGCCGCTTATTAAAAAAGGACTTGAAGCCCGTATAATATTTTACGGATGGCCCGCTCTGCAGATTTCCGGATGGCCAAAAATCTCTCACGGAACATACGGCGGAAAAATTGCCACAACAGAACAAACGGCATATGATCAGAATAACTACTATGCACTTGTTGTAGAAAATGAAAAAGACAGCAAATGGCCTCCGTCACATCTTTTAAGAAACGGAACACAGGCAAAGATATGGGTACGGCTCTCAACGGTTCCTATCTGGTATGAAATATGGAGACTCATATCGGCACAACCGCCAAAAATGGTCCATGTAAAAATAGATGAATCGAGTTTTTAAATGCAGATAAAAAGCTTGCTTATCGTTCTTTTATGCAGTTACGGTTTTGCCCAGGAAGTATTTATCCAAAAAGACATCATAAACTATTTTAATGAAAAAAACCCTTTTTACTACGAAAAAGTGGGTGATATTTACATTAAAGAATACAATGAAATTTTCTACAAGGGTGCTTTTGATATAAAACTTGATGCAAACTATGAAAAAAAAGAGTACCCGCTCTCTACAGCAGAGTTTACAAAAGCAGGACTCAGGCAGTCTCTTGGAAACGGAGTGGAATTTTCAGCCGCATACAGAAAAGCAACAGGAACACAAGAGTACAACAACATAAAAACATCCAAAGAGGGAGAAGCCATTGTCAACCTGCATCTTCCAGTTTTCAATATCATTAACAGCATCAGCAAAAACCAAAAGAATCTCTCTCTTGCCCAACAAAAGACAAAAATAGCAAAACTGCAATCACAGGACAAAATCATCAAATTTTATCTTGATGTATCAAAGCTCTATTATAAACTTTTACTTCACAAAGAACTGCTCCAAGCAAACAGAGAACTTCTCAACAAAGCATATATTAATTTTGCGTTTATTGACAAAAGTATTCAAACCGGAAAATTGCCGCAAATAGCATTAACAGAGATAGAAAGTGAAATTATCAACAGAAAACAGAGAGTTGTACTGACAAATATGCAGTTTCAAAAAGTTTTTTACTCTTTTTTGCAATATCTCAATATTAGCAAAAAAGATTTTGATGCCAAGTATACACTTCCGGAATTGCCAAAGCAAAGTTCTTTGGAGCTGCTGCAGGATCAAGCAGTTCAAACAGCCTTTAAAAACAGTTTGCTTCTCAAAGCGTTACATGTAAAGGAAAAAGAAATAACAATTAAACAAAAGTACAATGAAGTCAAAAAGTACCCAAAACTGGATGTCAATTTTTATGGTGTCTATGATTTGCAATACAAAGAAGGGTACAAAGCTACTTTTGATTTCAATCTTCCTTTACAGCGAAGTTCCTACAAAGGACAAAAAGGTGCCTATACAAAAGAAACGCTTTTGCTGCAAAACAGGATAGCACTCCAAAAGAGCAAACTAAGAACGGCCATCATTACAGTACTGCAGGAGATAAAAACAAAAAAAGAGATTATAAATCTTGCAAAAAAAGAGGTGACTCTTAAACAGAAAGTTGAAGATGCGCAAAGAAGACGCTACAAGCTTGGCATAGGAAACCTGCTTACGCTCAACCAAAGAGAGATCATAACACTTCAGGCAAAACAAAAACTCCTCAGTGAATACTATAAACTTATAGAAAAAGAGCTGGAATTAAAATACATTCTAAGGGAGCCGCTGTGAATCTTTTTAAAATATTGAGAAAAAAGTGTACAATGTTATTATACAAGGTGGTCATACTATGAAAAATATTCAGATTGGAACCCGTTTTCTCTTTGTTCTTTCCAAAAGAATGTTTTTATTTTTTATTATTTGGATAATACTGGCAGACGGCGACATCTCTTCTCTTTGGATTGGCGTTCCTGCTGTATTGCTCTCATCCATAATCAGTCTTATCCTTGTTCCTCCTGTCTTTTGGAACTTTACTGCATTCCTGAAATTTATTCCGTTTTATCTTATACGCTCTCTTTTGGGAGGATTTGATGTCATGTTGCGTGTTTTTCATCCGGCTCTTCCGATAAACCCTGGTTTGCTAAAGTATCAGCTGCATCTTCCAAAAGGAGTACAGCAGGATATGATTGTCAATGTATTAAACCTGCTTCCGGGTACACTTTCAGTAGAAATTGAAAATAATTTGTTGTTGATTCATGTTTTGGATATTGGCAAAAATATCAAACAAGAGGTCCTGCTCATTGAAGATTATATCAATGAGATATTTTCCAAAAAGACCAACACTCAAGGTAGTTCAAATGAAAAGATTTAAAAACATACTCTGCATTATTGAAGATACACAAGCGAGCCAAAGCATTTTGCAACGCGCTGTCAAGTTGGCAACAGACAATCAGGCAAAACTGACAGTTGCGAGTGTTATTAGCAACTCAAAAGCCAGTTTTGGTATTTTGAAAAACTTTTTGGATATGGATGTAAAAACTCTTTTAAAAAAAGAAAAAACAAAAGAGCTTAAAGATTTGACACAGACTGTTTCAAACCAGTCAGATATTAAAATTAAAGTATTTTTCGGAACACCTTTTTATGAGATAATCTATCATGTTTTGCTAGACAATTATGATCTGGTCATCAAAATGCCGGAAAATGCAAGTTGGATGCATCGATTGTTCGGGAGCAATGATATGCATCTTTTACGAAAATGTCCATGTCCGGTTTGGTTTATCAAAAAAAACAGCCCTGAATCTTTCAATCATATCATGGCTGCTGTCGATGTAAATATTGACACTGAAACGGAAGAAGAACCAGATACACAGGAAAAGCTAAACCATCAAATTCTTCAAATAGCAAGCTCTCTTGCTGTCAGCGAGTTAGCCCAATTACATGTACTGCATGTATGGGATGCTCCAGAAACAGCACTCATGCAGGGTGCATTTATAAAGATGCCGGATTCAGAAGTTATTAAATATGCACAGGAGATGCAGCATCTGCATGATTCAAAGCTGCAAGCACTCTTACGTGATGCAGCACATACGCAAATCGGTGATATGTTAAAATTTCTAAAACCGAATATTCATCTGCTGCGAGGTTTGCCAAATAAAATCATTCCCCAGTTTGCCCAAAAACTGCAAATTGATTTGATTGTTATGGGCACTGTCGCGCGAACAGGTTTGGCCGGAGTCATTATGGGAAATACAGCAGAAGACATACTCAACCAGATAGACTGTTCGGTTCTTGCCATCAAGCCTCCGGGATTTAAAACTCCTATATCCCTGTAGGTATGCAAATGATGAATATTATCTATACAGGTCTTGTAGTATTTTTGTTTCTAAACCTTATTGCAGGCATATGGCGTCTTGCCTATGGTCCGACAAATGAAGACAGAATCTTGGCATCACAGTTATTTGGTACGATTGCCATCATTATTTTGCTTTTGCTTTCGCAAATAAACGGACATGCCGCTTTGCGCAACATAGCACTGCTTTTTGCTTCACTCGCTGCTGTCACTGCAATAGCCTTTGTCCAAAGCAGTAGCAGAAAAAAACACAAAAGGCATGAAAATGATTGACATTCTCTCTATCATATTTCTCCTGTTCGGAGCAGTTTTCTTTTTAGCCGGCACAGTCGGGCTTTTACGGCTGCCGGATGTTTATACCCGATTGCATGCTTTGACAAAAGCTGACAATATCGGTGTCGGTTTCATTGTACTTGCACTCTGTTTGCAGGCAGATTCGTTCTTTGAGATAGAAAAACTGCTGCTTATCTGGTTTTTGGTTTTTTTGGCAGGAGCAGGTGTCTCACATTTAATCGCAAAAAACGCATTTCGCAACGGAATAAAAATATGGAAACGTTAGCAATCGTAGAATTTGTCTTTGACATGTTACTCTCAAGTTCATTGTTGTTTGTTGCCTATAAAACACTTACATGTAAAGACTTGTTTCAGGCTATTGTCTTTTTTATCGTCTTTGGTTTGTTAATATCTGTTGCATGGGGACGGTTGGGTGCTTACGATGTTGCTATGGCCGAAGTGGTTATTGGTGCCGGACTTACAGGGGCACTGCTGTTAAGTGCTTTGGTCAAACTCAAGAAAATGAATATAGATTAAAACAAGAGAGGGTATAAAGTATGGTACGTTTTTTTACATTCATTTTAACAGCCCTTCTTTTTGCAGGCTTAACGTATACCGTTTTATCTTTACCTCAACAGACACAGGGTCTTGCCCAAACAGTAGGCTCACAAATGCAAAACAGCGGTGTTTCCAATCCTGTAACAGCGGTATTGATGAACTTCCGTGCCTATGACACCCTCCTTGAGATGGCGGTTTTGTTTATTGCTCTTTTGGGAGTTTATTCATTGGGCAGTTCAGCAAGAGAGGCGAAGTCTCTTTTAAAAAGTCCTGTATTAAAAAGATTGGGAGGGATTTTGGTTCCTGTATTGCTTTTGCTGAGTGCTTATATTTTATGGATTGGAGCACAGGCTCCAGGCGGTGCTTTTCAGGCCGGTTCTATTTTAAGTGCTACTGGAATTTTAATCTTTTTAAGCGGGTGGAAACTTGATTTGTCTTATAAAAATTTCTTTGTACGACTTCTTGCAAGTACAGGTTTGCTTGCTTTTGTTCTTGTTTCGGCAATCACACTACTGTTTTCTGATACACTTCTTGAATTTTCTGCAACAGAGGCTTCTTATTTCATTTTTATTCTTGAAGCCGCTGCAACTGTTTCAATAGCAATAACTCTGTTTAATCTTTTTTTTACTATTTTTGCACAACCAAAGGAAGAGAAGTGAGCACACTGTTTTTCTATGCTGTCGCTGGAATCGGACTTTTTTGTACAGGTTTGTATACACTCATTGTACAGGCCCATCTTTTGCGAAAACTGCTTGCCATAAACATTATGGGAAGCGGTGTTTTTCTTTTACTTGTCTCCCTCTCCATGCGCACTGCAGGCACACAGCCGGACCCGGTACCGCATGCCATGGTCATTACGGGGATAGTTGTTGCTATATCCGCAACAGCCCTGGCCCTGGTTTTTATGATAAAAATTGCATTAAAAACAGGCAAAGCAGAGCTTTCAAGCCTGGAAGAAAAGTGATGTATTTAAAACTTGTATTAGCAACCCCTTGGGAAGTTTTTTTGATTTTATTGCCGATTTTAGGAGGATTATTCTCTTTTCTTTTGCCGAAATTCAATAAAGCTATCGGTATTTCCACACTCATACTCACACTCTTTTTTGTAGTTTTTATTGCTCTGAAACTACGTACGCAAGGTGCTTTTTATCATCTTGTAGGCGGCTGGGATGCACCCTTGGGTATAAACCTTTACATAGACGGTTTAAGTCTTGTTATGCTTGGACTGACTGCACTCATCGGAGTCGGAGCAAGTGTCTATGCAGGAAAATATTTTACGCAGACACAGTCTCTTTGGTTTTGGCCAATCTGGCTGTTTCTCATAGCCGGGATTAATGCTCTTTTCTTATCGCAGGATATCTTTAATTTTTATGTAACTTTGGAACTTATCGGACTGGCCTCTGCTGCCCTGACTGCTTTGAGCAATACAAAAGAGGCACTGACAGGAGCTATGCGGTATTTGTTAGTGACACTGCTTGGCTCGCTTGCTTATCTTTTAGGCGTCGCTCTGTTGTATCATGGTTTTGGAAGTGTAGATATTGCCATTCTTTCAAATACAATAGAATCTACCCCTGCAGCATGGGCTGCAATGGGTCTGATGAGTGCCGGTTTGCTTCTTAAAAGCGCTCTTTTTCCTTTGCATTTCTGGCTTCCGCCTGCACATGCCAGTGCTCCTGCCCCTATAAGTGCAGTATTGTCGGCGCTCATCATCAAAGCTTCCATATATATACAGCTGCGCTTATGGATATCTCTTTTTTTTCCTCTGCATAATTTTTATTTTGAAATATTTTTTGCTGTACTTGGATCCATAGCCGTTTTATGGGGCTCCGTTCAGGCACTTGTGCAGACTCGGCTGAAACTGCTCATAGCCTACTCCACAGTAGCGCAGGTAGGCTATCTTTTTCTTGCTTTTTCTTTGGCTTTGGGAGGGGTGTCTGTAGCATGGAGCGCACTTATCTATCTTATGCTCTCACATGCACTGGCAAAAAGTGCTTTGTTCCTTGTAGCAGGAAATTTATTGCATTTTCACGGGCATGACCGTATCATTGATTTGGACCGTATTGCACAAAGGCTTCCTTTGAGTACTGCTGCTTTTGCTTTAGCGGGAGTGAGTATTATCGGATTACCCCTCAGTGGCGGTTTTATAGGCAAATGGTTTCTCCTTGAAGCATCACTTGCAGACAACAACTGGGGAATAACCGCAGTAGTTCTTCTGGGCGGATTGTTGGCTGCAGGATATATTTTCAAGGTTTTAGGGTTCACTTTTACAAAGACCACTCGTACACAAAAGGCACAAAACATTCCTCTCTCAATGGAACTTGTACCTCTGTGTCTTGCGATAATGGCAATTTTGACAGGTTTTTTTGCCACACCACTGCTTTCGCTGATACATATCGGAAATCCTTTTGGAAACATTGGAGCAGCCCCGTGAGTTTTAACACATACATTCCCCTGTTTGTAGTTTTAAGTTCATTTCTGCCTGCTCTGATAATCTTCAGACTTTCAGAAAAGCAACATACTCTTCGTACACTTTTGAACCTTTCAGGGATTTTTATAACACTTGTTTTAGTCATATGGATGTTTGTCGGTGTCTATTACGGAGAACATTATGAAATACGTTTTGCGCTTATCCAGAATCTTGATATCAGTTTGCGTGCCGGACCTTTTGCTCTTTTTTTTACAGGGCTTTCAAGTGTTTTGTGGTTTATAACCACAATCTATGCTATTGGTTATCTGGAGGGATCTGCGCATAGCAGCCGTTTTTTCGGGTTTTTCAATCTTTGTATTACGGCCACTATTGGCATTGCCTTATCCGGAAACCTCATCACTTTTTTGCTTTTTTATGAAATACTGACACTTTCTGCCTACCCTCTTATTATCCATAGAGGTACTGAAGAGTCCCGTCTTGCAGGCAGCAGATACCTTCTCTATACTCTGATTGGAGGTGCCTTGTTATTGCTGGGAACAGTATGGCTTTATACATTAACCGGTACACTTGAGTTTACGCCAAAAGGATTTGTGCAAACAATACTGCAAGAGCATTCTTCGGCTCTTGTAATAATTTTCATCCTTTTAATTGCAGGATTCGGTGTCAAAGCAGCACTCTTTCCTCTGCATGGATGGCTGCCGCAAGCCATGGTGGCTCCGGCACCGGTAAGTGCTCTCTTGCATGCAGTCGCCGTTGTCAAAGCAGGAGCATTCGGTATAGTACGCGTTGTATATGAAGTATACGGACTTGAAACAGCAGCTTTTCTTGGTTTGACAACACCTCTGGCTGTTATAGCTTCCATCACTATCATATACGGCTCTCTCAGAGCACTTTTTCAGGATAATCTCAAACGAAGGCTGGCTTTTTCTACAATAAGCCAGGTTTCTTATATCATCCTTGGTATTGCCATAGTGGGTCCCATCGCAACAACAGGGGGAATTATACATCTTGTGCACCAAGGTGTTATGAAAATCACTCTCTTTTTTGGAGCAGGAAATTTTGCAGAAACACTTGGCGTATATCAGGTAAGCCAAATGAACGGCATCGCAAAACGCATGCCCTGGACTATGGTGTCTTTTACTATCGGCGCCCTTGGCATGATCGGTATACCTCCGATTGCAGGATTTATTACGAAATGGTACCTGGGACTTGGTGCTTTGGAATCCGGGCAGGGGTGGGTAATAGCTGTACTTGCTGCGAGCAGTCTCCTGAATGCAGGATACTTTTTACCTATACTTTATCGAGCATGGTTTTTGGCACCTCCAAAATCCTGGCCTGATGAACATAATTTTTCAAAAGGGGAAACAAAACTCAGTCTCTTATGGCCGCCGCTTATTACAGCATTTTTTGCTCTTTCTTTTGGTCTGTTCGCCGCTTCTCCCTGGAGTCCTTTAGCATGGGTGCATCTCATTACCCAGCGGGAGTTTTTTTAAAATGTATGAAACGTCTGTAAACAGCCTGCTCTTATTGGGTGTACTCTGGCCTCTAATGCTGGTTCCCCTGTTGTCTCTAAAAAAAATCCGTCCTATAACTTTATCGCTTGCTGCATGGGCAGGTATCCCTGCACTTTTTGCCGCTTTACTTGTCTCGCCTAGCATCGCTCATTGGAATTTTCCATGGTTGCTTCTTGGTATGAAAATCGGACTCGATGCCACAGGAACTCTTTTTTTGCTTGACAGTGCACTCCTTTGGTCTGTTGCCGGCATCTACACAAAAGCATATTTTTCCAAAGAAGACAGACAGATCTCTTTTTATAGTTTTTTTCTGCTTGCAATGGCCGGAAACTTTGGACTTGTAATATCTCAGGATATTTTCAGCTTTTATCTTTTTTTTACTTTAATGAGCTTTGCTTCATATGGACTTGTCGTCTTTAATAAAGACAAGGAAGCCTTTGATGCAGGATTAGTCTATATAATTTTGGTTGTTATTGGCGAAGTGATGCTTTTTGTTGCTTTTTTATTACTGGCGCAGACATCTGATGTAACTTCATTTGAATCTGTACGAACAGGATTTATAAACAACCCGAATAAAAATTTAGTAATCCTGTTGCTTTTTACTGCTTTTGGTATAAAGGCAGGGATTATCGGTTTACATGTATGGCTGCCTCTTGCGCATCCCGTAGCGCCCACACCTGCAAGTGCAGTTCTCTCCGGTGCAATGATAAATGCCGGACTTTTGGGATGGTTGCGATTCCTTCCATTAGGAGAGATCATCTCCCTCTACTGGGCAGCAGGCATTATACTTTTAGGTCTTTTAGCACAATTTTACGGAGTCATTATAGGCTTGACACAACGTAATCCCAAAACACTTTTAGCCTATTCAAGCATAAGCCAGATGGGGATTATGACTATGCTTATAGGTTTTGGATTTTATCTGCCTGAGCATTGGAAGAGTATCTTGGCCGGTATCACTTTTTTTGCTTTGCATCATGGCCTCAGCAAAGGAGCTCTTTTTTTAGGTGTCGGCATGCTTGGCAGCACAAATAAACTGCAAAGATATGCGATATGGCTCGGACTCTGTATACCTGCTCTTGCATTGGCAGCTGTGCCCTATAGCAGCGGCATGACAGCAAAATATTTGGTAAAAAGTTATACCGCGTACTTTGCAGCACCTTGGAGCAGTATGCTTTCCGTACTTCTTGTTATCGGCACTGTAAATACAACATTGCTTATGATAAGATTGCTGTATTTGGTTCGGCCGGCTGCAGCTCCTTTTGGGGTCAGTACAAGTTTTTCTCTGCTTTGGCCTTGGATTTTGCTTCTTGCAGGCATTCTCTCTTTGCCATTTTCTTTAGACTTTTCTGTAGAAATTATGAGAGAGCTGAATGCCCTCCCTTTCCTGTACCCCTTGTTTTTGAGCATCTTTATCACTCTTTTTATAAGGAAAATAAAAAAGTTTCAAAATATAAAACCTGTACCGGCAGGTGATATAGTCCTTTACTATGAAAAAGTTCTTCTTTTCTTAATCAGAAATGGCAAAAAATTTAATTTTATTTTGCTTTACTACACTCGCTTTCTCTCTTTTTTAACTGCCAAAATCACAAAATTCTCAGATAAAATAGCAGCATGGATAAAATAAACCAGCTAAAAAAGCATCCTACTATTTACAAATTAACAAATATATTTGGTATAATATATTATTACTTTTAAAATAAGTAATAAATATGGGGCTGACCTGGTTTCGACGGGATCTGGTGGCTCCCAACTGCATGTCGGACTGAGCATTCCGTTAGACGGCTCACAATTGCTTAAACGCAAACAATACAAATTATCGCCCAGCTTTAGCAGTAGCTTAAGTTTTAACCCCTCGTAAGAGGCGGGCTGCTTCACCTGTGGATTCTAAATAAGCAGGACTCGAAGTATAACCCTTCATTTAGATATATCTTAAGTCTGTCTCAGCTCAAGACGAATCCTTGAGACTGGTCTTGCGTAGCTTTGCAGGTTGTGTGAAGCAAGACGAGATTAAACAACCTTTCTAAGCATGTAGACGTTGGGAGTAGCCAGGTTTCGGACTGCGGTTCGATTCCGCACAGCTCCACCAAACAGGACTGCAACATCTTTGGTAAAAAACTTGAATACATTTTTATAGCTGTCATCTTTATTTTTGGGAGTATTCTCATTTTCAACTCTTACCAAAGCTATCAATTTAAGCACAATCCTCTTCCACAAACATATATCAATCAAATACAGGCAAAAGAGCAGGATGTTTTACAACACATGCAGGACAATTTTGGTTTCATTTACAGGTTTCCAATTATTATTACAGATAAAGTGCCGGGAAGACTTTATGGTCTGACCTCTTACAAAAACGGAAAGATAAAGATATTTTTAAACAAAAAGGTAATGCAGGAGAGTATGCCTTATATGATTTCGGATGTAATCCCTCATGAATATGCCCATGCTCTTCTTTTTAAACTCCATCAAAATGCTGTAAGAAATGATGGGCACTCCAGACTTTGGCAAGAAACCTGTAAAAGTCTGGGAGGAAAAAACTGCAGGCGCTATGTAGATCAAAAAGAGATTATCATGTCAAAAATGCCCTTTAAATAATCTCCCTATTCGTCAATATCTCTTTGGGCATCTTGAAAATAATATCCTGGAAATTCTATTTTTTGTAAAGATTTCAGCCCCTCTTCATTTTCTATGACTTTATACAGTTCCCCGTAAATAATCTGCGGTTCAAAAACAAAATTTTCTACAGTAGCTTTATTCTCCTGTGTTGCCAGGGATTCTGGTAAAAAAGTATCACAGACTACATCATAGTAACTCTCACGCAATAAATCATACTCATCCAGGTCTGTACTGCAGTCAAAATAGGAAAAGCTCATAGCCTCATCGCTGTTGTTTATTTCAAGACTCAGCATTATATTTGCTTTTCCCTGCTCTTTTCTTAGATATATTATATCGCCCTTGCATGCCTTTGTTAAGAGGTTTTTAATAGGTTTGAGTGTTTGATTGACCAGTTTAAAACTCTCCATTGAAATTTCTTTTTCTTCATTCTCTTCATCAGCACATGCAAGATACTCAATCTCCTCACCGTTCATGACTTTATATGTACATACGTCAGTTACAGCATCAAGCTCACCGCTTTGCGCATAAGCATCAATCTCTTCCATAATGCTTTTTATTTCTGATTCTTCGTTGATTTCCTCGTTTTCTAAATTAAATTCCTCAAAAGTCCCGACATTGCTCAGACTTACTATAGAAATATCACCTTCGATTATAATTTTTCTTTCCATTGTATACTCCTGTCTGTTTTTTATGATTATACATCTTTTGGAATAAAAAGCAATGGAACTTAAGTAACAAATATGTGATTTTTTTATAAATTTTGTTATGATGGTGCTCGATACTGGATTTGAACCAGTGACTCCTACCTTGTCGAGGTAGTACTCTACCACTGAGTTAATCGAGCTGTAGTAAATGAAGAGTAAAATTCTACCAAAAAATCCTTAAACCAATTTTCTTTTTCAAACTTTTTGCGAATATCTTTTTCTTTTCTATAATATTTTGAAAAACAATCTATTTTACTTTTAATTTATGTTTAGAAGTAGTATAATTTCGCTCTAGAGATGATACACTGCTAAAAAGTATCAATTATTACATATACCACAAGGTAAACTATGAGCATAACAAAAGAATTAGAAGATTTAGGACTTAAAAATGTCGGAAAAATTTATCATAACCTTGACTATGATGAATTAATCAAGCATGAACTTGAAAATGGTGAAGTAAGAAAAACCAAAACAGGTGCAACTGCTGTAGATACAGGTATATTTACAGGCCGTTCACCCAAAGACAAATATTTTGTTGACCGTGAACCATCTAATAAATACATAGCATGGGGAGATGTCAACCAAAAAATCAGTGAAGAAATTTTCAATGAGCTTCTGGATCTTTCCCGTGAACAGCTTTCTGGGAAAAATCTTTATGTGACTGATGTATACAGTGGCGCAAGTCCCGCTTCAAAAAAATCTATTCGTTTTGTGACAGAGATTGCCTGGCAGTCTCATTTTGTTAAAAATATGTTTATTCGCCCCACTCCTTCCGAACTTGCATCATTTAAATCTGATTTTACTGTTTTAAATGCCTGTAAAGCTGTCAATGACAAATGGAAAGAACACGGCATGAACTCTGAAGTTTTTGTTCTCTTTGATATCGAAAGAAACATGGCTATAATCGGTGGTACCTGGTATGGCGGTGAGTTGAAAAAAGGTATTTTTTCAATGATGAACTACTGGCTGCCGCTTGACGGAAAACTCTCCATGCACTGTTCTGCAAATGTTGGAGAACGCGGAGACACTGCTCTGTTTTTTGGACTGAGCGGAACCGGAAAAACAACACTTTCAACAGATCCAAAACGTGCCCTCATCGGTGATGACGAACATGGTTGGGATGATTACGGCGTCTTTAACTTTGAGGGGGGATGTTATGCAAAAGTCATTAACCTTGACGCAAAAAGTGAACCTGAAATTTACGGTGCAATCAAAAAAGATGCACTTTTGGAAAATGTTGTTATGCATGATGACGGTGAAGTTGACTATGATGACGGTTCCAAAACCGAAAACACCCGTGTTTCTTATCCTATTGAACACATAAAAAACCACAAGCCTGATTTAATGGCAGGACACCCTGAAAACATTATCTTTCTCTCTGCCGATGCGTTTGGTGTACTGCCTCCGGTTTCAAAACTGACCCGAGAACAGGCAATGTACTACTTCCTCAGCGGATACACTGCAAAAGTTGCCGGAACAGAACGTGGTATTACCGAGCCGGTTGCAACGTTCTCTGCATGTTTCGGTGAAGCATTTATGACGCTGCATCCTACAGTGTATGCCAAACTTCTCGGCGAAAAAATTGACAAACACAATGTAAATGTTTATCTTGTCAACACAGGTTGGACCGGTGGAGGATACGGTGTCGGCAAACGTATGAGTTTAAAAGACACCCGTGCATGCATCAATGCCATACTTGACGGTACCATCAATGAAAGTGAATTTGATACAACAGAAACATTCAGACTGCAGGTACCTAAAACGCTGGGAGATATCAACCCTGACCTTTTAAACCCCAGAAATGCCTGGGAAGACAAAGAGGCCTTTGACGCAACCCGCGACAAACTTGCAGATATGTTTGTGGAAAACTTTAAAAGATACCAGGATGCCGACAGCGAATTTGACTTCTCTGCAGCAGGTCCCAAGGTAGAAAAGTAAAAAGCTTTTTGGCTTTTTACTCTTACTCTCTTTCAAGCTATTTTTTTTTCGTAGCCTTTTCCAGATAGATCCAAACTGCTCCGCCGATAGTAAGCAAAATTACAGGGGCTATCCATTTGTTATCATTAATATACAGGGCAAACTTACTCAAAACAGCCCCGAAGTAGTAACTGCTCAAACCAAATGCCAAAGCCCACACAGCAGCTGCAAAAATATTTAATATTGCAAACTTTTTAAAGTCATATTTTGTCAATGCTATTGCAATCGGTACGACAGTTTTTAAACCGTATATAAACTTTTGAATAAAAATAACCCAATCCCCATGTTTTTTTATAAGTATATGTGCAAGTGCGAGTTTACGTCTATGTTTACGCAGCCCCTCAACCATCATAGACTTCTGGTATCTTGTCAGCCAAAAAAGTAAAACATCTCCAAGCGCATTGCCCAAAAAGGCAATACTGATTGAAAGTGTCAAATCCATCTTCCCCATAAAACTCAAAACACCTGCTGCTACAAGTCCGATGAATCCGCCGCCTAAAGAGTATAAAAAAAGTCCTATATACCCGTATGTTGCCAAATTACTGAATGTATCTTCCATATTTTATTGTTGCTCCTTATTTATTGCTTTTTGCTTTCTAAATTGCTATATTTTTTTGTAACCCAGTCTTGAATCTTGAAAGACACAAAGCCCGCACTGAAATACGGGTTCCAAAAAGCAAATCTAAAGTTTTTTAATTTTTGTGATTTCATCACGCAGTCGTGCCGCTTCTTCAAAATTTAGCTCACGGGCAGCCTCTTTCATTTTTAAGGAAAGCTCTTTTATCATTGCTTTTCTTTCACTTGGCGGTATTTTATCCTGTTTTTTGTATTTTTGGTAGAGCCCGCCATGATCTTCAACTTTAAGATTTTCATCCAGGGCCCGTTTTGTTGTTTTTGGCGTTATGCCATGCTTCTTGTTATACGCTTCTTGAATTGCCCGTCTTGCATTTGTTTTGTCGATGGCTCTTTGCATAGAGCCTGTCATTTTGTTTGCATACAGAATAACCCGACCGTTTTCATTTCTCGCTCCGCGTCCTATAGTCTGTACAAGTGCCGTTTCACTTCGTAAAAATCCCTCTTTGTCCGCATCCAAAATTGCCACAAGAGAAACCTCCGGCAGATCCAGACCTTCACGCAACAGGTTGATGCCTATAAGCACGTCAAACTCACCCAGACGCAATGAACGAATAATTTGGTTTCGCTCGATTGTATCAATATCTGAGTGCATATACTGTACTTTAATGCCCAAATCCGCCAAATATTTTGTCAGGGCCTCTGCCATTTTTTTCGTCAAAACCGTAATTAAAACACGTTCGTCTTTGACAATGGTCTTTTTAATCTCATCATGGATATCTTCTACCTGATTGTCTGATGGTTTTATCTCTATAACAGGGTCAAGCAGTCCTGTGGGACGGATAATCTGTTCCGCTTTGACTGCCGACATTTCCAACTCATATTCAGAAGGCGTTGCTGAAACAAAAAGATAATACGGTGCTTTGTTTATATACTCTTCTGCCTTTAGCGGACGGTTGTCGAGGGCTGACGGCAGACGAAAGCCGTAATCGACAAGCACCTCTTTTCTGGCTCTGTCACCCGCATACATCCCCCTGTATTGCGGCAGAGAAACATGGGATTCATCTACGATAACAAGATACTCTTTATGGTTTTGTTCAAAATAGTCAAGCAATGTAAAAGGGGCTTCTCCCGGTTTTTTATTTGTCAAAAGTCTTGAATAGTTTTCAATACCCTTGCACATTCCGGTTGTCTGCAACATCTCCAGGTCAAATTCGACACGCTGTTTGAGTCTTTGATACTCGACTAATTTTCCCTCTTTTTGAAAATATGCCAAACGTTCATCAAGCTCTTCTTCTATGCGTTTGACAGCCACAGCCATTTTTTCCTGAGAAACACTAAACTGTGAAGTCGCATAAACAGTAACACTTTTATGCTCTTCAAGACGTTTGTTATCTATGACATCAAAGGTATAAATTGCCTCTATTTCATCACCGAAAAATTCGACACGGATTGCTTCTTGTTCAAAATACGGCGGATAGATATCTATGCTTTCTCCGTTCACGCGAATATGCCCGCTGTCAAAATAGCTGTCATTTCGGGAATATCCCATTTCCACCAAACGCAAAAGCAGTTTCTTCTGCGCTATTTCATCACCGACGGCCAAAGACTGCACCATGTTTTGGTACTCCTCAGGATCTCCCAAACCATAGTTTGCAGAAACAGAGGCGATGACGATAACATCATCATACGAAAGCAGGTTTGCCGTAGCGGAAAGTCGAAGACGTTCAAGTTCATCATTGATAGCGGAATCTTTTTCTATAAAAAGATCCTGACGCGGGATGTAGGCTTCAGGCTGATAGTAATCATAATAAGAAACAAAATATTCGACATGATTGTTTGGAAAAAACTGACGAAATTCTGAGTAAAGCTGTGCGGCAAGCGTTTTATTGTGTGTCATAATGATAGTCGGCATTTTTACATTTTCTATAACGCGTGCCATCGTATGGGTTTTTCCGCTCCCCGTGACCCCTTCAAGTGTCTGATAGCGATTCCCTTTCAGTATGGAGTCGGAGAGTTTTTTTATAGCTGTCGGTTGATCACCCGCCGGTTCATAGGGTGATACTACTTTAAATTCTGGTTTCTTTTTCATTAATGGAATTATAGCCAAATGAAAGAAACATCAAAGATTATAATGTATTTCTGATTGATTTATATCAAGTAAACCTCTGCTATTATATAATATAATTTTATACAAAACAGACAAACGAGGTTTTATGCAATACCAAACTATTACGAAAAAAAACATTCGCGTTATGGTTGACCGCTTTTACAGCAGTGTACTCAAAGACGACCTTATCGCTGATTTTTTTATTGAAAAACTTGGGGATGAGATGATTTCGGATGAATGGCAGCATCATCTTAATCTTCTGACAGACTTTTGGGCAGCGATGACAACAGGCGACAACAGTTATAACGGTACCCCATAACACCGCACTTGGATATGCCCGGACTTAACAAAGAGAGTTTTCAAAGATGGCTGGAACTTTTTTCAGAAACTATAGACAGACTGTATGAAAAAAAAGCCGCAGATATTTTTAAGATCAGAGGTGAAATGATTGCAAATAATTTTATGAAACAATTGAAACTTTAAATTTTTTATTTTATAAATTTAGCACAACTGTAGGCACTTGAAAATGCCCACTGAAAATTATAGCCCCGAGTTCGCCCGTTACATCTACAACTTCGCCTATAAAATAGAGACCTTTTACTTTTTTTGATTCCAAGCCATTATATGTAAGCTCATCTGCCAAAACACCGCCTCTGCTTACCTCCGCTTTGCTAAAACCAAAATTTCCCGCAGGAGTAAAGGTATAATTGTGCAATGTTTTTAATGCCTCTTTGTCATGTTTGCTCAGTTTTGTACACTCTTTGTCTTTAAAATCTATCGCGGACAAAAGAGCTTTTGCAAGTCTTTTTGGCAAGGGGATGAGTGAACTCACCAGTTTTTTACTCTTTTGCACCAAATCTAAAATATTTTTATTGGGCAAAAAGTCTATGCTTATTTCCCCTTTTTTCCAATAGAGTGAAGCAGAAAGTATGGCAGGACCGCTAATGCCTTTATGCGCAAAAAGCATCTCTTCTTTGAGCATTTTATCTGCCACCTTTACATGTACATAGCAGCTCAGCCCGCTGAGCTCTTTCATCCAAAACTGCTCTTTTTGCAGTGTAAGCCCGACAAGTGCAGGCGTAAATTCTTTCACACCGATACCAAAGCTTTTTGCAATTTGCAACCCTACATCACTTGCACCAAGCGTTTGAAAACTTTTTCCACCGGTGGCTACAACAACTTTTTTTGCCGTGTATTTGTTTTTGTCTGTCGTAACTGTAAAAAAATCTTCTGATTTGCTTACATGTAACACTTTGTTGTTCAAAATAATTTCACTGTTTTTTGCATTTTTTTTCAATACATTGATAATATCATCCGAAGAGTTTTTACAAAAATAGTAGCGTCCTTTTCTCAGCTCCAACGCTACCCTGTTTCTGTCCAAAAAGTCCAATAAATCATCTTTCGTGAATTGTTTAAAGGCTGCTGAGAGTAATCTCTCTTCACCGTCAAAATTATTTATCTGCACATTGACATTGGTAATATTACATTTACCTCCACCGGAAATTTTGAGTTTCTTGGCAGCTTTTTCATTGCCCTCGATTATAGCGATGCTCATTTTTTTACTTAGACTGCCTGCACACATCAGTCCACTCGCCCCGGCACCAAGAATAATTACATCATAGTTTTTCATAGGCTAATTATACGGTATAATTACACAAATATATCGTAATTTAAAATCAATTTTGATCTTATTGCCTTAAATGAAGCAGCTTTTTTGGAACGCGGACTTCAGTCCGGGCTGAGAGTGGCAAGACTATTGCAACAGCCGGCACTGAAGTACCGGTTCCAAGAGGGCATTAAAGTACGGGTTTCAAAAAAGCCATTCAGAAAATGAATTTTAAATTGCCATGAAGCAAAAACAATACAAAGAAGAGATATGAGCAACAAACTCCACATAGTTTCACTCGGATGTACCAAAAACCTGGTCGATACAGAAGTGATGATGGGAAAACTACAAAATTTTGAACTCACAGACAATAATGAAGAAGCCGATGTCATTATTGTCAATACCTGCGGTTTTATTGACGCGGCAAAAGAAGAATCAATCAATACCGTGCTTTCTCTGCATGATGCACGAAAAGAGGATTCACTTCTTGTGATGGCAGGCTGCCTGAGCGAGCGCTATCAAGAGGAGTTGATGGAGCAGATTCCCGAGGTTGATATTTTTACCGGTGTGGGTGATTATGACAAAATTGATGAGCTTTTGGTTGAGAAAAAGAGCCGTTTTTCTGATGAAGTGTACCTTATTGACGGTGCTGAGCGTGTTGTAACAGGTTCTACATACCATGCCTACATCAAACTCTCAGAAGGGTGTAATCAGACATGCAGTTTTTGTGCGATTCCCTCTTTTAAAGGTAAATTAAACTCGCGTAATTTAGATTCTATCGCCAAGGAAGTTGAAGGACTTGTCAAAAAAGGCTACTGGGATTTCTCTTTTGTTTCACAGGATTCAAGTTCTTATCTGCGTGACCAAAATATCAAAGACGGACTTTCTCTGCTTATTCAGAGAATTGAACTGATTGAGGGTGTCAAATCTGCGAGAATTCTCTATCTCTACCCTTCAACTACAAGCATGAAACTTCTGAAAAATATTGCAAAAAGCAAAGTGTTTCACAACTATTTTGATATGCCTATCCAGCACATTAACGATGAGATGCTGCGTATTATGAAACGCGGATTCGGCAAAGAAAAAACACTCAAACTGCTGAACTACATGAGAAGCCTGCCAGACTCTTTTGTACGCACAAGTTTCATCGTCGGACATCCGCATGAAACAGAGGCAATGTTTGATGAGATGTGTAATTTTGCACAAAATTTCGGCTTTGACCGCATCAATGTTTTTTCCTATTCTGATGAAGAGACGACTTCAGCCCATGATATGCAAGATAAAATCTCAGAAAAAGTCAAAGCTGAACGTGCACAGATTCTTGGTGATATTGCAGCAGAGTGCACAAAAAAATCTCTTCAAAAAGAGGTCGGCAAAACCACACAAATCGTCATAGACGGGGAGAGTGATGAACATGAGTATCTTTTAAGCGCAAGAGAACTTATCTGGGCACCGGAGATTGACGGTGAAATTTATGTCAATGACAGAACGCTTGATGAAGATTTGGATTTTGGCAAGATTTATCCTGCTAAAATTACCGAGCTAGT